>JABHWZ010000008.1 GCA_018657525.1 archaeon | reverse complement strand
TAATTCTACATTTCCAATGTAACATTTATCTCCTGCTTTTTTGTCTTGACAAATTGTTTGCCCAGTAGCAGAGTTTCTTAATTCTACTACTCCTTCTCCAAATTCATCATCTATGTTTCCTATTTCTAATAAATAAGACTCGGGATTTGTTCCAACATAAGTTGCTACAAAATATTTATCTGTATCGTCATCAATGGTGATTGTGTTTGTACTTGATGCTTTTAATTGCCTATAATCATCCTTACCAAAATGAGTAAATTGAGAACCATCACCATATAAAATATCAAATGAAACTTCTCCATCCTTGACTTGAGCAGTAACTTCAGCGTTATCTCCCGAAGCTGAAACATCAATAGTTGTTTCAGCAGAAACAAAAATAGATAAAGATAAAACCATTAAGAAAAAAATTGGTAGTATTATTTTTGTTTTCATCTTAACATATATAATAAAATAGATGTTTAAAAAACCATCGTTAATTTTTCTTGGCGGCGGAAAAAAGATTATTTCTAAATAAATTTGAAACGAAGTTTCACAAATTGTCCGAAGGACAGGCGCGCACCTCGTAACTGGGGTGGGTGGTCGGGGGATGGCTGAGAGAGATTTTAGCTATTGTTTTTACTTGAGATTTTAGGAGAATTAGAAATTTCGTTGAACATCGGGGATAAGGAAAGTTCTTCTGACCTCGAGACTGGAGCGGAACCTCACAGGCTCGAGCTGGAAGAAGAATTTGGGGAATTTCTGCAAGAAATTCCTCTTTATCCCCTGTTCTGTTTCCCGTAGGGCTAAAATTTAGTGCAACGATGCCGAAGGCAAAATTTTAGAGTTCAAAAGTTGGCGTATCGAGGGCGTAGCTCAATTAATTAAAAGAATCTAGGGGCTTTGGCGTTTTCTTCTGTACTATTAGTAACTTAATAGTGGTTACACTAGCGAAACATTTAAATACTATTAAATTTCATCTCTTAGTATGAAAGATGTTTATTTCCAGATGTTGGATTTTGAAGGAAAAATGCCTGATATAAATGAATTTCAGGATTTTGGATATGTTCGAGAATTACTTGTTAAAACAAAAGAATTATTTGATAAAATAGGGCAACCAAATGGAGAAGATCATATTAGGCAATGTGGAATAGATGTGGATTTATTAAAAGCCAATTTTGGTGGTTTTCATATGAGAATCACAAACTATCCTGTAGATGGCTCAAAAAAATCTTGGATATACTATAACCAATTCGATGATGAATCAACAGATATTTGGAATCGGGCTCACGAAGAAGCACACGCTACTTGTCATCTTGGATTAAGGAGTGAACTTGAGAAAAGAATTGGTACTCCAAATCTTAGTGATTTATATGAAGAAGATTTCTGTGACCAAGCAGGATTGTATGTTCTTAAGCGGAGAGGTATAGAACCACATCCGAATATTTTGATTCCATATGCAGATAGAAAAGCTACTAATGGAAATAATTCGTAAAGCCAAAGCCCCCTTCTATTTTTAGCCAACTTTTGAATTGATTATAACAACTATTATGTCTACTTAAAAAGTAGATATAACTGAAACTTTGAAGTTTTAATAAACATTTAAATAAATATAAAACATAAAAATTCTATAATGGATTATACTCAAATTAAACAATCTTATCTTCAAAAAATACAAAATAGATGTAATCTACGAGGATTTAGCAAAGAAACACTCAAAAGAAAATCCTATTTTCTACCAATATAAGTTCTTTTTTTAAAAAGAAAGGGGAGGGCTGGGCATTGTTCGTCGGAGAAATTAAAAAACAATTCCACTCACAAATCTTGAATAAGATTTGTCAACATATTTTTCTTTTGCACTGTAGATTTTCTTTTTGAAAAGAAAGGGGAGGGGCCGGGAATCGTTCGCAGGAGGCAAAGAGAAAACGATTCTCACTCACAAATCTCGTCAGAGATTTGTCTATTTATTTTTTTCTACCACTGTAGGTTCTTTTTTTGAAAAAAGAACCCCATACCCAAAACTTATTAACCCTCAAAATATTCAAAATTCTAATGGATAAAAAACTAATTGTGGTATTAACAACTCGCGAAACCACTCAGCCTCAGCTAAAAACAACCTCGCGACTCGATGCCACCGTCTCGTGCCCTTCAGGGTATCAGCGCTTCGAGGAAGGAGCGCGAGGAAAACAAGGGGTTGCCTCGCAATGCTAGAAAAACTAGGACAAGTACTAAAAAAAGCAACAGACAAACTAGCGAACGCCATATTTCTTGACAAAAATTTAGTGGACCAAATAGTTAGAGATTTGCAAAGAGCCCTAATTGAAGCAGATGTAAATGTAGTATTAGTTAAACAAATTTCAGACAAAATAAAACAAGTCGCATTAAATGAAAGAATAAAAGACATAGAAAAAAAAGAACATATCATCAAATTGCTTCATGACGAACTTTTGCAAATTCTTGGAAAAGAAAAAAAAGAACTAACTCTAAATTCAACTAAACAAAATCGAGTAATGCTTCTCGGTTTATATGGGGCAGGTAAAACAACAACAATCGCAAAACTTGGAAACTACTTTTCTAAGCGAGGGAAAAAAGTTGCATTAGTAGGTTTAGATGTTCACAGACCAGCAGCAAAAGAACAACTTCAACAGCTCGGCAAAAAACACAATATCAATGTCTTTGTAGATATGGAAGAAACAGATGCAATAAAAACCTGGAAAAAGTTCGAACCGCAATTAAAAGATTACAATCTAGTTTTAGTTGACACAGCTGGACGCCACAATTTAGATAAAGAATTAGTCAAAGAAATAAAAGAAATTGGGAAAAAAGTAAAACCCACAGAAACAATTTTAGTAATGCCAGCAGACATCGGTCAAGCCGCAAAACAGCAAGCTCAAGATTTCAAAAAAGCCCTGAACATTTCAGGAGTCATAATTACAAGAATGGACTCCACAGCCAAAGCAGGAGGCGCACTAACCGCTTGTGCAGAAGTTGAAGCCAGAGTTTACTTCATAACGACTGGAGAAAAAATAAATGACTTAGAAGAATTTAACCCAGAGTCATTTTTATCTCGATTATTGGGAATGGGAGACCTCCAAACCCTAATGGAAAAAATCCAATCAGTAACAGGCGAAAAAGAGCAAGAAGAAATGTCAAAAAAATTGCAAGAAGGAAAAATCTCTTTAGAGGACGTTATTGAACAGGTTAAATCAATGAATCAAATCGGAGGATTTGACAAAATAAAATCAATGATTCCAGGAATGGGTAGTGCAAAACTCCCTGAAGGAGCAATGGAACAACAACAAGAAAAAATCGCAAAGTGGGAGCACATTTTAAAATCAATGACAAAAGAAGAAAGAGAAAATCCCGAAATCTTCGACGATAAAAAAACCGGAACATCGAGAATTAACAGAATAGCACAAGGCGCAGGAGTAAACAACTCAGACATTCGGGCACTTCTAAAACAATACAAAATGCTTTCTGACATGATCAAAGAAAGTTCAAATTTAGATATGTCTGGAGGAATGTCTCAAAAGCAAATGCAAAAATTAATGAAAAAGTTTGGAAAAAGAAAAGTCATGAAATTCCGTTAATTTTTGAAGTTAATCCAACCACCCTTTAACAGCCGGAAACCCTTCTTCTAACAAAGCCTCTAAAATTCTTTCAAATCTATCTTCAACTTCTCCACGTAAAGAAGAAGTCCAAAAATGATTCAAATGGGTTGGTGTTAATTCATACTCTGATTCAGAAAATTCTCCCCTACGAGATGGAGGAGAAACCATCAACCGACATCTATCTGAACCAATTACATTAAAAATTAATTCATAAGATCCTTCTCTAGATTGAATTGCCCTCACAGCATTTCCAGCATATTCCTCAATCCAATGTTCCCCATACTTTCTTTTCAAATATTCTGGGTCTTTAATATCTTCATAATCATGACCTTTACTTACAAAAATGCACTGTGCTCTTACAAGATTTTCAACATTCAAAACTTTTCGATTTGTCATAAAAAATAATTCAAAAAAGCATATTTAAAGTTTTATATAAAAAATTCAAAACCAAAAAATATTAAATACTCTCTTTAATCTATAAAAACATGAAACAAAAACTCATAGCTCAAGGAGCTGAAGCAAAAATATATTTAATCGACAAAAAAATTGTGAAAGACAGAATTCCCAAATCATATCGGCTCCCAGAACTCGATGAAAAAATAAGACGCCGACGAACTAAATCCGAAGCCAAACTTTTAACCAAAGCATCAAAAGTAATCAATTGCCCTGCACCTCTAGCTGAACCCGGACAAGGAAGAATGATTCACATGCCATTTATAGACGGAAAAAAACTTTCAGAACATTTAGACAACTTTCCAAAAAAAGAACAATTAGAAATCTGCAAAAAAATCGGAGAATCAGTTTCAAAAATTCATCGCGAAAATTTAATTCACGGAGACTTAACAACTTCCAATATGATTTGGGTAAAAGACGATGTTCAATTAAATTTAAAGGGTAAATCTGATAACACTTCTAAAAAAAATATCCAGATAATAACTTCTCCAGCGAAGGATTCAAACGAAGCAGAATCCGGAGCCATTAAATCCGCGACCAACTGGAGCGTATTCTTTATAGATTTTGGATTAGGTTTTCAAAATGGAAAATACGAGGACAAAGCAGTTGACCTCCACGTTCTAAAACAAGCACTTGAAGCAAAGCACTTTTCAAACTGGGAAGAACTTTGGAAAACAGTTGAAAAAAGTTATCTTTCAATTAAAAAAGCAGATGCAAAAAAAGTTCTTGAAAGATTAAAAGCAGTTGAAAAACGAGGGCGCTATAAACATTAAACTACCATCTTTTCATTAAAGCAGAAATAATTGTAACCAAAGAAAAGCCCATCAAAATAAAACCAATTATATAAAATCCTCCAGCAAGAACTTCATTAAATGCATAATTTTCTCTCAAAAACCAACTAACCAAAATTAACAATACTCCAGAAAAAAGAACCTCCAAAGTATATCTTTTTACTTGAATACCTCTCCTCCCAATTTTCATTTATAGCCCCTCCAGGATTCGAACCTGGGTCCCAGCCTTCAAAGGGCTGTATACTTGACCACTGTACTAAGGGGCTTCAATAATACGATTGTAAATGAGTTTTAAAAACTTTCTACAGAGGTCTTGACCACTCGTTGAAGAATTGTGAAACAATTGCTTTGGCGAATGAAAATTCGAAGAATTTACTTTGTACTAAGGGGCTCTAAGAATAAGACTATATTTTACTTTTTAAGGATTTCTAAAAACAAAATTTACCGCAAATTCGTAAAATAAAGTGACCCATAGATTCCTGCCAACTTTGTCTTAGAAAGAAAAGGAATCTCATGTTGTTCCAAAGCATCTTCTAAAACCAAAACTTCTTCTTGATTAGTTTTATGTTCCATAATTTTAACTTTATTCTGACCATGCAAAACAAAACCCAATAAAGTTTTTCCAGAATAAATTGCTCCATGTTCTCCAACTGAATATCCTTCTCCCTTTAAAGCAGACCTTATCCCAGAATCAATTCTATACCCTGAATTTAATAACCAAGCAACCATATAACAAAACAAGAATTTTAGATTATAAATATTATTGTGTTAAATCATTCACTATCAAAAATCCGATTATAATAAAGCATTCTATTAATTTCTTGTTTCTTCGGATTTATCCACTGCCAAAATCTTTTCATTTTTTTGGGCTTATATTTTTCTCCAGAAATTGCCGCAGCCAATTTCCTATACTCTTCACTTCCCTTAGATTTTGGTTTATGTTCTAATAAAGAAACAAAATTAGCCTGAGCCTCAGGCATAGAAATATCATGCGGAATCACAGCCAAAACAGGCACCTCTGCAGTTTTCTCAATATCTTCCAAACTCAATTCAAAATCTTTATCATAAACTCGATTCAAAATAATTCCATCAATTTTAGTTCCTCGCTGCTGAGCTAATTTAATTGACTTCAAAGTCATGCTCAAAGTAGAATAATCTGGAGTTGTAACAATAAAAATTTTATCAGAAGCCAACATCGCAGCCAAAGTCTCTTCATTCAAAGCCGGAGAAGAATCAATCAAAACATAATCATAATTTCGCTTCAAATTTTTTATCCTATCTCTAAGTTGAAGTGGGTTCATGACTTTCTTAGAAAAAACTTTGGTAGGAAGAATATCAAAACGTCCTAAACTCTGCACTGCTTCCTTCGGATGAATTTTTCGCTCCATAACCGCATGTAAATGCTTTTCAGGATTTAAAATATTCAAATGAATCCCAAGATTCGGCGCAGAAAAATTAGCATCAAGCAACAAAACTTTTTTTCCAAACTCAGACAAAGCATGCCCCAAAGCAACAACACTAGAAGTCTTTCCAACACCCCCCTTCAAAGAAAGAATACCAATAGTCTCAACCATATACTCTAAAATATATAATGGTTTAAATATGTTATCCAAGCGAAACAATAACCTTTAAAAACCGAAATTCAATCTAATTTACATGACAGAAAAGAAAAAACCGAAAGAAGAAAAAACAGAGAAAAAAGAAAAATCTACAGTTAAGACCAAAAAAATAACTCAAGCAGAATTTGAAAAAAAAGTAATAAAACTAGCAGACGAAGGCCTAACTTCTGAAAAGATCGGAGAAAAATTACGACAAGAAGGAATCCACTCAAACGACTTCAAAAAGAAAATATCACAAATTCTAAAAGAAAAAGAAAAATATGTAAATCCCGATTTAAAAAATGTAGAAGCAAAACTGGAAAAAATAAAAACACATTTTGGATCAAACAAACAAGACAAGCGAGCAAAAAGAGAAAAAGACAGATTTTTTTCACAATTAAGAAAGCTTAAAATTTACCACAAAGTAGAATAATTTTTCTCAAAACTCTATTCCCTCAAATTTTTACATAAAAGTTTAAAAACCAAAATGATTTTTTTAAAAGTATTCTTAAGATGGTGAGTGAAATCAATAACAAAATAAAAGAAAGTGTGCAAAAATTTTTAGAAGTATCAAAAAATAAAGAAATTCAAATAATCAGCCACTTTGATACAGATGGAATTACCTCAGCAACAATTATGATTAAAACCTTAAAAAAATTAGATAAAACATTCTCAATAAAAATCATAAAAAATCTTGAACGAGAAATGGTCTACAGTCTTCCAAAAAACAAAATCACAATTTTTTTAGACTTAGCATCAGGAAGTTTAAACCATATATCCAACACTGAATTAGAAAACGTTTTCATAATAGATCATCATAAAATAAATCAAGACATTCCAAAAAATGTAACAATAATAAATCCTGAATTGCATGACAAACAAAAAATAAGTTCATCAGGTTTAACATATTTATTCTGTAAAGAAATAGACAAAGAAAATAAAGAATTTGCAAAATTAGCAATTTTAGGAATGATTGGGGACTCACTAGATAAAGAAATCAGCAAACTCAACAACGGAATCCTAAATGATTCTGAAATAAAAATCAAACACGGCGCAAAAATTTATCCTTCAACTCGCCCATTAAATTGTGCATTAGAATATAACTCAAGTCCATTTATCCCAGGGGTTACTGGCAACGTCAAAGGAGTTTTAGAACTTTTAAGAGACGCCAACATCAATCCAAAACAAAAAGGATACCCTTCGCTGTTAGAATTAAACAAAGAAGAAATGGAAAAATTAGTTACTGCTATAACTCTAAGAATACCTAAATCAAATAGCGAAGAAATCGTAGGAGATATCTATCTTTTAAAATTCTATAACAAACTTGAAGATGCCAGAGAAATAAGTTCAAAAATAAATGCTTGCTCAAAAATTAATAACCCAAACATTGCGCTACAATTTTGCATGGAAATTCCAACAGCAAAACAAAAATCAGAAGCTATTTATGTGAAATACCGTCAGCATATTGTTTCCGCACTAAAATTTATTGAAAAAACTGAAAAAATACAAGGAAAAGGATACATGATTGTCAACACAAAAGAAAACATAAAACCAACAATAATTGAAACTGCCGCAAGCATAATTTCAAAATCCAAAGTTTACGATAATGGAACGGCAATAGTAGCAATAGCTTATGAAGAATCAAAAATAAAAATATCCGCACACAGAGTAGGAGATTCAGGAAGAAATGTTAAGCAACTTTTAACAGAAACAACAACTAAATTCCAAACAGAAGTCAACGGACACGAATTCGCAGCAGGAGCATTAATTGATAAACAGCACGAAGAACCATTCTTGAAAGAACTAAAAAAGAATTTAGAAATTGAAATAGTTAGAGTTTAAAAAATTATTTTACAATTCCAATTAAGTTCTAAAAAAAGAAGCCCCGTAAGGGGCCAAAAAGAAAAAAAATTAAAATTTGTTTAGTTTACCTATGGAGCAGAGCAACAAATAGCCATTAGATTTATATTAAAATCGTCATCTCCAAGAATGTTTGCATAGTTATCATAAAGCATTTCCGCAAAAGCATCTGAACTGCCATAATATGCTATCTGAGAATCTATCTTACTAGGAGACCACATTCTGTAGGCATCTCCAGCAGATGAAGTAGTTCTAATATCGTAAACTCCAATAGGTATTCTAGTTTTTGCAGGAGAAATTTCAGAGCAAAATTCAGCAACAGTAGAGTAACTATCCCCGTCGCCAAGACTTCCAGATCCTTGTTCAGAGGCAGTTAGCATCGGACGTCCGATACAATTTCCCATCATCTCCAAAACACCTTGATAAGTCACTTCAGAACTTTCAGAATCTTCTGAATCAACAACCTTTGAGGTATCTTCAAAATAAGTACCAATTAACCAAAGTTTTCCATAAGTTCCATCATCAACATCATTTTCTATTACCTCTAATAATTTAAATCTTAAATTATCAAAGACAGGCATTTTAAGCTCTCTATCTTCAGTAATAAAAGCTTCATCATCAGATTTCCATTTAATTACTATCTTAGTTATCTTACCTGAAACTCCAGAAATAATTACTTCAAAATTGTCGACATAATCTCCATTAAATAAAACCTCTTTTCCACTTTCAAAGATTAATGTATCTCCGTCAGAGGAAGATAGACTAAGTTTTTTATTATTAGTATCAACAGTTTTTATCTCAAAAGTTTTTCCCAACAAATAAATCTTAGTTCCTTCAAGATTATTCCAATTAACAGTTTGAGTAAAATCTAAAGAATAATCCATAATCCAATCGTTTGCACGTAAATGGATTCCTGTTGTTTCTTCTTTATTATTGTAATCTGAATCCGCAAATGTTTCTAAAACTAAATCCCCTAGATCTACTTTCTGTCTATAATCAAAATTATTTCCTTGGTTATCTACATAAGTACCATCTTTTAAAATATTTGGGAGATTGTCATCATCAACAAAAATTATTACATCCCGAATAGTTTCACCTAAATTAAACTTATTAGAACTTTTTTCTAAAGCTACTCTTTCAGAGCCATCATCTTCAACACAAGCACCATCAGAACAAACCTTGCCTTCAGAAGAACAATCATAATCTTCAACTCCAACTCCTTTGTCGTCTTTACAATAATACTCGAGTAATAAACCAGCCTGACAACGATCCGATTCTTCCATATAGTCTGGAGACCCATCTTCCTGGAAGACTAAACTTCCATCATCTCTTCTCTCAACACCATAGAAAGTTCCCTTCTCTTCATAATTCAAACCTCCGTCAGAATCTTCACAAGTCACAGGAATGTACTTCCACTCTCTTTTCTTATTCATATAAAGCGCATATCTATATCCTGATTTAAATTCGTCGTATCTATTTTTATCTTTATTTGGATACCAATAACCTTGATGTTTCCAATTAGAATTATAAGTTAAAATATATCTCAAACCCTCTAAATCCGCGGTCGCGTCTTTAATAGATAAATCTTCATCGCTCCAAGTATACCAATAATTCCAGCCTCTTTTAAGTTGAACACCGTCGGCTAAATCGTCTAATCCAAAATTACTCGGAGAAAATAAAACGTCTCCCTCGTCGCTGGGCTTAGGCACTCCTTGAAACAAATCACTAAACCATCCAGCACTAACCAAAGAAACAGCCAAGACTCCCAAAATCATTAAACTTAATATTTTTTTATTATTCATTTTTTTATACCTCCTTTTATAT
>JABHWZ010000007.1 GCA_018657525.1 archaeon | reverse complement strand
GCACTCCTTGAAACAAATCACTAAACCATCCAGCACTAACCAAAGAAACAGCCAAGACTCCCAAAATCATTAAACTTAATATTTTTTTATTATTCATTTTTTTATACCTCCTTTTATATTCTATTAGTATGAGGAGGTTCTTGTGACCTTTAGGTTACCTCCTTTTATATTCTATTAGTATGAGGAGGTTCTCGTGACCTTTAGGTTACCTCCTTTCAGTTCTATATTTATTTGTTAAACAAATATAAATATTTATAGAAATACTTCTTTATAAAAATAACTATAAAGTAAAAATATCATCAAACAACATGCCTCCAAAATTTATTGAATATCTCCAAGAAGCAAACAGAATAACTCGCACAGTTGACCACCTTCTTTATGTCACATATCCATTAATCCAAGATAAAAAAATCCTAATCAAAATACTGACTGAACTAAAAAAATCAACTGCATTCTGCATAAACTCAATCTTACAATATGAATACCTCCTAAAGCGAATCCCCCTCTACAAAGACCCAAAAATGAACTTTAAAAATTTTATAAACAAATGCGCTCCGCGCTATCAAATGTCCTCAATCGAAAACCAAAAAATAACTGAATTATTTCAAATAATCGAAAACCACAAACAAAGTTCAATGGAATTTAAAAAAAATAACCAACTAATAATCCTCACCGAAACCTCCCAAAAAATAATCAAAATTGAAACAATTAAAGAATTTCTCCAAATAAACAAAAAATTAATCGAAAATATCAAAACACAAATTTTAGACAAAATATAAAAACCCCAAAAACTTCTAAATTTATAGTCCTAATATACCAAAGATTTTATGGAAGAACTAATACAAGAAAAAATTAGCGCTGATCATTTATTATATGTCAGTTTGAAGTACACAAAAACGTGTGACGTAATTAAAAATCTCCTTCTTAGATGGACAAAAATGATTGAAACAGGTATTGACTCCATGCTCGAGCACGCAAAAGAAAAAGGCAAAATAACCTTGATAAATACTAATCCTCTTGGAAGAATTGAAGCAACCCGAAAATTATTCAAAAAAGATAAAAATATGCAAAAAACACTTGACGAATATATGATGTTTAGAAAAATAAATGACTTAAAATGTGACCGAATTGGAGAATTTAGAAAAAATGTAAATCTTAGAGTTTATTTTAGAGGAAAAGAGGTAAATGTAGATTTAGAAAAACTCAAGGAATATGCAGACATGTTAGAAATGTTTATAAATACCACAAAACAATTTCTTCTATCCTAAACAGAAAAATTCTTCACTCATCAAAAAAGTTGAAGAGAACTAAAAAAATGTCAAAAGTTATTGTAATTACATCAGGAAAAGGAGGCGTAGGAAAAACAACTAGCGCAGTAAACATAGGAGCAGCCATCAATTATTTTGGGGGGGATGTATTAGTTATCGACGGCAATTTATCAACTCCAAATGTGGGAATTCATCTCGGCTCTCCAGAAGTCCCAATCAACTTAAACCATATACTTTTAAAAAAAGCAGACCCAATTGAAGGAGTCTACGAACACGAATCAGGACTAAAAATAATTCCTTCTTCTCTATCTATCAAGGAACTTGAAAAATTAAAACCAGAAAAATTAAAAGAATTCAAAAATGAATTCAAAAAAATTTCAGAATATGTAATCGTTGATAGTGCGGCAGGATTAGGGGGAGAAGCCATGGCTGCGATTAAGATGGCTGACGAATTAATCTTAGTAACCAATCCAGAAATGCCTGCCATCACTGACGCACTTAAAGCGATTAAGATGGCTGAAAAAGAAAAGATACCTGTAATGGGAGTTATAATGACTAAAGTGAAAAAGAACAAAATAGAAATGCAACCCGAAACAGTAAAAGAAATGTTAGAAGTTCCAATTTTAGGTATGGTTCCCGAAGACATCTCAATTTCAGAAGCACTAAATACAAAAGATGCAGTAATACATACTCATCCAAAATCAAAAGCCGCTCGAGCATACAAAGAAATCGCCGCGCAATTATTAGGAATAACTTATGATTCAAATCTAGACAAAGAAACAATCTGGGAAAAAATCAAAAAAGTCTTTGGTAAAAAAGAATATTAATTTTAATTAAATCTATTGGGAATCATTTGTAGAACTTAAAAGAGTATAGTCAAACCTCAAATCTTTCTGTCCCTCTTCAGATAACTTATCCCAAGGATAAAACACACTAGCTGGAATACAGCCAAAATTACTCCATCCTTTCTTTTTCAAATTTGTAAATAATCCTATCCCACGTGAATCTTGAGAATAAGATTCATTAAAACCTTTAATCACAGCTTCACCCATAACAAAATTACCATCATATATTAAAAATCTTTGATTCTTATGCAAAACCCAAAATCCCTCACTACCCAAAATAGAACTAGCATCCTTCTCAGGTAAAGCCTCAGGAAATCTTATTGTAACCCCATTACGATGATCCATATCTTTCTTATCTATAAGCTTATATCCTCTTTTATCTGAATAGCTTTTTAAAAAGTTTTCAAAAGATCTAACACAAGGCAAAGGGTCATTATTAACCGAATTAAAACAATCATAAATTACTAAAGTATCTACTTCTCTTTCTACTGGAGTTACCTTTGCTTTTTCTTCAAGTAAGTTCCCCACAATCTGCACCAAACTATTAGTTATCCCTCCAGACACAGCGTTTCCAACAATCTCTGCTGCTTGAACCATCATCTGTTGCGTTTGCTCTGACGTTAATTTGGGGAAACTATTTCTAATTGCATCCTATTTAATACTTCCTCGTTAAATGAGAATAATTTATCATCTGCCATGAAATACCCCACAAAAAAACCTTTTTAAAGGTTCCTTTTTAAACAAATTTATGAAAAAAACTAGAAGTAAAAAAAGGAAACAAGAAACTCTAGAGATTAAAATTAGCACACTAGAAAACTTAACAATCAATCTACTAACTCCACTTGATTACATATTCTATCCAGGCATTAACTCTAGAGAATTTCCCAAACGATTACAAAAACAAGCAGAAAAACACGGGATATACCGGGGAATGGTAAAATTAAAAAAAGAAGATTATAAGGAAATAGTTAGATGTAAAAAACAAAGAAAAAGAATTCCAAGAGATATAAAAAAATATTATGAATACACACCTTGCGGATTATTAATGGATTTTGCCTATTTCTGTTTTAGATAAATCAAAAATTATTTGTTCAGCAATTAATAAAGTTTTTTCAACACCTGAATCCAAATTTGAAGTTTTAGCATTTCTCACTTCATAACCTTGTAGGCTCAATTTTACACATAACAAATCTCGAAGTGTTTTTCTAATCCTATTTCCAAATAAACCTTTTTTTACAGGTTCAACAAAAGCATAACCCGTTTCATGAATAGAATACATTGGTATTAAACTCATTTTAACCAACCCGCATCCCTGCTTCTGCACCCTGATCTGGAAAAAGTAATTTCACTATTTTATGATTCTCAGACGAAGCCGCCAGCAACATTCCCTGACTTTCAATTCCTCTCATAACCCTCGGCTTCAAATTAGAAAAATAAATTATTTTCTTTCCTTTCAAATCTTCCTCAGAATAATGCTCTTTAATCCCAGCACAAATTACCCGCTTACCTAACTCTCCAACATCCAAACTTAATTTATACAATTTATCAGCCCCCTCAATCTCCTCAACATTCTCAACTTCTGCAACTCGCAAATCAAGTTTTTCCCAATCTCCAAATTCCACTATTCCTTCTGTCATCACAAATAATAGAATTAATAGTTTTTAAAATTATATATAAATCTTTATAAATAGAATTTTTTATAAATTATCATGCCAAAAAAAGTTTATCAATGTAGAATATGCGGACCAGAGTTCACTAGAAAAAAACGCCACACAGTATTAAATCATGAAAAGACTCCAATTTGGGGACAAGTATTAGAGATCGGAGGAATCTATCTTCATTTTAGAGATCCAGAAAGACCCCTACTTGCAAAAGCATCTGATTTTGCATACATAACAATTCCTCTAAGAAAAAGAGACCAATATGATTCAACTCATCAAATTAGATATGACTGTATAGACCTTCCACTAAAAAAAGATCAAGAGACAGACAGGGTAAGTCTTTGGGCACTCCACGAAGAACCTGAGCTAATGGAAGATTATGAAATGTTCGAGCTAACAGAATTAACCGAAGAAGAATATCAAAGAATAACCCAACCTTCAATAAAATACAAAAAAGAATACCATCGAAACTTAACAATCAATCCCGGAATGCCCCAAACAAATAGGTTTTCAATAGAAGAATACATCAGATATTGTGCAAGAACAAATGAAATTGAATTTTCCCCCAAAACCGAAATAAAAAGAGGGATAATTTTAGACAAAACTATCTAACATTAATTATTCAATTTTCTTAAACAAAATTTCTCCTTTCTTAATTTCCTTTGCACTAAACTGTTTTGTTATTTTCTCAGATGTCTCAGGAATAAACGCCCAAAGCAATTCTGCAATTTTCAAAATACTTTCTTTTAATTCAAATAAAACTTTTCCATCCTTACTTTCCCACGGCTTTTCATTTTGAACATATTCATTACAATTATCAATAAATGCAAAAATCAAATTCAGAGCTTTATCAAATTCATAATTCTCAATAAATTTTCCAATTTCCTTTACTTTTAATTTCTTAATCAATTTATTACTTGTTTGGTTAACTCCATTTTGGGCTATCAAACCCGCAACCCGTGCCACTAAATTACCCAACTTATTTGCTAACTCATCGTTATGTCTTGCAACCAAAGCATCTTCAGAAAAATCTCCATCATCTCCAAAAGGCGTTGCTCTCATTAAAGCGTACCGAATACTATCTGCCTCATATTTTTTCCTCAACTCCAAAGGAGAAACAACATTCCCCACAGACTTACTCATCTTCTTTCCATCAACAGTTAAAAACCCATGAACAATTACTTCCTTAGGTAAATCTAATCCTGCACTTAACAACATTCCAGGCCAAATCCCAGTATGAAATCTCAACATATCTTTTCCAACAACATGCACATCTGCTGGCCAAAAATCTTTAAACTTTTTATCTGGATATCCAATCCCTGTCAGATAATTTGTAAGAGCATCACACCAAACATACATCACTTGACTATCATCGCCAGGAACAGGAACCCCCCACGGCAAATGCTTCTTAGTCCGAGAAAAACTAACATCTGTCAAACCATCCTTAATCAAACCCAAAAAATTATTTTTCCATTTCTTTGGCATAATTTTTAATTTATCTGTTTCAATTAATTTCTTTATCTTACTAGAATACTTTGACAACTTAAAAAAATAATTCTCCTCAGCAATACTCTCAATTTTCAAAGTAGGATGATCTGGACATTTTCCCTCCACTAAATCTTTTTCAGTAATAAATCTCTCGCAACCAGAACAATAATTCCCAGTATATTCCTTTTTATAGATATCTCCCTTTGCTTGCAAAATTTTCCACATTTCTACGACGCCAGGCCAATGAACTTTTTTATCAGTCGTTCGAATAAAATAATCATTAGAAATATTCAAAGATTTAGTTAATTCCTTAAACATAGAAGAATTTTTATCCACAAATTTTTTTGTAGTGAGCCCTTCCTTTTTAGCTGTTTGATAATTTTTAGTCCCATGTTCATCTGTCCCAGTCAAAAAGAAAACATTCTTTCCTTTTTGTTTATTCCATCTAGCAAGCACATCTGCTTGAATAATCTCCAACGCAAATCCAATATGGGGCGAAGCATTAGCATACGGAATTGTCGTAGTTATATAAAATTTATTTTTTTTCATTTTATTTTTTTATGTGTAATGGCCTTCCCCTATCCGAGCTTCGCAATGCCTATGCGAAGACTTCCCGGCATCCATAGGAGGCAATGAGAGGATGCACATTCAACTATCGCGATGCCTATGCGTAATGGCGTAGTTATGTAAAATTTTTTCTTTACCATAAAAGTATTTAAAATCAAAACTATAAAAAACTATCTCCGCCTATCATAAAGGTCATAAACATAATCTTCAACACTCCCTCTTTTTCTCTCAACTAACTTTCCATCTCTTTTGATAGGGGTATCCCTAACTTGTTGCCAATTAATTCTTCCTGGAGCAATATTCGAATCATAACTCTCAAACAAATATCTAAATTTAGTTCCAACAACTTTTCCTTCTTGAGACTCTCGAACTTTCTCAATAAAACCACAACTTCTTAACTGCTCTAAAACTCTATCCCTCATCAATTCTCTATCACGATCATCAACAAAAACAAAATGATACCGCATACGATCATCCCCCTCTGGAGATCTCTCACAATTCCACCTAATATGCCTTCTATCTTTTCTGAAACTTTTAACCATAGCTTTTTATATTAAAATGAGTATATAAGAATTATTATCCTACAATGAAAAAAAAACTTACAAAAGAAGAGATAAAAAGAGAAAGAAGTAAGAAAACTAGGGCAAGAAGAATGTCCATCAAAGAAGGAATTTTTGCCACAGTAAAATCCTCTTTAGCAGACCATTACATTTCTCCATTCGCTATTGCAATTAATTCGAGCAACTCTATTGTAGCTATGCTTAGTGCAATTGCCGGACTAGTTGGACCCGCAAGTCAAATGTTTGGTTCAAGATTAATTGAAAAATATTCCCGTAAAAAAATAATCCTCAAAACAATTTTTTTAGAATCAATGATGCTTATCCCATTTATTATAATTGCATTTTTATACCGATATAAAATATTTACTTCGATTCTTCCCCCAATCCTTTTATTAACATTTGCAATCTATGTTATCTTTCTTAATCTAGGGTCACCTGCATGGTTTTCGTGGATGGGGGACATTACAAATGATAAACACCGAGGAAGATATTTTGCAAAAAGAAATCTAATGACCGGATTTGTTTCAGTAATACTTGCAATTGGGGCCGCATTTTTTCTTGATTTTTTAGAAGCCCGCGGCAAAATAATGTACGGCTTTATAATTTTATTTTCCATAGCAATCATTGGAAGACTTATCTCTCTAAAATTATTCAAAAAACAATATGAACCCGAAATCAAATTAAAAAAAGGAGACTATTTTTCACTAACAGATTTTTTAATTAAAGCACCACATAATAACTTTGGAAGATTCACAATTTTTAGAGCCCTACTCGGATTCGCGTCAGCAATAGTTTCCCCTCTCGTTGCAGTTTATCTTTTAAGAGAATTAAAATTTTCATATTCAATCTACATGGTAATAATTTTCTCTGCTACAATTTTCTCATTGATGCTCATCAAGCTTTGGGGAAAATTTGCAGATAAATATGGAAACTATAAAACCATTGCAATTGCTTCCATGTTCATTCCAGTAATCCCGCTTTTATGGGTGCTGAATAAATCCCCTATTTATCTAATATTTGTTCCCTCATTAGTAGGGGGAGTAAGTTGGGCAGGTTTTAACTTAGCTGCAGGAAACTTCATATATGATAATGTTTCAAAAGAAAAAAGAGGAGTTGCCGCATCTTACTGTAATGTCCTATATGGATTTGGAATTTTCCTAGGAGCTTCACTAGGGGCATTTTTAATCAAAATATTAACAGTCACCGTCGTAAGTCCAATAATAATTATTTTCTTCATTAGTGCAATTGCCAGAATGCTTGTAGTATTTTTTAGTATTACAAAAATTGAAGAAGTAAAAAAAACCTCACAATTCCAAGGCCACAAAGCTCTAAAAAATATTATCTTTAAACAAGCAAAGCCAACTCTCTTAGAAGGAGCCCATGAAATAATGTCAATTAAAAAATATATTCTGGAAAAATAAAAAACTTAATCAAAACTTGACAAAATCCTAATAAGTAAAACTTTTAAACTAAGTAGAATAAAAATAAACATGTTTAACAAAAATAAATGCCCAAAATGCAATAACACAATTAAAAGTAATTTTGATTTTTGTCCTAGCTGTGGCAAACAATTAAAAGAAATAAAAAAAGAAGATTGGGGAATGTTGGGCAAAGATGATACCTTAAAACAACAAACAAATTCTTTTGATTCTTTATTGGGGGGAAATTTTACAGGAGGGATATTAGGAAAGATGTTAAATGGAACACTTAAGATGTTAGAAAAAGAAATTCAAAAAGAACAACAAGATATGAATAATCAAAATCCAGCTAATAAAAATTTTGAATTATTTATTAATGGGAAAAAAGTAAATCCAAAAAATATACAAGTAACAAGACAACCAATCCAACAAAATTATCAACCTCAAAAAAGAAAAGCAATAAATCTTCCTCAAAATAAATTAAAAAAATTCAAGGACCTCGTGCAAGAAGAGCCTCAAACAGAAATTAGACGACTTTCTGATTTAATAATTTACGAAATCAAACTTCCAGGAGTAAAAACTGATGAAGATATTTCAATACAAAATTTAGCTGGAAGCATAGAGATAAAAGCAATTTCAAAAGATAAAGCATACTTTAAAACAATAACAATAAATCTTCCAATAACCGGTTACAGTTTTGAAAAAGAAAATTTAATTCTAGAATTAGAAGCAAAAAATTAATTTTTTGTCCAAAAATAAATAGCATAAATGTTTAACATTGAATAAACAAAAAATAAAAAAGTCATTCCCCATAATCCACTAAAAACTGAAATTATTATCCATAAACAATTAGAAAAAATCCATACAAAAAAACCAATAAAATTTTTCCTCGCAACTAAAAAATTTCCCAACAAACTAATTGGAACTGCAATTAATTGTAAAAGATTTAATAATTCCATATAAATTTTAAAGAAAAGTAGTTTTTAAGAATTATTGAGATGTTCAACCAAATATGAGTGAGGCTGCACGGATTTGAACCGTGGACCCCTGCCTTATCAGAGCAGTGCTCTACCAGACTGAGCTACAGCCTCATAATGTTTTGAGTGTTTTTACACTATTTAAGATTTTGTAGCGAAGGATGTACCAGACCGAGGGATTACACGAGCATTACTAGCTTGCGTATCCTACGCGAGTGTGGTGCCGAGCCGAGCTACAGCCTCATTACAATTCAAAGAATTAATCCATTTATAAAAGTTACCAAAACCACCTTTCCAACAAACAAATCCTTAAAAATAAAAAAATACTAATTTTAAAATGCCAAAAATTGAACTTCCAGAATACAAAAGCAAATATGAGGGAGATTTTGATTATTTAATTTGTTCTGTAAGAAAAGCAAGTGATAGGGAAAAAGAAATGATACAAGAATATATTAAAGACTTCAGAAGTCAAGGAACTCAAATCCACTATCCAGCAGAAGACACAAATCAAGAAGACCCAACAGGCGGTTACAGAATTTGCAGAGACCATTCAAGAGAAATCCACAACGCTAGAGCAATTAGAGTAATTTGGAATCCAGACTCAACCGGAAGCTACGTAGATTTAGGAGCAGCATTATATGAACAAGAAATACAAAGCAAAAGAATACAAATAATTAACAGAAGAACTTGGGATAAAAATTTTCCTCTTATAAATGCAATAAGTAATAGATTCAATCCAGATTTTAGAAGCATGACTAATTCAGACAACATTGAAATAAATTGGAGGCCCCCAAAAGATCACAAAATAGATTACATAGGTATAGGAATAGCATTCATGGAACATTTTTTAAACAACAAACCAATAAAAATCGCAAACAAAAAAGAAGTTGAACAAATCATCGCTCAACAAAAATCTCAAGACATTCCGAAATCATATGAGATGGCGCTTTTGCAAGCACACGAGAATTCTAGAGATTTTTAACCAATTAATCGTTAACATAATTGTTTCCAAAATAATCCAGATTACGTTGAATTAATTCAATTCTATCTAATATCAAAGAAAATTTATCTGGGATTATCCAAACATATGAAACTCTCCCATTATTAAGCTGGCACAAATATGATCTATTCCCAAAAGGTCTTTGGACGGATTTTTAACCACAAAAACCTTTTTAAACCAACTTTATCAATAATTATCATGGTAAAAGGATTATATCAATATATAAGACAAGCATGGAAAAAACCCGAGAAAAGAACTCTATCCAAACGAATGGTCGAATGGAGAAAATCTCTCGCGCAAGTTAAAGTCGACAAACCTTTAAGATTAGATCGAGCTCGAGCATTAGGTTACAAAGCCAAAAAAGGATTTGTAGTAATTCGAATCAGATTAAAACGTGGAGGACACAAAAAACCTAGACCAAACAAAGGTAGACGTTCAAAAAGATTAACAGCAAGAAAAAATCTAAAAATGTCTTACAAATGGATTGCAGAACAAAGGGTCCAAAACAAATACAAAAACTTAGAAGTTTTAAATTCATATTTAATTGGAAAAGACGGAATCAATGCTTTTTACGAAGTTATCTGCGTTGACCCTTCAAAACCAGAAATCAAGAACGACAAAAAAATAAACTGGATAACAAAAGGTTCAAACAAAAACAGAGTTCTTAGAGGACTAACAAGCGCGGCAAAAAAATCACGAGGATTAAGAAACAAGCACCCAACTTCAAAAGTAAGACCTTCAGTTAGAGCAGGCAAGAGAAGAGGAAAATAAATAATTTAATCTAACCCAAGAAGAAACTCACGCCAGCATCTACAACGACTTCTCTCTATAGGAATTTGTTTAGCTTTATAAGAAGCAGAAATTTTATCCCATTCTTGATAAAGAGCATACCATATTTCATTATACAACTGAATCCTAATTATATCAACTTCATCTAGGCTTTCATTATTATAATTATTAATAAAACTATCAAATCCCTCCAAAAATCTACTTAAATCAGGGGATAATTTTTGCCATGCTTCCTGCTCCATTCTTAATGGATTAATTTCTGATTTTGAAAGAATATCTAAATATTGACAATCAAATTCTTCTTTCATTTGTTTTGACACATTATGCATCTCTCTCAAATATTCTCTGGGAGGATAATCTGATGTAGCATCTATAATAAAATTATAAACTGATAAGGGTATCCCATGACCGCTCCAAACCCTTCAACATGGGCAGCAAGGATTATCTCTTCTTCTAATCTAGTATACATATAAACAAAGATTTAATTCAATTTAAAAACTTTCTCTAACTCAAAAATCATTCTTCCACCATTATCAAAAAACCTTCAAACAGAAACTCTCCAAAATATATTTAAAGCTAACTATCTACATTTAATCATGGATTTAAAAAAGAGTGAAACTTCAAAAAATTTATTAAAAGCATTTGCAGGTGAAAGTCAAGCACGAATGCGTTATACTTATTTTGCATCAGTTGCAAGCAAAGAAGGCTTTAAACAAATACAGGCAATCTTTCAGGAAACAGCAGACAATGAAAAAGAGCACGCTGAAATATTTTTTAAATACTTAGACGAAATCGGAGAAGCACTAGAAATTACTGCTTCATATCCTGCAGGGAGAATTGGAACAACTGCAGAAAATCTCCTTGCAGCCGCAGAAGGAGAAAAAGAAGAATGGGGAACTCTCTATCCAGAATTTGAAAAAACAGCAAGAGAAGAAGGATTTGACAATATCGCAGATTCGTTTAAAGAAATCGCAGAAGTCGAAGAGCAACACGAAAAAAGATATAGGAAACTTTTAGAAAATATAAAAAATAATTCTGTTTTCAAAAAAGACAAAGTAATAAAATGGAAATGTAGAAATTGCGGTTATATTCACGAAGGCAAAGAAGCTCCAAAATTATGCCCAGCTTGTAAACATAAACAAGAATATTATGAAATATTAGCGGAGAATTATTAAAATGGAAGATACTCCGGATTTAGTTTTAAAATTTAGATCAAATGGACACAGACAAGCTTATTATGAAATGGTTAGAAGGATGAATTCATACAGAAATGATGGAACAAAACTTGGGCCTTCAGTTGAAATTCTTTATCGAAGACAAAGGAAAGAAAGAAAATGACAACTCTAAACGAAATTTACAAATGCGAAATCTGCGGAAATATTATAGAAGTTTTGCACGAAGGCCCAGGAACTTTAGTTTGTTGCGGAAAGCCAATGAATCATATGCCAGAACAATCTAAAGGGAAATATGCTGAAAAACACGCTCCAGTTATTGAAAAAAATGAAGATGGAATAAAAGTAAAAATTGGCAAAGTAGAACATCCAATGGAAGATAAACACTTTATTGAATGGATTGAAATTTTAACAGAAAAAGGCGTAGGAAGAAAATATCTAAATCCAAAAGATAATCCAAAAACAGAAGCATTATTTCCAATAAAATCAAAAATCAAAAAAGCCAGAATGTATTGTAATATTCATGGTTTGTGGAAAACAGAATTTTAATATTACCATACTTGCGACTCATAAACTAAAATCTAATTATCTTGACTCATACCTTTTGTCATAAAAGAATATTTATGTTCTTGATAAGCATACAAAATCTCATAACCAGAAATAAAACTTCCAAATTTATCTTTTAGATCTTCAATAAATTCATGTATCTGATTCTGAGATTTATCTATAACATAAAGTAGATAATCCCAATTACCCATCATCTCTGTGGCCCATAAAACTCTATCATTTGATTTCAAATACTGTTTAAATTTTATTTTATTTTTATGAGAATAATTCCCTTTAATCAAAACTGCCTGAATAGATAAATCCAAAACAGAGTAATCAATAACCGGCCTAAATTGTAAAATATATCCTGATTTAATTAAATTTTTAATACGATAAGAAACTGCATCCCTAGTTAAGGAAATTTTCTTAGCAATTTCACTAAGTTTAATTTTAGCATCTTGCGCTAAAGCAAATAAAATTATTTTATCCTTTATATCAATTTTATAATTTTTACATTTCAAAGAAAACTGTTTTGAAAACGAAGGATCATTTTTAATATTTTTAATTAATGGAATTTTATTGGGAATAAATCCTGGAAGAATACTTGCCTTAATTCCCTCAGTAAGTATACAAGGGAAAACTTCATTAACTTGTAAGCCCTCCACAAGATCCTCAAAAATTCCCTTTGCATCATTAGACGACATAGACATTACAGAAACTTCAAATCCAAACTTCCCACTATAACTTACCAAAGTATTTACCATTCCAGATTTATCACATCTTTTAATAAATTCCGTTTCATCATCTCTTGAGGACAAATTAAGAAAAAAATAATAAGAATGATAACCCAACTTTCGAATATTAATAACTGTCCTAGATCCAGCAATTAAATGAGCCTGCCCCATAGATTTAATTCTATACTCAGTAGACTGCCTTGACAACTTCAACAATCTCGCAATTTTAGAAATCGGAATCCGAACATTATAACATAAAAGAGAAAGAATTTTCTTATCATTTTTATGAAAAATAGCCTTTATTTTATCCTTTTCATTTATCTTTAATACCTTCATATGGTAATTAAGAAGAATTTATTTAAAAATCTTCGCTTTTTTACTAAAAATTTGATAACAACGTTTATATATCTTAAGCATTTTAATAAACTATGGAAATAAAAATTGCCGGATGTCGCGGATCACTCCCTTCTCCCTCGGGAAGACTTCTTACTGGAGAAAAATTTCATAGTGAAGAATTCGGAGGCAATACCACTTGTATTTATCTTGAAGGAAAAGGCGGAGAAAGAATTGTTATTGATGCTGGATCAGGAATAAGAAATCTAGGCAACTACCTTTTACAACAACCTCAAACCAAACCAGTTGATGTTTATATTACCCATACACATTGGGACCATATCCAAGGATTCCCATTTTTTGCTCTAGCATATATTCCGGGAAACAAAGTAAATCTTTATGGAGAAATAAAAATTGCAAGAGATTTAGCAAGCGCGGTAGAAAATACAGACTCTAGAGAAATCGCGCAAATGTTAGAAGAAGGCGGATACACAAGAGAGATATTTGCACAACAACAAAATCCAATAAACTTTCCCGCCCCATTAGAGTATATGGGAGGACTCGGAGAATTCCATGATTTTATTCCTGGAACACCAATTAGAAATGATCATCTAAAAATAGAAACAAAAAGCATCCATCATCCAGAGGGTTGTGTATCCTACAAATACACTGAGGGAAATAAAACATTAGTTATTTCTACAGACTTTGAACCATCAACCGCAGAGATTGAAAAAGAAATGATCCAATGGTGGGCAAACGCAGATATGGTTATTGCAGATGGACAATATGAAAAAGACTCCGAAAAAAATCCATTTAAAGAAGGTTATGGTCACTCAGATCCTTTCTTAAATGTAGACCTAGCTAAAGAAGCATTAGTCAAAAAACTAATCATCACCCACTATGATCCTAACTGTAACGATACTTACTTAAAAGATCTCGAAAAAAGAGTAAAAAAGTATTCTTTAAAACAGAAAGGCCCAAAAGTAATCTTTGCCAGAGAAGGAATGACTTACCCACTTTAAATAATCTTAAAAACCTCTCCCCCCTAACATTTTTATAAAAGAAAAAATGATATACTTAAAACTTGCAGAACTTTATGAAGACTTAAATTCAACTACAAAACGTCTTGAAAAAATAGAAATTCTATCAAAATTTTTAAAACACCTTCCTGAAAAAAATCAAGATGTTTTATATCTATTAATGGGAGATATTTATCCAGAGTATGATGAAAGAAGAATAGGAATTTCAAATCAACTTGCAGTTCAAGCAATTTCCAAATCAACTGGAACTGAAAAATCAAAAGTAATCAAAGAATGGAAAAAATTAGGAGATATAGGAAAAGTTGCTGAAACATTAACAAAGAAAAAAACCCAATCAACACTAGCTTCGCATATTTTAACCACTGAAAGAATAATTGAAGATTTCAGAAAACTCCCAACACTTCAAGGAAAAGGAACCATCTCAAAAAAACTCGGACTCATCACTGGAATGTTAACTTCAGCGTCGCCAATTGAGGCACTTTACATAATAAGAACACTAATTGGAGACTTAAGAATTGGAGTCCAAGAATCAACAATAAGAAAATCTCTTGCCAAAGCATTTTTCCCAAATAAAGAAAAAGCAGAAGAAAAAATTCAAAGAGCCATAGACAAAACAAATGATATTGCAGCAGTCTTTGTAATAACAAAACAAAAAAAATTAAAAAATCTAGAAAACCTCAAACTCGAAGTGGGCAAACCCATAAAAGCTATGTTAGCACAAAAAGCACTAAGCATTAAAGATGGATTCAAAAAGCTCGGAAAACCATGTGTCTTAGAATACAAATATGACGGCTTTAGATTATTAATCCATAAAAATAAAAACGAAATAAAACTTTACACAAGAAGTTTAGAAAATGTAACCAAACAATTCCCAGAAGTCAAAGATTATATCTTAAAATATATCAAGGGAAATTCTTTTATCATGGATTCAGAAGCAGTTGGTTTCGACGCTAAAACAAAAGAATACAAACCGTTTCAAGATATATCACAAAGAATACGCAGAAAATATGCTATCGAAGAACTACAAAAAAAACTCCCAGTTGAAATAAATATATTTGATATTTTATTTTACAATGGAAAATCATTACTAAACGAACCATTCAAAAAACGATCGAAATTATTGAGAAAAATAATTACTAAAAAACCTTACAAATTAATTCCATCTAAACAACTCATAACTGAATCAGAAACCAAAGCCCAAGAATTTTATGAAAAAGCTTTGAAAGATAATCAAGAAGGAATGATGATGAAAAACATGGAAGCAGAATATAAACCCGGACGAAGAGTTGGGCACATGTTAAAAATAAAACCAGAAGAAAGAGATTTAGATTTAGTAATCACTGGGGCAGAATACGGAAAAGGAAAACGTTCTGGATGGTTCTCAAGTTTTATTTTATCGTGTAAAAAAGAAGACAAATTTTTAGAAATAGGAAAAGTTGGAACAGGTATAAAAGAAAAAGAAGATGCCGATGGAATATCATTCAATACACTAACAGAAAAATTAAAGCCGTTGGTCATTAAAGAAAAAGGCAAAAGTGTAAAATTCAAACCAAAAATAATTGTTTCAGTTACATACCAAGAAATTCAAAAATCGCCCAACTATGAATCAGGTTTTGCTTTGCGTTTTCCAAGATTCATTGCTCTTAGGCCAGACAAACCACTTTCAGAAGTCAATAGTTTAAAAGAAATAGAAAAAGACTTTATAGGACAAAAAAGAAACTGGCAGTATGGTTGAGAAATAAAAAATAAGAATTAGAAAGAAGGATATTAATCTGACAAACATCCCCGATCCCCTTATAAACCCTTTAAAAACCTTTATAAAGGAATTTTATTTATAAATACTATAAAATGGTAGCAAAGAAATCAAAATCAAGCTATAAAATTCAGAATATCGTTGCAACTGCTTCTTTAGGAAAACCAGTCCCATTAACAAAACTGGCCAGAACTCAACCAAACACAGAATACAATCCAGAAACTTTTCCAGGTTTAGTTTTAAGAGTCAAAGAACCAAAATCAGCAGTTCTAGTTTTCTCTTCGGGAAACTTAGTTTGCACCGGAACAAAATCAACAGTTCAAGTTAAAAAAGTAATCCAAGAAGTAATAAAACAATTAAGAAAAATAAATGTAAACATTACAGCAAAACCAAAAATCACAGTTCAGAATATAGTAGCTTCTGGAACAATTGAACTAAAACTAAATCTAAATTTCCTAGCCCTAGAAATGGAAAACACAGAATACGAGCCAGAACAATTCCCAGGACTAGTTTACAAATTAATCGAGCCAAACGCAACTTTCTTACTTTTCTCAAATGGAAAACTTGTTTGCACCGGAACAAAAAACAAAGCTCAATTAGAAGACAGCATGACGCAACTTTTAAAAAACGTCAAACAAGCTTTAAAGAATTATTAAAATGCAAAAATACCAAAAATTAAATCCAATCAAATTAGGATTAACAGCGGGGATTATTGGCGCAATATTAACTTTTTTAACAACCCTAAATGGAATTTATGGAAAATCCAAAATTTCAGAATTCATGGTTTCAAGTATGTGGGGAACTTTGGGTTATAATGTAAGTTGGGGTGGAGCATTTTTGGGAACAGCATTGGGATTTATTTATGCATTCATAATTATTTGGATTGCCGGAACAATATACAATAAATTATTATAAACTATTTCGAACTTCTTTGGAAATCCGCCAAACCATAAACCTTCACCCCCCTTTTCTAACAACTTAATTCTAAAACTACTTTTGAATCCTCATAAATATATAAAAAGAAACTCCCCATAATTCAAATATGAAACCGGATATGCCCGAGTTTGAAGAAGAAGGTGAAATAGATTTTTCAAGATCAATTGATAACCAACCAAAAAATAGCGGAGCAAATAGGAGATCTCCGCCATCTGAAATGGATCCAGTTGGAGAAGATGAACCAAATACAGTTCCAGAAAAAACAAACCCTGAAGACCACAAACACAAAAACGAAGAACTCTTAATTGAAGCAAAAAACTTCTTCGATTTTTATAAAAAAGAATTAGGTGAATCTCTTAGAAAAGGAAACAAAGTCGTATTCTTAGATTTCCAAAGACTAACTGAATTCTCAAACAAACTCTCTGACGAAATCCTCGCTAATCCAGAAGAAACACTAAGTTTAATCGAAGTAGCAATTGAAGAATCCGGACTAGTAAATAATGTAAGAGTAAGATTATTTAACTTACCAGAATCACAAGAAATAAAAATCAGAAACATCCGTTCAAAACACCTCGACGAAATGATACTTATCGAAGGTATAATAAGACAGGCATCAGATGTAAGACCCCAGGTTGTAAACGCCAAATTCGAATGTCCAAGTTGCGGCACAGTAATCTCAGTTCTACAAATTGACAAAAAATTCAGAGAACCCTCAAGATGTTCTTGTGGAAGAAGAGGAGGATTCAAATTAATCTCCAAAGAAATGGTAGACACCCAAAGATTAGTATTAGAAGAATCTCCCGAATCATTATCTGGAGGAGAACAACCCAAAAGAATAAATGTTTTTGTAAAAGAAGATTTAGTTGAACCACAAATGGAAGAAAAAACAACTCCTGGAGCAAGGATAAAAGTTATCGGAGTATTAAAAGAAGTCCCAGTACCACTCGCCACCGGAGGCCTATCCACAAGATTTGAACTTGCAATAGAAGTAAATAATCTAATCCCCCTTGAAGAAACTTTTGAAGACCTAAACATAAACGAAGAAGATGAAAGACAAATTCTCGAACTCGCAGAAGATCCAGAAATATTTGACAAACTAGCAAAAAGCATAACTCCAAGCGTATGGGGCTATAGAGAAATAAAAAGATCATTAGTCTTACAATTATTCGGAGGCTGTCAAAAAGAAAGAACAGACGGCTCAAAAACAAGAGGAGACATGCATATTTTATTAATCGGTGACCCTGGAGTAGCCAAATCAGTAACATTAGGATTCATGGCAAAAATCTCCCCAAAAGGACGTTACGTCGTCGGTAAATCCGCATCAGGTGCAGGACTAACTGCTACAGTAGTCAGAGATGAATATCTTAAAGGATGGTCATTAGAGGCCGGAGCAATGGTCCTTGCAAATAAAGGATTAGTTTGTATAGACGAACTAGAAAAAATGGACCCCCAAGATAGATCAGCGATGCATGAGGCAATGGAACAACAATCAGTAACAATTTCTAAAGCCAATGTTCAAGCCACACTCCGTGCACAAACATCTGTTCTCGCAGCAGCAAATCCCAAATTCGGAAGGTTTGATCCATACCAATCAATTGCTCAACAAATTGACCTGCCTCCGACACTAATCAATCGTTTTGATATAATTTTCACATTAAGAGATCTCCCCGATAGGGAAAACGACACAAAAATTGCAAACCATGTTTTGGAAGAACATAGAAAGGAAAAAGCAGACATGCTAATCCCAAGAGATTTATTTAGAAAATATGTAGCATATGCAAAACAAAGAATCGAACCAGAATTAACTGATGAAGCCATAGCCGCCCTAAAAAAATTCTATGTTGACTTAAGAAACAAACCAGTTTCATCTGACGCTGCAGTAAGACCAATCCCCATCTCGGCCAGACAACTAACCGCATTAGTAAGAATGTCTGAAGCCGCCGCCAAAATAAGGCTAAGAAAAAAAGTCACCGAAGCAGATGCAATGACTGCCATTGACCTAATGAAATATTATCTAATGCAAGTAGGTTACGACTATGAATCAAAAACAATTGACATTGACAGAATATCAACCGGAACAAGCTCATCGCAAAGATCCAAAATAGTTTTAGTTAGAGAAACAATAACTGAACTCGAAGACAAAATGGGTAAACTCATCCCACGTGAAGAGATAGAAACCGCACTCAAAGACAAATTAAAAAAAGACGAAATTGAAGAAGCAATAAATAAACTGAGCGCATCAGGGGACATTTTCAAACCTCGGAGAGGATACATTCAAAGAACATAATCTAAATATAATTAAAGTATAAGATAATTAACCAACAAATCCCATAAAAACTTATAAACCCAGAATTATTTTGACAAACATAAAAAATGGCAGACGACTTTAAACGAAATATTGCATTTAAATTCAGACTAGGTACACTCATTCAAGGCAAACCCATTTTCGATGAACAAACTCAAAGGTTCCACTGTCTTGAATTGGGAGACAAAAAAATAGTCAGAGTAAATATAATTGGAAATATTGTAGACAAATACGAATCCGAAGGAGAGAAAAAATACATTTTCTTAACACTCGACGACGGATCAGGGCAAATAAAATTAAAAACATTTGGAGACGACGCACAAAAATTCAAAGAAGTGAACACAGGACAAACAGTGATAGTAATTGGGGTAATGAGAAACTTCAACAATGAAACATACATTGCGCCAGAAATAATCAAAGAACAAGATCCAAAATATCTAGTAATAAGAAAACTAGAACTAGAAAAAAACCAATCTGAAAATGCCACGCCAGTAGAAAATAAAACCCAAGTTATAGCAATCAAAGACAAAATTCTTGAACAAATAAAAAACGCTGAGGCCGAAGGAGGCATAGATGTAGACAAAATAATTTTAACTCTTAAAGACACATCTCCAGAAGTAATTAATACAGAAATCAAAAATTTAATTGGAGACGGAATTGTCTTTGAACCGCGTCCAGGAAAATTAAGATACTTAGGTTAAATTTATGAGTTAATTAAATCCCGAGCAAAGCGAGACTCTGAGCGGGAGGGTAGGGAACGAGTAAATTTTCTAAAAAAATTTAAATTAAGAAATTTTAATTTTGGTTAACAAATAGGCGAACGAAGCAAGATTTTCGGGGGGGG
>JABHWZ010000006.1 GCA_018657525.1 archaeon | reverse complement strand
TGTTATACGAAATATTCCTCAGAACCAGCTTAGATTAAAGCTTAATTGTAAGATAGATAAGTTAGGGCATTCTTTTAATGTAATTGAAAGGGGCAACATTGAGTTTTTAAAAACCCGTAAAACATAAATAGAGATATTCTATTACTAACCTTATGTTAATCTATGTTGTAAGGCATCCTTATACAAAATCAAATGTCCAAAAAATTACACAAGGACACTCAGATTCACCTTTGTATTGGATAGGAATAATTCAAGCACATATCTTAGGTATGAAATTAAAAAACAATGAAATCTCCAAAATAATCACAAGTGATCTTGGAAGATGTGTTCAAACCTCAAACATTATCAACAAATTCTTAAAAGTACCAATTACAAAAACAGAAAAATTAAGAGAACAAAATTTAGGGAAATATAATGGTGTTCCAAAATCTAAGATAAAAGAAGAATTTGATGAAGATGATCCTAAAGCAATTCCAAAAGGAGGAGAAAGTTTGTTTCAGGTAAAAGAGAGAGTAATAACATATCTAAAAACAATGAAAGATAAAGATACTGTTTTAATTGTGACTCATTCAGGTTGTTTTCAATCAATTCTTTCTGAAGCATATAATATTCCCTTAAATGATAAAATGTGCCGAACTAAACCTCTCAAGATTGGTAAATTATCTGTCACTAAAGAAATTACATTAATCGAACTCAACTAATTCTTATGCTACAATCAATTCTTTTGCTTTTTCATGAACTCTTTGCTTTGCAGTTTCCCAGTATAAATCTCTAAATTTTTTAACAACTGGATTTGTCATATTTAACCTATACATCTTAGCTTTTCCAACTTCTCTAACTTTGACAACAATTTCTTGTTTTTCTAATTTTCCAAAGAAAAGTTTTAATGTTGAATATCCAACTCCTGAAAGAGAAGCAATATCAGTCATACTATAATCAAAATCTTCATTGACTACAAGAAAATCAAATACTTTTAATACTGGTGAATCTCCAAATATATCTAAAAATGCTGTTTTGTTTTCCATATCAATAAGGATATGTTGAGGAATATATAAATATTTCTATTTTTAGCCATTATAAGCCAGAAATTGACATTAAAATAAAAAAGAATAAATACTTGATTTATATGATTAAATCTTAATGGGTAAAAAACTTACAAAAACAGATTATTGGAGAATAAAGAAAAACATATTGAAAAAACTTTATTCTGCTCAAGCATTTAGCAAAGGTCACATGTTGTTTGAGAGATTACAATCAAGTATACCTGGACATTTGAAAGGATTTGTAAAAGTTGTTCTTTCTGATTTGCTAAAAGAAGAACTTGTCTTACTTTATGGAAAAACACAACATGGAGATGCTTTTCAATTAAATATCAAAAAATTAGCTGAAATAGAAAAAATAATTTTTTAATTCTTATTGAGGCGTTCCCCCTCAAGCTCCCCTCATGAATGTTGCCCCTTTACTTTTTAATGGATGGTGCTTCGCACTTGATAAAAGAATGCCCTTTGATAGCTTACGCTTAATGTTTTAATCTATTATGGAACGCTGGTTTTTGCGGCATACTCTGTGCTCCTTTCAGTCGCTTGCCACGTTGCACTCTCACTCCGCTATGCTTCGTTCGGGTCGTATAACAAAGATTAAAAGGAAAATCCCTTGCAGGAATTATCCCAAATTTTTCCATCTCACTATGTGAGGGAAAAACTTCTTATAATCTTAATGTTAAATGCAATAAATTTGGAGTCCTAAAAAAAATAGAAAGGGGCTTTGGCTAAACTAGAAGAATCCTCTGGAAAATATCATAATTGCTAATCCTATCAACAACCCAATAACTAAAACTGCGGGCAACAAACAAGCTAAAGCTGCTTTTCCTTTTGAAAGATTATGCACTTTAGAAAGACCAATAATCATAAGAATAATTGAATAGATTATTGCTAAAAATCCAACCATTGGAACAACACTTAGTATCAAATATGGAATCATACTATAAGCATATACATTATACGAACTTGAATATGTTCCCTCTCCTTTAAACGCAATGATTAGAGCATGAATTAAACCTGAATACAAAAAAGTCATGACAATTCCAATTCCCAAGCTAATAAAAGGCATTGCTGAATACAAAAATCCAAATCCGCCAATACCTCCATATCCTCCAGACATCATGCTCATCATTCCAAATGAAAAAGCATAACTAATTACTGAAAAGAAAGCTCCAACAATAGCATACATTAAAAGTGAATTTTTGATTCCTTGTTCTAATTTAACTTTCTCAAAAAACAGATTGGGATCAGAAAAAATGTACTTTATTTTATCCCAAAATCCAAATTCAGTATTATTCTCTACCATCATTAAATACTCTAAACTCTATTACTAATAAATCTTTCGTTTTCGAAAACTTTATATAGGAACGTATTCATTAATATTTAAGATGAACAAAAAAGGAGAAGTGAAAGCTCAGTATATTTTTTATATAATAGGAATTATATTTCTATTTGCTACTGTTGCATACTTCTCATATGAATATCTTTTTAATCTTTCAGATATAATTAAAGCAATCATATTAGTCTGTCTGACTATTGTTTTTTTCTTTGTAGCAGACTTTATGGCGGAGAGGGAAGTATAAGATGACTTGGTATCCATTTTTAGGATATGGAATTTTTTGGATTGGATTAGTAGTATCTATAATCCTTTATGCTATGAAAAGAAAATGGTATCCAATCATGTACCTGATATCTGTTTCATTATATATATTCACAGTTGGATTTATAATAGATGTTTTTGAATTATCCAAAAACGGAATTCTTTTAACATTGGCTTTCTCTGCTCTGGTAATGATTGGATTAGGAGTATACCTTTCAAAAAAATTCCAGAAATGAGAAAAATGAATATTAAACTTACACTTGGAATATTTTTACCATTGGCTTTAATTTTATTCTTAGTAATTTTAAGCACAGCCAATATAGGATTTTCTTTAGAAAAAAAAGATATTGATTCTGTTCAATTCTCTTCGATATTTGTTGATAAAAATTCTCCAAAAAATAATATTCCAATACAAACAATAACAATAACTAATGATTTCTTTTTACCAAAAAGATATGAACTTCCAAGATTGATTGTTTGTCTAAATGATAAAGAAGGGATCAAACAAATCCAAAATCTCCAAGTGAAATATAACGAAGGATCATATTCAAGAGGTTCTGATGTTCCAATATTTGATGAAATATTCTTTGATTATAATTATTATTCAAAACAAAGTATAGAGTTGCCCGCAGAATCTAAAAAACAAGTTAAAATTTTAGTTGAACCAAAATACTTATACAATTATGATACTGAAATAGATTCTTATAAAGAATATGATGAATTGCTTCTAATTGAATCAAAAGATTTGAATAGATATTCTTATAATTCCTGTCAAAGACTTGAAAGTAAAGAAATAGATTCAGCAACTCACATTCTTATCTCGAAATAACGCCAAAGCCCCTAGATTCTATGTCTTGATTGCTCACTGTGTTCGCTCGATTTGACGGACTCCAAATTTACTTCTCCGTTCCTCGGGCTTCGCCCTGCGGTACTCGACCACGTTGCACTCTCCTCCCGTTGGTCGTCGGGGTATTTAACAGCGATTATCCGGAAAATCCCTTGCAGGAATTTTCCCAAATTGGCTTCGCCAACTTCGTTTAACGCCGATGTTAAATGCAATTCAGAAGTCGGCTAATTTTTTAAAGAGGGTGGAATTTCTTTTATAACTTTTGCAGAAGTTCTTGATTTTCTGTAGGACTCATAACTTCTATACCAGTAATTGCTTCTAATGGCAAACCGGTTCTAGTTTTAATATAAACTTCTCTTCCAGGAGTTCTATCTCCATTATGATAATCAAATTGTGATAATGTTTGTGTTCCAACAGCTAAAACTGCTCCTCTTCTATTTCTTGCAGTTTCAATAACTTCATCAAATTTTTGTATATCATATCCTAATTCAATTGCTCTTTCTTTCATTTCTGCAACTGCCCTAGTTGCCATCCCTGAATCAGGCATCAACACTGTTGAAACATAATCGATAGAGCCAATTACTCCCGGCATTTCTTTTTCAAAATAACTATAAAATGCAGCCATTGAAGCATAAGACATTGCAGTATTAACTACTTTTCTAGCTGGAACTTGATCTAATTGATCTCTGAGAGAATGATATTCAAACACTTCTGCAAAAGGTACAACATGAATCCTATCATCATAATCTTCTCCATGAGTTTCAGTTTTTTCTGTTCTTGGAAGCATTCTTCCACTTTTTATAATTCTAGCAAGATTTTCAATACTTGTTCCGTGTAAACCTGCAAATCCAGAATAAGCAACTAATTCAGGAGTCCAAATAACTGAAACTCCCCTATCAAGCAATCTCTTTCCAGTACTTCTTCTGAGATATCCTTCTAAATCTATCTCATTTCTGTTTACTTGAGGAATTATTGTGCCTAAATCAACTTTATTCCAATTTTCCAGTCTTTCTAATACTGCCATCTTATATATTTGATATATTACTAGTATTTAAATCTTTCGTTTATTAATCACTCATTAGTGACTACAAAACAAGGAAATTCCACCCTTTTATGTATTAATAGATTGGGCTTCGCCCTTGATACGCCGACTTCTGAACTCTCTCCGCTTCGCTCCGAGCCACGTTGCACTCTCCTCCCTTTTGGTCGTCGGGGCATTTAACAGGGCCCCGATGTTAAGTTCAATTGTGTTTAAGTTCTCTCTTCTTTTAAAAAAAGAAGCAAAAGGGGGAGTTCAGTCTTCCAGACATATACACTCGCTATGCTCAAGAAAATAAAAAAAAGAAAAAATTAACCAAAGAAAACTGGTCTTTGGCTCAATAGTTTGGGTACTGGTATTCGTCTAAATGGAAGACCTTGGCATTTCTCATGAATTTCTTTTTCAATATCTTCAATTGAAAGCTCAATTTTACTTTCATTTTCACGAACATTCACCATAACCTTATTTGACTCCATTTCTTTATCTCCTATAACTGCAACATATGGAATCCATTCTTTACCAGCCTTTGCAATCTTCTTACCGAGGCTATCATTACTATCATCAATATCAACTCTAACATTTTTGAATTGTAATGATTTGCAATATTCCAAATGTTTTTCTGAAACTGGAATCAATCTCAATTGTGATGGTGATAACCAAACTGGAAGCATAGGTTTTTCTCTTTTCATTCCTTCTTCGAGTATTGAATACATCCATCGTTCAATACTTCCAATACTAGAATGACAGATAATACAACCTTTCTTGCTTCCATCATTGTCCATATAGTTGATACCATAGACTTTTGCGTCTTTGACATCAAGTTGCACAGTACTGAGCTGTAGATTTCCACCAACACTATCAATGCCTTGAAATTCGTGCTTGACTGCCCAATAATGTTTCATCTTTGACATCACTTCAATGAATGCAGGTCGTTTAGAGTATTGCAAGAGTTCCAAAATTCTTTCTTTATGATCTTTGTAAAACTCTTCAACAATCCTAAAGCCTATTGCATACTTTACGCCAACACCGTCTGCTAAATCAGCATAGTTTCTGTAGAGGTGCTGATATTCTTGCCAACCTTGTGGTAGATCTTTACAGAAACAATGTATGTCTGGCATGTGGAAAGCACGAAGTCTTTTCAATCCAGATAACTCACCACTCTTTTCATATCTGAAACTCTTTGAAAATTCGTAAATTCTCAAAGGCAACATTTTGTAGCTGTACTGAGCTTTTTTCATTATTTTGAAAAGCCCAAAGTCACCAGCGAATCTCAAAATAAATTCTTTATTCTTATCATCTGGAACTTTGACTACATAATGTCTTTCATGAAATGAGCCTGCTTGTTCTTGGATTTCTTTGTCAGCCCAATTATAGATTATTGGAGAATCTATTTGCATAGAGCCAAGTCTGTTCAATGCAATTTCATCAGCCCAATCCTTGAGTAATTCAAAGAACAAATTACCTTTAGGATAAAATCTAAAATTACCTGAATCGCTCGCTGACTCATAATCAACAAGTTCAAGTTTTTGCATTGCTTTAATTGATGGTGGCTCTTGCTTTGGCTGGCCTTTAACTTCTTCAGATAAAACATATGCTTTGAGTTCTTCATCGCCGATTTCATGAAGTATTTTCTTCACTTCATCAGGTTTGCTCAAGTCTAATTCTATCTCTTTTCCATCTGGCATCAGGATTAAATGCCTGCTTTTAATTTCCTTTACTATTTCTTCTCGATTTTTAAATTGTGATTCTTTCATTTTGAACTTCTCCCAGTTTATAGCCCTGTTGGCTTTTTTATTGTTGATTTATTTAAATACTTCCAGAAGCTCATAATCATTCGATCAGAATCAGCAATTTTTGAGTCACCTATAGAGTTACCAGCTCCAAGTTAACAAGAATCATTGATCCTTTTGGGATAGAAGACGATGAACTGCATATCTATGCAGTAGTTGTAGTGGTTTTTAGAAAACTAACTATTGAAATGTGTCTAAATTCGCTTTTTATATCGTTTTTTTGCACCATTTTTTCCACTACTTGAATATATTATGTATATGGCTGAACTAGTATTTAAATCTTTTGGTTGTAACCATTAAATAGAGACAACATTATTGTTCCTGATGTATCGCTTCGCTCAAACTATAGAACAACGAACTCCCCCCGTGCTTCGCACATATACACTCGCTACGCTCGAATTAATTGGAACTTAAACACAACTCTGCGGACGCAGGTTTCCCACACTTCGTATGGGAAACGAACTTAACAGGGCCGATGTTATATGCAATTTTGTTTCTTAACGGTAAATGCCTTATTGTTTAAAGTAATAGTAGAAAAAATATTTAAACTCTAAAAAAAAGGAAATTAATAAAGGTGATATTATGACTAATGATTTAAATAAATGTTCTCTTAGATTATATGAAGCTGAAAAATATGCAAGTGAAAATAATCCTTATGAAGCTATCAAACGACTTGTTGTTGCTTTTGCCCATTTGCTTAGAGAAGTAGTAAAAGAAGATCAGGAATTAAATCATGTAATCGGCGAATTAGATGAATTATTGAAAAGAACAAAAAATGCCAATTGGCATCCAAGATAGTTTTTCTAATCACTTAATTTTTGGGCATTTACCTAAAACAAAACTCTTCGAATTTTCTAATTCACTTTGTTCATTAGAAACCGCTCCTCGTCGCTCGCTATTCTCGTCTCGTGGTCTGAAAAATTGCAATGAATTTTTCGACTCACTCGAGGATATAACAAACGTTATACGCAATTAAATTTTCACTTTAGAAACAAAAAAGAGGGGGAGTCGTGCTTCGCACATATTGTCTTTTACTTTGTAAAAGAAATTTATTAAAAAATATTTAGTTTATAATTCCCAAACTAGTATTTTGAAATACTTGCTCATTTAATGCTTTTGCAACATGCCACATCAATACTGGAGGAATAGCATTTCCAATTTGTCGATATGCATCTCCTTGTGAACCTAAAAATTCAAATTCATCTGGAAATGATTGTATTCTTGCTGCTTCTCTTGGTGAAAATCGTCTATAGAGTTCTTCTTCAGGTTTTACAAGGAGAACAGGATCTCTTGAGTTTAAGCTAACTTTTGCTAAATGCGAAGTGATAGTTAAACAAGGTTTGTTTAAATCTTGATATAAACCTCTTTTCATATTATTTTTTGCTTTTTTCATTCCTTCTACTGCTTTTTTTGAAAAATAATATTTATCATTTTTATGAACAAGAGAATCAATTACTGTTGATAATGGAACCCAACCTTTAGTATTTAGCTCATTATCATTACTATGTGTGTTTTTTGGAAATTCATATTTTATATTAAGGTCATTTCTAATTCCCACAATAAAAACTCTTTGTCTCTTCTGTGGGATTCCAAAATCTGCAGAATGTAATAATTTATAATTTAACTCATATCCTTGTTTTTTAAATTCAGTAAGAACCCTTTTGAATATACTTCCTTTTTTTAAAACCATTAATCCTTTTACATTTTCAGCAATAAATGCCTTTGGTTTTTTTTCTTTTAGAACCTTAGCTAATTCTTTGTATAATTGACCCCTTTCATCAAAAGGATTTTTTGTAGGATTTACAGTACTAAATGATTGACAAGGAAATCCACCAATAACTAAATCCATTTCTGGCATATCTTTGTGTTTGCATTCTGAAATTGATTTTACAATTGCATTATGTTTAAAATTATGATTATATGTTTCTACAGCTTTTTTATCAATGTCTACAGCATAATTAACATGAAAAGGTAACTTTTTATATTTTTTATTTAGATATTTAAACCCACCAATTAATCCTAAATCACTTCCTCCACAACCACAGAAAAAAGATCCTGTTTTTATTTTTCTCATGTTTGAATTGCCTCAATTTTTGAATCTATTGAATTAGGTGAAAAGTCTAATCTATAATTCATTGGTGTACATTTTAAAGAACCATTAGTTTTTTTCTCAAATGGATTCTTAATAATGTAAATTATTACCTTTTCAGGTGTGAAATATACACGATAGATTGAAAATGCTTGTTTATGCTGAATTGCAGCTATCCATTCATTTCTAGTAAGATTAACAGAATCAATCCATCCGTCTTCAGTTTGAGTAGGAACAGATATCCTTATTGTAGATTTTACTTCTATATATTGAACAAATTCTGAGTTTTCAGAATTGTCTGCCACAATTGATTGAATATCATATCCTAATCCTCTTGTTTTTCCTAACATTAGCACCTTATTTACTAATCTAGAATCATATTTGGAAACACGATCTTTTTCATAATTATACACAAACAGTTCTCCATCATCACCTAATTGAATTTTGTCTATTCCTTCTTTTGACTTTCGTTTAATATTAAACTGAATTGCTTCAACTGAAGTATCAAATAAGTTCACTCCTTGCTTATCTATTTGAGCAAAATACAATTGCCAGTCAAAAAATAATTTTTTTCTGCCTTCTATGTCTTTTAAATCATAATTTAAAAAATCAAATGCCAGTTTTTTATTCAAAAGAGATCTTATGTAAGTAATTGCTTTTTTTTCTAAAGGATTTAAAAATAATATTCCTTTTTCAATTCTTATTAGGTTTGCCAATTCTAATAAGTTCAATTGTTCAGTTATATGTTGCATAGAATATGATGTTTCCTTGCCTTGTGTTTGAACTTTAACCTTAATATCATTATTTCTATAAACTATTATTTTATTAACAACATCATCTGGCTGAATTTTAGATTGTAAAACTTGAAGACTATTTAATATAAAATAAGCTACTTCATTTTTGCTAATATTAAACCCTTTTTTATCGGCAATTGACAAAACTTCAAGAATGAATGCAAATGGTTTAAATGAGATGTTATCATTTACTCTTTTTACCAATGTTGCTGTACTATCCATTCCATTTGGGAATTGAAATCTTGAACAAATATCTTTAAAGAATTCAGGTTGATCTTGACTATTTAAAAACCTCAATGTTCTTTCAGAAGGATAAACAGTTTCATTAACATCTGTATAAAACATGCCAAATAATTTTCCTGCAATCTCAGTTCTATGGTTGTCTAATGTTTTTTTTGATGAATTTAATATTTTTGATAATTTTTCATTAAACTGTTTTTTAAAATCCTCTTTGGAACAAGGACAAATTTCCTGAATTATAGTTGCATATTTTGATAAAAGACTATCCAAATCATTTTTTGATTTACCTCTAATAATAGTGCATCTATACTGTAATTTTTCGTTATATATTGTCATTTTAGTTAAGATATGATTTAATTTTTTGGGCAATAACTTCACCTAATAAAGGTGGAACTGCATTTCCTATTTGTTTAAGTTGACTAGTTTTATTCCCACAAAATACAAAATTATCAGGAAATGATTGCAATCTCGCAGATTCTCTTGCAGTAGGTACTCTATTAAATAGATAATGAAAATGATGATTGTGTCCTGTATCTATTGTAAAACTAGGTTGGTTGCTATTTAATCTTGTCCAAGCAATGTTAACCTTTCTAGTTTTCTGCAAATTTATTGGTAAATTCTTATAATTTCCACCATCAGGAACCAGAGAAATGATCCTTTTTGTTTGATCCGTATGATTTGTTATTTGATGATTATATATTTTATCTTCTGATCTTAGTCTTAATTTTTTTTGATAATCAGATTGAGGTACCAAATTATTTTTTTCACCGTCTTTCATACTAAATTCAGGTAAATCTGAAATTGCATCTTTAACAGGTATTGGATTTTTGTGTGTAGGTTCAGGAAATTCAAAGCTAACATTTTGAGGGGAACCGACTAAAAAAACTCTCTGTCGTTTTTGTGGAATACCATATTGTGCAGAATTTAATAATTTATATTGTACTAAGTAACCTAACTTTTTAAAATCGTTTACTATCATTTGTATTACAGCACCATCTTCAAGAGATAATAACCCTTTTACATTTTCCAATACAAAAAATTTTGGTTTTTTATCTTTAACAATTCGTAATATCTCTTTGTATAAAAAATTTCGTTCATCTTTCATACTTCTATGTTTATTGGCAATTGAAAAACCTTGGCATGGAAATCCTCCAAGCAAAACATCAAAATCATTTGGAATTTGTGAATTAAGAATTTTTGTAATATCTCCAAGTACAATATGGTTTCCTATATTGTATTTGTATGTTTGAACAGCTTCTTTAAATATATCATTAGCCCATATAATCTCAAATCCTTGATTTATAAACCCATAATCTAGCCCACCACATCCTGAAAAAAGACTTATAGTTCTAATTTTTTTTACATTCTTCACTTTAGTATTATATAAATTGAAATACACTTAATAAACTTTCCTTGAGAATGTCTAGTGTTATTTTTTTCTATTTTTTACTTTGAATATGAATAAAAATCTAAAAATTTGTTTGAATTTCTTTTTTTAGAAAAAAGAAACAAAAAATCTAAAGACTCCCCCTCGTCCTTCAGACATATAGACTCGCTTTGCTCGAATTAATATAAGTGAAAATTTAACTCTTCGGTTTTCCTTCGGAACGTTGCACTAAACCTTGTTTTTCTAAAAAAGAAAAAGCGTATAACAAGCGTTATGAGTACGGGTAATCCAAAGAAATAGAGGTACGACAAAGAGCCACCCACTAATGTTCAAATCTATTTTTTTGTCTGGATAAAAGTACTAAAATCAAGATAATTATAATTAATAATATTCCTCCAAGAATCATGAATTTTATAAGAAGATTTGAATTTTCTTTTTGATCTTTTGTAGTTATATTAGTATCTTCTTCCTTTAAGAAATCTTCTTTATTTTTCTCAGCAATATTAATTTTATTTTCTTCTATAATACAATCGGGGTCTTCAGTAATGCAATCAGGGTCTTCGTTACAAACTCCATTTTCTATGTTTTGGCAGATTCCATCTTTATCAGATTCATAACAATCTTCGGGACATAGCAATTTGTTTTCATTTTCATCGCAAATATTATTTAGATTACAGCGGTTGTATTGGATAAGATTAATATTAAGCATCTCATCAGACATGTCATGAATAATTAAACTACTAACTTTTGGATTATAATTTAAAAAAATACTTATCAGGGACGTATTAGGATATACTATTTCTGCTGGTTTTCCAGTGCTAAAATCTCTTTCAATAATTAATGGACCTGGAATTATGATATTACCTTTATCTATTATTGAATCATTAATTGCATATGCAACCCATCTATAAATTGATTCATCTCTTATCCCTCCTGGTAAGTTGGATTTAGTTAGGCTTGTGGAGTTTAATGAGAATGCACCTGAACTATAATCATATCTTATGGTTATCTCAAGTGTTGATGCTTCAATTAATATTAGATTCACAAAAATAAAAAAAACCATAAGCAAGGGTTTAAGATTCATAGTTCTCCACCAATTCTTTACACCTCTCGTAGCTTACCTGATTCCATGTTCCTTTTCCATAATCTGCAGAACCTATTTGATAATTTGACTGCATCATTGAATCCTCAAAATCATTTATTGGTCTATACCAGTTATCATTATAATTACACCCTTTGATACATCCTGCGTCAGGATATTCTCTCCACCATTTGCACTTTAATTCTTCTGTACCATCCCCATACCTCCATAGTTGAGGTGCATTATCACAGTTTATATGTGTCCATTGCATAATTGATTGATAAAATTGTTGAAAAAGACCACTATCTTCCAAATATTCATCATCTAAACCACAAAAACTATGCCCAGTTTCATGTGTAATAACATTTAACTCTGAATCATCATTATAAACTATATTGAACCCAGAATTTAATATGGCAAAGGATCTTTCATAATTAGAAGGCAAAACTGTTACAAGGTCTATTCCAGGACACATATTTGAATATTCTCTCTGTTTGAAAAACCTAATATTTTCGTCATCATACCCACCTAAATCATTGTTATATATTCTCTCTTGAAAGTTTTTATCAAAGTTAAATAAATCCAGTCTCCACACAGAAACTTGACCTGAATCAAAAGGAGGTGTAGAAGTTATTTTTGATGCCTCTAAATCAGCTCTTGCTTCCCATTCATCTATATTATTAATCACTGATAAATCAGTTGATGAAGTATAAGCAACAGGAACTAATAAGATATCTAAATCTCCACCATCAATAATCTTTGTACATACCCCTTCACATGAAGAACAGTCTTTGCCACCACAATCAGCTAATAATTCATCTTTATCCTTAATTGAGTTACAACAATGACCTTTAGAACCATCATTACAAGGTTCATTTTGTTTTTCAAGATCCTTGCAGCTTTTTAAAACCTGTTCTCCATTATTATCAATATAGACTTCATCTGCACCTTGCTCACAAGAACAACCTTCATCATTTATAGCATCTCCAGGAGATGTATCTAAGCATTTTTTTGGTTCTTCTAGATCTGGAATTCCATCACCATCATAATCTGGAACACCACATCTCCCCCCCATAAGTTGTTCCTTGAGGACAGTTTTTACAAACTCCATTTAAACAATATTTTCCTTCTTTGCTACAAATATAAGTATCAGTTGTAATTTCATTTTTTTTACAATCTAATTGAAACAAGGTTTCACCACTACAAAAATCTTCTTGTGTTTCACCAGCTATAGTAATTATACCTAATTGAGAAATATCATTGTCAGGGTCAGAATCTTCACATGTAATGTCGTCTTCATCAAGGCATTTTCCAGCAACACACTTTAACCCCATTTCTTCGCAGTCAATTTCATCATAAAATACCTCACTCCCTGAACAATATATTTCCTGCAAAATATTTTCGTCACAATAATCATCTCCAACTTGGTCATGATAATGCACAGTACCTCTAACAGCAATATCTTTTTGAGGTTCATTATCAATACATGGATTCCCAACACATCTCCCATCAGAACATATTTCTCCAAAGTTTTCACAATTTACTGTTTCTTGTTGCATTAATCCACTATCACTACAATACCATTCTGTTAAAATATTAGTTTTACACTCATCTTCTTTTATTGTACCAGAACTTCCTTTTGTGCTACCCTTTTCATCATAATTTTTTCCGCTATCTGAATCAATACATGATTGACAAGTTCCTTCATAACAAAAACCATCGCAATTTATTTCATCAACTTTTGCATTTACACCATCACAGTACCATTCATATAACATATTAGGTAAATTAGCAGAGACTGAACAATCATCTCTAGCATGTTTTTCCTCATTATTTTCACTAAATGTAATAGAACCTTGAACATCAGAACTTTTGCCAACTTCATCATCTTCACAAAAGTCTGTATCTGTAGCTTCTGTGCATTTACCTAAAAAACATATTAAGCCTGCAGAACTACAATCATATGTTTCTCTTTTAAAATAGTCTTCTTCACAATAATTCTCCGTCAAAGTTGTTCCATCGTTCATACATGAATCTTCAACATCAATTTCATCCTCCCAAACATTAGTTCCAACAAAATGTCCTTTTTGATAATAATCTTTCCCAGAATCAGTATCTGAACACTCAGCAGACACTATGTTCAAAATTACTAAAAATATCATACAAAATACAATTATATTCTTAGTTTTTTTCAAATCAACCACTACAGTAACCATATACATTCACTCCTGAATATAAATATTGAAACTTAAAGCTTCTTCCAAATTTTGGATTAAAATAAGGTTCATAATCTATAAGCAATATCCTGTTATTAAAAGGAAAAACATTTGTATAACCCTCTCTTGAAAAATCAGCACAATTCTCTTCTACATTGTATCCCTTGTCATCTGACGATTCCATTTTAGATAATATCTCTTTTGCTATTTTGAAATTTTCACCAACTGCTATAGGTACTTCAATATAGTATTCATCAACAGTTTTAACATCATTATCCATTTCAAGTTGAATTGGGAAAAAATATTTTACTGAAACATGCTTATCATTTATACTAACATTTATATGTGATTCTTCTAATGAAAAATCAAAATAAGTCTCTTGGTAGTTAACATCTGGTTTAAGAATATCAACACCTTCTAAACTTGGTAGATCTTCAATTCTTGTACAGTTTTCTCCATGAATTAATATAAATCTTCCTAATTTTGTTTCAACTTGTTTTAATGAAGGAGAGATATCCATACCATTATAATACCAGTAAGGGATTTTTAAATTTCCTGAACGCTGCCATTCTACTTGATCATAATCTCCATAAAATTCATTGTACTCAGAATCAATAAAACCACCTTGAGCTCCAATTAAGTATATTCCGTTTATTGTAGAATATGATAAGCATTGTTCTATATAGTTTTTAATCATATTTGCATGGTTATTAAGAGTCTGAATATTATCTTGATTTTGAAGTTCAGTAGTTTTTTGTCTATTTGATGACCAGTAAAAAATACCAATAACAATAACTATTATTAGTCCAATAATCACATAAATTGTAACCTGCCCTTTTTGCATTTACATTTTTTATTAATTAAGAGATTAATAAATATTTTCATTAATTAAGGGGACACCCCTTAAAATCCCCATTGATTGCTATCGCAAAATTGCTTCTTGAGTTTGATAGCCTTCGGCTTGAAAACTCTGGAAGGGTGGCTCTTTGTCTAAAAAGGATTGCGCTTACGCTAGGAATGCACATCTTTTAAGGGATTACCCAAATATTACTCCTTCATTTCATTCAGTCCGTCATACCTCGATGGTTCACAGAGAGTTACGCTCACAACTGTTCGCTCCACCTCGTTCACCTTCGAGCCTTCCTCCTTTCAGTCGTCAGGTTCTCATAACAAGGATTAGACGGGAAATGGAGCCTCAGCACTCCATTTCCCCAAATTCTGCTACGCAGAACTTCGTCTAATCCTGATGTTATATGTAATATTACTCGATCAGAACTTAATTATCTTACGGGGGAACAATCTTTTATTTTTAGAAAGGGGGAGAATCTACTCTATTATTTTGGTTTCATATCTGCCTCCGCAGAATTTCACTATTATTTCAGCAGCTATTTTCACAACTTCTATTGTATAATCAATATTTGTAATATGAGTTCCCTGTATAATAATCACAATATTTTTACTTGATTCAGATAATTTTACTTTATCAGAATCTTTTGAATCTAACCATGCTAACACTTGATTTTCATCAGAATAAACAAAATCTCCTTTTTGAGTAAATTTTTCTTTGTCGCTTCCAACAGCAATAAAAGGTTCATTTCCCTCAGAAAGTTTAAATGTTATTTTACTACCTAGTTTATCAATATCATGGACACCTAAAGCTAAATATTTTTCAAGAACAACAACATTATATGAATCAACAGCAGTATTAATCTGAGGCAATTTCCCATTTCTTCTTGTTAGATTTATTAAAGATTCTGCAGCTGGAGGAAATTTTTTCAAACTTCTACTAATATTTCTGACTAGTTCTCTGTAACTTTCTAAAATTTCATTTGTATTAATGGATTCATCTGATAGTTTCAAAATCTTATTAACAGCCTCTTCCTTAATTTTTTCTAAATTGTCATTTGATTTTTTTATTGAAACATCATAGATTTCAGCAACAGCAATTTTATTTATTCCCAGTTTCTTAATTTCTTCAGAAATTTCATATTTTAGCTTCATCAATATTATGATTTGAAAGAAAGTATAAAATATTTTCCAAAAATTGATGGAAAATTATATTAAGCAAATCCAATATATCACCTCCTATGAAAAAACTTATTATTGCAAAATCAAAGAACTTAGAAAATTCAAAGTATGTTTTCTTAGGAATACCTACAGATTTAGGTGCAAAATCACAAAGGAAAGGAAGAATTAAAGCACCTGATAAAATAAGAGAGTTATCTGAAGATTGGTTTATACCCTTGAAAGGAAAACTTGACGAAAATAAAATTTATGATGCAGGCAATCTAAAACTTAATCCAAAAGACATTTTCAAAAATATTGAATCAATAAAAAATGTTACCCAAGATTATTTTAAAAAAGGAAAAACTCTCATTGTTCAAGGTGGGGATTGTTCTATCAAATATGGAATTCTATCTGGATTAAATGAATTGAACAAGAAAATAAGTGTTGTATACATTGATTCACATCCTGACTTAGTTGTTGCAGATACTCCTTATTATGGTTCAGTTATGGGAGATTGCCTTAAACTGAAGAATATTGATTTTCCAAAATCTGTTTTTGTAGGTATTCGCGAAACAGAAGAGAAGGAAATGAAGATTATTAGAGATAAAAAAATGACTTTCTTTACACCTATTGATTTTAAAGAGAAATCAGTAGATGAAATTTTCAAAATAATCAAACAGAAAACCAAAGGTAATATTGTTTATATTGCATTGGATATTGATTCTGTTGATCCTTCAATGGCTCCTGCTGTTGGATGCATAACTCCAGGTGGATTATCAACTACAGAAATCATTTTGCTTATTGACAAATTGAAGACATTAAATCCTGTTGGGTTAGATATAACTGAATTTATTCCTCAATATGATGTAAATGATATTACAGGTAAACTCATTTATAGAATAATACATGAATTTATTGCAAGATAATTTCTTTATTAGAGAACCTACGGTTCTCCAAACCTCTCCCTTTCAATTCTCCCCCTTGATAGTATAATAAAAAGCTCACTGTGTTCGCAGGATAAAGATTGTTCCCCTCGCTTCTTTGGTAAGATGTACAGCATTCGCTCTATTGATAACGTTCTGGTCTGTGTCATACTTGCACTTGCTCTCGCAAGGCACTCCCAACTCTCAAACCTCTCAGTTTGGAGGGGAGACATATAACAGCGATTAAGCGGTTTCGTTCCGAGCCAAGCTCTCCACTCCACCCAAATGACCTTCGGTCACTTCGCTTAATCGCGATGTTAAACTCAATAATTTTTTGGGCTAAAAAGTTGATGGGGGCTTGGGACTTTTCGATGTTTTTATAAACTACTTTTAATATATTCAAACTGTGATGGAGAATAATCAAGTAAAATCGAATATATGGAAATATTACCTTGCTTCTGCATTGGCATATTTTGGATTCTTCACACCTATTATCCAATTGTTTTATTTAGATCATAATTTAACAATAACTAAGATTGCAATTCTTGGAGTAGCATGGAGCATAGTGAGAATTATTCTTGAGGTGCCTTCAGGAATACTCGCTGACAAATGGGGCAGAAAAAAAGTATTTGCAATTTCATCATTATTTGCAGTGTTTCAAGTAATCATGCTTATTTATGCAACTAACTTCGGCTATTTCTTAGTCGCAAGTATTTTTTCAGCAATTGCCTACTCTTTCCTTTCAGGCACAAATACTGCTTTCTTCTATGACACCCTTAAACAATTAAAGAAAGAAGAACAATTTGAAAAACTCTGGGCAAGACAAGAAATATTTACACAAGTTCCTTTGATTATTGCATTTTTATCTTCTGGTTTCTTGTATAAATTATCACCAATACTACCTTTTCAACTTTCATTAATTTTCCTAATCGCTTCTTTTGTAGTTGTACTTACATTTAAAGAACCAAAAATCCATAAGCCAATAGAAGAAGTCAATGTTTTTACCCACTTTAAACAATCTATGAAGTTTATTTGGGAGAATAACTTCCTAAGAGCAATACTTCTTTTCACAGTGATATTCAGTATTGGTTCTGATCTCTCTTATGGTTATGGGCAAATTTATCTTAAACAGCTTGCATTACCGGTTGTATTATTTGGAATTGCTTACACATTTAAATCGTTACTTTGCACAGTATTTGCTAATATTGCTCCGTCAATCAGAAAAAAAATTAATTACAGAGGAATTTTTGCACTTCAAATTATTTTAATCACTGTTTTATTTTATGTTATGATTCTCACGAATAATTATTTGGTTGGAGCAATATGTTTCGTGTTAATAGCAATTCCTCATGGCTTGTTTACTGTATCAAAAAACAGTTATCTGCATAGGCATATTCAAAGCCATCAAAGAGCTACCGTTGATTCAATGTTTTCGTTCGTTGTAGCTCTTTCTCTTTTGGTAATTGAACCAGTTTCTGGTTATTTAGCTGATTTATACACTATGAAATTTCCATTCTTCTTAATTGCAATCTTATTAACCATATATTCGATTTACTATTTAATTCACGGTAGAAAAAAGATATAGTCCCAAGCCCCTTGATTCTTGTTCTTGATGTGTCGCTTTGCTCCTTTGATAGAACGCCCAAAAAATTACTTTGAATTTTTCCTCCGCTTTGCTACGGAACGTTGCACTAAAATTCAATCCCTATCGGGAGAGTTTAACAGCGATTAAGAGATTCCGAAGTCTTGCAGACTTCTCCATCCAAATTCGGTTTTGTGGGTTGCCTCAAAACCAAACTTCTCTTAATCGCGATGTTATACGCAATTTTTAAAAATGCATAAGGTTAGTTTAAAAAGAAGACTAGTTTTTATTGTTAACACTAATTAGTAATAAATAAATGATAATATTTAAATATAACTAATATATGTTTTGTTC
>JABHWZ010000005.1 GCA_018657525.1 archaeon | reverse complement strand
GGCTCAATAGACGACGTGATGATTTTCAATCGGTCTTTATCGGCGGAGGAAATTATTGGACTTTATGCTAATAGTTCTTCTAAATATGTTTCGAATAATTTTACTGGATTGGCTGAGGGTGATCATACTTTCAAAGCTTATTCTCAAGATTTGGGTGGAAATGTAAACACAACAGAAACAAGAACAATAACAATAGACACTACTGCCCCAACAATAAACTTTGTCTCACCAACAGAAGACAATGGAACAACAATCACAGTAGATAACACAACAATAAACGTAAGCTCAACAGACCTACAAAACATCTCAACATTCATAGACTTCGACAACAGTTTAGTTAGTTGGTGGAGAATGGATGACGTAAATGGTTCAGGAGATGTTGTAGACTACACTGGAAGAAACAATGGAAGCGCAGAAGGAGATGCTTTAATTAATTCGACTGGTAAGATGGGGGATGGTTTGCATTTGGATGGGACGGGTGATTATGTAGATGTTGGCTCTTTTTCTCATACCATCAGAACAATTTCCGCGTGGGTAAAACCTTCGTCTTTGGCATCTTATCCTATGATTGTTGCTCGTGCTCAGGGTGACTTTGATTTTGCTGCAAGTCTAAATGGGAATGGCATACCTTATGCTTATAATACAGATACCACACAAAGTCTTTATTGGGATACCACCCTACAAGTAGGAACATGGTATCATTTAGTTTTAACTGTAGATTCTACGTTGGGTGCTAAAGGATATTTAAATGGCTTGCTGGAAGGTAATAATAGCAATATTGTTTCATTGCCTAACACTGAAAACTTATATATAGGGAAAAGAGCGGATGGATATAATTTCAACGGTTCAATAGATGATGTTATGATTTTCAATAGGTCTTTATCTGCTGATGAGATTGTTGGGCTTTATGCTAATACTAGTTCTAAATATGTTTCGAATAACTTTACTGACTTGGTTGAGGGTGAGCATACTTTTAAGGCTTATAGTCAGGATTTGAGTGGGAATGTGAATTCGACTGAGACTCGAAGTATTAATGTGAATACTGGGATGTGTTCTTTGGGTGATATTTATACGACTTGTTATGTGAGTGAGGCTTGGGGAGTGAATAATGGGATGCAGTTGAATTTTACTAATTTGGTTATTCAGGATGGGGGGAGTTTGTATAATACGTCGACGAATATTGATAATCATGGGGCGTCGTTTACTCTTAATGTGACGGGGAATTTTACGATTGAGAGTGGTGGGAATGTTACTGGTGGGAATGTGACGATCTTGGCTGGGAATTTGACTTTGGAGGAGAATGGGACTGTTAGTAGTAAGGGGTTGGGATGGGAAGCAACCTATGGGCCTGGAGCTAAAACAACGGGAAGAGTTGGTGGAGGACATGGTGGAGAAGGCGGAGGAGGGTATAATGGTATTACAATAGGTGGAACTACTTATGGCTCAATTACAACTCCAACAAGTTTAGGGAGTGGTGGATGGTCTTCTGGGACTAATTCTATTGGGGGGGGTGCAATAATACTTAACATTACTGGAGATACTATAGTTAATGGAACTATAGATGCAATGGGAACTGGTGCCATATCTGCTACTATGTGGGATAGTGGTGGAGCTGGGGGTTCAATATATATTACAACTGGAGAATTAAGTGGAAATGGTCTAGTAACTGTACAAGGAGGAACTGGTGGAGGAAATGGTGCTGGAAGTTCAGGTGGAGGAAGAATTTCAATTATCTTATCTTCGGGAACTGATTTTGGTAATGTAAATATGACGGCTTATGGTGGAGATATACTTACTCCAATAAGTCATGGAGCTGCATATGGGGCAGCAGGGACAATTTATCTAAAAGGAGCAAATCAAGACTATGGAAAATTAATTATTGATAATGATAATATTTCAACAGTATCAACAACTTTAGTTTCGGAGAATGTAACAGGTGACTTTAATTTCGGAAACGTTACAGTAAGTTTTGCGAAGCTAAAAACTTTAAATAATAATTTAACTGCGAACGGAACAATAATGATAAATAGTTCTGGGTTAATTCAAATTAATTCAAATTCTACTTTTAATATAACTGGGGGAACATTAACAGGAGATAATAATAGTGCCCAATTGGAATTAAACGGAGGAACTTTAATAACTTTAGGGGAATTTAATTATACCAATGTTCATTTAAACATTACATCTGCATCTACATTTGATCCAGTAACTTCATTTACAATAGGTTCGGGGGCAAAACTTTCAATGGGAGTTGCAAATTCTTTTTCAGGAGATGTTATTTTTGCGCCAGGGGCGAGTAGTTCTACAATAATGGGCTCCATTGGAGAGAATCTAACATTAGAATCTGGTTTTACTAATACAATAACTCAAAATGGAGACCTAGATGTTACAGGAAATTTTAATATGTATAATGGAACTTGGCAATATACTGCTGGAATTGCAGCTTCTTTATCCGTAACTGGGAATATGTATGTTAATTCTACTATCTTTGTTCAAAGAAGTTCTACTTCGGGATATGGGACTGGAAGAAACTTTACAATTGGTGGGAATTTGACTTGTGATACTGGTTGTGTTTTTAATGCTACTGGGTTAGGGTTTGATTCTGCTAATGGTCCTGGAAGTAAAACAACGGGACGAGTTGGAGGAGGACATGGTGGAGAAGGCGGAGGAGGGTATAATGGTATTACAATAGGTGGAACTACTTATGGCTCAATTACAACTCCAACGAGTTTAGGGAGTGGTGGATGGGGAACCTCTAGTGGATATGCTGGAGGAGGAGCAATAATGCTAAATATTGCAGGCAATACTACGATTAATGGTACAATAACAACAAAAGGAATTGGAGCACCTTCTTACAATGCTATTGGAGGAGGGGCAGGAGGTTCAATATATATTTCATCAGGAGAACTAAATGGGAATGGTCTATTAACTGCACAGGGTGGAGCAGGTGGAGGAAATGGTGCTGGAAGTGGAGCAGGAGGAAGAATCTCAACTATCTTATCTTCAGGAACAGATTTTGGAAACATTAATTTCACTGCAATTGCTGGAGGAATGTTTGGATCAGGTTATGGAGCAAAACCTGGTGCTGCAGGAACAATTTATTTAAAAAATTCAAACGATAATTATGGAGAATTAATAATAGATAATAATGGATTATCAACAGTATCAACAACTTTAATTTCGGAAAATGTAACAGACTCTTCAGTTGGAACTGTTACAATAAGAAATTCTGGAATACTTGAAGTTAATACTTCTTTTACGGTTTATGGTGATTGGAATAATACGGGGAATTTTAGCGAAAATATTAGTACGATAAATTTTGTGGGGGATTCGTCGGATAATATAACAATTCATAATAATGAGTCGTTTTATAATTTGAATATTACTAAGAAAATCGGATCGGTGCTTTTCACAACTGGCAGTATTGTGAACGTTACGAATGAATTTAGTGTTCAGGGGAATAGTTCGGATGATGTTTATTTGAGAAGTACGGTGGATGGGGAGGAGTGGTTGATTGATGCTTCGGGGACGCAGGATGTTGATTATACAGATGTTAAGGATAGTAATGCTAGTCTTGGGGATTTGATTATCGCGGCGTACAGTGCGGATTCGGGGAATAATGTTAACTGGAGAATTTTTAGTGGGGCGGTGGATTTAATTGCTCCGAATATTAGTTTTGTTGAGCCGACGGAAAATGATTCGGCGACTATTGAAGTTGATCATACTGTTGTGAATGTTTCGACTAGTGAGGAAATTTCGAATGTTTCGACATTTATTGATTTCGATAATAGTTTAGTTGGTTGGTGGAGGATGGATGATGTTAATGGGTCAGGGGATCCGACGGATTATATGAATCGGAATAATGGGACAGCTGTTGGTGATGCGGTTTTGACAAGTGATGGGAAGATTGGGAGTGCGTTTAGTTTTGATGGGGCTGGGGATTATGTTGATGCTGGTTCGCAATTATTAACTGATAATTCTGCTTTTACATATTCTGTTTGGATAAAACTTGCCCAATCACAAGCTGCAACAACAATAGTAGGTAGACATAATGATGCTACAGGAGGTTCGACTATGGGTATTGACCATATTTGTTCTAATTGTATTAAATTTCATTTGAATACTTATGCTGACCAAAAAGTTATTAGCACAACTTCTTTAAATGATGCATCGTGGCATCATATTGTTGGAACTTGGGACACAACAAATCTGATTTTATACGTCGATGGTATTTTAGATGTAAATGGTACCCCCATATCTACACTTACATATCCTGCTCTTAATTCTCAAATAGGAAAGTGGGTTGGTGGAAATCAATATTTCAACGGTTCAATAGATGATGTTATGATTTTCAATAGGTCTTTATCTGCTGATGAGATTGTTGGGCTTTATGCGAATACTAGTTCTAAATATGTTTCTAATAATTTTACCGACTTGGCTGATGGTGCGCATACTTTCAAAGCTTATAGCCAGGATTTGAGTGGGAATGTTAATTCGACTGAGTTGAGGACGGTGACTTATACTGCTCCTGATACAACTTTCCCGTTGATTGATTTTGATTCTCCGACTCCTGCAAATGCTACGAGTACAGTTAATACATCGGTTGAGATTAATGTTTCAATTGTCGAGGCTAACTTGGATGAGGTTAAGTATAATTGGAATGGGACTAACTTTACGATGTTGAATGATAGTTTGGTTTTGATGATGAACTTTGATAATGTGTCGGCTTTGGGTGAGAATGATACTCATGTTGTTGATGTTTCGGGGAATGGGAATAATGGGACGGTTGTTGGGGATGGGGATGAGATTAATGCTACGGCTGGGAAGTATAATGGTGGTTTGAATTTGGATGGGACTGGGGATTATGTTGATTTAGGGGCAAAATTAATTCCAGCTGATACTGATTTTTCTATTTCGTCGTGGATTAATCTAGAGGATTATGATTCATATAATGTGATAGTGAGCCAGTATGATCATAATCCTACTGCTGGAAGATTTAGTTTTCTTACAACTCAAACAACGGGTACACTTTATGCTCACAATGGTGCAACGGTAGTTACAAGCTCCAGTGCCGTTGGTTTTGGGTGGCATTATGTAGCATTAACTCGTTCTGGAAATACTTATACTATTTATATAGATGGAACAGATAAGGGTTCTGGGGATTCTGCCACAAGTATTTATCAGGGGCTTAATACACAAATTGGAATAGGTAAGGATATTAATCCGTTCGATGGTCAAATAGACGAAGTCCGTATCTGGAATCGTTCTCTTTCAGCTGACGAAGTTTACCAACGATATGTTTCAAATCTGAATAAGTTTAATTCGACAGATTGGGGATTGTATGTTAATCAGAGTTTGAATGCGACAGATGGTTTGGCTGATGGGGATTATACTTATTTTGCTTCGGCTAAGGACGACGCGGGCAATGAGAATATTACTGAGACTCGGACGGTGACTATTGCGACTGCCGATACAACTCTGCCTTACTTTACAACAATACCAGCAAATGCAAGTTTAGAATATGGAACTGAAAGTTTAGGTGTTGACTTTGATGCTACCGACGCTGTTGGCTTTGATTTGTATGTTGTAGACGATTCAACTAACTTTTCAATAAATTCAAGTGGTTACTTAATTAATGCAACAGTTTTAGCAATTGGAAGTTATCAATTGAATATTACAATAAATGATTCTTCAAACAATTTGAATTCTACACTTTACAGGGTTGTTGTTAATGATACAACTTTCCCAGAAGTAGTGATTGTTAGTCCAACAGCAACGACATATACTTCAAATTCAGTAAGTGTGAATGTGCAGTTAAATGAATCAGGTTATTGTGAATATAGTTTGAGTGAGGGAAGTGCAAATAGTACTTTGACTGCTAATGCGACAAATACTGGGTTTACAGGAACAATTACTGGATTAGCAAATGCAGATTATGCTTTGAATACTTATTGTAATGATTCAGCAGGGAATGTTAATTATAGTGAAAGTGTTAACTTTACAGTTAGTGTAGCTGCTTCAGTAACAACTGCTCCAAGTAGTGGTGGAGGGGGTGGAGGGAGTTCATCAATACCTTTAGATCTTAAACAAGATTTGAATTTAAATATAGTTCCTCAATCTTTAGAAGTAATGTTAGTTAAAGAAGTTGAAGAGACTAGGACATTGCAAGTATCTAATCCGAGTAATGAAAATTTAACTTTGGAGCTTTCAATTTTAGGAGAATTGGGAGGATTTGTTTCTGTAATTAATGAATTAAAAATTAATGCTGGTGAGATGAAAAATTTAGCCGTTAAATTTAATGTTCCTGAGAAAGGATTGTTAAGTGGAAAGATTGCTCTATCAACTAATGGAAGGCAATATCAAGTGCCAGTTATTTTAAATGTTAAGAGCGAGAATTTCTTGTTTGATACTGCAATTTCAGTGTTCGAGGGGACTCAAAAAATTAATCAAGGTCAATTATTGAAAGCACAAATTGATCTTCTTCAGGTTGGTCCTCAAGAAAAAGTCGATGTTGTAGCAAAGTATGTGATTAAGGATTTTGAGGGAAACACTTATTTAGAAGGAAGTGAAACTTTCTTTGTTCTGAATCAAAAATCTTATGCGAAAGAGTTTGATACTTTAGATCTTCTGCCAGGAAATTATATTCTGGGCTTAGAATTAGTTTATCCAGGAGCCTATGCGACGGCTTCTTCACAGTTCCAAGTCTTGATGGATGTTCAAACTAAAATAGAGTATTTTTCAATAGCAACGGTGGTAGCTTTATTATTAGTGGCTCTTGCGTTTGGTGCAAGAAAAATGATGAAATAGTAAGATTTAAATTATGAAAATGACTACATTAAATATGAAAGGGGGAGTGTTTGTATTGGTTTTTTTAATTGTATCTTTGAATTTAGTTAGTGCCAGCGTCGAGTTAAATACTGCTTTGTTGAAGGTTTCATTAAAAGAAAACTCTGAGGTGCTTAAGTCTTTTAGTTTGTCGAGTATCAAACAAGATGATGTTTTTTTTAGTTCAGAGGGGGTGGATGGAATTTCGTTTGAAGAGGAGAATGTAGTTTTGGGTGTTAATGAGGATAAAACTATCTCCGTGAAGTTTAATTCTGCGGGTCTTTTGCCAGGGGTTTATTTTGGAAATATTCGTATAAAAACAAGTGCAGAGATGTTAATGCTTCCGGTTATTTTAGAGGTAGAGTCTCAGGATTTATTTTTTGATGCGGATTTGGATATTCCTCCTGCTTATTCTAGTGTGAGTCCAGGGGAGAATTTGGTGGTGCAGGTTAAAGTTTTTGATTTAACTTTTGGTACAAATGGTTTTAATAATCCTTCTGTTAATATAGATTATTCTATTTACAGGCAAGATGGAGTGCTCCTTGTTTCAGAAGAAGATAGTTTAATCGTCGATAAAACTGCGAGTTTTAGTAAGTCATTTCAATTATCAAAAGATTTAGAGAGAGGGAATTATTTTTCAGTTGTTCAAGTGAAGTATGGTTCATCTATTGGGGTTTCAAGCGCTATTTTTACTATTGATGGTTTGGCTTCCTCTGGTTTTACATTCGGGAATTTTAATTCTAATTTTTTTATTGTACTTTTTGCGATAATTTTTATTGTTGGAATTGGGTTAATGTTATATTGTTCAGTGAAGAGTCGGGATAAGCTTTTTTTAGATTTAAAAAGAGAAAATTCTCTGGAATTAAAAAGGCAAAGAGAATTTTTGCTTGCGCAACAAAAGCTGCTTCGAAACACAGGAGTGCCTAAACAAGCTGTACAAAAACAGATAAAAGAGAAAGTTAATAATTTGAAGAAAGTTCAGAGTAAGAGAATGGAGGAATTAAAGATATTGAAAAAGAAAAAATCTTCTCCTAGTGTGTTGAAGAAAAAGATGATTGATTGGAAATCACAAGGATATAATACAGTGGTGTTAGAATCTAAATTAAATGGAGTGGGTGCAAAAGAGATGAGCACCTTAATGAGTAAATGGAAAAAACAAGGTTACAAGAAATAAATTTAAATAGTATTAATTACTAGTAGTTAAAAGAGCCATTACGCATAGGCATCGCGAAGCTCGGATAGGGGAAGGCCATTGCGCATAGGCATCGCGATAGTTGAATGGGCATCTTTTAATTGCCTCCGACGGATGCCAGGAAGCCATTACGCATAGGCATCGCGAAGCTCGGATAGGGGAAGGCCATTACGCATAGGCATCGTGAATTGCGGAAAGAAAAAAAAAGAAGGATAAAAAATGAATAAAAAAAAGGTGAGTTTGAAGCGAGATTTTGAAATTTTTAGTAAAGGAGTTCAGAGGCTAGAGGAACTCAAGGCAGAGCTGAATGCTTTAGATACAAAAGGGTTTGAATCCGACGTCGCTGTTATTAAATCTAAATTAAAAAATGTTTCTGAAATTTCTAATATAGAAAAAAAATTAAAACAATTAAAGATAAAGATTTCTCTTAATAGAAATAATTCAAGAAAACGAGCTACCTTAAAAGTTAAAGCAATACATAGTAAAATAAATAGAATTGAAGATAAATTGGAGGATGTAGAAAAGAATGCAGGAGTTCGTAGAAAAATAAAAAAACTAGAAAATGATTTAAAACAAAAATCTTTAGTTTCTTCAACTAAAAATTCAATTAATTCTAGAAAATTAATTGAAATGCAAAAAGAATTAATTTTACTTCAGAAGCAGGCTGCTCATCAAAAAAGAGAAGAAAAAAGAAAAAGAGAATTACTTAAGAGGATTGATCCGAGTGTGGATATTACTGTTAATGAGATGTTTGGTTTTTCTTTGGAAGAAATTAAATCAGAACTTTCTAAAAAAATTAAGAATAAGGAAACAGATTTAGAGAAAAATTTTAGAGATAATATCGAAGCTAAGGAACAAGAGTATAAACTTAAGGGAAATGCTTTGAGACAAAAATATCACGATCTATATTCAGAAAAAGTTAATAAAAAGTTGGAGAAGGAAATTCAAAAGAGATTTAATAAACTTTTGAAAATAGCATTAAAGAAACAAAAAGTAAATCTTTCAAAGGAAGAATTAAGAAGATTTAGGAAACAGGCACAGAAAGAATTTGATAAAAGAAGACTTGAATTAAGAAAATCTTTTGAAAATAATTTAGATGAGTCTAAACAAAATATTAAACAACATTATGAGGAAGAACTTTTATTGAATAAACATATGCTTCATAAAAAATTTGAACAAGAAGTTGGGGAAAAGATTGCTGATTTAAATAACAATAATGAGAAAAAAGAAAAACAAGTTTTGGCAGGTCTTGAAGTTAGAAAAATTAATGAGTTAAATATTGAATTTAAAAAGAAACAAATAATTTTTGAAAAACAATTAGGTTTGAAATTAGATTTGATTAATAAACAAAAAGAAGATCTTAAACAGAGGTCTAATAAAAAATCAAAAGAATTGAGGGCTAAAATTAGGCAAGAAGAAGAATTAGTTATTCTATTAAAACAGAAATCTAAAACTTCGGAGAATTTATTTAGATCTAAACTAAAAAATATTTTGGGAAGGGAAACTGAGAAGGTAAAAAAGTTAAGTAGTGAATTGAAAAAAGTGGATAATAAAGATTTGGTTTTGGGAGATAAATTGAATGCAGAAATAAAGAAGAGTGCTACTTTGCTAGGATTAATTAATGAAAAAAATGTAACAATTGCTAATAAAAAAAGTTCTGAACATGAGTTAAAAAAGAAAATTGTTTTAATGAAAAAATTTATGGCTAAGAAGGAAAAAGCAAGCCATAAAGATGTTAGTAAAGTCAAGACCATGTTTTCGAAGTTAATTTCTAAAAATACAGAAGGTTCCAACGATAAAATTAATAGTTTAAAGAGAGTTGCTTCTAAAAAAGAAAAGATTTTGAATTCTAAAATTTTTATTTTAAATAAAGAAATTGAAAATACTAAAAAGAGTTTGTGTGAGAAAGTTAAGAAAATTAGGGGGAAAGATATTCAATTAGTTTTGAGAGATAGATCGCAAAAAGATATGCGAAAAATGATAGAAAGTTTTAGAAATCAAATAAAGAATGATAAGGTAAAATTATCTCACGAGATTAAAAGGATTGAAGAACTTCATGATATGAATCTTAAGATAGAGCAGGATTATAATTTAAAGGAAGCAAAGTTAAGAGAGCGTTTAGAAAATGAAAAACAAAGAGAGATCCACGAAGTAGTTAATAATCGGGTTGTTTTATTGAGGAAAAATATGGAAAGAGAATTTGATGTTAAATTAAGGCAAGAGTTAGAAAAGAAAGAAGCAGCATTACAACAGAAAAAACTTCAACTTGAACAGGAAATTCAAGAGAAAGCTAAGTTATTATTTAAGTAATTTTACGAAGACAAATTGGAATTTACACTACGTTTTTTAATTTGAAAATATTTTTGCAATAAGATTTATATAGTTACACTACGTTATTTTTTGTGAGGTGTGTATGAGTTATAAGAGGTATATTAAAAGAGGGGGGAAAGTTTACGGTCCATATATTTATAGTTCTAAACGAGTTGGTGGGAAAGTTGTGTCAGAATATCTTGGGCAAAAGCCCCGGGGTTCTGGTAAAAAATTATTTTTGTCTGTTTTTTTAATTGCGTTTTTATTGGCAAGTATTTTTTTAGGGGTGCAGTATTTTAATTCAGGAAGTTCTTTTTCTTCTGAGTCAATTTCTCCAGAAGTGTTTGATGGTACTTCTGATTTAGTGAAATTCGATGAGGCCAAAGAGGAACCAAAAGTTTTAGATGTTTTGAGGCAGGTTGTTAATTCTGTTAGTAATTCTTTTATGAGTCTTGTTGGTTATGTAACTGAGGGTTCAGAGGATTTAGATTCAGAGGATAAGGAAGAGAAAGTTAGGAAAAATAATGATGGAAAAGAAAAAGTAAATGAGGAGAAAAATAAGGAAGAGGGGGTAGAAAAAGTAAAGGAGGATAAGAAGGAAGATTTGGAGGATATTGGTGAGGAGTTAAGGGAAGGGGTTGTTGAGGGAGAGAGCATTGGAGAGATTGAAGATGAAGTTGGAGAAGAGGAAATTATTTTTGTCTTGGAGGAGGAAGCTGAAGAGGAGATTAAGGTAAATGAGACTTTGGACGAAGAGAGGGCACTAGAAGAAGGAGAAGATGATAAAGTGGAATTGGAGATTGTTGAAATTAATGAAACACAAGATTTGATTGAAACAATTATGGAAGATAATTATACAGATATTGATGATATTATTCTGGAGATTAATGTAACAACTCCGGAAGAGGATCCAATAGAGATTGATAATCAAACAGTTGTTGATCCTTTGATTGAGGATGAAATTGATATAAATTTTACTGAAAATAATTCGACTGATTTAATTGTAGAATCTAATTTTTCAAATGAGACTGTGAATTTAGTGGTGGAGACTAGAAAATACAAAATCGTTATTGGGCGGCCTGTAAAATGGGTGAAATCTATTAAATTAAATAATACTAAAAATGTTTCCGTTGAATTACCTTTTGGGGCGGTTAATGTAAGTATTAAGATTGATGATGAAGCAAAGAACGTGGAAAATGAAATTGAAGAGTATAATTTGGAGGTTGACCAGATAAATAAAAATGGAGTAGTTTCTAGCCCTTTGACTGGTTTTGTAATTGGAGATGAAGCACGAGAAGGAATTTTTTCTAAGTTTTTTAATTGGTTATCAAAATTAGGAATGAGTGGAAATGTCATTAATGAAATTGAGGGGAACATTTTAGAGGTAGAGGATGAATTAATTATTGATTTGGATGAAGTGTTTAGTGAGACTGGTGAATCAATTGAGGATTTGGAAGAAGTAGTGGTAGAATATTTTACTGAAGCGCCGCAGTCTTTTGAAATTGAAAAAGAAAATGGGAAAAATGTTTTGATTACTGGTCCAGATGATTTAAATTATACAGATGTTCTGGCCTACACTTTAATTAATGAGGATTTTAAATTAAAGAGCGCGGAGGATATTAAAATTTATTGGCAAGAAAATAAAAGTTACATGGATTTTGATGCTTTTGATTTGGATGCAGATGGGATTGTGGATTATTTAGAATGGATTGTGCCGCATTTGTCGAATCAGACTTTTGAGATTATTTTAATTACAAAAGCAGAACATTTGGATTCTAATCGAACTTTTATTGAGGATGTTTATTTGAATGTGTCGTCGAGAGATGGGATTTTTTCAAGTATTCCTGCGTCGCATTATTTGAGAGTTAGTTTTGAACAGAATTTGACGCCGACAAAAGATATTACAATTTATGCAAGGAGTTCAGAGAATGCGAGTGTTGAAGTTTACGAAAAAGATGGAACTGAGTTAATTGCTGGTTTTGGAATTATTTCAGAAGATAAAAAGTATCAGATTTATTTGACTAATTTAACTGGAGAACCGCAGGATACTTTTGATTTAAAAATTGTTGGAGGGAATGTGGATTTTGATTTTGTTGTTGATCCGGTAAGTGGGTGTGATCCAGATGCATCAACTTGTGGAGATACGGCATGTAACGCCTTTTTTATTACAAATAGGACCAGTTGGGCATATAGTTCAGATACTTGTACTGTTTCTTATGGTGGCGAACCTCCTCAGTGGAATTATATTTTGGAAGATGCTGCTTGTGATGGTGCAAGTGTTACCGGGGGAAATTCTGGTCAGTGCGCAAAATATAATGATGGTTGTGGTGATATAGTTTATTGTCCAAGTTATGATAGAAAAGGAAGTGCAGTAACTGCAGGGGATTGTTCAGGTTGTGATGAGGGTTGTGGATTTAGTATAGATTGTGAAGATCTTGGAGCATGGTTTGATTTTACAAGTGAATTCTTCTTGGGGGATAGTACTGTTTATCCTTTGTTTTCAAATTACGCGGATAATAATGGAAGTCTAGCTGGAAATGGAACTGCGATATTTAATGTGACTGTGGAAAACACAAATGGAACTGTTTGGTTGGAAATTAATAACACAAATTATACTGCGAATAATCTTTCTATTAATGTTTGGAATTATTCTTTTTATTTAGTTAATGGAACTTATAATTATACTTGGTGGGCTTATGGAAATGGAACTGGGGAGGATTTGAATTCATCGTCGCTGCAGAATTATTTTATTTTTAATGTTAATACAATCAGTGATGTTAATACTAGTTTGGATATTGTTTTGGCAGATAATGAAAGTGTTAATCCTGAAACTGATGAATTGAATGGAACACATGTTGTTTTGTTAAATTCTAATTCTAGTGCTTTGAAGATTGCAGAGTTAAATGTTGATTTTTCTCAGGGAATTAATTGGAGCGATATTACTGCAGATGCAAATTCTACTTTGGCCAAGTCTTTTGTTCATCTTCCTTCAGGGCATAGTGAAATTTCGGGGAATATCAGTTTGTATGTTCCTGTTAAAGATAATACTGGAAGTGTTTATATCTGTCCTAATGCAACTAGTTTGAATGATGTTAATACAAGCTGTCCAAATAGATATTTTAGTTTTGTTACAAATGTTAGTGAATATTACAAATTAAATGTTTCAGGAACCGGGGCAGCTGAGACTCCTACAAGTAAATTAGTTATTTATGATTCTAATGATACCGAGGGTGGGAGCAATGTTATACAAGTAAATGAGCAAGCTTATTTTTATGCTAATTATTCAGATAATGTGACAGGGATTCCAATTGTTGGAGCGACTTGTAATTTTAGTGAGAATTCTACAGGAAGTTTTTCTACTCAAGTTGGAACAAGTTATAATGCGACTAGTTTGCTTTATGAATATAATAAAACCTTTGCTTCAAATCTTACGATTGATTGGAGTGTGAATTGTTATGGAAATGCGAGTTATTCTAATCTGACTGTTAATGATACTATTATTATTGCAAATGGAAGTTCTTTGACTCCTCCTGCAGTGATAGAGAGTTATGAGCCGTATACAGCAGGTATTGGAACTAATTTTAATATTACTGCAACTGTTACCGATGCTGATGGAATTGATAGTGTTTTATTGGAGTATAGTGGTGTGAATTATACTATGAGTAACATTTCAAGTAAGTATTATTATAATTTTAGTTTTTGGACAAATGGGACAAGGACGTTTCGGATTTTTGCTAATGATACAAATGGATATTCAAATAGTTCGGAAAATATTAGTATTAATATTTATGCTAATAATCTGACATTGCAATTAAAGACAGCAGGGGCAAATATCTCCCAGGTTAAAGATAATTTTACTGTAGGAGAGATTATTAATCTGACTGATCCGCCTTCTTTTCAATTTGATTTTGGTTTTGTTGAGGAAGAGAAATTAATTTTGTGGGATAAAATTAAAGATTTGTTTTTGTGAGAGGTTAAGAGATTTATTTCTAAATTCCTCTGGTTTTGGAAATTTTTTTAAAGTTTTGATAAGTCAAAAGATTTTTATAGCCTTTGAAACGTTTATTTTTATGCTAGTTAAAAAGAATAATTCTTTACAAGAAGGGCAGTTGGAGATAAATTTATTAGAAAGTGATATTTTAAAAGTGGCTTTTAAGAAAATTCAAGATGTCGCAAAATACAGTGGAGTAGTTAAGTCTGTTCTTTTAAGAGGATCCCTTTCTATTGGAGGATTCGATAAAGATTTTAATGATATAGATTTGAGTTTTATTCTTTCCCAAGATCATACAATTAAAGATATTTTTGATATTCAGTTAAAACTTAAAAAATTTGGGGAGGGTAAAGGGTTAGATATTTCAATTTCATTTATTGATGAAGCACAATTAATCGAGGATTCTCAACGAAAAGTTCATTTTCATGGTAGAAAATCTGCGGTTTATTCTAAGGAAATAGCAAAGGCTATTCTTATTTATGGGGATGATGTCCGTAAGATTTTTACTAAATGTGATAGTTATAATTTGTTAGATATTTATCGAGAAAGTTGTGATTTAATTTCCCATTTTCATAAAGATATTTTATCTAATACTAAAAAAGGAATTAATTTTTCGGTTATTCTTGCAAAAAAATGTTTAAATTGTATAAATTTTTTTCCATCTGATAAGGCTGAAATTATAACTTGGTTTAGTGAAAAAATAAATGCTGAAAAAGGAGGTGAATTAAAAGAGATACAAAGTTTTAGGAGTCAATTAAAATTAAGTATTAATGATCTAGAAAAAATATATTCTGTTCTGATGTTTTGTAGGAATTTTATCTTTAATCAAATTGATTCTGAAGAGTACAAAAATTTAATTCAAAGAAGAGATGGTTAAAAATCCCAAAATAATTTTGATTGGAGGGGCTTCTTATGTGGGAAAATCTGCTCTTAGTTTAGAATTGGGGAAGAAATTGAAGATAAGCCAAATAGTGGATGTAGATGTTGTTAGGGAGGCGATTAGGGGGTTTAGTTCTAAGAATGATCAACCATATTTATATTATAATTCTACAACTGCTTGGGAACACGTAAACGATGATTCAGAGATGAGTGTTATTTGTTCGTTCATAAAATATTGTGAATCAATTTTACTCTCAATAATCAGGATTATTGAGAGAGCATATGTTTTAGGAAAGGATACCATAATTGAGGGTGTTCAGATAATTCCTTCTTTTTTTGAAGAATATTTGAAGAAGAAGAATTTTCATTTAATTATGGTGGGGTGTTCTGAAAAAAATCATTTATTAAATATTGCAAGACGAAAAAAAGAGTTTGGAGGAATAAATCCCAAGAGATTTTATGAGCGATTTCCTAAAGCAAGAATCATACAAGATTATTTATTACAAGATGCCAAGACAAATAATGTTCCTTGTGTGGTTAATTGTGATCTTGTGAAGACTAGAAATCAAATATTAAAACTTTTAGTGAAGGGCAAATGAAAAAGGTATTTGAGATTGGAGGAATTGATACTTCTGGAAAGACTGAACAAATAAATGCTGTTTTATCTTTGTTACAAAAAAGGGGATTGGCTGTGGGGGTAGCTTCGAAAAGATTACCTTTGGATGAAAGATTTCCTAAAGATTTTTCTCAAAGAGTGGATTGGTATCATAATGCTCCTGTGGAAGAAATAATTTTGGCTAATTTGGAAAGTACTGTGCGTAGAGATGAGTTGACTTTTAAGATGGATAAAGATATTGTTTTGGAGGACAGAGGATTTATAACTATTTATTCTTCGTGTGTAGCACATTGCATGCAAAGGACTGGAAAGGGATTGAAAGAATCATGTTTATTTGTAGATAAATTAAATCAAGAGGGGGGATATTTTTCAATTGAGAATGCTCATTTTTTATTAGAGTTTCAAAATCCTTTGACAATGAATGAAGTGATTAAAAAAAGATCTCCGGAGATTGTTTCAGATATTTTTGGAAAATATTTGGGATTTATGGATGAAGCTATAAGAAAGCAAAGGGACTCGGGGGTTATTTATCGATTAAATGCAGAGGATAGCATTAAAAATACTTCAGAATATATTATGCATACTATCCAAGGATTGATTTAAGATGAATTCTATTCAAATTAATTCGGCAGGGGGAATTGTTTATTGTATTAAGAATGGAGTAATCCAATATCTTTTGCTTAAACATATTAAAACAGGGGCACATTGGGGTTTTCCTAAGGGTAGAATAGAAGAAGGAGAGAAAAAAAAAGAAACTGCTAAACGAGAAATTATTGAAGAGACAGGGATAAGGAATTTTGTTTTGGATGAGAATTTTGTAGAAGATATTTTTTATTCTTTTGAAAAAGACGGGATTGTGCAGGATAAAACGGTTACATATTTTTTGGCAGAAGTTCAACAGAAAACAACTTTACTTTCTGATGAACATTCAGAATTTTTTTGGGGGGAGTATGATGATATTTTGGATAAGTTAATTAATATTACTGATATTGAAGTGTTTAAGAAAGCTAATGATTGGATTAAGATTTGTATTGCAAATTCGCTTTTAGTATCGTTTCCTAAATGTGGAAGAACTTGGCTTGCTATGATTCTTGCTAAAATTTTTCAAAAGAAATTTGATTTGCCTTTAGATTATATCACTAGTTTAGAAAAAACAACTTTTCCAATTAAAAATTTGCCAAGTATGGCTTTAATTCATGAAGATTATCCTCAGTTTAAGAAGGTTGGAGAATTGAGTAAATGTAAAAATAATTTATTGAGGAAGAAAATAATTTTTTTAATTCGAGATCCTCGGGATGTAATTGTTTCTTGGTATTTTCATCAATCACAGAGGCGCCATAGATATAAGGGTAGTCTTTCAGATTTTTTGTTAGAATCTCGAGGAGGATTCGATACTATTATTAATTATTATAATATTTGGTTGAAGTATATTGATGATCCTAACTTTTTTTTAATTAGATATGAGGATTTATTTTCTGAACCTGAAAAATGGATTAATGGGATTTTAGATTTTTTGAATATTAAGGATATCGATTCTAAGTTAATTCAGGATGCAATTAAAGATTCTTCTTTTAATGAAATGCATAGGATGGAAAAAGATAATTTATTTTCGGTTCCTAGATTGGCTCCAGGGGATTGTAAGAATCCAGAATCATATAAAATAAGGCGAGGAGTGGTTGGGGGCCATAAAGAATATCTTTCTAAAAAAGAAATTAATCAATTAAATTTAAAGATGGAAAAATTGAATTGTGCTTTTTATTCGTGATTGGTTTTAGGGGTTTGAAAAAAATTAAGTTAGGGATTTTTGCAGTAGTTAATTTTTAGTTGATTTAACTAACAGAAGTTTTAAAAATTCTAATTTATAGTAAATGGTATGAAATTTAAAACAGAATTAAAGAATAATGTTAGGCCAATAGTGGATGAAGGAATTTTTGGAAAGATGAATCATCTTTTAACTAGAAATATTATTTATGCTCAAAGGGGGTTAGAAGAGATATTGAATAGGGATTTTTTTGTTATTGCAGGAGTTTTAAATCCTTCAATAGTTCATTTAGGAACAAAGGTTTTATTTGATGAAATTAAATTTTTTCAAAAGTGTGGCAAGAAAGTAGTTATTTCTGCTGCAGATATTGAGGCACAAAGTGTTAAGGGGATAAGTGAGGGGGATTTTAAAGAGGATTTTGAAAAAATTTTTATCCCTTATTTAGAATCTTCTGGGGTAGATATTGGAAATATTGATTTCATGTATCAGTCTAATCAACTTGGTAGATATTTTAAGAGAGGAATTTCTCTTGGCAGATTAATTGATCAAAGGAAATTCGAGAGGATTTTTGGAACAAATAAATTTTCTCATTATCAAAGTTTTTTAATGACTTTATCTGATTTAGTTTATGCTCAGGAAACAAATTCTTCTTCAGCATTAATTGTGGGAGGAATAAATCAGGATCCTAATGTTTCTTTTATTAGAGATATTTTGAGAAAGGCAAAAGGAATTAATTTACCTGCTGGAATTTATCATCGTTTTATGAGGGGGATGAATGGGGGAAAGATGACAAGAAAAAAGATAAATAGTTACATTGTTTTAAGTGATGATGAAGTTACTATTCAAAAGAAGATTAATCGATCTAGAAGTGGGGGAGGTTCGACATTAGAGGAACATAGGAGAAATGGGGGCAATCTTGAGGAGGATGCTATGATAGAAATTTTAGGATATACTTTGGAAGATGAAGTGGTTTTTCAAGATATTTGCTCAAAATATGAATCTGGAGTTTTAACTAGTGGAGAGTTAAAGAAAATAGGTACACAACATGTCATTGAAGTATTGAGAAGATACAGGGGGGTCGGGAAAGCAAATGTCTAATACAGAGCTTCATTTAGATTATAGTTGGATGAGTCATAAAATTTTTTCTGATTTTCTATGGGTAATTAATAAACATAATTTGAATGAGGAGGTTGTAATTACAGGTAGTTGGGCGGTATATTTTTTGACTGGGCAGGTGGAGGCTTTGAAAGAAGATACAGATTTAGATATTTTTGTGACAAAGAAGTTTTTAGATAAGTTGGGTGATTTGAAGAAGGATTTTAAGAAGAAAGGATATCTTCAAAAATATACCTTTCACGAATTTTCATGGGTGATGAAAAAAAATGATGATTATGGGTTTCAATTTATGCTAGATAAAAAAGAAGATTTACCTAAGGGGAATATTAATTTGCGTCCAGGACATATAAAAGATTTTTATTCATTATTTCGTCAAGATAAAGTTAAAGCTAAAATTCAGATTCTTGGTGAGGCTATGGAATTCTTTTATGCTGGACTTGATTCTACACTGATAACTCGATTGTTATACTATAAAAATTGTTTAAATCCTCAGGAAGAAAGAATAGAAAATCATTTAATGCATCTTAATAGACAAGAAGAATTGACAAGGTTTCTTCTTTTAAAATTTGGTGAAAAAAAATTGAAAAGGCTGATTGAAGATTCAGAATATAGAAATCTTAAAGTTAATTTTGAAAATATTTTGAGGGAACCAGTGATTTTTAAAAGTAAATATGATGAAATTTTTTTTGAATTTTGTATGCCTAATAAGTTTTTAAATAGGGGGAAATTAATAATTTTATTGGATGGATTTCCTTCATTTCCTAAAAGTCAAATTCTTATGAAAGAATTTTCTAGAAGGGGATATGCTGTTTTGTTCCCAAGATATAGTGGGTGTTATGAAAGTGAAGGACGGTTTCTCAAGGAAGATCCTTCCAGAGCGATTTTTGAATTAGTTAAATACATTAAGGAAGGAGGGAAGTTTAATGAATTTTTTGGTGGTAAAGAGTTTTCATTAAAATTTGAGGAAGCAAATATATATTTATTAGGTTCTAGTTTTGGAAGTTTTATTGGTATTAAGCTTTTACAAAACTTTTTTAATATGAAAGGAATTTTAATTTCCCCCTTATTAAGTTTTAAAAAATTTTATCCAAATTTTAAGGAAAATTTTAAAGTTTTAAAATTTATCAAGAATGGTTTTAAAAATGTGATTAGAATGAATGATGGCGGGTTTAATGAATTAATCCAAGATAAATTTATCAACACTTCTAAATTTAATAATAATTGTCTTTTGATTCATGGAAAAAAGGATTTAAATTGTATAAATCAACTTAAGATTATAAAGTCCATTTGTGGAGGCAAGGTTCTTTGTTTTGAGGGAGGGCATTTGTCATTAAGAGATGCAGAAAAGGAAAATATTAAAAAAGAAATTTTTAGTTGGATTGAAAAAAATTGAATTGTGCTTTTTATTCGTGATTGGTTTTAGGTTTAATAGTTTGTTATTTGTTAGATGCAAGTAACGTAAATTGTTATTTGTCTTATTATGTAGTGGTAACAGAATAGAAAAGTTTATAAAGTATTTTTGACTAGAAATTATATGAAAATAAAAGCTGTTAGTGGAATGCCAGTAAGAATGTTTGAGGGAAAAACCGAACGTTCGAAATCCATGAAATTGATAAATAATTGGAAAGTTCAAAGAAAAAATTTTGCGTGGGAGGTTTGGTAAAATGGGAAGTTTGAAATCTTGTGTGTATGGTTTGGGAATGTTAGTTTTAGGGTATTCTTCTTTTGCAGGAGAAAAATATGCAGAGAATAGTTCTCAAAGTGATTTAGTTACAAAATGTACTGCTGTTTCTAAAGGAACTCAAGCTCTTCGTGATGATGTTAAAAAGTTATCCTTAGATTTAGATGAGATTGATAGAGATTCTAATGTCGCATATTCTGATTTGATTCATTCTGCAAAAAGATTAAAAGTAAAAATTAGATCTGCTTCTAAGAAAATGAGGGATTTAAGGGATAAACCTTCTCCCCTTCAGAAAGCACTTCGGAAGGCGATAAAACTTTTAGAGGAACCTTTTGACATCCCAGATGAACTTTATATGGAGCCTGATCCTTTGCCGGAGGTTGTTCTTTTTGAAACTGCTTAAATTTATCTTGCAAACTTATAAAGATAAAATAAAACCCTATGCGTGGGATTAATCAAAGAAACATTTACAAATTAAATTAACTAATAAATAAAATGCAATCATCTAATGAGAGGGGTGATGGAGATTTTGCAGGAGACTACGAGAATTCTTTAGACGTTGGTAACTCAAATGATTCTGCTGTTGAAGTTGATTATGATATTCTAGCACCTTTTTTATCTCGTATGTTTGAATATTGTGGAATTGATTTGGAAAAATTTGCAGTTGGACAAGAAGATAAGGCAAAATTGAGAAAATTAGATCGGCTGGCATTTAGATTTTATAATTATCATGTGCGACATATTGGAGGTAAAGAATAATGCCTTCGACTGTTCCTATGGATTATCAAAATCAGTTTTTTGAGGGATTTAATGATTATGCTAGAGGGTATGTTCGTTCACATAAGGATTTAGTTAATAAGGTAGTTTCTGCGGGAAGTTCTGTTATTCCGGGAGGATTTGGAGAAGCTGTTTTAGGGGGAGGAAATGTTGGAGGATTAGCGCAAGGGGGGAGTTTAGTTGGAGAGGGAGTTATTGATGTGGGGGATTATGATATTAAAGATAAAGTTAAAGAAATTGGCGGGAGAGTTTTGGGGGGGGTAGGGAAGGGAATTGATTTTGTGGGTGGAGGATTTCAAGCAATTGACAAGGCTGGAAATCAATTATTAGAGTATACTGCACAAAAAGCTGAGGCTTTTGAAGCTGGAGCCGTAAAAATTTATGGTGCTGTTGAAGATGTAGTTAGGCATCCTTTTAGAAGTGTGGTGGCTGGGATTGGTCATGTGGGGAATGAAGTTGCTATTGTTGGAGAAAGTGTTAGGAGTGTTGCTGTGGGGGTTAAGAATATTGGGGTTGATGTTGTAAATGCGGGAATTAGGTTGGGGTTAAGTAGCCCCTTAAGAAGGGTTGCAACCTATTCTATTTTAGGATTCTTTTTAGGGGCTCCGTTAGTTAAGACAATTCATGAAAATAAATTAGGGAATGATTTTTTCTCTCAAATTTCTCCTTCTTACTTAGTGGAATTAAAACAAGAATTAAAGGCTCGTCCCTTTCCACCTGGAAACGATACTCCTATTTTTATTATTGGAGATGATTTTTCTGGAACTCCTCCCTTTTTTAAAACGTGTTTAAATGGCCTTTTTGATATTTCTGATAGTAGTCGCGGAGAACACGACTCCTCAAAAAAAAGGGTGGTTCTTTCTGATCCTACAGCAGTTTCTTCATTAGATATTTATAGGTTTGCTTTTCATGAACAAAGTCATGATTATTTTGGACGAAATCCTGCTTTGGCGTCAAATATTGCTGGTAGATTTTATGAAGATGCTCTTGAGGTTAGAAATTTAATGAATAGGTGTATTAATCGGAAAGAAGCTGAACCTTACAAATCCTTTTTCCCTGATCATTTTTTAGAACTTATAGATGACCCCAATGCTAAGCAAATCTTTGAGAGGGATGTGGAGGAAATTTCTGTTAGAATTATGACTTATTGGGCGACCTATCCACTCCAACATACTTCAAGATATGCGCTGATTCATCATCCCGAATTCTGCCATGGGTATAGCTTACTTTGTGAAAAGTATGGGAGTGTTTTTGATAATATTGTTGTTCCTGATACTTCTCATGTTGATTTTAGATTTATGTCGGATTATGGAGTTGACGGTTTTCTTGATCTTTGGGGAGCAAATCAGAAATCATTTTTTTCTTCCTTCCTTCCTTTAGCTAAGTCGTTAATTAATTCGGATGATTCACTTTCTTTCAATTCTTGGGTAGAGGATCATTTATAAGTTTCACAATATTTATATATGATAAAAAGATATAAGGTATATGTTAAAGAGGTTTTTGTTGATATTGGTTTTTTTTATGAATCTTCATATTGTTTGTTCTGCAGCGTTTTCTGTTTGTGTTGATGGAACCAATTATGGAGATTCTTGTAATCCTTCTACTTGGCAGGCTTGTTGTATTCAGGACAATTCTACTTATTGGGAGGTCGCTACTTGTCCTGACCCTGAGAGTATTTTAACTAGGAGTGGAGAAAGAGATTTGGATTCTGATTGGGATAGTTTTTTTTATAACTCCCAATCTCCCTCTTCTCTTGCTTGCTTAGATACTCTTATAGATTGCAACGACACAAACGCCGCCATTTACCCAGGAGCACCGGAAAATCTTACTGATGGAATTGATAATAGTTGCGATGGGGTCATTGATGCTTGCGGTGTTGATTCAAATTTATGTGCTACTGTAATCTGTGCTGGTGAGTGCCGGTCTGATTGTGATGGAGATGGTTACCCGTCTGCTGGTTTGTGTACTACTGATTGCGATGATAACAGCTGGGCTATTTTTCCGGGAGCGTCTTTTTGTGGCGAAGGAGCATTGCTTGATGGAGATTGTGATGGGGTAAAGGATGATTGGTGTTCTAATGGATATGTTTATGATTTAGGGCAAGGGGAACAATGTGTTTGTGGAGGAGGAGTTTATAATTATAATGTGAAGATTCTTACTCCTGTGTGGCCAGATAATGAAAATCGTACTGGGAGTGTGGAAATTAACTACAGTGTGGCTCCAGCAGGGGGGTATGGTTCAGCGCGGGATAATGCAACATGCTATCTAAAAAATTGCTCGGGAGTAGAGAACACTTGTTGGAATGCAGGACAGGTTTTAAGTTCAAATTTATTATATAATCTAAATCTTACTAATACTCAATTTAATTTGACTTGGAATTTAACCTCTAATTTATCTTATTTGATTTTCTGTGAGCAGATGAATAAAACTGCTTCTTATCAGGGAAGTTACCTCGACGCATCGGCTGTTGAGGATCTTTATTATAATAATTCTTTTGCTCCGAGTGATACAGATAATCCCGTAGTTAGTTTGATTTTTCCTACAAATGATTCTGTATTGCTTCCACGGGATTTACTTTTCTCATGGAATGTGACAGATGTAACGAGTAATCCTAGAAATTGCACTTTATATTTAGATGACACCGCTAATGTAACTCTTTCTGTTTCAACGCTGGATGTGGATTATAAGCAAATTACTGAGATTGCCGACGGTGCGCATAATTGGAGTGTGGGATGTTATGATACTTCGAATAATTCAAATTCTATTCTTTCTGATACATGGGATTTTACAATTAGTAGTGGGAAAACCACTCCTGCAGCAAATCAATCTAAATTAGATAATTTGGGAATTAAGCGGCTTTCACTTTATTGGATAATGAATATTGAATATTGGAATGGGGCGGCGTGGCAGTTTATTGCTAGTGTTATTAATGATACTTCAACAGGAAATGAGCGAGAGTATAAGGCAGGGAATGTAACTGGGTTAGATACAATTTGGAATGGGGTTGCGTGGGATTCTTCAGGACAATCTTCTGGAACTTATCGAGTAATTGCTTCAGCAGTGGATGTTTCTGGAACTGTGCTACAAGATGTTTCTGGAACAAGTTTAACTGCCAATTCTAATTTTACTTTAACTGGTGGAGCAGATACAACTTTACCTTATTTCACAACCATACCTGCAAATGCAAGTTTAGATTATTTAGTTTCTTTAGGTGTTGATTTTGATGCAATCGACGCTGTCGGCTTTGATTCTTATGTTGTAAATGATTCTAGGTTCACAATTAATTCAAGTGGTTATTTACAGAATGGAACAATTTTAGGAGTTGCAACTTATTTGTTAAATATTACAATAAATGATTCTTCAAATAATTTGAATTCAACAATTTATCAAGTTGATGTGAATCAGATAGATCCAAGTTTAAGTATTTTCATAGATAGTGTTTTTAATAATAAAACAATTCCAAATGGAACGGTTTCAAATGTGACTTGTATTGCTGGGACTTCTCAAGGTAATTTGAATTTGACAAGGAATGACAGCGAGGCTGATTACGGGAGTTTGTCTGTGAATGAAACAACTATTGTGGGCGAAGGTTATTATAATTATACTTGTACTTATGCTTCAACTCAAAATTATTCTTCTAATTTTACAACTTTATTTTTGAACGCAACTACTACTGATGTGAGCGGTCCTGCAATTACTTTAGTTTCTCCGACAGATAGTTTGTCTACAACTTCAACTTCGATAAGTTTTACATATAATGTTTCAGATGATAATGATGTGAGCAATTGTACTTTGTCTATTGGTGCAAGTAATTATACTAATTCTTCTTATGTTAATCAATCAGCGACAAATACAATTAGTGCGACGCTGTCTGTTGCGAGTTACACTTGGAATATTAGTTGTACAGATTCGTTAGGGAATATTGAAAATTCTTCAACAAGAAGTTTAACAATAACTTCAAGTGATACAGGTGGGGGAGATAGTGGGGGGGGAGGTTGTACACCCCAGTGCACTGGATTAGAATGTGGAGATAATGGTTGCGGAGGGACTTGTGGTGCTTGTAGCGACGGGGAGAGTTGCTCTAGTGGAGTGTGTGAAATAAGTTGTACTGATAGTTGCGAGGTGGGAGAACAAGAAACTGAATGTATTTCTGATAGCATTGCAAGAAGTAGAAATTGTGGAGTTGTAGGTGAATGTAATTCTTGGGAGAGTTGGTTAGCGACTTATTGTGCGGAAGGGGAGACTTGTTCTAGTGGAGAATGTATTACATGTGAGGAGGAATGGGTTTGTGATGATTGGACTTCTTGTATTGATGGTGAACAAAATAGATCTTGTAGAGATACGCAAATTTGTGGCACCGAAATAATTAAACCGAATGAAATTCAACAATGTATCTCTGGAATTGAGATTGATTATTTTCCTCAAGAGTTAGATATAATTATTGCATTAGGACAGGATTTAGATTTTGGGGTTGAAGTAGAAGATTTGGCTGGAGAGGCAAATATTAAATTGGATTGGTTTGTTGGAGAAAATTTAAGTGGTGATAAGTTAGGAGTTGGAAAACTTTCTGATTCAATTAATTATATTTTTGATCAATCTGAAAAAGTAAAAGTTGTGATTGGAGTTGATGGAGATTTGCAGGAAATTTTATGGAATGTGCAGATTAATCAAAATGCGAGTTTAGAATGCGCTCCGATTTGGCATTGTGAAGAGACTGATTGTATCGACGGAGATAGTTATTCTTATCCTTATGATTGCGTTGATCTAAATGATTGCGGAGTAAGTTTTGGAAAGCCAAAAAGAGAAGAGTGTAGTTGTTATTCTTCTTGGACTTGTGGAGATTGGGGGGAGTGTAGTTCTAAATATTATCTGGATGATGTAGTTGAAGGTTCGAGTTTTGTGCAGGGTTATCAAGAAAGAATTTGTACTGATTTTGGGAATTGTGAATTTGATAGAACTGAAAGAAAAGATTGTGAATTAACTACTGCAATAAGTACTGATTCAGTGGAGTGGTGTGATGAAGAGTATGTGGAGGTCTCTGATAAGATTACTGGAGAATTATTGAGTCGAATGAGGCGGGATCCGATTTTAGAATTTTCTGAATTGGAAAGATTAGATATTTCATTAATTTCTACAAGTTTTACTGGGTATTGTGATTACTGTTTTGATGGGGAGAAAAATCATGATGAAAGAGGGGTTGATTGTGGAGGGCCTTCTTGTCCAGATTGTTTGACTCTCGGAGGATTTTGGAATTGGTTGCCAATTGTTATTTTTATCTCATGGTTGCTGTTTACTATTTTATTAATAAATTTAATTTTAAAGAATAGATCTTCTTTAGGGAATATTGGTGAATGGTATAATGCCGGGGCAATAAAAGAGAGAGAGTTAGAACGTGAACTTAATCAGTTTTTAAGAGGTAAAAAGGCGGAGCCTTCTAAGGGGGGATTTGTTATTGAGACAGCGAAGATAGGCCATGCAAAAGGTGCGAAGTTGTCAGATGTAACAAGGGAAAAACTTGAGAAGGATTTTGTTAAAGAGAAGAAATTTACTGGAGAAGATTTGACCTTGTCATCTGAAGGAAAGATGAGGAAGAGAGTTAAAAAAGATTAAATTTATCTGTGCATCATTAATGGATGTGGGAGGATTTTTTTGATGATAAATTTTGTATCTGTTAGTTTTGATATTACTGCTAATAAAATTAATCTCCCTGCTGCTACTCTATAAATTCCTTCTTGAGCTGGGATTTTGGAAATTTTTGAAAATTCATTTATGATATTTTCTATTTCTTCTTTTGAAAGTGTAAGATTTATTTTATTGGGGTTGGGAGAATTAATTATTATTTGTTGTTCTAAACCATTACATATAATTGATTTAATTCTAGGATTTTTTAAGATTTGATTTAGTTTTCCCAAATCCATTGGTGTTTCTCTTGGAATTGGTTGAAGGTATTGTAATCTTTGAGGTAATCTTCTTTCCTTAATTCTCATTGGATTAATTATTGGCCTAGTAGATTGTTGGAATCTTTTTCTTGGAGGAGAGATTATTTGTTTTTTAATTTGTGGAGGGTTGTAATCTTTTTTAATTTCTTTAATCTCTGTTTCAAGTTTGATTATTTCTTTTGGAGCAAAAGTATTTATTAATTCTTGTGTAAATTTAGTAAGAAAAATTTCTCTGAATTCTTGCGAAGTTAATTTTAGCATTTTACTTCTTTGGGAGAGGTTTGAGTTTTTCTAATCTAGAAGCAATTGATGCTTCATAATTGTCTACATTATTTGATGCAGGGGTAGGGTAAGGATGCGCTTGAATTCCTTGCGGATTAATTGTTCTTTCTGGTTCTTGTGGAGTTTGAACTGGAACGGTTTCTTGTAAAGTATTATTTTGTTGATTCATTAAAGTTAACCCTTTGGCAATTATTTTATTTTCTTCTGCAATACTTTTGATTGCTTCTAATATTTTTTGGGTTTCTCCAGATTCTTGTTCAGCTTTGAAATCTTTTTTTGAAAGTGATTCTGCAGATTTTTCAAAAATTTCTAATAGTCCTGAAATTTGATTTGTTAATTTATCAAATTTTGTTGATAAAATTGTCATTACTTTTTGTAAGTCTACAAAATTTTGAACTAAAATTTTTTCAACATTATCTTGTTGTGCAGTAGATTTTATTGGAGAAACTTTTTTATTAGTTTTCTTTTTCGCCTTTTTTCTTGCCATATTTTATTTAAGTTAAGCTAATTTAAAAACTCTTTGGTGGGAGGATTATTTGATGACAATTTTGTTAGAAAAAACTTTATCTCTTAAAAAATATCTAATTTTTCTTCTGATTCGATTTCATTATCTTTTCCAATTTCAGAATTTTTTTCTTCTGAAATTGGTTTTAAATTTTCTGTTCCATTAATTTGTGGAAGTTCTTCTTCTGTAAAATTTTTTGGTTCTTCTTTAAATGTTTGGTGATACATTTCTTCCTCTTTTGAAGGATCAATTTCTTCTTTGAATTCTTCAATTAATTCTGCTGTTTTTTCTCCTATTTCTTTTATTCCTTCTTCAATATTTTCTATAAAGTTGGGGGTAGAGGTTTTTTCTGGGTTTGGTTCTTGAATTATTTCTTCTTCAATTTTTTCGGTAATTAGTTCTTTTTGTTCGGGTTGTTGAGATAATTCTTTTTCTATTGGAGTACTTTGATTTTGGTTTTTTTGGGAGTTTTCATGGTTTGTAAAATTATCTTTTCCTTTCTCTTTATTCTCGTTTTCTTTTTCTGCTTGATATTGTCTTGGGCTTTCTCCTCTTTGTGTTTCTAATTCTTTTACATAATCTGAAATTTCTTTTGCAGCGTCGGCATTTACACTTATACTATCAATGCCTTGTTCAACTAAATATTTTACCATTTCTTTTTTACTTCCTGCTTGTCCACAAATACTTGTTTCTACTCCTGCTCTTTTACATGTTCTTATAACAAAACTTAATTGATAAAGAACTGCTGGATCCATTTCATTAAATAAATGCTGGACGTTTTCATTTCCTCTATCTACTGCTAGGAGATATTGAGTTAAATCATTTGTACCGAATGAAATAAATTTTATTCCTTCTTTACAAAGGTCTTTAATTATTTGAACTGAGGCTGGGGTTTCAATCATGACTCCTAATTTTAAGTTGTTTATATTTAATTCTTGAAGTATTTTTTTGACTTCTTTTAATTCTTCTACTGAGATTAATTGGGGCATTAAAATTCCAATGGTTTTTCTTTGTAATGCTATTCTGTGCATGGCTTTTAGTTCTGCTTTGAGAACTTCAGGATATTTTAAAGAATATCTTATTCCGTGTAATCCTAACATTGGATTAGCTTCGTCTTCTGTTGGTGCGCCTTCAAGGTTTTTGAATTCATCTGTTCTTATGTCTGATGTTCTTACCCAAATTTCTTCAAAGTATTTAGCAATACCTTCAATTCCATTGAAAATTATTTCTTCATATTCATCTATTTTATTTTGATCTAAAAAATATTTTGGGTGTTTTCCTGATTCTGCAATTATACCTTCTATTCTTGTTAATCCTACTTTGGTAAGTTCTGTTTTTGCTGCTCTTTCTGCGAAGCTGGGTAAATCAACAATTACTTTTATTTCAGTTTTTGTTTGCGCGATTACTGGTAGAACTTCTTTCTTTACTGTTTCTGCTGTTTTTCCTCGATATATTTTTCCGGTAAACCCATTCACAGTGATAATTTCGTTTTCTTTAAGTAATGTTGTGGCTTCTTGAGTTCCAACAATACAGGGGGTACCCATTTCTCTTGATACAATTGCTGCATGAGCAGTGAGGCCACCTTCATCAGTTACTATTGCTGCTGCTTTTTGCATTGTGACTACCATGTCTGGATTTGTCATTCTTGTTACTAAAATATCTCCTGATTTAATTTTGTCTAAATCTTCTATCTCCTCTATTATTTTTATTTTTCCAGATGCTATGCCTGGGGAAGCAGCTAGCCCCTTTAAAATTGGCTCTCCTTTTATTTCTTCTCTTTTGTCTTCTTCAACTCTGTTTTCGATGGTTGTGATTGGTCTTGTTTGAACAATATATATTTCTTCTCCTTCTATAGCAAATTCCATATCTTGTGGTTTTGAATAATGTTTTTCTAGCTGAAGTGCGAATTCAGATAGTTCTCTAATTTCATGATTTTTTAATACTTGAGCATTTGCAATTTCTGGGTTTAATTTAACAATTGTTTTTTCTCCACCTGAATCTCTAGTTAGTGCAATTCTTTTATTTGCAATTTCTTTTTCTTTTATTTCTAAATCTTCTGAAATTATATATCTGTCTGGAGTTATTTTTCCTGAGACAATTCCTTCTCCAAGTCCCCAAACAGCTTCCATGATTATGTTATTATTTTTGTAAGAAGGGTCTTTTGAGAATATTACTCCTGATTTTTCAGAGTCTACCATTTTTTGGACAATTACCGCTAGACTTGTTTCTGCATGTTTGAATCCTTTTTTATTTCGATAGTAAGTTGCTCTGGAAGTGAATAAAGATGCGAAGCATTTTTTTACGTGTGTTAGGACTGATGTGTTGCCTTTTATGTTTAGGTAAGTGTCTTGTTGACCTGCAAAGCTTGCTCCTGCAAGATCTTCTGCCGTCGCTGAACTTCTAACAGCTACGAAAGTTGGTTCTGCTCCGGCTTTTAGGATATTAAGTGCAAAATCTTTATCGTTTTTGTTTGTTCCAGTAACGTCAAGAGATTCGTAAGCTTCAATGATTTCATTTTCTAATTCAGGAGGCAAGGTTGAGTCTTCAATGAATGCTCGTATTTGTTTTGTTATTTCATCTAGTTGTTTTGTGTCCTCATAATCTATTCTGTCTAAAAGTTCTGAAATTTTTTCTTTAATTTCTGCTTTTTCTAAAAAGTAATCATATGCTTGAGCTGTGACAACGAAGCCAGGGGGAACTGGGATTTTTAAATTGTAAATCTCTGATAGGTTTGCTCCTTTTCCTCCAGCGACGCTCCCTGAATTTTTATTTAATTCAGAGAACCATTTTATGAAAGATGATTCGTCGAAGTTTTGAATTTTTTTATTTTGAGTGGTCTCTTCTGTGGGAGAGGTTTCCGTGGGTGTTTCTTCAATTAAAGAATTAGCATCAACTATTGATTGATTTTTTTGCGCATCTGCAATTAGTGAATTTATCATTTTTCCTCTTTAATATAATTCTTAGTTGTTTGTGGTTAATAAAGTTTTTTGTGGTGGATGATTGGAATGTTTATTAATTAAAAATAAATTTGAGTAAGATATTTAATTATCTTTTAATGTATCTCAATGATTCAAAAAAGAGTATTGCGAATGCTAAATCTAGGAATGCAAATATTCTGTATGGCATGTCTACATAGTCTGCTCCGACGAGGAGGTAATAAAATACGACTGTGCCGATGTAAGATAATTTTATGAGGATCGCTAGGATAATTAGTTTTTTTGCGTTTTCTAAATCAAAATAAATCATAAATAGGAGGATACCAAATATTGTTATCATCAGGGCAGAGAAAGTTAGGTAAGAGGGATTTTGTGGGATGTTCATTCCTAGAAAATTGTAAATGTTTTTGTAAAAGAATAAAAAGGAGATTCCGAGGGAGAAATCATAAATTGCTGCAATTAAATATAGGAATCTATAATATCCATATCTCTTTTTTGTAAACATAAATAATTTATGCAGATTAAGTATATAAATTTTTTTATAGATTTAGAAATATCTAAATCTTATTGGATTTGGTAACAACCTTTTTAATCCTATTCTTCTCCCAAATCTTCCCATTATGCCTTCTGGGGCTTTTAGTTTTCCTGCTTTTAATGCTTCTGCGTAAAATTTTAATCTTCCATTGTCCTCATTTTATAAATATTCTATAATTGCTTCTTTGCCTGCTATTGCAGTTTCTGCTAAATAACCATCTATTGCCTCCCTTCCAATTTTGATAAGGTTAAAATTTGGTTTTCCTTTTTGTTCAGGTTTTGGCGCCATTAATTCCATTGCTTTATAATCTGAGAAAATTGTGAAGTTTTCATTGCTATCGAGGGTTTCTCCTTTTGGCCACAATAATCTCATGCCACCTGTTTTTTTATCATACCCTTAACCTATAACCCATGGAATTATTAATGTAAATGGGAGAGGCAATTCAAAATCATAATTATCAAATGCAAGAAGTTCTCCAGATTGCCAGTCTAGTTCGTATAAACTTTGTTTGTCTTTTGTTCTAATTATTTTTGGCATAGAAATTATTAATTTTATTTTTTTTTAAGGATTGTTGTTTTGTGAAAGTTGTTTCGTTATCATTGAATAGATTTAGAATTCAATTAGCCCAATTCGCTTTCGCTCATTTTCCCTACCGCGAACCCAAATTGCAAAACATCAAAGATGTTTTGTTATAATTGAATTTAATAAATATTCTAAAGACAATTTTAAATTTAAAAAAAGAATCTTTCAAGAATTTTAAAAATATTTTTTAAAGATTAATTGCTTCAACAGGGCAAGCTTCTGCAGCGTCTTTTGAACATGCTTCTGCTTTTTTAACTTCTGCTTTGCCATCTTTCATTTCAAATCCGTCTGGGCAAACCGAAGCGCAAAGTCCACAACCAATACATTTTTCTTTGTCAATTTTTACCATCCTTGAATGTATTCTTTCCAGTTTAATAATCTTTTTATATTGCTTTTTTATTAACTTTTTATGTTTAATCAAATTGATCAAAATTTTATGCGGCTTGCGTTGAATGAAGCTGAAAATTGTTATGCCCGAGGGGACATTCCGGTTGGAGCAGTTTTAACTATTGATAATAATCTCGAGGGTATTGCGGGCAATTCTTCAAATAATAATGGAGATTGGATTTCTCATGCTGAAAACTCTTTGTTACAAAAAGTTTCTTGGAAAATAAAGCAAAAGCCAAAGGGAATAGTTCGATTATATACAACTTGGGAACCTTGCATGATGTGTGCCGGTGCAGCAGTTTTGTCTAGAGTTAATGAATTTGTTTATGCATGTCCAGATCCTAATGGAGGATTCTCTAAAGTAGATCCAAAAGATCTTGGACCATGGTATGAAAAACATTGGCCAACTTTTAGGGAAGGTCCTTTTAAAAGAGAATCTTACGAATTACTCAAAAAACATATGGAAGAAAATATTGGGAGATGGGGTAATTTTTTGGAAAATTTTAAGATAGATTTATAAATCTCGTTTTTTTATTTAAGTTATGTTATGGTTATGGATATTAATTGGTTTGTTGGTAGTGGTTATTTTTGCTTTAGTAGTTTATTTTAATCGTTTTAATGTTTTGGGGAATAGAATAGATAATTCTTTGAGTCAGATTAATGTGCAGTTAAAACGAAGAGCAGATTTGATTCCTAATTTGTTGAAGACAGTTAAAGGTTTTGCAAAGCACGAGAAAGAGGTTATTAAAGAAGTTACTGATGCGCGGAAGGCTTTGGTTGGGGCTAAAGATTTAGAGAAGAAGGTTAAAGCAGATAAAAACTTAGAAGGAGCGTTGGGAAGATTATTTGCGATTGCAGAGGGTTATCCTGATTTGAAAGCTAATCAGAATTTTTTAGAGTTACAGAGAGAGTTAAGTGCAACAGAGGATAAAGTTGCTTATGCTCGCCAATATTATAATGATTCAATTTTGAGTTATAATAATTTATGTAAAACTTTCCCAGGAATAATGTTCGCTAGAATTTATGGAAAGCAGGCTCGTGAATATTTGAAAATTGCTGAAGTAGAAAAGAAAGTGCCAGAGGTGAGCTTTTAGACTTTGGGGAATTCTGAAGGTAAATTTTTGATTGTAAAGTCTGGGAGCGAATTGAAGTTTTAGGATGGATTCAAAAGAAAAATCAGAGAGATTAAGAAGGTGTTTAGAAAATTTTAAAATGGATCCTTTAAAATGTGCTGAAGCGCGGGATATTGGTAGAGCGTATGCTCGCGGTATGTATAATAGAGGAGTGTATTGTTCTTTAAATCGAAGACGTTATGGAGTAGCTTGATTAAAATGGAAAGAAGAAAAATTTTTTTTATTTTGGGGATTTTGATTTTAATTCTACTTGGCATAGGATATTTTTTGTTTAATGAAGATTTTGAATTAAGAAGTTGCGAAAAGATCTCTGATTCGGAACTTAAAGATAGTTGTATTAGTAGATTGGCTTATGATAGGATAGACTCAAGTTTATGTGAAGAAATTGGGGACAGTACTTTTATCAAATCTAGATTTTCTTCTTATGATGTGGACCCAGAAATTGTCAAAAGAAAAGATGACTGCTACCGTAGTCTTGGGGAGTTTACAAATGAGAGTTCAAATTGTGATAAAATTAAAAATACAAAGTTAGCAGATGTTTGTTATTTTGTTGTGGCAAATAATCTTTTGGATGGAGATTTATGTGATAAGATGTCTACTGAACTTTTTATGGAATTTACAGGGAAGCGTTCTTATTATAGAGATAATTGTTATACCCAAATTTCACAAGAAACTTTAGAATTGGGCCTATGTGATAGAGTGGTTGGAACTATTTTTCATACAAGGGAAAGTTGTAGAGAAGCTCTGCTGAGTTAAAATTAATCTCTAATTCAAATCTCTTCGTTTTACAAATTCAAAAATCAATCTTGTTGTTCCCTACATAAACATTTAAATTCTCTTTTTGTTTTGGTTTTCTATGGAATATAAACGAGTTGATTTTCGCGATGAAATTTCGAGCAATAAATGGAAGAGCTTTTTTTTGATGTTTGTTGTTTTTATTGTTTTGATAATTTTTGGTTATGCAATTTCGTTTGCGTTTGAGCCAGGTTATTTTTTTATAATTATGATTTTTGCAATTATTTTTTCTATTAGTTATATTTTAATTAGTTATTATAATTCAGCGAAGATTGCAATTGCGTCTGTTGGGGCTAAAAGGGCGTCTCGCTCAGAGCATAAAGAGTATTATCGATTAGTTGAGGGATTGACAATTGCGTCTGGTCTTCCTATGCCTGAACTTTATGTTATGCCGTCGAAACAGATTAATGCTTTTGCTTCTGGACGTGATCCACAGCACGCTGTTGTTTGTGTGACTGCAGGGGCCCTAGAGAAATTTGATCGGCGGGAGTTAGAAGGGGTTTTGGCTCATGAATTGAGTCATGTTGCAAATTATGATGTTCGTTATATGACTTTGGTGGCGGTTATGGTTGGGATGGTAGCAATTATTTCTGAGATTTTTTTAAGGAGTTTGTGGTTTAGGAATAGAGATGACAAGGGGAAAGGAGTATATATTTTAATTGGAGTTGTCCTTGCTATATTAGCGCCGATTGTTGTTAAGTTAGTGCAATTAAGTATTTCAAGAAAAAGAGAATATGCTTCTGATGCGACTGCGGTTAAATTTACGCGTTATCCGGATGGATTAATTAATGCTTTGAAAAAGATTAAGAACGATTTAGTTAAACCAGAAAAACAGGTTTCAAAAGCAGTTGCCCCAATGTTTTTTGCAAACCCCTTTAAGGGTTTAACTTCAACTCATCCTCCAATAGAAGAGAGAATTAAAAAATTAGAAAGGATGTGAATTTGCTGTAATTTTATAATAGTTAAAGTATATAAATATTTATAAAGGTTTATTTTATTTTATTGTTAATATGGAAGAACAAATTCAAGAAGAACAAAAACCTAATAAATCAATTGGATTTAAAATGAAAAAGGTTTGCAGAGGTGTAAAACGTTGGTATCAAAATGCTAATGAGTGGAATGGTTGTTTTGGTAAGCCAAGAAATTGGATATTTGGTGGATTGGCTGCTATTAGTTTAGTTGTTGGAGCCTGTAAATTAAATGATGTTCAGGTGGAAGATTCAGTTTATCAAGGGCAAGTTCTAAGTTTTGGTAGAGAGGGTTTTATATGGGATACTTATGAGGGCCAATTTGCTATTGGAGGAGGGAATAGGAGTTCTACTGGACTTTTTAGTCTTGATGAACAAGCAAGAAATGGAGAGAATGTTCCAGAACTCGCTAAACAATTATATGATGCTGTGAATACAAGAGCGATAGTTAGGGTTCATGGTACAAAATCAGCTCTTTGTTGGCCATGGAGAAGTTCATCAAATTATCATATTGACAAAGTAGAAGTAATAAATCAAGAAGAATAATTTTTGTTTTTTTTGAAATTGCCCTCCCACAGACCACCCTTTGGACTCGCTTCGCTCGCAAAATTTAATTAAATTTCAAAAAATATACCTTCCTTTACTTTCTAACCTTTTTCTTTAAAAATTTAAAAGTTTTTGGACCAAAGATTAATGTTATTCCAATTAAAATGAAAACCCATCCTTGGATGATTGGAAGAAATCCTCCAATTATACCTAATAGTATAAAAAATAAACCTAACCAAACTCTTCCTCTTTTTTTTGTTTTCATGCTAATATTTATAAACATTTTTTGTTTAAATATTTTATGGGAATAATAAGGGGTAGTGCTTTAGTGATTATTGGAGTGATATTTTTTGTAGGGTTGTTAGTTTGCGGTGCGTTTTTGACTGTAGCTAATTCATTGGAGTATGAAAATATTCAATCTGAGCTTGTGCCTGTTGTTGAAGAGGTAGTGAGTGAAACTTTAGTACCCTCGTTAGCAAATGATTATTCTAATTTATTAGTGCTTTGTCAGAATACTACTACTTTGAATTATAGTGTGGGGGATTTATCTGCAAATATTTTGTGTGTAGATGTTGTGCAGGGAATTGAAAATCTTACCTCAAAAATTATTAATGATAAAGTTAAAGAAATTTATTATCAAGAGTATGACTGTAATTTTTTGGATTGTGAAACTGAGAATGGAATTCCTTTTTATTTGGTTTCTGAACATTCTAAGAATTATTTTTCAGGGAAGTTTTATTTTGTTGCATTTGTTTTGTTTTTATTATTAGGAGTAATTTTTATTTTAACTGAAATTCGTTCTAATGCATTTATTTTAGCCGGGGGATTAATAGTTTTAGCTAGTTTGCCGTTTTCAAAATTAGATTGGTTTGTGTCAATTTTTGCTAGAATAGATTTTTTACAATTTTTTACTTTTATGTTTAATGAAGCTTTTTCTGTATTTGTTAAATTTTTAGTTTGGGGAGTTTTAGTTTTGGGAGCTGGAATTATTTGGAAATTTTTTAGTGTGGGATTTAAGATAAATAGTTTTGTTGAAAAGTTTAAGGGGGAGAAAAAAGTAGTTAAAAAAGAAATTGTTAAATAGAAAAAATAATTATTTTTTTAATCCTAACCAATTCTTTATCACTGCTTGTTTTAATTCAGGGTGTTTTTTTTCTAATTGATTTACAAAGTCTTTTAATTTGTTCTTTTCTTTTTTTATTTTGTTAAATTTTAAATTTTTTAATTTAGCATACAGGAGAATTTCTTTGTTGAGGAATAGATAAAGTGGTTTTATAATTTTTTGATTTACAGGATTATGATTTTTTAGTTTTGAATTAAATAATTCATCTATAATGGCATGGGTTTCTGTATCTGCGTTTGTTGGAATTGCTATTTTGAGTTTTGAGTTTTGAGTTTTTTCTTTTATTGTAACATGGCCTTTTTCTGAATACATCTTTAAAATGTTTTCTAGAACAACTTCATTGATTTTGTTGCCTTTTTTATAAGCAATTATTTCTCCTGATTTGATCATGTTGAATTTTCTTATTGTATAAAGAACTTTTTTTTGAAACCATTTAATAAAACAGGTTTTGCAGAGTTTTCTTTTGTTAGTAAATTCATAGACTGGTTTTGTTTCGCATAGTTGACACATTATATTTTCCATTTCTCAAATTTTTTTCTGTCTTGTAGGCTGCCATTTTTTGAATAAGCATCAATTAATTTTTTACTAATAGTCTCAATCTCTTTTGTACCATCTATAATAAGTGCACTTGGACCGGGTTCTTTTGGTTCAATTAATTTTCCTGTTTGTATTTCTTTTAGAATTTTGTTTTCTTTTTCATCTCTTCCGATAATTATCCAACAATTATTTATTAAAAAATGTCTACCTACCGAGATTAGTTTAATTTCTTTTTCATCTAGTCCCTTGTCTAATAAATATGTTAATCTTTTTTTTAATTCTTTTTCACACAATAAACAACCCCCTCCTGGACTTGGATAATCTATTTTGAATTTTTTAGCTAGTTCCATTTGTTTGGTTCTTCGTCTGCCTTGAATGTGATAATATTCCATTAATGGTCTTTTAATTCTTTTGCCTAATTTTGTTGCTTTTTCTATAATTGCCATTTGTTTTTTTTGTTGAGACATTGGTCTTTGCCCGATTACCTCTCCTGTCGCGATAATTTTAATGTTTTTTTTATCTGCAAATTTTTTTGCTTCTTGTAACATAAATATTCTACAATCAATACACGGATTAACTCCTGCTCCTCGTCCGTGTTTAGCTTCTTTAATTATTTTGAGATATTTTTTTAGTAGTTTGCCTTTAGAACAATCAAAAATTTTTAATTTAACTCCTTGCATTTGTGAAAAATTAAAAGAGCATTTCTCGTCGCAACATCCGCTGCCGAAGGGTAAGTTGAAGTGTACTGCAATTACATCCCAACCCTTACTTTGCATAATTTTGACTGTTAATCTTGAGTCAAGTCCTCCAGACAACATTACAATACATTTTTCTTTCATAGAAATAAAAGTAATTCTCGGTTTAAAAAGATTTTATTTATGCTTTTCTAGCTTTTTAAGGAAGTTAGAAATAAATTTTTGGTTTTCTTGATTATCTTCTTTAAGTTGTTTTACTTTATATGCTGGGGTTTGTCCTTGATGCACTTTTTCTGTTTTAATGTTAGTAGCAGATTTATCTTTAAATTTTTCACTTATTAGAATTTCTTCTTTTGCTTCGTTAGATATTTTTTTTGCCTCACTTATCAGCGTTCCCATGCTCATAAATTTGATGGAGTCTTCTCCTTTTTGAGCTATTATTGTTCCATGATTTAATGCAATTCCGTATTCAATTTTATTTTTAAATATTTTATTGTGGTGATCTATTGTTTTTTTAATTATTTGTGCTGTCTGGATTGTGCCTTTTTCATTTTTGAATGTCTTTGTTAAACTTGGAACAAATAAGAAGAATATTGTGTTTTGATTTTGGTAGGTTATTGCTTTGTTATCTTCGGCAAGATTTACGATTTGTTGAAGGGTTTCTTCTATGTCTCCTTTTATTTTTTCATTTTTCTTTAAATTTTTAATTCTTAAACAGATTAAGTTTGTATTTTGTCTTGCTCCATGAATTGATAAAGAAATTTCTGCTTTATTGTTTGAGTTAACTAATGATTTTTCTGTTATTGGTTTTGCGTTTTTTCTTTTCCTTCTTCTTGTTATATAACCGATGAATGTTTTTGTGTAACCTTTTTTGAAAAATAGATAACTTACAAATCCTAAAATTCCAATCATAAAGAACCAGACTAGGGGTGAAAACATTAGGATTGAAATTTTTCCAATTTTTCTAATATTGATTGCTTTACCTGTTAACATGACTGTTTGAGTTTTGCCTAAAATTTCTATTTCATATTCTCCGTCAGGGGCATTGAGTGCATATTTTTGTTCTTGGTTAACTTCTAGATTTATTTGAATTGGCATTGATTCTTCTCCAATTTGGACTAAAATCGTGTCGTTGTAAGGAACGTTTCCTGTATTTTTTATTAAAATTGTTTTATTTATTATTTCAACATCTACTTTAGCAAATGATTTAATGGTGAAAAAGTTTTCTTGGTTTAATTCGCCCGCCACAGCTTCTATTTTCCATTCGGCTGGAGCTTGATTATATTTGATTGGGTATTGATACTCTTCATCTGTTGATAGTTCTTTTTCTTCAATGAGTTTTCCATTTTCATTCAAAATTTTGATTATTGTTATTGAGGGTATTTTTTCTCCGGTTTGATCGTGTAAAATAACTTTGATTTTCATTTCAGAATTTGGGTTTATTTCTGTTTCTTCAAGTGAAATTTCTAAGTTTGTAGGGATTTGCGAGACTAAAAGATTTGTAGATAGAGAACCCTGATTTGTTATTGAATCTTCAATATCTTTTTCGTAGACGTTCATTGAGACTAAATATTCTCCTGCTGGGAAGTTTTCGGGAATTGTGCTGTTGATATTTAGATATCCTTTTTTTACTGTGTCTGTGATTTGTAATCCTGATGAGGAGCCCTGAATTAATGAAATGTCTACAAATCCGTTAACGTTTTGTTCTTTTGCTTTTTTTGCTTCGCCTCTAATGAAGAATGATTTTCCAGGTTTGACTTCAGTTGTTTGATCTGTCACACTTATTGTTATTGAGTTAGAAAGTTCGAATTCGTCTGATAAAATAAATTCCTCCCCGATGATTGCCTTGATTAAACAAGTTCCTGCGATTCTATTTGTGAAACTTGAGATTAGGGGGATTTTTGCGTCGGATTCTTGTTCTTCGCCTGCTTGTAATAATAGATATTCTTTGTGGACCTCGGTTTCTACTCCGTTACAGATTAAGTTTAGAGTTAGGAAATTATTTATTTCTTTTAATGATGTTACTTTGAGAGAAACTTCGACGACTTCACCTAAATTATATAATGATTCTGGTTGTTGTAAGAGGATAATGTCTGCGGAAATAATTGCTGTTAAGAATATTAATGTTGTGAATATTAAGGCCACTTTTTTCATATCTTATTTTGGGAAATTATGTTTATAAATATTGGGTTTCTTTTTTCAAAAAAAGAAACTACAGTGGTAGAAAAAAATATGTAGACAAATCTCATTAGAGATTTGTGAGTTAGAATCGTTTTCTCTTTGCCTCCTGCGAACGATTCCCTTTGGGGTTCTTTTTTCAAAAAAAGTAGCGAACGAGTCGCTTCGCTCTCGACTTTGTCGAATGAAATTTTCCCTTATTTTTGGGATTTTCATAGTCGCTTCGAGTTTTCCTCCTTTGTCGGAAAAAAGAAACTACAGTGATAGAAAATGGGATTTTCTTTTTAAAAAGAAAATCTACAGTGCAAAAGAAAAATAGTTAGACAAATCTTATCAAAGATTTGTTAGTGAGAATCTTCTTTTAATGGCCTCCGACGGAAGATTCCCGGCCCTCCCCCTTCTTTTTTCAAAAAGAGCACGCAAGGTGTACTCTTCGAGCAAATCTACAATGCAAAAGAAAAATATATTGACAAATCTTGAATAAGATTTATGAGTTAGAATCGTTTTTATTCATTTCTTAAAATCATCTTTTCTAAATCTTTTAGATTAATATTTTTTACTCCTTCTTGAAAGTTTTGTAATATTTTATTAAATTCTTTAAAAAATATTTCTTTTACTTCCCCACTCAATAGTTCTCCTTTCCTATATTTATCGAATAATTTTTCTGTTTGGTTTTTATCATAAATAAAGTTTGATAAATATTGACAAGAGATGTCTTTTTCAGGATTTCCTCCATGCTGTCTGTGTTCTTTGATTGTTTCTTTTCCTCCAGACAGAGCTTTTCCGCATTTCTTTTTTAGAATTTCTGGAGAATCATTAAGAAAAATTGCATTATTTTTTGATTTGGATGCTTTTTGTCCATCTAATCCTGGGATAAATTTTAAATGAATTGTTGAGGGTTTTTGTATGCCTAATTTTCCCGCAATATCCCTTGCTATTCTGAAATGTGCATCTTCATCAGGTCCAATTGGAACTAAGATGTTTTTTATTCCTAACTTTTCGAATGGAAGTAATATATGCGCTGCTTGAACTGCCGGATAAAAATGTAATCCTATGTTCTGGTCTGGCGAATAACCATAGGTAGATTTTATTTCTGAATAATTTATTTTTGTACTTGTTTTGAATGCAAAGTTGTAAATATTTGTATATATATTGTCTATAATGAAAAATGTTTTGTTTGGATCGAAACCATAGGCCAACATTTCTTTTGCTAACCGCATTGCATTCTTTTTTGCTTCTTCTTGGGTTTTGACTTTTCCTGCTACGAAGCTTTCATCATCTGAAATTGGAATAAAAACTGGTAGGTTATATTCTTTTTGGAAAAAAAGATTTGTATCAAAAACTACTTTATGACCTAGATGAAGGGTCCCAGATGCATTAACTCCTGAAACTATGGCGCATTTTTCTCCTTTTTGTAGTGCGTTTAGGAAAACATCAAAATCTCTATGAGAATAAATTAAATTTTTGTTAAATGTATAAAAATTAGGAAGCTTTTTTATTTCTTGGATTCTTTTTGCTCCAAATTCTATTACCAGTTTTTCATTGTCTTCTAATAATTTACTTACCATACAATAATAATATAAATACGTCTTTTTATATGTTTAGTATGAAAAGAGAAAATCTCGTTGATAAAAATGTATTGAAAAAATTTGGAAATGAGTTTTCTGTAGATTTGGAGTATTTTTTAGAAGAAATGAAAAAATTATCTTTGGAGATGGGAGATTTTTCTTTACAAAAACCTTTTTGGGAAAGTAATAGTATTAAGTTTAATGTTTCTCAAACTCCATTAAATTCTCGGGAGGTTTATAAAAATTTTAATAATTTTTTATCTGGGTGTATTAATTGGAAATCTAATCAGGCTCAGTTTAATATAACTCCTCCCTCTCCCCATTCCACTATTGCTGCAGGTGCCATCACATCTTTGCTTAATCCTAATGCTATTTGGGATGTGGCTTGTGGTAAACTTGCTAATTTGGAGATATATTTATCTGAGTATTTAGCTTCTTTATGTAATTGGAATAAGAATCCATCAGGTATTTTTACTTTTGGTGGAACTGGAACTAATATGTATGGTTTAAAAATTGGTATAAATAAGTGTGTGAAGGATTTTTCTGAGAAGGGTATGCCAAGAAATGTTTATGTAATTTCTAATGATGAAGGGCATTCTTGCCATGTTACTTTGTGTAATTGGTTAGGGATTAGAAAGAAAAATTGTATTCGTATAAAAACTTCTAAGTTTGGTTCTGTTGAGGCAGATGCATTATTAAAAAAAGTAGAGAGTTTGATTAAAGCTGGAAATAAGATTGCTTGTGTTATTTTAAATGGAGGTACAAATTTTAATTTAGTAATTGATCCTATTAAAAAAATTTCTTTAGGGCTCAGGTGCTTGAGTAAAAAGTATAATTTAGATTATGTTCCTCACATACATATTGATTCAGTTATAGGATGGGTTTTTTTGCTTTTTAAAGATTATAATTTTAAGATTAATAGGCTCAATTTTCCAGAAAGTGTGAGAAATAAATTAGAAGTTATTTATTCTCAGATAAAGGACATAAAATATGCAGATTCATTTGGGGTTGATTTTCATAAGACATGTTTCTGTCCGTATTCTACAAGTGCATTTGTTTTAAAAAATTCTGGTGATTGGAATTATATTAGTCCGGATAAGAAAGTATTTATTCACCAGGATTTTAATCATGGCGGGTATAAACCCGGACAATATTCTCTTGAAACTTCTCGCCCAGCTACGGGTATTGTGAGTGCGTATGCGACTTTAAACACTTTGGGAGTGGATGGAATTAGTTCTATCCTTGCAAATTATCTTTATATTTCTGAAGATTTGAGGAGTAGGATTGAAAGGACAGATAATTTATTTAATTTGAATAAAGATTCTAATGGTTGGGCAACTTTTTTTTCTGTAACTAATCGAGGGGATTCTTTTGCTAGTATTTATCACAACAGAAATGATAGTGAGGTACTTTCTCAAAATAGAGTACAAAAAAAGTTTTATTCTTATTTGGAGAGAAAATATTACAATAAATTACCTTGGTTTATTGGTTTTAATAGATGTTATAAAAAAAATGTTAATGGATGCCCAATTTCCTGTTTAAAATGGTATCCTATGAGCCCGTATTTAAATATAAAATCAAATCAGAAGTTTATTAGGTGGATAGAAAAGAATTATCAGGAATTTTTAAGAGAATCAAAAAAAGAGAGTTGAAGTAGAAAATATTTTTGATAATTTTTTATTGAAGTGTGGGCGGTAGATATATTTAAAAAGGTTATCTTTATCTTAATTTTATGGATGATTTAATTGTTCCAGGGGTATTGGAATTGTATGGATCAGATGCTAGAAAATTTAGGGGTTTGATTCGATCGGTTGAAGATACTTTTGATGGAATGGGTTTCGATCAGATTTCTCCTGGTCTTTTAGGGCAAGATAGAATTTTTAAGGAAAATTTAGATTTTTTGGGAGAGAGGTTTTTGGATAATTTAGTTTATGTTGGGTTAAAAAAAGAAGAAGGGGTAGTTATTTTGCCTGAAGGTACAATGAGAACTTATGATTTTATTAAAAGAAATGAATTGGAGCAGGCAAGGATCTTTTATTGTCAGCAATTTGTACGTAATGAGGATCCTAGAGAGGTTGCTGAGGGTAAAACTAGAAATTTCTGGCAAGCGGGTTGTGAGATTTTTGGATATGATTGGTTAAATTCAAGTGTAGATGTTATGACTACTGCTTATAGTATTATGGAATCTGCTGGATTACCTGATGCTGTTGTCAGATTTACTGATAAACGATTGCTTTATGGATTAATTAATTCTTTTCCTATTGCTGAACAAGAAAAAATACGTAAAAATATTGAAAATGCAGATGATGATTCTACCAAATTTCTAGAACTTTGTACTTCTGTGCAAGATGGCGAGAGAGAACATGTTTCAGCGATTGCTAGTTTTTTAGATTTGGCTAAAACAGATTTGTCTCTTGATTCATTAAAAGATATTTCTACAAACGAAGTTTATCAGGAAGGCATTCAAGATTTGGTCAGATTGAGCCGGGCTCTTCCTTCAAATGTAAATCAGCAAGTATTACCATTTATGGCTAAAAGTTGGGATGCTTGTGATAAATTGTTATTCGATGTTCGTGTGGGAGATTATTCTGGGGCTTTGGCGGGTGGAGGAAACTTAACTTATAATCATTATATGCCTGAAAAAATAAAAAGTGGAATGGGTGTTGGAGTGACAAGATTATTTGAAGTCCAAACTCAGAGGGGGAAATAGTTTCGGTAAAATGTTTATTTTTAATTTTTGGTGGTTCTTGTAATTTCATTCTGTCTATTTAAAATGGATAATTTAATTAATGCTGGCTTTGAAAAAGAAGGTTATGTTCAAGTTATAAACAATGAGTTAAATGAGTTTGATAATGAGAATTCGGGATTTTCTTTATTAATTAATTTTGAAGGTAAAAAAATTTTATTTGATTTTGGAATTGGTAGGGAAGTGAAGGAAAATTTATTAAAGATTGGATTAACTGAGGAAGATATTGATTTTTTTGTTTTAAGTCATGGGCATATTGATCATACCCAAGGGATAAAATATTTAACTTTAAATGAGAAGAAGAAATTTATTTGTCATCCCAGGGCATTGGAGGGAAAATTTTTTGAGGGAAGGAGTATTGGGTTTCCATTAACAAAAGAATATTTGGAGAATCATTTTGAGATAATTTGTTCTAAAGAACCTTATGAAATAATTAAGGATAAAGTATTCTTTTTGGGGGAGATTCCTCGTGAAAATCTTCTCAATGAGAAAAATTTTCCAGGCAAACTTGCTGATGGTTCTATTGATTTTTGTATTGATGATTCAGCTATTGCTTTAAAGACTGACAAAGGTATTTTGCTTATTGTTGGATGCTCACATTCTGGGATAGATAATATAATTAATTATTCCAAGGGACTTTTTAATAATGAAAAAATTTATGGAATTTTGGGAGGGATGCATATGTTAAATTTGGATTCTTTGAGAAAAGTTTCGTCTATTCTTGAAAAAGAAAATATTGCAAATATTTTTCCCACACATTGCATTATTAATGAAAACAAAGAAAGTTTTCCTTTATTCCAAAAAAGGTTGAAAACTTTTGATAAAGTTTATTTTTAATTTTTGCTGAGAAGATTGTTCAGGAATTTTTGAAGAAGTGATTTTTGGTGAGAGTTAAAAAGTTTTAAGAGGTTAATTTTTTGATATTTTGTTTTGTTTAGTTTGCACTTTCTACCTTAGTGAACAAAATCGCGACGAGAGGGAGGTTCAATTAAAATTTCGTGGCATATAAATATTTATAAATGAATATTTTCTTGAATTTCTATGACTGAAAGTGACAAGGAATTAAGAAATAGGTATAAGCGGAATATTCGAGATTTTTTTAAAATGGCCTTTGCTGGAATCGGGTTTTTGGCTTTGACTAATTTTTTCCCAGATCCAGAAGCCCCTAAATCTTATGAAGATTTAAATCAAGCAACAAATATGGTTTCTTTTCTAGAAAGATCTAAAAATCGTTTAAGGTCTTTTTCAGTTGGTCAAGAAGTTTTTTTTGCAATGAATAAAAGAATATTTCATTATAGTAATACTGCTGCGAAATTAAGGAACTCTTCAGAAGTTCAAGAGTATTTTTCTGAATTACATGCTAATCAAATTTCTCGTGGAGTTGGAGCTGGAGGGGGTTCGCTTTTATTGCTTGTCGGGCTGGGGATGGTATTTTATAATGATGAGCGTAAACAGAGATTAGGTAATTCAGAGAATGTTTGCATGGAATAACTCTTAGTTTTATTTTAGATTATTTTATTTTACAAAATTTTATAAACATCTTTATTTTAGGGTTGATATGAAACTTTTAAATTTACATGTGGATTATATTAAGTTTAAGCCGTTGAAGAAGGCGTTGAAGAAAATAGAGGATCTTGAAGATAAATCTGAAAAAGAAGTGAGGGATGCTTTAGTTGTTTTGATTGCTGTGGAAAAGGGCGACGAGGATGTTAATGCTATTGTGAAAAAGTTTGTTGAGAGTGTTGAGGATGTTGCTGGGAAGGTTAATGCAAAAAATATGGTTCTTTATCCTTATGCTCATTTGTCAAGTAATTTGGCTTCGCCAGATGTTGCAATGGAAGTTTTAAAGGAGGCTGAAAAAGCGTTGAATAAAAAAAAGTATAAAGTTGTGCGAGCGCCGTTTGGTTATTATAAAGAATTTGAAATGAAAGTGAAGGGGCATCCTTTGAGTGAATTGTCGAGGGAGATTAAGTTAGGGGGCAAAGTTGGAGGGAATGAAGAAATTATTGATTTGAGTGAAAAAGAGAGGAATAAATTATTGCATGAGATTTCTAAAGCAAAATTAGATACTTCAAAATTAAGGGATAATGATCATCGTATTCTTGGAAGGAAAATGGATTTGTGGAGTTTTAATAATGTGGCTCCTGGGATGGTTTTTTGGCATTCGAAGGGTTTGCATATTAAAAATAAATTAATTGAGTTTTGGAGAGAGATGCATAAGAAAGAAGGATATAAGGAAATTTCTACTCCGCAAATTATGGATAGAAAACTTTGGGAAGTTTCAGGTCATTGGTCAAAATATTCTGAGAATAATTTTAAAACAGAATATGAAAATCGGGATTTTTTAGTTAAGCCAATGAATTGTCCTGGGGGAATGTTGGTTTATAATACAAGTCCAAAATCTTATAAAGATTTTCCTTTGAAAGTTGGGGAACTTGGTTGGGTTCATAGAATTGAATTGTCAGGAGTTTTGGCGGGGCTTTTTAGAGTGATACAATTTGTTCAGGATGATGCCCATATATTTTGTACTCTTGAACAAGCTGAAGAAGAAATTGCAAAGGTTATTGATTTGACTAAGAAAATTTTAGATACTTTTAAATTAAAAATTGATCATGTTGAATTGTCTACTCGTCCTGAAAAAAGAATTGGAACAGATAAGGAATGGGATTTCGCCGAAAGAACTTTGGAGAAAGTTTTGAAAAAGAAGAAAATGAAATATAAAATTAATAAGGGGGATGGGGCTTTTTATGGAGCCAAGATTGATTATCATTTGAAGGACTCTTTGGGAAGAACATGGCAGTGTTCAACTATTCAGTTTGATATGAGTTTACCTCGAAGATTTAAATTGACTTATACTGCTGAGAATGGAGAAGAGAAAATGCCAGTTATGTTGCATCGTACTATTTATGGTTCTTTGGAAAGATTTTTAGGGGTTTATACTGAACATGTGGATGGAAAGTTTCCATTGTGGATTTCGCCGAATCAGATTAAGGTTATGACTTTGAATGATTCAGTTAAAGATTATGCTCAGGAAGTTTTTGAAAAGTTTAAGGAAGAAGGTTTTGAAATTGAGTTAGATGATAGGGCTGAGAGTATTGGAAAGAAAGCGCGGGACGCGCAAATTCAGAGATTCAATTATTTAGTGACTGTGGGGGAAAAAGAAGCTACAGATAAAAAAATTGCAGTGAAGAAAAGGGATGAGAAAGAAATTAATGTGACTGATTTAGATGAATTTATTTCTAAATTGAAAGAAGAAATTGTTGAAAGAAAATGAACATCCAATTTTATGTGGAAAAGTTATTTGAAGGAAAGGAATTTGTAGATTTTCAAAAGGAGAATTCAGATGCATATCCTTGTGGGGGTTTTTTTGTAATTGATTTTGAGAATTTAAAAAAGCCAGATAATAAAAATCATTTGGATTATTTTGTTCCTTCGATTAATAAGATGTTTAGTTTTCAATTAGAAGAGGGAGTGAGCAAAGTGCCTGTTGAAAATTTTGGTGAAAAGGCTCCTGAAAAAATTAAATTAAATTATGATTTTGAGTTTGAAAAAATAGAGAATTTAATTTTGGAAAAAATGGGCAAGGAGAATATCAAAAATCAAATTCAGAAAATACTTTTGTCATTACAAGCAAAAGACGGAAAGGATTTTTTGGTAGGGACTGTTTTTCTTTCTGGAATGGGAATTTTAAAATTAGTTGTTGATATTGGAGAAATGAAAATTACTGAATTTGAAAAGAAGAGTTTTTTTGATATGTTGAAGATTAGTGGAAAAAAGAAGGATAAATGATTATTTCTGTGTGATAAAATTTATTTGATTTTTTAAAATTGCCCTCCCACGAGCCACCCGTTACGCTCACTTTGTTCTCAAAATTTAATTAAATTTTAAAAAATCAAATCTTTTGAACTATAAAATTTATCATCAATGGGGTTCTTTTTTCAAAAAAAGAACCTACAGTGGTAGAAAAAAATATATTGACAAATCTCTGACAAGATTTGTGAGTTAGAATCGTTTTCTCTTGCGATCCTGTGAACGATTCCCCTAATGATGATTATTTCTGCACAATAAAATTTATCATCAAGCGATTAGCCATACGCATCGACAATTACTATTTCGTTACCACGAAATTAATCATCATTTCGCTGTTGTGTGAAGAAATTATTTTGAAACCGACGTCTTTGAATAAATTATGAATTTCTTCTTCGTCGAATAAATAATAATATCTTTCTCCTTTGTCTGTCCAACCAATTTTCTTTTCTTTTCCTTTTGCTCGTTTGAATCTTTTTGATTTAACATTCCAGACTCCAATTAGTGCTTTGGCTTTTGGTTTTAAAACTCGATAAAATTCTTTGATTATTTTTTTATGATCTTTTTTTGGAGTGCAATGAATTGCTGAAATTGAAATTGCTGCGTCAAAGAAATTATCTTTATAAGGAATTTTTGTCATGGGAGAAACAGTGAATTCTGCTGAAATCTTTTTTTGTTTTGCTTTTTTTTCAGCTAGTTTAATCATTTCATCAGAGAAATCTTGAAGATAATATTTTCTTTTTGGTTTTTTGGATTTGGTTTTTAATTCTATTTCTTCTTTAAATTTTAACAGATGGCGTCCTGAGCCCGAACCTAAATCTAAAATATTTCCTTTTTGTTTTTTTAAAAATTCTTTTGAAAATTCCGAAGGAATTTTTTTGTATTCGTGCCATTCTGGTGCAATTGCATCCCAGACTTTTTTTTGTTCTTTTATTGAGGTCTTCATGTATGTTTAATGATAGTAATAGTTAAAAATGTTTGGAGGTTTTTGTTGAAATGGAAAAAATAATTTATTTTGCGGCTCCAATGTTTAATTTGGGAGACTTGAGTTTTAATGTTTTTTTAAATGATAAACTTGAAGAGAAGGGATTTAGAACTTTTTTTCCTCAAAGGGATGGTTTTGAATTTGGAGGTTTAACAAAAGAATTAGAAAGTTATCTTCAGGGAGATGATATTTTAGAGGCAGTTAAAAATATTATTTGGACTTTGGATGTTGGAGTTTTTATTAAGAATAGTGATGCTGTTTTAGCTCGTTGTGATGAGCCGCTTGATCCTGGAGTAGATGTGGAATTGGGGGTGGCTAGATTTGGATATAATAAATCAATTGTAGGATATAGGACAGATGTGCGTAGTCCATATATTACAGGAAAGAAAACTTTTGGTGGTATGCATACTTTTCCCGGAATGTTGATGGATGAATTTATCAATTATTTTCCTGACTGGAAAATTACTGGGCCTGGAAAGTTGGAGTTAGCCGTAAATTCTTTAGTTAATGAAATTGTTCCTGCTCTTAGAACTTCTTTAAAAAAGATTAAACCTAATGTAGATTCTCTAGTAGTTTCAAGAATAGAAAGTGTGGCTCAATTATTATTTGAGGGGATGGATGTAAGTTATAATTCGGAGGGGAATGTTCAGAGAGTGGCGCAAAGGTATGCTGAGAATATTGAAGATATTCGAAGAGTTTATGATACTGAATTTATTTAACTTTAAAAAGTAGAAATGTTTTTATATACCGTTTTATACCTGTATTAATGTGGGTTTGTAAATTCGAGTTTGATGGAAGTAATATTCTTTATGGCAAAGCTGCCAAATTATTTGAGATTTCTTTGAGTGGTTATAATCTTTCTAGTTTTGAAAAAGGAAAAAAATTATTTGTAAATACTGCTGGGAGATTTTTTGGAGACTCGTCTAAATTATATAAATTTTTAAATTATTTAAAGAAGGATAAACATGTTAAACATCTTGAAGAGAAGAATGGATTTTTTATGATTCAAGTTCAAGAAGATTATTCATTTAAATATTTCTATAGTCCTTCTTTCATCTATATTTCTCCAGTTTTAATTGATAAAAAAGGGAAGTATCATTTTAATATTAGCAGCTGGGAGAGGAAAGATGTAGAAAAATTATTAAAATTGGTGGAGAAATTTCCCGCATATAAATTGTTGAGTTTGAAACAAGAAAAGATTGGGGATGTGTCCATTAGTAAAATTAGCCCCGATTTAACAGATAAGCAGAAAAATGCAATGGAACTTGCGGTTAAGAATGGATATTATGAATTTCCAAAAAAGATTACTTTGAAAGAACTTGCGAAAATAATTGGTGTTGCTTATTCTACTTTTCAACAGCATTTGAGTTATGCTGAGAAGAAAATTAATAGTTCTTTTTGTCCAAAATAGATACCGATATAAATCGGTAAAATATAATTAAGCAGAATTTCTTAGAAAAAGTTATGAAAAAAATAGTTAAATATGGATTAGTAAGTTTGGCAGTAATCGCTGGATTTGAACTAGCAAATTTAGTGGGTAAAACAGTGAATAATTCAATACGTTGGCAAAATCAAGAGATGGTTTGGGAGGCTGTTGATTTAATTGGAGAGGAAAAATTAAGGGAAGAACTTGAGATTCCTAATGATGTTCCTTTAAGAGCAAGATTGTTTACAGTGGGAGATTTTCCTGGCCTAGGTTATACTTTCACTTTTCCAGATAAAAGAAAACTAAGAAGAATTACTCTCCGGGAAAAATCTCCAAAGTTGTACAAATTTCTTGAAGACTCTGGGTTTTATCCATGAGATGAGGTAGTTTTATAATTTTAAAAAGTCTTTTTTTCTTATTTTTTTATGATTCCCCCAAAGAAAAACGAAGTTCGAAAGCCGACGAGGACGATTTCAGGAATTACTCCTGTTGCGATTATGTTACCGCCGCGAAAGTGTAAGCATGGCGCGTGTGTTTTTTGTCCTAATTTGAATGTGCCACAAAGTTATACTCCGAAGAGTCCGGTTGTTCTTAGAGCCAAAGCAGTTAATTATGATTCTTTTAAACAAGTTAAAGGAAGGATGGAGGCTTTTGAAGCAATGAATCATCCGACAGATAAAATTGAAATTATAATTATGGGTGGGACTTTTTTGGAGTATCCGAAGAAATTTCAGTATGATTTTGTTAAGGGAATTTATGATGCGCTGAATGGGAGGAAGGGTAAAACTTTAGGATTAGCTAAAAAGAAGAATGAAAAAGCGCAACATCGTTGCGTTGCACTTTGTATTGAAACTCGTCCGGATAAATGCGTGAAATTTATTTTGAGGATGCGGGAGTTTGGTTGCACTCGGGTGGAGTTAGGAGTTCAAATTATTGATAATAAAATTTATAAAAAAGTTCAGAGAGGTCATTCAGTGCAGGATGTGGTGGATGCGACTAAAGCTTTGAGAAATGCTGGTTTTAAAGTTGGTTATCATTTAATGCCCGGGCTTCCGGGTGTGACCCCCAAAAAAGATTTGGAATCGTTTAAAAAAGTTTTTGCAGATGAGAGATTTAAACCAGATCAAATTAAGATTTATCCGTGTCAAGTTATGCCTGGTTCTGAATTGGAGAATTGGTATTGGAAAGGAAAGTATAAACCGTACACAAAAAATCAAATTCAGAAATTGTTGGTGAAGATGATGAAATTAGTTCCGAGGTATTGTCGGGTTATGAGGGTGATGAGAGAGATTCCTCCAGAGTATTTAGTTGCTGGAACTTTGAGAATTGATTTGCGTCGAGAGATTGAACGAGAGATGCGGGAGAATGATTTGCAGTTGGATGAGATTCGTTATCGGGAAATTGGATTTGCATTACAGCGAGGAGAAGTTAATCAGGATTTGGATTTAAAAGTTACAAAGTACAAAGCAGGAAAAGGTGATGAATATTTTTTAGAGATTATAAATAAGGATCAGATTTTGTTTGGATTGTTGCGGTTGAGGATTGTGGCACCCAAGGGTGTACCCTCTAAAGGGAGAGAGGCATCATCTTCAGAGGGCAAAAAAGCAATAATTCGGGAGTTGCATGTTTATGGAAAAACTTTGGCATTGGGTAAAAAAGGGAAAGGTAAGGGAGGAGTTCAGCATAAGGGGTTTGGGAAAAGATTAATGGCAGAGGCTGAGAAGATTGTTAGAGAACAGAGAGGGGAGGAAGTGAAAGTGATTAGTGGGGTTGGAGTTCGAGAGTATTATAAAAAATTAGGATACAAGTTAGATAAAAAAGATGGGGAACTTATGAGCAAGTTATTAATTTAGAATTGGGAATATTTATAAAAAACTTTTTGGTTAATAGCTAATAAATAATTTAAATTAAATTTTTTATTTTAGGAGAAGGCGTAAATATGAAAAAGATTTTACAAATGGTTGACGGGGCTTGTTCTGTTATTGAGTAGGGTTTAAAAAAAGAAAAAAATCACCTCTTTTTTATTGGTTTTTACTTAATTTCCTCTGGCTTACAATGGATGGACCAGCTTCTTAATTTTGATCCTCTTCCATAAAAAGTCAATGTCTTAAGTCCTCCGTGAAAATGGCTCTCTGAAGCGTTGCCACCATCTATTTCTTCTTCCTCTAAGCCACTTCTTTTGATCAATCTAAAAGAACCTCCATGTGTACCTTTTTCCGGTTCTTTGTAATACACAAAAAACTCTTTCCCTTCTTTAGGGATTGCCCCAAGATATAAGTATGTAAACTCGGATACATCTTCTCGAGGAGATCTAAACCCAAGTGCATCAAGAAAAATGGATGCCCCATGATCTGGCATTTCTCTGGAACAATTTCCAGAAACTTGCTGAATTTTATACTTTATTTCATCTTTCATATTTTCATACCTCCTTCCAGTTGCAGTGGTTTCTCGCCCTCTACTGGCGTTCTTTTTCGAATCTTATTTTTATTTTCCATTTTATTTTCCTAAGTAATCCATGACTACTCATTAATAACTACAATAATAATCCGCATATAAAGGTTCTTTCCTCACTAGGGGGGCGAGAAACGAAAGTATTAAATAAGTAAAAACACTAGAATAAATATGAACCCAAAGACACTTGAAAGATTCGGACTGACAAAAGGGGAAAGTAAGGTATACTTAGCACTCCTAAGGATAAAAAAGTCCACAATAGGGAACATAATCAAAGAAGCAAATGTCTCAAACTCAAAAATCTACGATATTTTAGATAGACTAAACAAAAAAGGACTAGTCGGCGTCATAACTCAAAACAACAAAAGAAGTTTCGAAGCCAAATCTCCAGAGATACTTAAGCAAAATTTGGAAGAACAAGAAGAAAGCCTAAAAGAAAAACACGAAGAGTTAGATTCTCTACTCCCCTCACTAAAAGGAATGTTCGACTCTCAAGAAGTCAAGCAAGAGGCAGAACTTTTACAGGGATTGAAGGGATTCAAATCTAAAACAGAGGCCATGCTAAATGATTTAGAAAAAGGCGACACTTTCTATATCTTAGGAGCTCCAAAAGAAGCAAACGAAAAACTAGAAGGATATCTCCAGGATTGGCATTCAAGAAGAATAAAGAAAGGAGTTAAGTGTAAAATACTCTACGAAACAGATGCAGAGAAATGGGCCAAGAAAAGAAAAAAATCTCCAATAACAGAAATAGGATTCCTGCCCAAAGAAATCAAAAGTCCAACAGCGGTAGATATCTCCAACAATTACGTAGCGATAATAGCCTTCGAAGAAACCCCCCTAGTATTTACGATTAAGAACTCTAAAATAGCTAAAAGTTATAGGGAGTACTTTGAATTGCTTTGGAAAATAGCTAAGAAATAATTTTTCTAAATCTTTATCTTTCCTTCTTGCCAATCTTTTATAATTAAACGTGCGGTTTGATCTTCGTTAATTTCTCCGCCTTTTTTTAAAAAGTTTTTTTGTTTTCCTAGTTCTTCTAAAAGTATTTCAACATCTCCCTTTGATTTTATTTTATAGAATGCTTCAATTTGTTTTGCATAATCTTTCATTAGTTCTGAGATTATTAATTCTGGTTCTTTGACTTGGCTGTAACCTCGTGCGCTTACTTTTACATGTTTGGCTATTGCGTCTTTTTTGATTGCAGAATATTCTTCTTCAGGTATGACTCCTGGGCTGTCTAATAAATAAAGATTTTCACTTAATTTTAATTTTTGTACTCCTTTTGTAAAACCTGCTTCTGCTCCTGTGCCTGCAGAGGTTTTCCCGATTAGCAAATTTATTAATGAGCTTTTTCCGGTGTTTGGATATCCGATTATTCCAACATAAATTTTATTTTCTTCAACTGGTTTTTTTATTTTTTTAGCTTGGATTTTTATTTGATTCCTTAAATCTTTGGAACCTTTCCTTTTTGTGGAGGATATATAGATGTATGGTTTGAATTGGTGTTTTTGTTTTTTGGAAACCATATCTGATTTATTTAAAACGTAAATTAGTTTTTTTTCTTTTGCTTCTATTTTTTTCTCTACTTCAAGATTTCTTGTGTCTTCCGGAAAACGTGCGTCTAGAACTTGAATTATTATATCTGAATTTTGGATTACTTTTTTTAGGATTTCTGGAAATTTTGATTTACTTGTTGTAAATTTGTTTCTTGCTCTTCGAGTATGTCGTGATGAAAAAATGTATTTTGGTCTCATGGGCTGATTAGGGGCGAGGAGTTTATAGGTTTGTTGGTGAGGGTGTATTTAATCCGAAGTCAACTAGAATATCTATGTATTTTTCAATATCTGCAATTGGTATTTGTTCTTCAGAACTATGGGCATATTTTAAGTCTCCTGGGCCAAAAACAATTGTACAAATCTCATTTAAATTAAGGAGAGTTGCTTCACTAAATCCTTCCATAACTCCTTCTCTTACCTCTCCAATTTCCTTTTCTATGGATTTTTTTAAATTTTTTAGTAAAGGATTATTTTGTTCTAATATAAGTAAAGGATTAAATGAAAAATTTTCTATTAATTTATAGTCTGTTTCCTTGAGTTGAGAAAAGATTTGTTCTTCAAGTTCATTTTCATAATGGCTTAATGGTTTAACTAAACGCATTTCGAATTCAATTAAGCATGTTGAGGGAACTGCATTCACTTTAATTCCTCCAGATATTTTTCCTACATTTAGTGTGGAATATTGACTATGAATTGAATCACTTTTAAATATGGGTTCTGGATTTTTACCTAGTTCATTGGCATATTTTTCTAAGAGAGTTAAAATTTGGTTTGATTTTATTATGGCATTTATCCCTTCTTGTGGCCTAGCTCCGTGTGCTGCTTTACCCTTTATTTTTATTGCTCTTGAAGTTACTCCTTTAAATTTATTAAAAATTTGAAAATTGCTTGGTTCTCCACAAATTGCAAATTCTATTGGGATTGTGTTTTGAGATATAAATTTTTTAATTCCTGCAAAATTCCTAGCCTCTTCGTCAGATGTGATGAGTAAAATAGGATTAAATTTTCTATTTGAATTGTTTACTAGTTTTTCGAAAGCTAGAATCATACCAGTTAAAGAACCTTTCATATCACAGGCTCCTCTCCCTCTAATTAAATTGCTGTCAAATTCTCCAAGGGGATTGCCTGGGAATTCTCCGAACGGGACTGTATCTATGTGTCCTTGAAATAATATATTTGGAAGTAAAGTATTAAAATCTCCGTGGGCGATTAAAAATCCCCTATTTGTAAAAGTTTCTTTTATTGTTCCTACATAATTTTCCAAATCATATCGAGTAATTTCTGTTTTTATATTTGGAATCTTTTTTAGTCGTATTTCTATAAATTTTAGAGCTTCTATTGTTTCCCCTCTAAATAAATTTTCATTATCAAACTCGTCGCTATTTTGAGTATCAAATTTTAATAAATCAAGTAATAAATTTTTAGCTTCAGTCATTTTATTTTTTTATTCCTATGATCCCATTCTCGATGCTTTTCTTCCATGTAAGATAACGTTCTTTATGTTTGTAAGGATCAATTTTCATCTTCGAGAAAATCTCCTTGTTTTAATAAATAGAATGGACTCTTTATGACATAAAAGTAAAAAAGAGTCCCGTCGAAATCACAAAAACCCTTTACGCCCCCACCGAGATTCGAACTCGGGTCACTGCCTTGAAAGGGCAGCATACTTGGCCTCTGTACTATAGGGGCATAAATATCAGAATCCAATTTGCTTTTTAAAGGTAACTACTTGTAGTTATTAATTATAATTTAACTTAACAATGTTTTGCCTTTATTTTTTGTCTGATAAAAAAATAATCCGTGTTCTTTTAAAATTTCATTAATCATTTTATTTAAATGAGTTATAGAATCATCTGAGAATCCTATTTTTATTTTTGTTTCTGCTCCGAAATTTTCTTTTACATGGTTGTTAATATATTTTTGAAAATCTGCAAATGCGAATGATTTTAATTCACTTGTATCTTCAGAATTAAATTGTTTTTTAATTTCTGGATTGTTGACTGGATAAAACTTGCATAATTCTAAATATTGATCTAGGATTTTTTCAGAGAATTTTTGGTTTCCTATTTTTTTTATTGAATATTTTTCTATGAATTTTTTTGAGAATTTTTCTAATTGCTCTTTAGAAAAGTTTTTGAGAATAGCTCTTTTAATTCCTTGTTTTAATGTCTCTGGGTTGTGCCTTCTCGCTGTGATGATCGCAAATATGCTAGCGTGTTTTACTAAACAGGTTTCAATATTTTTCCAGCTTCCTGCTAGAGTTGCTTTTTCTATGTCTTTTAAAAATTGTTTGTTGTCTTCAAAACTTTTGAATGAATTTGAATTTGTTTTGAATCCAAGTTTTTTCATTTGAGGGCGAATTTTTTCAAAATTTAGCGTTGAGAACTCTTTTAGATTTCCTTTTGCATCTTCTAGAAAAACTTTTGTTGGAAGTTTTAGTAAGTTGTCGTCTAAATCAAAACTATATGCTTTATATTCCATATAATTTTTAGGTAGAGATAGTTTTTAGATTTTTGTTTTAATGGTTTGATTGGGTTTTTGATATCAATAAAATTTATTAAGTTTGAAGAATTTGTTTTTTAATGAAAAGGGATTGGGGTAACGAGTTGGCTATGCAGACTGATTATAAATTGCACCTTAAAAGAACAGCAAAGGTGGCGAAAGGTATTTCTAATCTTCTTGAATCTCGGGGAGAGGGTTTTCGTCCGGTTTTTGTTACATTGTCGGAGGAATATTTTACTGCAATAAAAATTAGTGAAGATTTAACTGGACGTGTTAGAGAGAGATTGAAATTTTCTGGGATGGATAATTTTTTGCATTTTGTTTTTTTTGAATTTAGAGGGCCGATAGATTATCAAAGATTTGGAGGGATAAGAAAAACTCTTGGATATTTAATGGGTAATAAGGAAATTTTGGGGTTGGTGCCTCTTACTGAATTGCCTGAGGATAGATTTCAGTTTTGGGAAATAAGGCCAAAGGGTTTGTTAAAAATTAGTTCTTCTTTGGAAGTGCCATATTATAAATAAATTGCCGGAATTTTCAGAATGAATAATTTTAAATATGCTCCATTTCTTTTATTTTAAACGAGCCTATAGCTCAGTCTGTTCAGAGCGCTGCTCTTATATGAGTTCAATCCGTTTGGGTTGTTTTCTCTCTAGAAATCTCTAAGAGAGGCAGAGGTCCTCGGTTAAAATCCGAGTAGGCTCATTAACCAAGAATCTTCGAACAAGTTCGAATATCGAGTAAACTCGACATAGAGGTCCTCGGTTTATGTTTTTTGCCATAGCAAAAAATGTTCTATAGAGTAGAGAGCGAAGCGACGAAATCTGAGTAGGCTCATAGTTAATTTCTTAAACTATGATTTTTTAGGTCTTTATAGAGTTCACCTTAATTATCTTTAAAAAGAAGTTTTTATTTTTTTGATTATGGGTGAAAAATTAAGTTTGATTTCTCGGCTAGATGAATTGCTCTTTGAATCTACTGAATCTGAAATTGTTAAAAAACTTTCATCAGGTATTGAGCAAGGTATGAGTTTTGAAGATATTCGAAGAAAATTATCTAAACAAGAGTGGGACCTTCTTTCCAAAGGGGGAATTGATTCGCTTTTTTTAGTTGATTATCTTGTTAAAAATGGAGTTTGGAAATATACTTTGGAAGGTTATTCTCTTTCTCCGAATTATAAATAAGTTTTTATATCCTTGATTTTATTTAATCTATATGTTACTCGGACTTGTTGGAAAGCCATCTGTAGGAAAATCAACTTTTTTTAAAGCTGCGACTCTAGCGGAGGTTGATATTGCTTTGTATCCTTTTACAACAATTAAAGCAAATCATGGAGTAGGTTATGTTAAAGTAAATTGTATTGATAAAGAATTTGGAGTTCAATGTAATCCTAATCATGGATATTGTGTGAATGGCGCAAGATTCGTGCCAGTTGAATTGATGGATGTTGCTGGATTAGTGGAAGGGGCGTCTGAAGGAAAGGGATTGGGAAATCAGTTTTTAGATGATTTGCGAAAAGCAGATGTGTTTATGCATATTGTGGACGCTTCTGGAACAACTGATATCGAAGGTAAACCAACTGAAGGACATAATCCTTGTGAAGATATTTTGATGTTAGATAAAGAATTGGATAAATGGTATTATAATATTTTTATGAAAGCGTGGAAAACTTTTGCTAGGAAAGCAGAGTTAGAAAGTAAACAGCAAGGGGGACCAAGTTTTGCTAATGCAGTTGCGACTCAATTTTCTGGTTTGAAGGTTAATGAGGATCAGGTTAAAGAGGTTTTATTAAAATTAAAATTGGATGGGTCACCAAGCAATTGGAAAGAAGATCAGATAATGCAGTTTGCTTCGAGTTTGAGAAAAGTTACTAAGCCAATGATTATTGCGGCAAATAAATGTGATTTTCCTACTGCTGAAGAAAATATTAAAAAGCTGCGGAAAAAGTTTCCAGATTATTTGATTTATCTTTGCTCGGCTGATTCAGAACTTGCTTTGCGACAGGCTGCTAAGGCAGGGTTAATTGAGTATATTCCTGGTGAAAAAGATTTTAAGATAATTGGGGATTTAAATGATAGTCAGAAAAAAGGTTTAGATAAAATTAAGAAAAATGTTTTGGATAAATACAATGGGACAGGAGTTCAAGAAATTTTGAATGCGTCTGTTTTTGATTTATTAGGTTATCTTGCTATTTTCCCAGCGTCGGCAAATAAGCTTGAAGATTCTAAAGGAAATATTTTGCCGGATTGTTTTTTACTTCCAAAAGGTTCAACTGCTTTAGATTTTGCTTATTTTTTGCATACTGATTTTGGTAAAAATTTTATTCGTGCAATAAATGCGCGTACAAAAAGAGCTCTTGGAAAAGATTATGAGTTGCAAAATTGTGATGCTTTAGAAATTGTTTGTGGGTAGGTTTTAAATAGGTTTTTTATTTTTTGTATTTGATTAAAAAATTAATAGAAATTAAAATAATTAATTTTGTGATTTTGGTAAATCAGTAGTATCTACTCGAAGATCAATATCAGGCAAAATTTGTTGGGGTTTAAAAGTTACTCTATAATGATATGTGCTAGTCTCAACAGGATTTAGTTGTTCAACAAAATAAGAAACATTATCCGAAAGACCTAAAAAATGCTTTTTGTATGTATTCGGGCCTGTTCTGCAAGTGACTTCTAGTTGTTTATCTATCTTATCAGTTTTAATTGAACATCTACCTTCAATACTTAGTAGATATTTGTCAGTAATTCCATTGAAAAACACCACTCTTCTATTGACTTCAAAGTTATCAGCTGCTTTGGAAAGATTGTGAGAAGCAATTGCTGCATCATCCCTGCAGCCTGCCAATATTAATGATAATCCTCCTATTCCCACTGCTTTTTTTATTCCTTTCCCCCATTTCCGAAAAGTATTTTGTGTCATAATTTACTCAAAAATTTTATATTTATAAAGATTATTGTAATCAAAAATATATCTTCTATAAATTTTAATTGCGAAAAAGTAAATTTTATTAAGTTTATTTTTTGGTTTTTTAATGTTGCTCGCTGACGTGAAGTTTATGCTCTATTTCAGTTTGTATTTTGTCTAGGGCTTTGTTTAATGCTTCTGAAAGTTTCCAGTCGGATTCGCTTGATTTAAAATGATTGTTCGCAATTTGGGCTGTAATTTCTATGCCGTATTTTTTTCTGTTGCTTTCTACTTCATGGGTTTTCACTACAACTTTAATTGAGGTTTCGTTTTTGACTTGTCTTTGAATTTTTTCAAATCTAGAATTTATAAGTTTGTTAATAATTGATTTTTCTTCTTCTGTAATTTTTTCAATCCCTTTTATTGTAATCGGTTCTGGCATGTGAATATTTATAATCTAAAGTTTATTAATGTTTTTATGAGATTTAAAATTCGATTGCATCCTGGAAGTTCGCAAGAGAAAGTTGAGAAAATTTCTGAGGAAAAGTTTGAGGTATGGATTAAAGAAAAACCAATTGAAGGGAAAGCTAATCTTGGTTTGGTTAAAATTTTTAAGAGATATTTTAAAAAAGAAGTAAAATTGATTGGAGGATTAAAAAGTAAAAATAAAATTGTAGAAATGAATGATGAGATATAAAAATTGTGAGGGATGTGATGCGAAGTGTTGTAAGCATGTGGCTGTAGAGATAGATGAGCCAGAGGAGAAAGAAGATTTTGAAAATATTAAATGGTATGTTTGCCATAAGAATGTTAATGTTTTTGTGGAGGAGAGTAAGTGGTATGTTGAATTTTTGACTCCGTGTGAACATTTAATGGAAAATAATAAGTGCCATATTTATAGTCAACGTCCAAAAATTTGTTGTGAGTATTCTGAGGAGGATTGTGTTTTTGAAGGTTATAAAGATGAATTAATTTTTAAGACAATTGAAGATGTTGAGAAGTATGTTGGTGAGAAATTTGGTGGGAAGCAATGAAATATGAATTTGCGGGGGATTTACAAGCAATAGCTGAAGAGATTTCTGGACTTTTGTTTCCGCACGTTAAAATAGATAAGATTAAATGTTTGCGAAGTTTTGGAACATCTTCGAAGAGAACAATTGCTCGGTGTCATGCTTTGGGGAAACTTATGCAAAAGGCAATGGGGGTCAATGCGTTTTATGCTTTGGAATTTTTATCTGAAAGATTTGATAAACTTTCTGAAGAAGATCAGATTAAAACAATTATTCATGAACTTATGCATATTCCATTTACTTTTGGGGGAGGGTTTAAGCACCACAATGTTGTTAATGAGAAAAATGTCAATCTAATGTATGAAACTTATTTATCTAAAAAAGGTATTCAGAAAAATAAAAGTTGGTGGTAGTTAAAAAATGAGAATTAAAAAAATAAAAATTGGAGATGAATTTTTGGAAGTTAAGGATTGTAATTGGTGGCAAAAAGGAATTGGTTTAACTTTTTGTCGTCGTGAAAAAGCAAAAGCTTTACTTTTTGATTTTAAAAAAAATACAAAGATTAAACTTACTTCTTGGTTTGTATTTTTTCCTTTTTTAGCAATTTGGTTAGATAGCGACGATAAAGTTATAGAAAAAAGGATAATTCCTTTGTGGAAATTTTCTATTTCTCCTAAAAAAGAATTTACTAAATTAATTGAAATACCTATTTCTCGTCGGTATTCTAAAATTTTGAAACTTCTCGAGGACACAAAAGATTTATAAAGAAAAAGAATTTTAACTTATTTATAGGGCGCTGCGTCTTTTGACGCAGACTTATAATCAAAAAGGAGGTTGACAATGGGAAAAGTAATTTTAAAAAATGCTATTACAAGAAAACCCGGACATCTTTATTACGTTGATGGAAAAGGGAATGTTTGCGAAGCTGTAATGGCAAGAGGCGGTAAGAAGAAAAAGAAGAAAGCTGTAAAGAAAAAAGCAGTGAAAAAGAAAGCCGTGAAAAAGAAAGCCGCTAAGAAAAAGAAAAGATAGTTTTCTTTTTCTTGATTTCTCTTTTTTTATTTTTTTTATTTTAGGTATTTTGTTAATTCAGAATAATTTTTGGCAAATTTTTGTTTTCATTTTACATATTACTTGAGCCGTAAGCTTCTCTTTCAGTATTGTGGCATTTTTTACATTTAAATAAATATACACTTGATTCATCGCTCCAGAAGACTCCCAAATCTGTGACTTCTGCGAATTCATGTCCGCATTTTTTACAAAGATGTGGGAAACCTTGATCTATTTCTAAATCTTTTGCTACTCCTTTCCCTTTTTGAATTGGCTCTTGTATTTTTTCTTTTGAATTTAAGGGTGTTGCTTTTTCCTGATATCCACAGCTACATTTAGCAATCTCGTTTTCAATAAGAAGTGGTTTACCGCATTTGTCACAGAATTTCATTAAAGGTTTCTCCTCACTAATTCTGCATCAGCGATTGCGGTTGTTGCAAGACAAAATTTCATAATTAAATATCTTATAAATTATTTTTAAAGCTTTCTCGACATAACAAAAGGTTTTTAAGCTTATAAACACTAACCAATTTATCACTTCCGAGCATAGGGTTTATTTTTTCTTATTTGATTAATTTTAACACATAAATCTTAATAAAGTCTTTTTTTTATTTTTGTTAATGGCTAAAGAGATTTTTTTAAGTGATGAAGAAAAAAAAAAGTTTAACTAGATGTATGAGATATTCTTCGATTCCAGATTATGATATTCTTAAACCAGAAGTAGCAGAGTCATTATTTTTAATTTATGATTATTTTTTTGAGCATCAGGAAAGATTTGTTCCTTTGGGTGTTCTTCAGGAAAATGTTCAATTAGATGATAGAGCTTTAGAAAGAGCGATTGATTATCTAACTTCTCATCAAGTTATAGAAGAGGATTGTTATACTGGTTATAAATTAAGGAAACCTCAAGGAACTTATGCTCTTCAGCGAGTTGCGAGAAGGATAAATTCTAAGAGAGCTTCGGAATCTGATAATCGGAGATTCTAATTAATTTTATATAGTATCTTTGGATTTTAGTTTCATGGTAATAATACTTGGAATTGAATCTACTGCACATACTTTTGGAGTGGGGGTTGTTAAGGAGGGGAAAGTTTTGGCTAATAAGCGAAATATGTATACGACTGAGAGTGGCGGAATTATTCCCACTGAAAGTGCACAGCATCATTGCGAATGTAAGAATGAATTATATTTTGAAGCTCTTGACGAGGCTGGTTTGGCTGGAAAGGAAAATAAGATTGATGCAATAGCTTTTTCTCAGGCACCTGGATTGGCTCCATGTTTGCTGGAAGGAATGAAATTTGCTAAGGAACTTTCTAAAAGATTGGGGAAACCAATTGTTGGAATTAATCATTGTATTGCTCATTTGGAAATTGGTAATGTGACTGGGGCAAAGGATCCGGTTATGCTTTATGCGTCGGGGGCGAATACCCAAATTATTGCTTATGCTGCAGGGAAGTATAGAATTTTTGGAGAGACTTTGGATTTGGGGGTGGGAAATTTTATCGATACTGTTGCGCGTTTTGCGGGGATGGGTTTTCCGGGAGGGCCTATTTTGGAAAAGTTAGCTAAGGAAAGTAGTAATTATATTGAACTTCCATATAAAGTCAAAGGAATGGATGTTGCGTTCGCTGGAATCCAAACTAAGTTGAGACAGATGATTGAGTCTGGCGCCTATAAACTTTCAGATTTAGCTTTTAGTTTGCAAGAGACTGTTTTTGCAATGTTAGTTGAGACTGCTGAGAGGGCGTTGGCTCATACTGGGAAAAAAGAATTGTTGTTGGGAGGGGGAGTTGCGTGTAATGCTCGACTTCAAGAAATGTGTAAAATAATGTGTGATGAAAGAGGCTGTAAATTTTTTGTTCCAGAGAAACCTTTGTTAGTTGATAATGCGGCGATGATTGCATATCTTGGAGAAATTATGTTTAAAGCAAAGGTAAATGTTTTTCAGCCAGATGAATTAGATAAAATTGATATTTTGCCTAGACAAAGAACCGATGAAGTTAATGTGGGCTGGAAGGATTAAAATCTTTAAAGTTATTCAATTTTCCTTTCAAATTCTTAAATAGAAACCTTCTTAAATTATATTTTCTATTGGGGTATCTATGAGAAAATTATTAAAACAATATTTTGGTTATGATGAATTTTTGCCTATGCAAGAAGAAATCATTAAAAATGTTTTTGAGAAAAAGGATTCTCTTGTTTTGATGCCCACTGGAGGAGGAAAATCTTTGTGTTATCAACTTCCTTCCATGAAACTTTCTGGATTAACTATTGTTGTTTCTCCTTTAATTTCTCTTATGAAAGATCAAGTGGATAGTTTAAACGCTAATGGAATTAATGCGAGATTTATTAATTCTTCTTTATCAGCGAAGGAAATTTCTGAGATTCAGGGGGATATAAAAAATATTAAACTTCTTTATATTGCTCCCGAGAGATTGGCTTCAGAAGGATTCCTGGAATTTTTGGAAAAATTAAGTGTAAGTTTAATTGCAGTGGATGAAGCACATTGCATTTCTCAATGGGGCCATAATTTCCGTCCGGAATATAGGAATCTTAAAAAATTGAAATCTCTTTTTCCTGGAGTTCCAATAATCGCTTTAACTGCTACAGCGACGGAAAAAGTTCGAGAGGATATTTTATCTGAACTTTCTTTAGGAAATGCTAAATTATTTATTTCTAGTTTTGATAGAAAAAATCTTAATTTGATGGTTTTTGAAAAAAAGAAATTGTCTCAAAAAATTGTTAATATTTTGAAAAAATACAAAGGCAAGTCCGCTATAATTTATTGTTTTTCTAGGCGAGATGTGGAATCTATAAGCGAGCTTCTAAATGATAATGGTTTGAGTGCTTTGCCATATCATGCGGGATTAAACTCTCAGACAAGAAAGTTACATCAAGAGTTATTTATTAACGATAAGGTTGATATTATCGTCGCTACAATTGCATTTGGTATGGGGATAGATAAACCAGATGTTAGGTTAATTATTCATCAGACTTTCCCAAAATCTTTGGAAGGATATTATCAAGAAATTGGTCGGGCTGGAAGAGATGGTATCGAAAGTAATTGCATTTTATTTTATTCTCGAGGAGATTTATTTAAGCATCGTTATTTTATTAATAAATTATCTACAGTTGAAAAAAGAAAAAGTGAGTTTGAAAATGTTAAGGGCGTGATGGAATATTGCGAGATGAATTCTTGTAGGAGAAAACATATTTTGAAACATTTTGGAGAAGATTTTTTGGGAGAGTGTTCAGGATGTGATATTTGTGATCCTTCTAAAAATATAATAGTAAATGAAGGGTTGTTTAGTGATAAAAATAAAAAATTAATTTATGATGAAGATTTATTTGAAAAATTGAGAGCATTAAGGAAAAATATTTCTGAAGAGAAAAAAATTCCACCTTTTGTTATTTTTGGGGATGTTTCTTTGAAGGAAATGGCTTTGCAGTTTCCTAATACTGAAAATGAATTTTTAAAAATTAAAGGAGTTGGAGAAAAGAAGTTGAAGGATTATGGAAAATTATTTTTGAATGCAATTAAAATTCACTCGGCATTAAGGTTGAAGAATTCTTTTGATGAAAATAAAATGGTGGGTTCTATTAAACATTGTGCGAAGACTAGAAAAATGGTGATTAAGAAAGTTTCTTTATATGATATGGCTAATAACCAGAATGTGAGTGTTTCGACTATTACAAATCATATTGGAAAACTTCTTTCTTTAGGAATTGAATTAAATTTAGAATATTTATTGCCTGGAGAAAAAGATTTTAAAAAAATCGTTAAGGCCTTTGAAAAATTTGGAGTTGAAAAGTTGTCCCCGGTTTATGTTTATTTTGATAGTCAGTTTACTTATGAAGAGCTTAAACTTGTGAGATTTAAAATGCTTTTTAATTTGAGAGGATATTAGTTTTAAATTTATCTTTATCCTAAAAGCGCTGAGAATTCTTGGGCCATTTTTTCTAAAGTTGCTCTTTTTTGTTCTGAGATTGTTTGTTCTTTTTCTTTTGCTCTCCTTCTTAGTGCAGGACTTATCATTAAATTTTGATCGTTAGAGCTTATCCATTCACAAATCTCCATGTTTCTGAAATCTGCTGCTATCTCCAGAGAATATCTATAATCAGTTTTATTTTTAAAAACTACCTTTGGGAATGTTTTTTTATATTCTTTTCTTTGAGATAGTTCATATAGTGCATTATGTATTGCTGGAGTAGAGTCTGGAATAAATTCTTCTGGGAAGTAACCTAATAAAATAGTTAGTGTATCAAATGAATCCATAATTTTTATAACTTTTGTTTGTTTAAAAGAATTTATATGTTTGATTATTATAATAATCTTTTTAAATAGTTTCAAGTTTTTTTTGGATAATGATAATCAATCTTTGGGAGAAGTTAGGTTAGAGAGTGGTAAGAGAAGATTGGATATTTTAATCTGATTAAAATTAGTAGTGCAAATGTTTATAAACCTATTTTAGTCTTAAATTATATCTGATGGACTCTGTTCAGATGAAGATATACAGAGTTCTTAGAATTAATAAAATGGTAGACACATACAGTATTGTTGAAAGGGCAAGAAAGACTGGAAAAGTTGAAAAAGGAACTAACGAAGTTACTAAATCAATTGAGCGAGGAACAGCTAAATTAGTTGTTTATGCTGGTGATGTTGATCCCAAGGAAATCGTTCAGCACTTACCTGTGCTTTGCAAGGAAAAAGGGATTGTATGTCAGGAAATAGATAGTAAACAAAAATTAGGAATCGCAGTAGGTATTAATGTTGCGTGTTCTTCTGTTGCAGTAATTGAAGCAGGGGACGCTGAGAAAGATATTGCTGCTTTGAAATAATTTATTTTTAATAAAAATGGCAAAGACTCAAAATAAGAAAGAAGTAAAATCTCAAGGTTCTAAGGGTGGCGACAAAATTGTAGCAGCGCAAGCAGTGCCAGCACTTGTAGAAGAGATATTGGGTAGAACAGGTTTTCGTGGTGAGATTACTCAAGTTAAATGTATAGTGCAAGCGGGACGAGATGAAGGAAGAGCAATGAGACGAAATGTAAAAGGTCCGGTAAAAATCGGGGATTTTTTAATGCTTAGAGAAACAGAAATTGAAGCTCGTAGAATTAAATCAAATGTTACAAAAGGGTCTTACTCATGAGATTCGTAAGACACCTGCGAAGATTATGCTTCGCAAAAACCTTCGGAGGGAAGTTATAGTTAAAATGTCTGGAATTGGAAATACTTTATTGATGGAAGAAGATCAATTAATTATTGGGCGAGTTGCTTTAGGGCTGATAGATACAAAAGTGGGCGAAGTTCTTAATATTCAAGATGTTAGTTTTAAACAAAGGGATAATTTGGGGGAAGTTTATGGATCTGGATATAGAGTTTTTTCTGCACCAAACTCGGATGGGACTTATGAAGTAGCAATTCATAAATGTGGGGGTAGAAATTAAAATGCCTAAATGCTCATATTGTGAAAAAGATTATGATTTGCATCGGGGATTATCTTTAATTTTAAAAGATGGAACTGTTAAACATTTATGTTCTGGAAAGTGTAGAAAAAATATGCAGATGAAGCGAAGAAAAGTTAGATGGATTTTTAAATCTGACAAAAAACCAAGGGAGTAAAATGAGAAATACTTTTCATCCTTTGGGTTTTGAGATATCTTTGAGGTGTAAAAGTCAAGATGATTTACATGATAAAATTACTAGATTAATTACTAGAAAAAATTGTGACCTTTGCTGGATTGTTGAACAGCCAGGAAATAGAGTGCACCAATTTGAGGTTTATGGAGAGGAAGATGGTAAAGAAAGACAATGTAACTATCAAATTTCATTTAATTTTGGGGTAAGTCTTTTTAATTGGGTTAGATTAAAAAAAGATTGGAAACATTATGATTTATTTGCTTGATTTTTTTGTTTGTCGTCGGTAAAACGTCACGAAAGCTTTATAAAGCAATTTGATTTTGGTATATTATTGATTGGAGTTTCTTCCAAAAATTAATAATACAATGGCCACGCAAAAAGATTATGGTGCAGAATCTATCAAGGTTTTAGAAGGACTTGAAGCAGTTCGGAAAAGACCTGCAATGTATATTGGTTCAACGAGCAAGGATGGATTGCATCATTTAGTTTATGAAGTTTTAGACAATGCAGTTGATGAAGCTATGGCAGGTTATGCTAAGGAAATTAAAGTTTTAATTAATAAAGATGGTTCGGTTACTGTTGAAGATGATGGACGAGGAATTCCAGTGGACATTCATCCAAAATTTAAAGTTCCTGCTTGTGAGGTTGCTTTAACTAAATTACATGCAGGGGGAAAGTTTGACAAAAAATCTTATGCTATTTCAGGAGGATTACATGGTGTGGGAATTTCTTGTGTTAATGCACTTTCAATAAAACTAATTTTAGATATTAAACGAGGGGGAAAAATTTATCATCAAGAATATTCTAAAGGAATTCCTAAAACTAAATTAACTGTTGTGGGTAAGTGTTCAAATAAAGAGAGTGGAACAAAGGTAACATTTTTTCCAGATGAGGGGATTTTTTCTACAACTAATTTTGATTATAAAATTTTGGAAACTCGTTTTAGGGAAGTTGCTTTTTTGAATGCAGGATTAAAGATTAATTTATTTGATGAACTTAAAAATAAAAAAGAAGAATTTTATTATGAAGGAGGTTTGATTGAATTTGTTAAATGGATGAATCGTTCAAAGGAAGTTTTGCATAAACCAATTTTTTTTAGTCGGACTACTCAGGAAGTAATTATTGATATTGCTATTCAGTATAATTTGAGTTATCAAGAGAATATTTTTGGTTTTGTAAATACTATCAATACTGTTGAAGGTGGAACGCATGTTTCTGGGTTTAAGACTGCTTTAACGAGGGTATTAAATGATTATGCCAAGAAAAAGGGAATTTTGAAAAATGAAAGTTTAACTGGTGATGATGTGCGGGAGGGAGTTACTGCAATTGTTAGTGTTAAAATTGGGGATCCTCAGTTTGAAGGTCAGACTAAAACAAAGTTAGGTAATTCAGAAGTTAAAGGTTATGTTGATTCGATTGTGACTCCTGCCTTGTCTGAGTTTTTTGAGGAGAATCCTTCTGTAGCTAAGAAAATTATTTCTAAGGCTTTAGATTCTGCTAGAGCAAGATTGGCAGCTAGAAAAGCTAAGGAATTAGTTAGAAGAAAAAATGCTTTTTCTCTTGGGGGTCTTCCTGGAAAATTATCTGATTGTTCAAGGAAAAAAGCAGAAGAGACTGAATTGTATTTGGTTGAGGGAGAATCAGCAGGAGGTTCAGCTAAGCAGGCTCGAAATAAAGAGACACAAGCTATTCTTCCATTGAAAGGTAAAATTTTAAATGTTGAAAAATCAAGTCCTTCTCGCGCTTTGTCTTCGGAAGAAATTACAAATATTATAACTGCAATTGGAACTGGAGTTGGGGAACAGTTTGATATTTCAAAATTAAGATATAATAAAGTTATAATTATGACTGATGCAGATGTAGATGGAGAGCATATTAAGACTTTGTTGTTGACTTTCTTTTTTAGATTTATGCCTCAACTAATTGAGAATGGAAATATTTATGCGGCAATGCCTCCGTTATTTCGTGTTAGAAAAAAGAAAGATTATTTTGTTTATTCCGACGATGAATTGAGGAAAACTGTTGAAAGATTAAGTGTTAAGGAAGGCGGGGTAACTCGGTTTAAAGGTTTGGGTGAAATGAGTTCAACTCAGTTATGGGATACTACTATGAATCCGAAAAGTAGAAAATTGAAAAAAATATTTATTGAAGATGCTGTTGAAGCAGATCAGGTTTTTGCGATGCTTATGGGCGGAGATGTCCAGGCGCGTAAAGAATTTATACAAGAAAATGCCCATGAGGCGGAGTTGGATGTTTAAAATGGCAATTATGAATTATGTTGAAGCTGAAAGAATTTTACAATCTGGAGAAGGTTCTAGAATGGATGTTTTGAAAGCTAAAAATCTTTTGGCCTTCCGTGAAGTAAAAGAAGAAAAAATTGAATGTCCTTATGAATCTGGTTGTAAGGTATATGATGGATTCTGTAACTCTGATTATGAAAGATGTGGATTTTTTCATAGTAAACAATTTGAAGAATTTCGTCAAAAAGCTTTAAGGACACGTGATGTTGTTTGGGAGGATAAAGAATAAAATGGATGAAAAAGTTTTGGATATTTTGAAAGAGAAAATTCAATGTTATTTTAAAGAAGATGGAAGTCATGGTTTTGATCATACTCAGAGAGTTTATAATTTGGCAGTTGAGTTAGCTAAGGAAAAAAAAGATATTGATTTGGGGGTTATTAAAATGGCAGCTTTACTTCATGATATTGCACGAATGAGAGAAGTTGAAGGGGAAGATATTTGTCATGCAGAAGAAGGTTCTAAAATGGCTGAAGATCTTTTGAAAGAAGCTAATGTTCCTGAAGAAAAAATTTCTAAAGTTGTTGATGCAATTAAGGTTCATAGATATAGTAAAGGTCTTGAACCAGAATCTAAAGAAGCAGAGATTTTGCAAGATGCAGATCGGCTTGATGCTCTTGGGGCAATTTGTATTGCAAGGGTTTTTGGTTATGGGGGGATGAAAGGTAGACCACTTTATCGAGCAGATATGCCTCCAAAAAAAGTTTATATTGGAGAGGATTCTACAACTGCAATAAATCATTTTTATGAAAAAATATTTAAAATTAAACCTGAAACATTTAAGACAAAAGTTGCACAAACTATTGCTAGAGAAAGATATAAATTTATCGAGGAATTTGTTGAAAGATTTATTAAAGAGTGGGAGGGTAAATTATAATGGCAAAAAAATTAAAGTTATCGACTCCAGAATGGATATTGGGAGGTTATGACAGCAAGGCTGATTGGGAAAAAGCGCAAGGCATTGATAGTTCAAAAAAGAAAGCAGGTAAGACCTTTAAAATTAGGGAGTGTCCAGATTGTGGGAGTGATGATGTGGGATTGGTTTTGAGTAATAGTGATTCAGAGCAAGGAGGAGGGGATGAGTGGGAATGTAGAAAGTGTAAATGGAAGGGAGGAGATATTGTGGAAAAAGAATTAACAGAAGATGAGCTTATGAAATATATGGATAAAAAAGGGGAGGAAATGGCATAGCCATTGTGCATAGGCATCGCGTTATCGGAATAGGCATCTTTTAATTGCCTCCGTCGGATGCCAGAATAATAAAAAATAATATAAAATGGTAGAAGAAATTAATAAAACACAAGTTGAGCAAAATCCAGAAGATATTCAAGTTAATGAGAATTTTAATAAAGTTCCAGATGTAGAAGAAAAAGGAATTATTCAAACTGAAATTACTGTCGAGGCTAAGAGGGCATATTTGGATTATGCAATGAGTGTTATTGTTAGTCGTGCAATTCCTGCAATTGAGGATGGTATGAAACCGGTTCAGAGAAGAATTTTATATTCAATGCAATTGATGGGATTAAAGCCAAATACTCAGACAAAGAAATCCGCGCGTATTGTGGGGGATGTAATCGGTAAATACCATCCACATGGCGATACTGCTGTTTATGAAGCTATGGTGAGGATGGCACAGGATTTTTCTTTAAGATATCCGTTAGTTTTTGGACAGGGTAATTTTGGTTCAATTGATGGGGATCCTCCTGCGGCTTATCGTTATACTGAAGCAAAACTAAAAAAGATTTCTTCAGAATTAATTGAAGATATTGATAAAGAGACTGTTAATTTTCTGCCTAATTTTGATAATTCTCTTAAAGAGCCAGAGTTACTTCCAGGTAAACTTCCCACTTTAATGTTAAATGGGGCTACTGGTATCGCTGTTGGTATGGCTACTAATATTCCTTCGCACAATTTGACTGAGGTTTGTGATGCTATTGTTGCTTACATCAAAAAGCCAGAAATTACAATTGAAGAACTTGTTCAAATTGTTCAAGGTCCTGATTTCCCTACAGGCGGTGCTGTTTCAGGGGATATGGTTGAGTTGTATAAAACAGGTAAGGGAAGATTAATTATGCGAGGACGGACAACTACAGAAACAATTAAGAAAAAAGACGCAGTGATTATTTCTGAGATTCCCTATATGGTTAATAAGTCAACCTTAATGACTCAGATTGCTAACATGGTTCGGGATAAAAAAATTAAGGATATTTCTGATTTAAGAGATGAAAGTTCTAAAGGCAAAATTAGAGTTGTTTTAGAATTGAAAAAAGGTGCAAATCCAAAATTTATTACAAATGCTCTTTTCAAACATACTCGGTTACAAGATTCATTTAATGTTAATTTTTTGGCGTTGGTTGGAGGAAAACCAAAGATATTAACTTTGCGAGATGTGATGATTCAATATGTAAAACACAGAAAATTGATTATCACAAAGCGTTCTAAATTTCAGTTAAAAAAAGCAAAGGAAAGATTAGAAATTGTTGAAGGTTTGTTAATTGCTTTGAAAAATATTGATGAGATCATTAATTTAATTAAAAAATCTCGTGGAACAACTGAGGCTTTTGAAGGTTTGATGAAGAGATTTAGTTTAACAAATAAACAGGCGAAGGCGGTTTTAGAAACTAAGTTACAACAATTGACTTCTATGGAAGCTGAAAAATTAGAAAAAGAAGATAAGGAGTTAAAAGAAAGAATTGCTGAGTTAGATAAGATTCTTGGAGATATTAAAGAAGTTTTGAAAATTATTGTTAAAGAAGTTAATGAATTGAAAAAGAATTATGGAGATTCTAGAAGGACAACTATTTTGAAGAATATTAAAGAAATTTCTGAAAAAGATTTGGTTCAGAAAAAGGAAGTTGTGATTACTATTACAGATAAAGGTTATTGTAAAAGAATGGATGTTAATACTTACAAGCAGCAGCGACGTGGAGGGAAGGGAGTTATTGGTTCTGGATTGGCAACAGGAGATTTTGTGAAGCAAATGTTAAGTTGTTCTACTCATGATTATTTGATGTTCTTTACTTCAAGGGGGAGAGTACTTTGGTTGAAAGCTTATGATTTGCCTTCGGTTGAAAGGTATAGTAAAGGTAAGGCAATTGTTAATTTGTTGAGTCTTAAAGATGAGAGAGTTACAAATGTAATTTCAGTTAAAGAGTTTGAGGATGATTTATTTATGGCCACTAAAAAAGGAATGGTTAAGAAAATATCTTTGAAGCATTTTTCAAAACCGCGTGCTTCAGGAATTAAAGCAATTAATTTGCCTTTTGATAATTCGGATGATTTAATTGGTGTTGAGATTGTTAAGGATAAAGAAGAAATTTTACTTTCAACTAAGAATGGGCAAGCCATTAGATTTAATTCAGGGGATGTGCGGTCGATGGGTCGGGCTAGTTATGGAGTTACTGGAATTAAAATGAAATCTAATGATGAGGTTGTATCTTTGGATATTTTGAGGACGGCCGCGATTGTAACAATTACTAAGAATGGTTATGGAAAGCGAACAGCTGTTGCAGATTATAGGAAGACAGCTAGGGCAGGAAAAGGAGTTATCAATTTGAAAGTTTCAGCTAAAACTGGAGTTGTGGTAAATACTGTGTCTGTAAATGATGATGATAATATTATAATTACAACAGCAAAGGGAATGGTTATTCGAACTGGTTTGAAAAATATTCGAGTAATGGGTCGAGCGGCGCAGGGAGTTCGTATTGTAAAACTTCAGATTGGAGATAGTGTTACTGATCTTGTCAAAGTTCCAGAAAAAGAAGAAACTATCTCTGAAGATAAAGAATAGTTTTGAATATAAATCTTTAAAAATAATTATCCTGTTAATTTAATATGGGATATTCAACTACATTTACTATTGATCATGATCGTTTTAGAAAGCTTTCTGATAAGGAAAAAGTACAACTAGTAGATGAATTGTATTCTGCAGTAATGAGATCGGGGAATTGTGAGATTGTTTCTCCATGGGATATTAAAGTCCAAAAGAGTAGGGATGCAGATGATACCACTATTTATTTACATCAAGGGAATACTCTTCACGAAATGAATCCTCATTCTAATATTACTCAAAGACTTTTTCAAGATCATCCAGAGCTTGCTAAAGAATATATTGATGTGATGGAAAGTGAAGTGGGTGAATTAAGAAGAAGATTAAATGAGATGGCTTCTGGAAAGGAATAGTTATTATTCATAAGTTAATACAAATAGGAAGTTTTTTAAATTAGTTTTTTCTTGAAATTTTATGTTAGGAAAAGCATATCAGTTTGTGGATGATAGATTAATGAATGTAGCTAATGCTGCGGTGAAAAGTGCGAATTGGACTTTTGGGATTACTAAGAGGCAGTTGGCAAATAGGATGTTGGGTGTGGCGCCTGTTTTTGAGGGCACGGGAGCATTTGAGTTTTCTCCTAGCTTAGGAATAATAGCAACCCCTCTTTATTTAGGTATGAGCCATGTGTGTCAAAAGGATAATGAGAAAAGAGAAAAAGAAGAAATACAAGCTATGAAATCTAAATGTAAAT
>JABHWZ010000004.1 GCA_018657525.1 archaeon | reverse complement strand
TACATGTGGGTCTTGCCTGTTACCTGATTTAACAGGTCACCTCACGGCACAGGCTTACGTCGGCAATGCAGCTCCTCTCAGCGTGTCAGGTAAGCCCCTTAGACTGACCTTCATTCTGCTGTCGCTCCTGGTGAGGTTTTCAGTGTAAAATCTGATTAAACCGCACGCGTCACTCGTTGTAGTGTCTCCCCGCCAATTCCTTTAAGTTTCGGCCTTGCGACTATACTTCCCAGGTAGCACACTCTTCGGCTTCCCTTCAGCACCAATACCTCTCGAAGAGGTACTGATGTTTAGTGTGCAGAGTTTACTGCTAGGACTACTGGGGTATCTAATCCCATTTGCGCCCCTAGCCTTCATCCCTTACTGTCAGAACTGTTCTCGTAACGTGCCTTCGCTATTGTTAGTCCGTTTAAGATTAAAGCATTTAACTACTACTTTAAACGTACTCGTTACGCCTCCCAGTCTCTAGCTAAGTAGTATCTTTTGCTCGCCTCAACTTTGAGAATTGAGATTTCACAGAAGACTTGCTTAACAAGCTACGGATGTTTTAGACCCAATAAAAATGGCTGCGACTTGGACCGCTAGTATTACCGCGGCGGCTGGCACTAGTCTTACCCAGTCCTTATTCGCTAAACTTTTTAAATTTAGTAAAAGCCTTGCAAATGCAAGGCACTCTGGCTCGCTCTATCACACTTTCGTGCATTGTAAAAGATTCTTGACTGCTGTACCCCGTAGGGTTCGGAATAGTATCTCAGATTCCGTCTCAGGGCTTCTCCGCTAAGAGCCCTTACGGATCTTCGGCTTGGTGGGCTATTACCCCGCCAACAACCTAATCCGCCGCAGCCCCATCCTTAGGCTCGAATTTCAGAGATGAATCTTTCCAGGGTTTATCTCTTATCAAGTATTAGTCTCAGTTTCCCGAGGGTATCCTTGACCTAAGGGTAGGTTAGCTACGTGTTACTGAGCAGTTTGCCTTTCAATTTCCGAAGAAACTAAAAAAAACTTGCATGCCTAAGTACAAACCAGAGAGCCGCAGCCGCCAGCAGGATCAACTGGATTTAACTTCATAAAAATTTTCAAAGAAAATTTCTCAGCGCGATTTTCATATAAGATAGAAAACCACTTCACACAAATTCCTACTATTAGCTACATATTTATTAGAATTGACTCGATCATTACAACTAAGTAACTTACTACATACATCATACCTTACGGTCTTTTAACATGACTTTTATTAAGGCACTCATCTTAGTTACATTTAATCCATCTAATTTGCATTTATAAATGTTTTGCCCGTTAAAAATAGTTATTTCGAGGACAAATGAAAAGAGGGGATTATTTCTGCGATAAAAAAATTACAAAATTGTAATTTGTCGACGGAGCAAGACAAATTACAAAAAATTAATTATATTAAATACCATCAAAATTCTTTTATACTAACCTTTCTTTATTTTTGCATGCCAATATTTGTAATTCATGAACATCGAGCAAAAAAATTGCACTGGGATTTAAGATTAGAATCAGGCGGAGTTTTAAAAAGTTGGGCGGTTCCAAAACAGCCTCCGAGGTCAAAGAATTTAAAACGCTTAGCAATTAGCGTCGAGGACCATCCAAAATCTTATGCAAATTTTCAAGGAGAAATAAAAGAAGGTTATGGAAAAGGACGAGTCAGAATTTGGGACAAGGGAAATTATTCTTTCGAATCTAAATCTCCAAAAAAATTAGTTTTTATACTTCAAGGAAAAATCCTAAAAGGAAAATATTGTTTAATAAAAGCAGATTTCAAAGACAGCGACGACAAAAAGAAAAATGATCAGTGGTTATTTTTTAGAATAAAATAATTAATGAGTTTTTAAGAATTTTAAAATATCACTTCTTGCCCATTTTCCTTTAACAATTGGAATTGCTTGTGCAAGACCCCCTTCATAGACTACTGCATTTCCTGCCATTGACGTCGACGGATTTCCTAATTGGTATGGAAGTGGGATATTGGTACTTGTTCCCACAGAAATTCCTTCTCTCAACTGTTCTAGTCTATGAACATGACCCATAATTATTTTAATATAAGTTTTTTCTAATTGAGATAATGAACCTCTAGATCCATTAATCCCACGGTGGCCATGAGAAGAACAAAGATACCCATGATACTTACGATCTTCCCCTGCTTCTAAAAAAGTAACATTTTCCGGAATTGTAGTAAATAGTTCAATTGCTTTTCTAAAACAATTTTGACGAGTAACTTTCTTTCCAATAAGTTGGTGTCCAATAAAAAAGTTTTCTTCATCCTTTCTATAGCCTTCTTTTTCTAACCATCTGAAAAGCATATCGTCGTGATTAGAATGATTAATTACTATTTCTCCATTCCATCTTCCAGCGAGTTTAGCATTTTCAATTATATATTGTGCAGTAGTTTCTAATTCTTTTTCTAAACTTGTCAACCCATCTTCATAAGCATGAGCCCTATAAATCATATCATCCATATTATGGAATCCAAGTGATTGAGCGGCAAACACATCATTAAAATGTGTGTGGTGTGGTCTTAGTTGTTTCATCATATCTCTATTAGCCCGGTCTACTTTAGGATTAATATCTGCAACATGTGAATCTCCTACGACCATCGCAACAACATTAGCTCTTTCCGGATTTTTACCCGGAACACATTTCATCCCTAAATCAATGAATGTACCATTCTTGTGTGCAGGAGCAATTCTAGCTAGAAAGATTTTATCATCAAGGACATCTACCACTACCGCTCCATAAGCATGATCTTCTTTAGCATCAAAACCTAAATTTCCCAGATTATAGTTTGGTTCTGTGCAAGCACAAGTACTCATTAATAAATTTGGATACTCTCCCCCTTCCCCTTGAGGGATTGCCTTAATTGTTTTTTTGGGAGAAGGAATTATGACTGAGCTTCCAACATGTTCTTTTGTTAATCTTTCTTTTCCAGAAAAAGGATTTCTATTTTGCGGACGGATTGGAACCCCTCTAAGACTGAGATGTTCATTAAGTCTTTTCTCATCTAATCTTTGATATGCTGTATCTGGGATGTCTTTCCAAAAATAATGCATTGGTTGATTATACGGAAAATCTTCAGCAATTATTGGGACTGAATCCTCCTCTGCCTCTCCTGCTTTTTTTTCTAACCAGCTTTTCTTTCTTTTTTCCCATTTGCTTCTTTTGGCTCTTTCTTTTGCTTTGTTTTGTTCATTACGGGTAATTGAATCTTTTTCTAGCCAAAGATTGTCCGGAAATTTTTCGCGAAAAAATGGATGCAATTCTATTTCATTAACATTCGCTCCAGGAACTCCCCCAATTATAAGTTCTCCTCCCCTAAGATCAACATAGTCCTGGATATTTTTTATTAAATGAAATAATGGCCTTCCCTTAGATTTATCTCTTCCATACATTTTATCTGAATAAGGAGATTGAATACCTTGCGCAGAAGTAATTACATAAGTCTTATGCGGAAATCTTCTAGTCTTTCGAGTGGCCCTCTTTTTAACCATTATATTTTAAAAAACATTTTTTACTTTTTAAATTCTATTGTAATTAAAACATTATTTGGGATGAACTCTGTTGATTGTATCTGCAATACTCAAAACTCTTTTTGCATCCAAATCAATATCTTTTATTTTACCAGAATAATTAATTTCCCAAACAGGCAGGTTTCTTTCTAATAAAAATTCCGCCTCTCCCACAACTCCTGCCCCAAACATCCCATCCTTAAAAGGCAAAAAAATTCCCCCAAGCATTTCAGGCAAAAGAATATTAAAATAATAGTTCATTCCCCTCCCTGTTTCTTGCTTCCAAATTTTATAGTTTTCTAAATTAATTGACTTGTTTGGATTATAAACATTATATTCTGGAAACTCTTCTTTAATTTTCTGCACAAGTTCTTGCTCTTTCTCAGTTCCATATTCTGTAATTGGATGCCCAAAATATAATGCAGGAGATTTAATTGTTTGTAACCCTAATAATCTCCTATTTATAAGAATGTTTTGCATAATAAAAATCAAGAATGAAACTTTTTAAATTCTATTGTAATAAAAAATAAGTGTTTTATCCTAGACGTTGTTGATGGTGAGCAATTACGATTTTGGGTTTTCAGATAAGAAAAGGGGTAAAGGTAAAAAATAGTGATTGGGAATTGCTGGAGAAATTATTCCTCTCCAGTCCACCATTCCAATTCTGGAATTTCTTTGTCAATTCCCTTAGCCTTACAATACCCCTTTGCTAAAAGATAAAATATAACTCCTAAACTTTTTCCACTTTTATTATTCCCAATAACTATCTGATCTGCTCCTTGAGAAAAATTATTTGTATCGCAAATCATTAAAACTTTTTTATGAACATCCATTGTGTCTTTTAACGCATTTTTATCCAACCAAGAATCTGTAACAATTGTCAATTCATTCTCAAAGAAATCTTCTAATTGAGTATTAGTTAAAATTCCTGCCGGATACTTTTTTGTGAAAACCCGAACACCAGTTAATTCACTAAACATTCTTGCTGGCTTCCAACCTGCTTGTCTTTTACACGCCAGAACAACATCTTCTGGATTAAATTTAGATAAATATTTAATAGCTTCTTTTAATTTTTCATCAATTAAATCTGTGTTAAAAATTGCCAACCCGTCGGCACGTCTTCGGTAAACAAAAGGTTTCATGTTTGGAGTAACCACTCTTGTGCCTAAATAAATTCCCGCTTTAACATATTCTTCCAGAGGAATCAACATGTCAGTTTTCTTTTTAATCTTAACTTGTTCTTTTAACTCTTCTGTCTGAGGTCCTTCTGCACCCAACTTAGCTTTAAGCTCCGCGGCTTTTGCTAAAAGAGCTTTCTTTTTTGCTGCGATATCTGAATCTTCACTCGATTCTGCTTCAGCTTTTTTGGCTAAGTCTTTTGGTTTGATAACTTCTTCTACTTTTTCTACAACTTCCTCTACTGCTCCTGCCACTTCTTCGATATTTTCTTCTATTGTTTCAATAATGTCTTCACTCATACGAATTCACAGAAAAATTCATTTATAAAAGTTTGTAATCAATCTGTTACTCTTTTAAAATAACTACAATGTAGAAACATTTATAAAGTCAGATTTTATACTACTTTTAGGTAAATACACTACTAATAGAATGACACAAAAAAAAAGATTTAACTTATGAAGATGTACGGTTTGGAGATAGAGCAATCGAAGCTTACCGGGCCGGACAAAACGTTTTAGATATTTATAGAACTGAACCCAGAGCAATTAACACAAGACCGTTGCCTGGAAAAGTTGGAGGATTAACCGTCGCTGACGCTTTAACTGCAAGAGTTCTTCAAGGAGGTCCGTTTTGGTTAATGGGTCCAAGTGCAACCGGAAAATCACTTTGGTTAGATGATTTTCGACATTATCTCGCAGGAGGACAATTCAATCCTGGGGCTGAAAGTTCTGGAGATTGTTACATGGCCGAAGTTTTAATCGGAACTCAATCAGACGAATTAGGTTTTGATAAACAAGAAAAAATTCCTGGAGATGGATTTCAATGGAAGTCAACTGGAAGACACAACGCATCAATGTTATTCTTAGACGAAATTCTTCACGCGATTGGACCGGTGCAGGGGGCACTGCAAGGAGTAACTCAGGGAAGATATAATCAACATGGATTAGATTTGGAATTAGGTAAGGAGGGTTATTTTTTATGTGGAGTAACTTCAAACGATCCACGAGATACAAATTACAACTCAACTAACGATGCATCTTTTTCATTATATGATAGATTCCCCTTTATTTTAAATCTAGGATCACAAGAATTTGGTCCAACAGAAGAAGATAGAAAATGGATTGAATTACTTAACCCAGGAACTTCATCAACTTTCAAGGGAAGAGCTACCTCAAGAAATGTTATGGATAAAGTTATTACAGCTTCTAAAATAATCAGCTCTGAATCAGTTAATCTCGGAGTAGAAGCTGAAGCAGCTTTTGCTTATCTCAATGGTTTGGCGTTTTGCCCTGGAAAAGATGATTCTGGAAAAAAACAAAGAAAAGATTTTATGGAAGGTGGTGAATGGCCAGTAGATTGTTCGGGTTGTTCAAGAGATACAACACAAGGTGAAAAAGGGGACCCGCTGTGTAGACAATTAACTTCAGGTTCGCTAAGAATGTTTGGTTCAATGAAAGGTTACGCTTCTGCATTAGACTTTATGGCAAAGTTAAAAAATAAATGGAGAGCAGAAAAAGGAAAAAGAGAAATTCCAGTTGAGTCAAGCGATTTAGTGTTTGCCGCCCTTGAATTATGTGCTGGGCACTCTCACAATCATGGCGGAATTTTAAAAGACCAAATTCTTAGAGAGTCATATCATAATCGGGAAGCAGCAATGACTCGTGCCTTAGCAAATAGATTAAGAGCAGATTATGGCGGAGAAAAAGATAAAATATGCTCTGCATTAGAAGCAGCTAGGAATGGTAGAACAGCTTTTTATTTTACTAATTTATTTCAAGATGGAGAACCAGAACAAATTTGTGCATCTGTGGAAGTTGAAGAAGATTTACTTACAGCAGTTAAGGGATTAGATTTGGATGTGAAGAGTAGTATCAATGGTCATCCTTATGAGGAAATTAAGAAGGCTCAAACTTTGCGCGATGTATTAACTACAAGGCCTTTAGAATTTGAAGATAATCGAGAGGTACCATTAGGTCATATAGAAGACACTGCAGATTTTACAAGAAAAAACTTCCAGTCTCAAAATCATGATTCTTCTCAGTTAGAGGGGGATTAAAATGAAACAAATAATAGGAGACACTCCAAGAAAAAAAGAAATTTACATTCCAGAGAATCCTAAAGAACATATACCCAGACTAATCGAAGCAGGAATTATAACTTTAAATAATCAAACACCAAAAACTCCAATCTTAAAACCAGAAGTTCGAGAGGAGGAAGAAAGGAATGTTCCTCAAACAATAGAAGCAGAGGCATATTTTACAATTCCCAATGTTGAGGACCGAGGAGAAATTTCAACTTATCGATTGATGAAACAAATGACTCCCTCAATGAATCAAGACGCTTTAGCAGAATATTCAGAAAGAGGAAAAAGAAATGGAAATCCTTATGCTTGCGCATCAAATACTCTCTGGGCAATCTTTGAAGCATCTACAAAGTTAGAAGGTAAAATTAATCCAGAAGAATACCATAATTTAATCCAGTTTATTCAATCTTGGATGCGACAATCTCCAAATACTTTATCCAGAATTGTTTATATGCCTGAGGGAGAACAAGATAAAGTAATTCACAATTATGGGACTTCAGATGAATATACTTTGGAGGGAGATTTAGTTGGGAGAAGTAGCTGGATTGGAGATATTCCCCCCCATGAAACACAATCTTTATCTTTAGTTCTTGGAACAAATGACATCCAAAGATTAGATAGAATAAGTCAAAAATTAATTAAATCTCCCACTTATTTATGGAGATTTAATTCACGACCCAGAGAAAAATATGTGGGGGTTGTGAGGTTGGGCAATGATTCACGCAGGATTATTCTTGCTTGCCAAAGGGATCCGCGTGCTGAAGATCTTGCTTTTCGGGTAATGAAATTTAATTAAACCTTAAGTTAGATTGGTGCATTATTAATTCAAACCCGCCTCAATCTCAATTAATCTATCAATCTTCTTCTCTCTAATATCTCCCTCAATTCCACACTTAAAAAAATCAGCCCCAAACCCAAATGCTAAATCAGCGAGGATAGTTTCATCTGTTTCCCCGCTTCTATGCGAAAAAATAATCTTAATATTATTTTTCTTAGCTAATTCACAAACTCTTTTAACCTCCAATAAAGAACCAGTCTGATTCGGCTTTACAATAATTCCATTAATTGATTTTTTCTTAATCGCCTCTTCAAGTCTTACGTAATTTGTAACAGTCAAATCATCCCCCACAATTAGGCTCTTTGAAAACGCTTTCAATAACTTTGAAAAACTTTCAAAATCATTTTCCTCAAACGGATCTTCAATATAAAACAAACCAAAATTTTTAATTAAATTCGACAAATAAAACATCTGTTCTTCTGTTATTCTATCTAATTTGGGATTTTGATAATGATATTTTTTTCTCTTAAAAAAACTCGAAGCTGCAATATCTAATCCTCCCTCCATTTTAATTTTAAGTTCATCATTTGCATTAACCCGCAAATCCATTAAAACTTCTAGAGCTTTTTTATCATCCAATGAAGTCAACCAAGCACTTTCATCATTTCTCTTTTTACTAAAATTCTCGTCGATATTTTTCAAAATTATTTCTGCATTCGCTTTAGCAGATTTATTTGTATTTTGAGATTTCAAAACAGATTTTGAATCTGGAATTAAAACAAACTCTTGAAAGTCAGGCTTTTTTCCCCCAGTATTTGCTCCAGAATTCAAACTTTTTGGAGTATGCCGAGCGGCCCGTGTTTCGGGGGACGCCGAGCGGCGCGATTCAGAGTGGGCCCCTCCTCCAATACAATTCCCAACTAACCGCGGAAAAAGTTTAGCTTTTGAATTAATAAATTGCCAGACTTCAATTCCTTTTTCTTTAGCCATAGCTTTCAAACACGCACTTTCCAACGCAAACAAACTGTTTGCTCCAATATTTCCCTCGACAATATCTTCAACTCTACGCAAATCCTCAAACTTTTCTAAACTATCTTCAGAAAAATAATCACTAAAATTTTTCAAAGTATCTATGTCTCCCTCTAAACTTTTTTTATACGGCTTCGCCTCAAATTTCCCCCGAGACTTTCCATTTGGCGCACTAGAAGAAAATTTTCCAACGTCAGTAGTGATAGAAATTTCAATAGTATCATCTCCTCTAGAATCCTTAATGGCCTTTGCATTCACCTCTGATATTTTCATATAAATTAAACTAATCAAAAGTATTTAAGTTTGGCGGTAGAATTAATGTTTATATCTAAATATCTTATCATAATTTTTATGATTAAAAATATCTAAAATAAAGTTAGTTATTTCCACTTCATTTCCATTTATTGTATAGATTAGTCTCCACCTATTTGCTAACTCAATCCTCCAAAGATTTTCAATTTCATATTTTTTAATATATCCCTTTGGAATTTTATTTTTTTGGATTTGGTTCCCAGCAAAAGGGTTACTTTTTAGTAAATCCTTGATTCTTAAAATAGATCTTAACAAAGTCTGATGAAATGAACTTTTAATACGTTTTAATTTTTCCTGTCCCACAATTTCATTTAATTCAGTGTAAACTTTATCTGCTTCTTCAGAAAGAATAACTTTAATCTCTCGGTTATTCAACATTTAAATTTCTCTTCCTTTTGAAATGGCCTTTTTTAATTTTGAACTCGGATTATATATCCATAAAACTCCTGTTTCTCCTTCCAAAACCATCCCCCTTTCTCCGAGATATCTTAAAATTAGATTCAGTGTTTGATGCATTATCCCCATTCCAAGTCGCCTTTTAATTTCTTCTTTACTTATCGCTAATTCAGCGTTTTTCAAAACTTCTTCCACGGCTAGAACTGTCTTCAAATTTGGATAGTGAATTATCTTTTGTTTCATCATATATAAGTTTATATGTATATAACTATATATAAATGTTCTGATTTCAATAATCTTTTTTTGAAAAAAGAACCCCTCGGGAATTTTCCATAGGAGGCAAAAAGAAGAAAATTCTCACTCACAAATCTTATTCAAGATTTTAATTTTAGTTTTCTTTTACACTGTAGCTTTTCTTTTTCTAAAAGAAAAACCCATTTTCTACCACTGTAGTTTCTTTTTTTGAAAAAAGAAAACCCATTATTCTATTTCAGGATTACCTTTGGGAGCTTCTGATTCCTCTGCTTCTTCTTGAGGATTAGCCAACTCCATAATTTCCCCTGCTTGAACAATTTCTTTTTCTTCTTGAGATTCAATCTCTGCTTTCTTACCCTCAGTAATTTTTTTCTCTGGGGCTCGTTTAAGCTTTTCTTCTTTTTTCTTAGGGAACGGTTTTTTAACTGAAATAGGCAAGATATCAGAATTTAATTCTATTTCAGCAATCTTAAGAGCATCAAATTTAATCTTCTCTAAATCCCCTTGATCAATTTTTATCAAAAGCGGGGCATTCATTGCAATCTGTAAACCTCTCGCTCCAAGAATCCTTGCTTTCTCATATTTTGTAAAATTTGCGCTTTCCATATTATGTAAGATTAATTTCCCTTTTTAAATGTTGCTGAGAGTCTTAAACAATGCGATTATATTCAAGAGAAGATTTATCCCGAAGAATGGAAGTAAAATTAAACCTAATCCCCAATTATCGTCGGACCCAGTAAAAATAATAATCATAAAAAACGGAATTACAAATAAATATTCCCAAAAAAGATATACAAATTGTTTTTTTACTCCATGTTTTTGCTCTTCTGTATAGTTAGAAAATTTTATAGATAGTACTCCGAAAAGTATTAAGCATATTGGAATTAAAATAATCCCTCCAAAATAAAAAATTCCACTGATTAAAATAAGATAAATACTTGATGAACTCTCCAGGTTTATCCCATTACTCTTTTCTGCCCCTAATTTAAATAAAAATAAACCAAGCAAAATACAAACAATTGTCACTAACCCAAAAATTATTGTTTTCTTAATCCAACTTTTCTCTTTTTTATCATAAGGTATTTTATCTAATGAATCCATCTCCAATCTAACAATTCTTATTTTATAAACTTTTCAATTTTAGTAACTAAATCTTGCCAGACTTTTTCAGCCATATCAATCATTTCTCCAAACATCTCTGTATCTAAATCTGTTTCATTACCTTTTTGCATTGATGAGATTATCCCGTGCGAAATACCAACTGTAACCTTTGTCTCTCCAGCATCTTCTTCTTCTCTTGTTGGATCAAATAATATTTTATCCCCAACTTTATAACCTGTGATTGAAATCGGTCTTTCTTTTGTTAATGGAACATTCTCTTCTGAATGTTCATCATGTAAAACTCTTGAATTCTCTTCATCATATTTAGGAATTTTAGCATTCATTAAAGCAGCTACTGCTCCAATTCCGCCAGCGTCTAACAAATTACCGTCGTCATTTATTGTATAAATATCTACAAACAGTGTCCAAACTTTTTTCCCTGGTTCAATACATAATTTTTCAAAGTCAATAAAGTGGCTCTCTCTTAAACCTCTGTCAATAACTCTTCCTAATTCAATAGCAGGAAATCTTGGAGGACCAGCTTCTATTCTAGGCGAACTTAATGGAAGTAATTCTGCTGTAACCATTAGATTACCTTTATTCGGAGAATCTGGATATGGTTCTGAAACTCCCATTTTGATTCCAACTATAACTTCAGTATTCCCCAACTTTACCCTCGCTGAACCTTCGGCTTTTTTAGAAACTCCAAATTCTATTTCCAAGTCTCTGAATTCTTCTGGTTTTCTACCGTCGAATCTTTTGCCTTCAGCTAAATATTTTTTAATTCTATCTATTGTTATTTTTGGTGTTTTCATTTTATGCACTAACCTCCTTGCCTGGATTCTTTAAAGCTTCTTTTTGAAGTTCATAGACTTTCTTTGTTGCTTGTTTACCTAATTCAACCGCTTCTTTTAATTGTTCTGCAGTAATGTAACCGTCTAATTGAATGTGAGATAATTTCTCGTTGTTATGAACAAAACTAAGGGCAATGTCTGTTGCGCCCTCTCCATCTTCCCAGTCTTCCTCTGCTTTATCGACGTCAACAACAAGTTGTTTGTCTAACTTTCCGATTGAGATACTTGAAACTAAATCAGTCATAGGAATTCCAGCTTGAGCCAACGCCATCGCTGCTGCATTGATTCCTGCACATCTTGTCGAGGCATCTGCCTGGATAATTTGAATATGAACATCAACTACTTGTCCCGCATAATCTCCTAACATAACAATTGGTTCAAGTGACCACTCAGTTACTTTAGAAATCTCAGTGCTTCTTCGCGAAGGTCCTGGTCTGATTCTATCTGAAACTGAAAAACTATTCATATTATAGGTACATCTCAAAGTTCCCTTAGCAGGATTTCTTTTATTTCTAGGGTGCATTTCTTTAGGACCATAAACTGCCGCAATTGCAATAGTTCCGCCAAACTGAAATAGGGCTGAACCATCAGCATTTTTTACAATTCCAACTTTCGCTTTCATTGGTCGAGTTGCATCAATTTTTCTGCCGTCTGGTCTTTTAAATTCTGTCATTTTAATTTTTATAATTCTGTAACTTCGTATTCTCCTCTAATTTCATTTGAGTCATGGGAATAGTGTCCTTTATCATGAGCCATACAATTTTGAATTGCTGCTACAACATGTCTTTGTTGAGTGGGGCTATTAAAATCGTAAATTCTTAAAGATTTATCAAGATTGAGTATTGCAGTTCTTGCAAAAGTTTCTAAGTCATTTTGACTTGTAAAATTTCTTCCAACTCTTATTTCATTCATTTTTGATTCCCCCTCATTGTTTCTAATAATTTTCTTTGCAAAGTTCTTTCTGTCGTTTCAGGGCAGCTAATAGCGACACAACCAGGATATTGGCAAGAGTAGTTTTGCCCATCCCATCTAACTGCTGCTACCTTTGCCGAACTAAAATGATCCATTGCTTTTCTAGGGCATCCATCTTTGCTTGAACATTCATATAAATCCATTTTATTCTTTGTCCTCCGCAGTATTACCTTTTCCATTATTCTTCCCAAACCATTGAGTTACTTCTTCTGTTAATCCAGATACAAATGAATTTTCCTCAATAAATAAAATCGCCTTTTTAGCTAAAAGCTCGTCTTCAACTTTCTCGCCCTTAATCCAAACTAATCCATTTTGTCCCACTGTGATATTACATCCAGTTTCGTCCTTTATTAATTTTATCATGCTACCTTCTTTACCGATTATTCTCGGAACTTTATTCGGGTTCACTTCAACAATTAACCCTTCCCCAATTTTTCCTAATCCTCTCGCCTTAAGACTTAAATCAATTCCACGTTTATTAATCGACCAAATTTTTAAAACCGCGATATCTCCAACCGCCATAACTTCTTCTAGGGCATCTTTGTTTACAAATCTCGGAACTTCCATTAATGATAAAAATGCTCGTTCTGGAGTGCCAATATCTATGACCCAACCATTAAATGTTAACTCTTCAACTTTCCCGATAACCACATTTCCTCGTCGAGGAGAGAACTTTCCAGATAAAGGAATTAATTTGATTAATTTGTTTTGCTCTTCAGCTAAACCATATTTTAGTGCAATAATATCTTGGCCGTTTTTTTCTGTCCCCTCTCCAGGAAGGTATTCATCCCCTGATACAATAGTTTCGCCAGGAATTACAATTTTTCTTTCTTCTTTGTCTGCCATTTTATATAACTCTGAATTCTTCTCCTATTTTTCTTTGTCTTAAACTTGAGTGATATTCAGTATTCATAGCTTCAATTACTTCCGAAGAAAGTGGTTTTTCTCCAGTAAAAATAACTCTCCCAGAACACGCATTAGTTACACCATATCCCCTTTTTTGCATAGCTGCTCTCAAATCATCTTTTCCATAATTAAAAACTCCGTCTCCGCCCACAACTTCATAGTTTCCATTTGAATTTGTATACAATCCCTCAGTTTCTTTAACTGCCGTTAATAAATTATTTGCTCTTGCTAATTGGTCTGGTCTCAAACTTGTGCTTGTTTTTGATGTCGTTTCCATTTTACTTATCCTTATAATGATAAGAGAATAATACACTTATCGATTCTCTGATACACAAAAAATAGAATTTTTAGGTTTTTAAATGTTTTGTAGAAAAAATCATTCTTTAATGTCTTCGGTTAACGCACTTCCGTGCGTGATTGAATTTAGCTTGTCGTAAAAATCCATAATCAGTCCCGCTGGAACATTTACCAAAACTTCCAAACTTCCGTTGTCTTTCCAGTTTTCTGATTCTTTATACTTTGCAATTACTCCGTACGCTTGCCCAGTGTATTGTGCAGGTATTGTAATCTTGACTTTCTTAGTTTCAATTTTTATAGGAATAATTTTAGTTAATTCCGGCAGAATATCTTTAATCTGATCCTCAATTGGTTTATTCTTAATCTGCACATGCGCTTGCTCTAAAGCATTTTTGATTCTTTCAGTTGTAATTGGATTTCCTGATTGCGGATCAATTGCGTTTGTAGTCAAAAAATCAACAACCTGTTTAAACTTTGCTTCCTGCTCTGCGTTCCTATGCTCTTGCGACTCTTCAATTTCCCCTCGCTTAACAATGTCCTCTGCAATTTTTTGCACATCTGTTGTTCCAAAAACTTTTTGCAAATCATCTTGCGACGCTTTCTCCCCTTGTTTTACATTTAAAAAAATAACATCTGTTTCTAACATTATTGTTCCCTCGCTGCCTCCAGACTTTCGAAATTTCAAAGCTTCTTCCATATCCACTAAAACTTCAAATTGTTTTCCTTCTCTAGTAATTCTTGCGGTTGTCGACGTCATTTTACAATCCAGCCTCATCTAATAATTTTAAATCACTCTCCCTCTGTCCTTCGACTACTCCCAAATATGTTCCATTAAAATAGTTTCCATTCAGGCAAGAGATGATTCTTTCTAAAAAAGTTTCCGGCTCTTTCGCCATATTTCTACGCACTATAGAATAACTATCAGAAAACTCATTTGGGACAGAGCCAATAACTCTAACATGTCCCGGACTATACTTTAAGGTATCTCCCACTTTCGCTCCTTCTTTAAATCCTTCAGGAACTCTTGCTCCTTCAACAAGCCATGTTTTTCTTTCTTGATTCATTAGAAATTACACCCCATCATAAATAGTGGATTTGCTTTCTTTTTTTGTCTATGCACAAAATCAATGATTGATCGCGGAACTCTGCATTGCTTAACTAAACCAAGGTAAACGTGGGGAGTTCTTTCTGGTAATTCAAATCCTAAATTAAATTTATCCCTGTTGGAATCATCACTCAACATTAATCTTTCACGCTCCTCATTCCAATTATAGATATCAACAGGAAAATAACCTTCCCTTAGATGATTAGCAATTACAAGAATCCCCTTTTGGTTTTCTAAAACAACTGACGGAGAACTTGGATGTCCAAAATCAATTAATTCTCCTTTTTGTGCATTAACAACTTGTGGATTGTCATGTGCATATTTTCTGGGTGCTGATTCTGCGGTTTCCATTTTATTTATTATCCTCCAAAGTGTATTCCGGTTTATATAAACACATATATTCTATTTCCCCTGGTTTTCCCAAAACCTGGGCTAATAAGAAGGCCTCTCCCTCATGATCCGGTTCTCCCCTTTTGCTTCTTTCAGTAAGTATTTTTCCTAAGTGCTCTTCTGCTGTTTCAACTTTAACTCCGTCAATATATTCATCTGCCATTTTATTTTATATATTTCCCACAACAACAATCCTGTGGGCCTCCAATGGTTATTCTTGATTCTCTCATTTTTTTTAGATTCTCTTCTTCATTTTCCAGCAAATCTGCATATAATCTATCTATTGCTTCGATAGTTTCTCTAGGAAGAGTAATTCTTTGCGATGAATCTGGTTTGTCATAAGTCACCATTTTATAACTTTTCAATTTCCTCCCCTTCTAGTCTTACTTGTTGTCTATCTTCACAATTAATATAAACTAATTCAAAACGGTTCAAATCAAATTTCTTTCCTTGCACTTCTTTGAAAATATCTAATGCTAATTTGATTCCTTTTTTTAATGTTAACTCTTTGGCGTATTTTTCCCTTAACAATTCTTTGAATCTGTCGTCGTTCTCACCAATTGCATTTGCATAATAAGAAAAGTAATTCCCAGTCACATCTGAAGTGTATAGCTCTGAAACTTTGCCATGAATTCCCGCCAGCATTAAAGAAACTCCAAACGGTCTTGCTCCCCCATATTGTGTAAACTGCTGTTTCACATTTGATATTTCTTTAATCATTAATTCTGGTTCTATTTGGGAGTCATAAGTTATCCTATGCTGTTGGGCCAAAACCTGGGCCTTTTCAATTAACACCCTCGCGTCAGCAGTAATCCCAGCAACGCTCGCAATAATATTTTCATCAATTTCATAAATCTTATTGGCAGATTTTTTAACAATTAATTTGTCTTCTGTTCTTTTGTCAGCAAGGATAAAAACGCCATCAACACAAACCATGCCGATGCTAGAACTTCCAAGTCGCACTGTTTTTTCAGCATACTCTACTTGTAAAATATGGCCGTCAGGCGAAAAAGTCTGCGCCGCTCTATCATAACCCATTGCTTGATGCTGCATGTCTGTTGGCATATCCATTTTATTAATCCTATGAAAATTTAGAGAAGGCGTAATTTAAAAGTCTTGTGGTGGGCAAATCATTTAGTGAAATCAAGATATAAATTGGGGCATAAATTTTGCTCATCATCTAACCATTCTGGGGGAGTTGTTTTATCAGTATGTTGCGGTGATGAATCATCTTCAAAATTGCACTCATATTTTCTCTTAGCTCGACATTTATTTGTTCCCCTTCTGCGCTTTGGGTTATAGTCACACGAATCACAAACATGTTCCATAGAAACTTCGAGATAAGCGTGTTGTAATGATGCCCTACTTTCTCCACAACTTTCTAATGCTGCCTCTCTTTTTGAGTCATCAACAAAATCCTGAAGCCACCATCTTAATTCAACTTGTTGTTTAAACAATTCCCATCTTCCATTATCTTTAATTACTTCTAGAATTTCTTCCTCTGCCTGTTTCAAATAATCTTGTTTTGTTGGCATAAATTTTTAACTAATTATTCCTTTAAAAGGATTATTGTCCTAGAATTCTACTTCTTTCCTAATCCTTCCGGATAAAATTTATTTTGTTCGCAAGGTCTTTAGACCTTTTAACGTGCCACTAACTTTTTTCACTTCAATCTTTTCTGACCAAACAGAAAAAGACGCCCGAACTTTATCAAGCATTTTTTTGTTGATAGAAATTATTGCCCAGTTCTCTCCAAATTTGATTGTTTTCAAGGAAGTGTCTGCTACTCCCAACACCCCAATAAAATCTTTAATTGCCAAAGGAATATTTAACTTCAGATTCTTGCCTTCGACTAATAAGTATCTTTTCTTTTCTCTTAATGATGGTTTTAATGATTTCATTTTGCCTTTTTTATTTTTTCTTTGGTCCAGCTTTTCTAAGTTTAATTGATAATTTAATTTTCACAAACTTGTAAATTCCTATTCCTAAGATTACAACTATTATAAATACTCCCCAATACCAAGGATAATCTTGAAATTCTTTTACTCCAAGTTCTTCAACTACAAAGCTTGAATTCCCCCCTCCAGAAATTTGTTTAGTAGGAATAGTTTCATTAATTGATTTTATTTTAATCTCTGCACTTGTTGAAACCGAAATTAAACTTACTTCCAAATCATAAGTTTTATCCTCATCAAGATTAATCTTTTTTGTTTCCCCTAAATTTATCACTAACGTTATTGGATTACTTTGGATAATCACTATCGCTGTTTGGCCAAAAGTTTGATTTAGAGTCAAGGTATGATTAAGATTTTGATAAGCAAATTTCATTTGTTCCCCTTTTTTTATTAATTGACTATGCCCTTGCTGAAATTCTTTTTTAGCCACATTATAAACTTTCTTAGTTGAAGTTGTTGTAGAGCCTCCTCCCCCCCCGCCCCCACCACTAGTTGCTGCCGCTGCATTGATTGTCAAACTTCTAATTCCTGAACTTTCTAAATTATTTGCCAAGTCCGTACAATTAATATTCCAATTATAACTTCCAGATGCCAAAGACTTTGAAAAATTATTTGCCTCACTCACACTAACATCCGAGGCTGTTTGATCCACCTCCCCATTAATTATCAAACTACAATCATCAATATTTGATTCAGAAACATTATACTCAAAAATAACCGTGGAGGTCCCAGTGTTACTTGAATCTGAATTGCTTGGATTAAGAAGAGTAATATTCGGATTTGTAGTATCATAAGTTATTGTAAAATTAGAAGACGAAAACGAGGACGTTGAAATATTAGTATATATCAAACAATTCCATTTTAATTCTTCTGCCTCTGAAAAGTTGTACTGGAATGAAGAGGAATTTGTTGTTCCCGAAATGTTGTTTGTTAAATTATAAATAATATCTCCCGTAGAATTCCAAACAAATAAAGTAACATTAGATAACTCAATACCTACTTCAGTATTTGAAGAACAATTCAAAGTTTGGTTCACATTAGTAAAAGTGAAATTAGTTGGAGATTCTAAAGAAACACTTATGTCTGAAATAGTTAAACTAAAATTAGAACTGGCAAATGCTGAATTATTCTGAGAATCATAAACCAAACAATTCCAATGATAATTTCCAGAAGACAAACCAGTTTCATTAAATTCTTGCTGAGCAAAAATCCCGTTAATACTTAGATTGGTTTGATTGACAACTCCTGTAGAATTCCATAAATAAAAAGTCATGTTCAATAAACCAATTTCATCTGTTGCATTACAATTAAAACTTTGATTATCCTCGAGGGTCGAGAGAGAATTATTTGGATTAATTAATGTTACACTTGGTGATTTATCATCTTGCAATAAGATAGCTCCGTAAATATCAATCTTTGAAAAATTTAAATTGCTCGAGGCATCATTAATTATTTTTCCAGAATTATTAAAAGCAATTTCTATTTCTGATGGAGTTAAAATTTTGTTTGTTTGCAATTTATAAAATTGTCTAAGAAGTGTAAAAGCTCCAGCAACATGCGGAGCCGACATTGATGTCCCGCTTCCAATTGCATAGCCAGTTGGTCCCAAATACGTGGATGTGATAGAAACTCCTGGAGCAAGCAAGTCAGTTAAATTGTTTCTATTCCCCCCTGAATAAATAGCATCTGATTTATCTGTTCCTCCAATGGCAGTGACGTTTTGAATGCAAGCCGGGCTTGCAACATGGGTATAATTTGCATCATTGCCTGTGGCCACCACAACTGAAATATTTACTGCAATAGCATTATTTATCGAAGAGGTTAAGTCCTCAGAATCATCAACTCCGTCACAATATGAATCATAAAGTCCTCCCCCAAGACTCATACTGATAACTGAAATATTAAATGCAGAAGCATTATTGACACACCAATCAATTGCACTTTTCAAGTCATCGTCCCAAAAAGTTCCAGTAGAGTTAGACGCTTTTATCATTATTATTTTTGCTCCAGGTGCAACCCCTTTAGCTGTTCCATTAGCACCAGCAATTCCTGCCACATGTGTCCCGTGCCCATTCACATCTATTGGATTATTATCACTAGTAGTGCAAGTTACGTCGTCAGCACAATAATCAAACCCTCCAATTATTTTACAATCCGAAGAAACATTATTTTCCCCATAACATCCCCCCAAATCCGGATGACTATAATTTACCCCAGTATCAATTATGCAAATAGTTTCATCTATCCCCGTAACGTTTATTCCTTCAATTTGAATTGGCCACGCAATAGATGCATTAATCAATGGCACAGAATCTGACAGCGAAATATGCTTAACCCCCATAATTTTAATTTTTTTAACTTTTGGATTATCTTGTAATTGGTCTAAATCCTCTGCATTAATCATAGCAGAAATTTTGTTCCCAAAATTATGTTTAACTTTAATTCCCAACTCATCTCCTTTAATTTTTCTGAATTTATTGTCTTCTTTAAATTCGATCATAACTCGCACATTATTGGTTTCTTCCAGTTGTTCAAAAACCTCTGTTTCAACATGTGCAGTAGGAGAACTCGAATTAATTGATAACGCACTGAATAAAAAAATAATTACCAATAGAGCAAAAATACTCTTCCTCTTTTCCATAATTAATCTTAATCTATTTACCTCTTAAACTTTACGTTCGACATAAGAAAATATATAAACTCACAATCATTTAATTTAAAATAAATAAAGAGGAAAAATGAAAATACATACTATCGGTGGATTTAATGAAGTTGGGAAAAATATGACTGTAATTGAATTGCAAGACGACGCGATTATTTTAGATTCAGGTTTTTATTTGCCGGCAATAGTCGAGCTACAAGAACAAGAACGTAATCAAAAAGCATATTCTGAAAAAAAATTAAGAGATATCGGAGGAATTGCAGATGATACTTTATTAGACAAATTAGGAATCAGAAATAAAGTCAGAGCAATGCTAATTGGTCACGCCCATCTAGATCATGTCGGTGCTGTTCCCTATGTAAGTTATAGATATAATGCGCCGGTCGTTGGAACCCCATTCACAATTGAGGTATTAAAAAAACTCTTAGATGATGAAAAAATGAGGATGCCAAATAAGATATCTACTGTCAAACCAAACGGAACTTTTGAAGTTAAAGGAAAAAAAAGAAATTATCGTGCAGAATTTATCAATATAACCCATTCAACTATTCAAACAGCAATGATTGCAATCCATACACCTGAGGGAGTTGTAGTATATGCAAATGATTTCAAATTAGATAATACTCCAATCGTAGGTTTACCCCCAAATTATGAAGCCATGAAAAGAATCGCAAAAGAAGGAGTAAAAGTATTAATTGTCGATTCTCTTTATTCAAGTTCTGAAAGAAAAACACCAAGCGAAAAAGTTGCACGAGTTTTATTGGAGGAAGTATTATTGACTGTAGAAAATAAACGGGCCGCAATATTTGTAGCGACATTCTCTTCGCACATCGCCAGGTTGAAAAGCATAGTAGACTTTGCAAAAAAAATTAATCGGAATGTTTATTTTATTGGAAGAAGCTTAAATAAATATGTCTCTGCCGCGAAAAATGTCAATTTGTGTCCTTTTCTAAATAAGGTTCAAATCGGAAGCTACAAAGGCCAAGTTGCTTCAATGTTAAAAAGAGTTGAAAGAAATAGAGCAAAATCTTTAGTTGTATGTACTGGCCACCAAGGGGAACCAGGGAGTATTTTAGATAGATTATCCAGATCAAAGTTGCCTTTCTCATTTCAACCAAAAGATCATGTAATTTTTGCATCAAAAACAATTCCTGCTCCAATTAATATTGCGAATAAAGAAAATTTAGATAAGAGATTAAAAAAAACAGGAGTAAGAATTTTCGACCAGGTCCATGTTTCCGGTCACGGGGGCAGAGAAGATTTAAGAGATTTAATTGAGATACTTCAACCTCAAAATATAATCCCGTCTCATGGATCAACCCAACAACTAACCCCCATGATTGAACTTTGTAGAGAATTAGGTTATCGAGCAGGAAAGGAATGTCACTTAATGCAAGATGGACAAACTTTGAATTTGAAAAAATGATTAATCAAGAAATTTATGAGGGGATAAAACAAGCAATGGCTCGAGGGGAATCCTTGCAACATGCGTCAATTACTTTTTTTAATGCAGGTTATCCAAAGCAAGAAATAGATGCTGTTGCTAAAGCTCTTCAATTGGATCAACTCGCTGAAAAGACTCAACCAGGTTATTCTGCAAAAAATCCGACCTCGCCCCAAAAAATTAAAACTACTTCTTCAATACAAACCTCTTCCAAAAAATCACCTCAAAAAATTTTTCAATACAGAGGTTCAAGAATAAAGACGCCCCCAATAAAATCACCTCAAGTTTCTAACTATGGAGAAAAAAAACCAAAGTCATTATTTGAAAGCGAAATGTTCGTAATTTTCTTAGGAATTTTATTACTTCTACTTATCGGAACCCTTTCCTCCTTGTTTTTCTTTAGGGACGCAGTAGTAGATTTTATAAATAATTTTTTTGCTTAAAATGACAATTTACCAACCTGCAGAAGATTCATATTTGTTACAAGAAACTTTGTCCAAGCAATTCGCAAAAAGGGACACACTGAGCAGTGCAAATAAGGAAATCCCCAATTCATTAATTAAAAATGCAAATTTAAAATTTTTGGAAATAGGAATAGGTTCTGGAATTCAATTGAGAACTGCAAAAAAGTTAGGGCTAAAAAATAAAAATATTTTGGGAGTCGATATAAATCTTGAAGCAGTTAAATATTGTAAAAAATTAAACTTTTTCTGTAAAAAATCAAATTTATTGGAGAAAGTAAAAGGCAAATTTGATTTTATTATTTTCAACCCTCCCTACTTGCCAGAAGACAAAAGAGAGCCAAAAGAATCAAGAATAGCAACAACAGGAGGGAAACTTGGAGGAGAAATAATTAATCAATTTTTACAACAAGCAAAAAAGCATTTAGAGAAAAACGGCAAAATATTTTTGTTAGTTTCAAATTTAACAAAAGGAATAAAATGGGGAAATTGGAAAAAGAAAAAAATAGCAGAGAAAAAGGTTTTCTATGAAACATTGAAAGTGTATGAATTAAGACAATAATCCTTAAAAACAAATTATAAGTAATAATTTTATGTGGACTGAACAACAATTAAAAGGATTTGGATTTAATCATGAATGGACTCTTAGTGAGACAATCGAGTTATTGACTGACCCTCAAAAAATTCCTTGTATGGGGGAAATAGAAAGATATCCAAACAATCCTCAATCATTTAGGTGGCTTAAACCTGAAGATGAAGAATCCGAAGTCGTAGTAGGAAGATATTCACGTATGTTAAAAAAAGCACAAGAAGACAGTTTAGTTCCAAACCTTAGAGTAAATTTTTCTAATAGAGGAAATTCTCATCCATGGGATCTTGGTAATAGTTCTTTTTTAAATATTTATACTTCAGTGTGTAAATCTCCTTCACTGGGTTTAATTCTTTCAATAAATTCGCCTAGAGAATATAATGCACTAACCATTGAAGATTCTTCTCCTGTATACAAAAGATTAAGAGATATTTTAAGGGGAAAAAATCATATAAATTAATCCTTCCTTATTTCTTTTTCAAAAATAGGTTTCTCAGTTTGATAAAAAATTCCTGTCGGAATTTTTGTTTTTTCTTCAACTTTTTGATAATCAAATTCATCTGCTCTTTCCATCGCAGATTTTAAATCAGATTTATCATGCCCGCTTTCTTGTAAATTATAAATCTTCTCTTTGTATCCAGTTTGCGGTTGGAAAATTATGCACGGCTGTATAACTTCAATAAATGCAAATCCTTTATGTTTCATTGCTTCTTTCAAAACTTCTTCAACTGAATTAATATCTGCAAAAACTCGTGCAACAAAAGTTGCCCCCGCAGAAAGCATTAATTTAATTGGATTAATCGGAGGAATTTTAACTCCGCGCGGAGTTGTCTTATCCACAAAACCTTTTGGCGAAGTCGGAGTTGGTTGCCCAACAGTCAAAGCAAAAACCTGATTATTGTGAACCACATATTTAAAATTAGAATTATAACGCGCAGCCGCAATTGTGTGCGCCATCCCTTCTGCATAAGCATCTCCGTCCCCTGAAAATCCAATAACATTCAAATCCGGTTTTGCAATTTTTAAACCCAAACACGTAGGAGGAACTCTACCATGAAGAGTATTTATCCCAGGCAAATTAACATAATCAAAAAGTTTAGCGTGACAACCGATTCCAGTTACAATTGCAGTTTCGCCTTTTAAATCAGCAAGAACTTTTTTCACTCCCGCAAGTATCTGAAAATTAAAACATCCCGGACACCATGTCGGAGTTGTTGAAGTGTTTAAGTTTTTCATTTCCCAACCTCTACTAAAATATTATTTTTCTGCTTTTTATTCTTTTCATTATCTTGAAGATAATTTTCTTTAGAAACAACTGATTTTCCAATTTTTAATTCAGCTTCCTTCCGAGCATTTCCAGCCACTTCTCCTCCTTGCTGTGCTGCAGTTTCACATTCTTTGAATCCTTGCACATTTTTATTAAGGGTGATTTCAGTTGTAACTTTTTCTCCCAACATCGAAAAAATCAATTCCAATTCATCCAGATGGTCTCTTAGATTTTCTTGATTTAAATTTTTTAACTCTTTATATTCTTTGATGGTTTTGCCAAAAGTAGCTTTACTAATTTCATTAGTCAAAATAGCATACTCAACATTTTCTTCAACTCCTCGATTTTTCCATTCATCTGTTAAATTTTGCCTTATTGCAATCCCTCTCAATCTTTTATCAATCCAATTTTTCGAATAACCCTTTTTTTCATATAAAGATTTCATTCTTGTTTGAGCCAATTCAGGATTTTCTATTTCATCAACTCTTTCGCTTCCAACTTTTGCTAACCATCTTTTGAATGGCTCTGCTTTTTTGGAAGGAATAGACTGGATTATTCTAAAAACACTTTCTTTATTCGCACAGTCTGTTTCCCTCATTTTCCCGTCTGAAGCCGTTAATTTCAATCGTACACAAATTGTGTACAGTTCAATTCCAGAAGATTCTTTTTCTCTAATCTTCAACATATTCCAGTAATTTCTTGGATTTTTAGATTCAGTAAGAATTTCAATTATATCTACCACAGAAAAAAACCAACCTTTGTCATGCCAAATTCTGCGAATATTTTTTCCACTAAAAACAATTGGATTTTTATTTGTCATTTTATATTAATCTCCAGACGTTTTTTTATTAAATATCTTTTCCTAAGATAAAAGATTGTTAATCCAAGAATAAATAAAATTGTTATAATGCCAATTGTGGTAGGATTTATTCTATTCCCGATGGAGTGGCCAGTTATTTTTGGGGAGAGAAAGAATAATGCCCCTATAAATCCAATAATAATGGCAATTTGTTTTGCTCCTTGTAATCCTTTTTCTAATGCTCCTTCCGAATTTCTTTTTACAAAACTCCAAAGATTACCTTTAGTTTCATCTGCAAGTTCATATCCTTTAGCCGGAATCCATCGATATTGAAGATTAAATCCCTCTGCAAATTGTTTAAGGGCCATACTTGGGCTACCTGCCGCAAATCCAATTCTACCATAAAATCCAACCCCCTCCTTTATCTCCTCTGGGTCCTTAAAAAATCTAGGAATTGCTCCCCCCTTTTTTCTTAATACAAAATATCCTTGAGTTTTTCCAGTATCTGGATCAGTTTGCGCGATTACCATATTTCTTATTCGGGTATTACCCAAAAAATTAGTCATATCCCTTCTACTTGGCAGTGCTCCATAAGGTTTCCCCTTTTCTGTTGGATGAGTATGAATTTTACTATGTACTGCAAGCCCCATATTATATCTTTTCTCTGCAACTTTACATCGTTCCATGACTAATTTTTCTATTTTTTGTGGATCAGATGAAACACTTCTTCTATTTCTTTCTAGACTTACTTCTTGCATTTCTCTACCTGGAAATTTTAGATATGCAGATTCCAAATGTGGATCTTTTATATCCTCTATAATTCCCTTAGGAGATTTTTTCATTTTATCACCTTCGCCATGAAAATTTCTCCATAACTATATTCAGATTTTGGGTTAATATCTTTCATCTTCCCAACTATTTTAAAACCCAATTTTTTGTAATATTTAATTGCTTTATTTGCTTTAAAATCCCCTGTGCTTAAATAAAACATATTTATTTTATTCTTTTTACAGAATTTGATTAATGCATTTATTAAATTTGTTCCAATTCCTTCGCCACGAAATTTCTTCTTTACTGCTAGTTCTTCTAAAAAAACTCCTCGTGAAAATGGGGGGGCTAACAAATATTTTCCAAAACAATTATGCCCAGCATATTCTCCCTTTTGCTCCGCAACAAATATTTCTTTTTTCTTAATTTTTTCTTCAAAATAAAGTGCTTGTTTTTTAGAATTTAAATTTGGAAAAGCTTTTTTCTGAACTTTCAAAAATTCTTTTTCATCTTTTTTAGTAGCTTTTCTTATTTTCATTTCCCAACCCTCCGAACTTCTTTCCACCGCGGAATCAAAATTGAAATACCTGCAACTAAAAATCCTAGCAGAACTCCATATTCATTATGTGCCTTAGCAATAATTCTTTGAATCCCAATAATTGTCAAGAGCATTGCCGACAGAATCATATACGGAATTCTAATCTTTGGTTTATTCTCTATAAAAATATAAATAAAGTAAAGTCCAAAAGCCAAAAGCACAATATGTTGCGATGCATCAAAAAGAATATTTTGCCCAAAAAAATACATTGGCAGATATTTTAATAAAATCAATCCGAGTGCCATTAATAATAACGTGCTAATCAAAATATTTGTTTTCTGTTTCATATTCTTTTCTTGATCTCCATTTTTAATTCATCTGCTAAAAACGGCCGCCCATCAAAACGCAATATTTTATTTTTGTCTTCAATAACTATCCCAGTTTTTTCTCTAATTAAATTCGCCAAAGGTGCAGTTGAATTATTCTCGACCAAAAGAATATTTTTTCCTTCTAACTCTTTTGCAACTTCTTTTGAAAAAGGTTCTAAAAATAAAATTTGAACAAATTTAACATCTAATTCTTTTATTGAATCTAAAATAGCTCCTTTAGTACTTCCCCAACTAACTATAACATTTTCAGAATTTTCGTTTCCATAAATTTTATATCCCTCAAATTTTTTCGCTTCTTTTTCAATCTCCCATATTTTCTTCATTCTTCTAATAATTTCCTTTTCAATAATCTTGGGATCTTCTGTAGCTGAACTTTCCGAATCAACTTCATAAGAATTAAACCTACTCAACTTTGTTGTAACCTCAATTTTTTCTAATTCAGGTTTTCCAACTCCAGTATAAAAACTTTCTCCTAGATGTTTGTCTGATAAAATTATTGAGGGTGTCTTAAATTTGTGTGAAAAGTAAAACGCGGCATTAGTTAATTCTTCTGCTTCAAGCGGATCCCCCGGAGCAACGACAATCCTCGAGAATTCCCCATGTCCAGAATTCAACGCAATTTTCATATCTCCCTGTCCAGTATAAGTGGCAACTCCTGTCCCTGGCCCAGGTCTTTGTGCCAAATAAAACACCAAAGGAATTTCTGCAATTCCAGTTAAACTTAAAGTTTCCCCCATTAAATCAAAACCTCCCCCCGATGTCCCAACCATTACCTTCCCCCCGGCCATACAACTGCCAACCCCTGCATTAGCAACCGCAATTTCATTTTCTAACTCAACAGTAAGATGCTTATTTTTTTTATCCAACATAGCCTGACTTAATTCAGTTAAAACTGGAGTCGCAGGAGTCATCGGATAAGCATAATAAATTTCAAGTCCAGACTTCAAAGCACCATCTCTAATCCCCTGGGAACCATTGCTAAAATTAGCTTTTATCTTCGGAGATTCAGGAAGTTTCATCGTTTCTTTTTCTTCTTCATAACCTTGCTTTGATTCTTTAACATTTTCTTCATATCTTTTCTCAAGTTTTTTGAATTGTGCATACAAATCTTCTAGCTCTAATCCTAAAAGTTTAAAGATTCTTCCAGCAAAATACATATTCGGTTCTTTTTCTTTTGAGATTAAAATTCCGTCTTTTTTCAAATCTTTCTCATGCATTTTTTTAGTTGTCTCATCTAAACAGACTAAAACATCTATTTCCGAATCATTCGAATTAACTGGTTCTTCTGAGATAGTTAAAACATTGAAGTTATGCCCCCCTCTTATTAATGACTGGTAATCCCGCGCATAAAAAACATAATAACCTTTTGCGACAAGGGCTTCAGCTAAGATGTGCGTTAAGATATTCGGTCCAGTTCCAGCCGGCCCTCCAAATAAAATATTTAGTCTCATTTTATCACAGTCAATTTCATATAAATATGCTTTTTATAGATTATAAAGATTTGGAATCAAATACCTTATGCATAAATTATCAAGTTACCTTTTTTTAGAGGTGACAAATCACAAACTTTATAAGTTCCTTATTTCTCTCAAAAACATGAAACAACTACAAATAATCGGAGACACTCCAAGAAAAAAAGAAATTTACATTCCAAAGAATCCTAAAGAACATATACCCAGATTAGTCAAAGCAGGAGTCATTGTTTTTAATGATCAAATACTAAAACCTTCAACTCTAAAACCAGAAGTTCAAGAGGAGGAAGAAGAAAGAGAACCAGCAACCGTCCCATCAATGCCCGGTTTCATTTACATCCCCTCAATAAAACTTCAGATTGCAGAACAAAGAACTCATCAAAATAAAAACTGGTATGAATGTCATAATGCTCTAGCAGAAGAAAATTCAAGAATGTTAACAATTCCTGAATTTATAGAATTCCTAAAACATGTAAAAACAGAAAGACCAGAAATCTATGAGATCAGAATGGCTTGACGCTTATTTTGAACAAAGATCTGATGGAATGTATATTCTAACTCAAAACAAAACAAAAGCAGAAAAACTAGAAGATTATTTGGGAGAAAGTAAAATTCCTGGAATTAGTTTAGATTCATGGTTAAACAATCCAACAAAACAAGGGCTTCCAAGAGCAGATGTTCCTGAAGGAGATTTATATTTTTGGGCCCCAGAAGATGGAAGAGTTGCGGGGTTTGATGTTTTTCAGAACTACCCGAATTTCCTTTGCAATGGGAATCCCGATTTCCAGGATCCTCATCTCGGGGTACGGGCGGTTAAAGGGGTGGCAGCAAGTTAGTTTTGCTGGATAGCAAAGAGATAGACAAAGTTTTTAAATAAACTTTGAATATATTTCTAATTAATTTTTTTAGTAATCTGGCATTTCTTCAGAATTAGATTCTTTTTCTTTTGTTTCTGATTCGGGAGGAGAAAGAATCGGGAGCTCATAATAATTACTTTTTAATTCTCCTGGAAATAAATATTTATTTGCATCATCTATTTCTTCTCTAAATTTTTCTGTTATTTCATATGTTTCTCTTGATAACATTTTAGTAATCTGGCATTTCTTCAGAATTAGTTGGTTCTTCCTTTGCTTTTGCTTCAGCTTCGGGCAAAGTTTCTTGCCCGGGTTCAGTAACTGGTTCTGCCATTTCTTCTACTGAAACTGAATTAATCATTTCTTTGAACTTGGGGAAATCGTCGGCTTTGATTCTTACCCCTGCTTTTGTGAATCCAGTGTATCTTTCAGAAGTTACGAACTCTCGGATTGTTAATCCTCTGTTTCCGCCGAAGTCATCGACTCGGATTAATATTTCTGTTTCATCATTCTTAGAAATTTTTCCAATATCTTTTTCCATAATTAACTAATTGTTTTTTCTTTTATAAATTTAATTGTTATTTATAATCTAATTTGCACACATAAATTTAAAAGTTAAGCTTGATGAAGATGATTTTTTTGGAGATAATAATAGAGAGAAAAGGCGACGTTTTAGTGAGGGATATTTTTGAGTTTGGGTAATTAGAATTATCTTAATATAAAATATCTATGAATTTTGTTATTTAATATCCGAGAACAGGGAGTGGAAGATTTCTTACTTGAGGAATTGTAGTTCTTTTTTTCTTGCCTTTCGGTGGAATTTCTCTTATAATTAGTCCTCCAAGGAGAACTCTCTGTTTTATTTGGTAGAGTCCAATTATCGCTGGGACTGTTTCCCCTGAGTGAAATGAGAGGTCTAAATTATTATCCCAATAAATATAAGCTTCCCCCATAGAATCAGATAATTTTAATCTAGTATGATTAGGTAGTTTCTGCTCTGTTTCGTGTATTTGTAAATTTCTAAAAAGTATTGCAGATATGGCAGGATCTTTATTAAAAAATAAAATTCTTTTGTATAATGGAAATCGTAATGTAGATTTATTTTCATTATAATCTTTTAAATTTTCTGCACAATATACTAAGGGTAATTTTAATGCAATTAATTTTTTAGATAAGGTTATTTCTGGGTCTTTTAATATTTCCCATGTGAGATTTATCATGTTTTTTTATTAATTAATTATCTTATAAAGTTTGTTATGCTTTATTTTTTAAATAATTATTTAGAAATTTAAAATATTCTTTTTGTTCTGAGTTTGCCATTTTTTCTACTATGAGTTCGGGGGTTGAATGTGCGAGGCGTCCGAGAACTGGGTTGTGATCTACGATTAATTCAAAGTTGTCTGTTAGGCCTTTTGCTTCGATTCCGTCGATTCGTGTGAATGGAGGGAGGACTTTTTGTATTTCGTGTCCGAGATGGGTCGCGATTACTAAAAAGCAATTTTGATTGATGTAATATTCTGCTGTGGCTGAGATAATGTTTCCTGCGACTCCTGGTTCTGTTACGGCTTCTATTTCATCGGCGAGGATTAAAGTTTTGTTTCCGGGTTGGATTTTTGACATCTGTGTTAATAATGTTTCAAAAGCTCCTTTGCTTGCTGAACCTTTATTTTTCGCAAAGTAATAAATTTCTTCAAAGAGCGGGAGTTTCAAATTTCCATAAACTGGTAATCCAAGGTTTGATAATGAAATTAATTGAATTAAATGTTCAATCAAAGTTGTTTTTCCGCCTGAATTTGCTCCAGTTAAAATTGAGCATTTATAGTTGGAGTTTAATTCAAAGTTTATTGGTTGGGGATTTGCTAGGAAAATATTTTTTGATTCAAAGATTGATAATAAATTAGAGTATTCTGGAAATTGCATTTGCTCTTCGATAAATTGTGAAATGCCCGAAATGAAATCAAAAGTTATAAGTTGATTTGAAAGTTCGTTTAATTTTGAGGGGATTTGTTTTATTTCTTCTGCTTTTGATTTAATTTGTTCAGCCACTCCTGAAAACTCATTTGAGCTTTGCTGTTTAATGAGTTTTTCCAGTTCTGGTTCGTCGATGGAAACTGGTACTTGGATATTCAAAATGTGTTGAGGGATTTCGTATTTGATGATAGTTTCTCTTACAATTTCTTTAATATTTTCTGGGAGTACTCCTTTGTTTAACATTTGCATTAGAGATTCTCCCGAGATACTTAGCTCTTTTATTTTTTCTGTAATTTCTTCATTTATTTTTTCTATTTTGTTTTCAATTTCTTCGTGAGTTAATATTTTTAATTTTTTGTCTTGGATTAAATCTAAAAGAGGAAATAAGGAATTTATTATTTCATTTGTTCTTTGTCCAAGGTTTTTGTTTTGGAGGATTGTTAAATTGTGTTGCCATGTGGAGAGTTGTTCAAGATGTCTTTCGAGGTAGGCTTCGTCTAATGAGTTAAGGAAGACAGATTGGTCGAGTCTTTCCAAAACTAATTTGTATTCGTCGCAGTCGAGGACTTGGACTATGTCGCGGTTTTCTAAAAGTGCAATGTCTGTTTCTGAAACTAGAAGTTGTGCAGGGCAGTTTTTTTCTTTTAATTTGGAGAAGGTATCTGTGTCTTCGGTAACTACGACTACGTCATAGGCTGGACTCCAAGTTTTATTTGGAATAGAGATATTTTGTAAAAAACTTTTTTCAATTTTTCCTAATTTTTTAATTGATTGAAAAAAGTTTTGTCTTTTTTCTATTTCTTGTAATTGATTTATGAAGTTGAAGATATTTAGTAGATTTGTTGTTTCTGGAAAAATAAAATTTTGGGATATTTTTGTTAGAACTTTATTATGGATTGATTTTGCGTCACGAGTTTTGTATGAATTGTTGGTTTTTGAGAGGGGGGTTTTAGAATTTGTAAACGGAGATAAATTATTTTCTTGAATATATTTGAGTAATGTTTCTTTCATTTAGAAAAATGTTTTTGAATATTTTTAAGGATTGTTGTGTTATTTTTTAAGATTTAGATTTTGAATGTGTTGTTTATTTAGGGATATAAATCTTTAAATAGTTGGAATCTTGGGGTATTTTATGTCTAGTTATGATTTTATAGGTATGTTTCCTGAGGAAAGAACTTTGTCAGAATTAATTATTCATAGGGTTCGAGAAAAAGAAGGTTTAGAAGAGCCAGTTGAGATTGGTACTTATAAACCTATTTCTGGAAATTTACCAGATATTTTGCAAAAGCTTCAAGGGGATTATTCAAGGAGATTTAGGGAAGTAGTTGGAACAATTACTGATAATGAAAATTATCTTAATGATTCTTTTTTAGTTCAATATCCTTTAACTGTTAATATTTTGTGGAAGGGACATAGAATGAATCTTGGGGGGATTACTTTGTTGCCGAAGTCTTATCTTGATGTAGGCAAATCTAATAGTGAAAATGATCAAAGATTCTCGACTGCTGCTAAGCTTTCTTTAGAATTGGGTGAGAGGGATGGATGTTTAGATGAAGAACCTCAATTAGAACTTTTAGGTAGGCAACCTGAGAGAGTTGGTGGAATTGGAATTTATGTTTTTAAAAATTTGCAAGATGATTATATTAGAGAAAGTGTTTGGGATTTGAGACAAGAAGAAGTTCCGAGACTTAATTATTCAGGTTAAAATTAATTTATCCTTTTAAGAAATTTATACATATTAATTTAAATGGATTCAAGGCTTGTTTATCTTTTTATTTCTTCCTCTCTTGCCTTTCTAGAACCAGGTTCATATCCCCCTCCAACTCTTACAACTTCACTTGGACTTTCACCATCTAGAACTTGGACTCCAGGTTCAGTGCCGAGAACAGCCCTGTTATATTTTGGATCATTGAAATCAATTCCTGCTAGATATTCTCTAGCTTCTTTTTGTTCTTCTACGTTTCTCATTTTATAATATATTCAGGAGTTGATTCTTTTTAAATATTTATATTCATTGGGATTTATTTTAAGGGAATTCTTCAAATCCGCGTTCCGCAGGATTTTCCGAAGGAAAGTAATTACCAGGGAGAATTGAATAATTAGGGATGAGATTATTTTTATGGTTGATTATTTCAATAACTCAATTAAAAATTTAGCACTCTTTTTCTCTTTGTAATATCTGTAATAATTTGTTTTAAGTTTTATTTTACTTATTATTCTTTTTTTGATGATTTCTAAATCTGTTTTTTTGGGTTTCCAGTTTTCTTTTTGCTCTTTTTTAAATTGAGATAACTTTATTGTTTTGTTGGTTTTGAATCCTCTGATTTTCATTTCTTTCTTAATTAGTTCGTGTCGGGCTTTTAGGTATTTTGTCTTATTTTTGAAGAAGTTTATATGACCTTTTCCTAATGTGTAGTTTTTTGGAGGGTTATTTATTTTTGGGAATTTTTTGATGTGGCCAATTAGCATTAGGATTTCGTTGTATTCGGCGATTAGATGTTGATCTGAAAGTTTCTTGGGGTTGACTAAGTTTATTCTTACCATTTTACTATTATATAAAGGAATTATATAGTTCTTTTGGTGAGGGATATTTTATAAATATACTTTTGTTCAAGATTATATGAGAGTGAATTGGTTTTTATTAATAGGTCTTATTATTGCGTGTAATCTAATTGGTTCTTTTGGCGCGATTTGGACTGCTTCTGACGGGGGGTGGTATAAAAATATCAACAAGCCTAGTTTTAATCCACCTAGTTGGGTGTTCGGTCCGGTTTGGACTTTATTGTTTAGTTTAATGGGGATAGCACTTTATCTTGTTTGGGTAGCACCCTCTTCAAATGTTAGAACTGTCGCTTTAGTTTTTTTTGGATCACAGTTTATACTCAATGTTCTTTGGAGCTATTTGTTTTTTGGAATTAATAGTCCTTTATGGTCTTTAGTAGAAATTTTTATTTTATTGATATTTATTATTACTACTGGATTTTATTTTTATTTTGTAAATAGATTTGCTGGATATTTATTAATACCTTATTTTCTTTGGGTAGGTTTTGCTAGTTTTTTGAATTGGGCCATTTGGAGTTTGAATAGATAGGTTTGTTTTTGTTATACGAGCGTAGCGATTTGATTACTTGTTACACCTTTAGTGATAATAGTAGCGATGGGTTTAAATAATTGTTTTGGATTGATTGGTCATGGTCGCGTCACAAATATACATTATGATTCTTATCGCAGTTTTGATAGTGTTAGCCTTGGTTGCTTTCGTTATGAGGATGAATAAGAAAGTGAAGCCGCTTACGCCGTTGACGAGTGTTGCATTTATTTTTATTTTTATGGGAATTATTTTTAATGATAGTAATCGGTGGCTTACTTATAGTTTATTTGGCGTCGGAATTATTTTAGCTATTCTTGATATAATTATGAGAAAGAAATAATTTTAGGTTAGATAAAAAGCGATGATTGGAGGGACAGATAGGCAGATTAGTATTTGAACTTCTTTTCGTATGTTTTGTGATCCATCCAATCTAGAATAATTGTGATGATTGTTACTTCCCCGCCTCGTATTGAATAAATAAGTCTCCATGCTCCAGGGAGATTATATTTCCACACGTTACCGATGTTGTGTTTTTTTATGTAGTCTTTTGGAATTAGTTTTTTTGGAATTTGAATTCCACAGAAAGGATTTTCTTCTATGTCGCATAATGCCTTTTCTAGTTGATCTTTTAATGGTTTTTCTTTTAATTTTTTGTATGTCTCATGGACTTTTTTGTTTACGAATTGTATTTCGCAAGGTTTTCTCACTTTTTCTTTCCTCCTTTCCAAGTTAGGTGTGCCATCTTAAGTCGTTCTTTCGCTTCTTCAGGATAAAATATCCACCCAATTTTTCCTTCACTGTCTACGGAAATTTTTCCAGAAATTAGTAAGTAATCTATTATTGTGCTGTATGTTTGATACATCATTTTTTTAGGTAAGCTCTCCCAAAGCTGTTTTTTCTTGTATTCTCCATCTTTTTCTTGTATAAACTTTTCTACCATTAGTACAGTGTCTAGTCTTGGTGATCTTGCAAGAGTTTTCTTTTCCATTCTTAGTAAATTCATTCTTTATCCCCGCGTTCTCCTAGAGCACCCACTTTCATTACCTTTTTCATAGTTATATCAGATGATATACCCTTATAAATCTTTTGATTTGCTTAAACTCAATAATTAAAAACGAGATAAATATTAATTTATTAAAAACCTAAAATTATTCTACTAAACTAACTGATTCCATTACTACTTTTTCCATTGGTCTGTCTTGCGCGTTTGTTTGAACTTTTGCTATTTTGTCTATGACGTCCATTCCTTTTGTGACCTTTCCGAAAACAGGATGTTTTCCGTCGAGAAAATTATTGTTTACTAAATTTATGAAGAATTGTGATCCGCCTGTGTTTGGTCCGGCGTTTGCCATTGAAAGTGTTCCTCTGTTGTTTTCATCTAATTTTGTTTTAGTGAATTCGTCCTTGATTTCATAACCTGGTCCGCCCATTCCTGTTCCAGTCGGGTCTCCACCTTGGAGCATAAAATTATCAATGATTCTATGGAAAATAACTCCGTCGTAGAATCCTTCTTGAACGAGCTTTTTGAAATTGCCTGCTGTGATGGGCATTTCGTCTTCGTATAATTCTATTTCAATTTCCCCCATTGATGTTTTCATTAAAACTTTTGAATTTTCCATTTTTGCTGTGTTTCCTGTTAGCGGTCCCTTGAATAAGAAACCTATGATTAGTATTGCTGCAACAATTATAAAGATTGTTGTTTTGTTCATTATTTAAATTGGGAAATTTGGTTTTTAAAACTTGGGGTTCTTTTTTTAAAAAAAGAACCTACAGTGGTAGAAAAAAATAGGTTGACAAATCTCGTCAGAGATTTGTGAGTGAGAATCGTTTTCTCTTTGCCTCCTGCGAACGATTCCCTTAAGGATTTTTCAAACAATTAATTTTAAAAAGAGTTATTTGGTTGTTTTTTTATGGGACAAAAAGCAGATGTTTTTGAATGGACTCCATCACGTATAGAAGGAAATTCTTATATTTACCAGGAAGAGTTAGAGAGAAGAGGGCTTTGTAATTCTGTACGAGATAAAAAAGGAGTGGGAAGATACGTGGCGTTTTGCGATTATAGGGAACATGATGGGATAATTACTGGAAAAAGATTATTGCGTAGTTGTGAAAGGAAGGGGTGTTATCATCTTCGAAGATATTTGGAGCACGGAACTGGAAAAGAGAGATATTTTTCTACTGAAGGAGAGCAAGAGAATGTTGTGCCGTTTCCAAAGAAAAGAAAGGGAAGGAAAGGGAGAAAGAAAAAAGATAAGAGAGGGAAGTAATTTAGAGATTAGAATTTTTGAAGTAGTATATTTAAAAAAGCGTAAAATTTCTTTCTTCCAAGATGGTCGATATTGTTATTAATCAATCTTTTTCAGAGGATGATCTTTTATTTGAGAAATTAGATAAACAGGAATTTGAATCTGAGGAAGTTTTGAATTTGAAAGTTGAAGCAGAAGAGATTTCTAAAGAGACTGAGATAAATGAACTTTTGTCTTACGATGTTATAAAAAGAAATTTGGAATATAATCTGCCACATCAAACAGAGGGGGCTTTGCAAATTCTTCGAGATTTAAATGGTTCGGCTTTGTTGGCGGATGAGGTAGGGTTGGGTAAAACAATTACAACAGGGATTGTTTTGAAAGAATGTATTATGAGGGGCTTTGTCAAAAAAGCCTTAATTCTTACCCCTCCGTCGCTAGTTGATCAATGGGTTGCGGAATTAAAAGAAAAATTTGAACTTGATTTTACAATTATTGAAAACGAATCAAGTTGGGAACAGTCCAATTTTTTAATCGCATCTATTGATAGGGTTAAGAATTATAATAAAGAGAATAAAAAATATAAACATTCTAAGGCTCATGAAATCTCTTGGGATATCTTAATTGTCGACGAGGCTCATAAACTTAAAGCTAAAAATACTGTGCGTTGGAAATTTGTGGATAAGATTCAGAAAAAAAGATTTTTATTATTGACTGCGACTCCATTTCAAAATGATTTATTAGAATTGTATAATCTTTTGCATTTATTGAAACGAGGACATCTCGGGACGATTAAAGAGTTTCGAAAAAAGTTTTTGAATAAGGGTAACAAAAGGTATCCTTTGAATCCAAAGGAACTTAGGGAGAGGTTACAGGAAGTTATGGTTAGAAGAATTAGAAGTAAGATTGGAATTGATTATAAAAAAAGAATTCCGAAGATTGTAGCAGTGGAACCGACTCAAAAAGAACTTGATATTTATAATGCAATTTGCGATTTATTAAAAACTCAGTATTTTGCGGCTAATGGAACTCCGATCAATAGTCGGTTAATTGTTTTTGCTATTTTACCAAAGATAACTAGTTCGTCGCGTTCTGCTATGGAATCTTTGACAAGGATTATTAATGATGATAAGTATCATGAAAAAACTAAAGAAATTGCAAGACAGATTTTGAATGAATATAAAAATTTGAAAATTGATTCAAAAATGGATAAGTTAATTGAAATTGTGGAAAAAGTTTTAAAAGAAGATTCTAATTCTAAGACTTTAATTTATACAAAACATCCTACAACTTTGAAATATATTGCTGAGAAATTAGAACCTTATAATTTGAAAGTTGTGGAATTTATGGGGGGATTGGATAGAGAAGAGAAGACTCAGAGAATTAAGGAATTTAAGGAATCAGCGAATATAATGATTAGTACTGAGACTGGATGTGAGGGGTTGAATTTTCAGTTCTGTAAGAATTTGATTAATTATGATTTGCCGTGGAATCCTATGTCAGTAGAGCAAAGAATTGGTAGGTTAGATAGAATAGGTCAAAAAAATGACATGAATATTTATAGTTTGGCGACGAAACATACAATGGAAGAGTATGTAGTGGATTTAATTATAAATAAAATGTGTTGTGTTGGATTGGTTATTGGGGAATTGCCGATTATTTTATTTAATTTGGGTTTGGACGACGAGGGGAAAACTGGAAAGAGTAAAATTGAAGAGAGATTGATGAATTCTTTTATTGATTCTAAAAATAATTTGAATATTTTTTCTTCAGAAGTTGATAAAATAGCCGAAATAATTGAGGGTGGAATTGAAGAGTATGAGAAAGAAAAAGATTATACCAAGGAGGCATTGGGAGAATGGAAAGTGAAAGAGTGAAGAATTTTGTTTCAAAATTTTTTGAGAGTTTGCAATGTGAGGTTAATTTTAAAGGGGGAGTTTTATTTGTTAAAAATGTTCCAGAGAGTTTCGAAAAGTTTTGTGGAAGAAAAGGGTCGTATAAATTTGCATTTGAAAAAGGAGTAGCTTCTTCTGAAATTGAAGTTTTGTCTTCTGGGAGCTTTTTATTAAAGTCAATTAATGATTATTTAGATGGGCGAGGACAAACAACTTTATTAAAAATTAATTTTAATCCGGAAATTAAAGAAGAATTAGAAAAAAAAATTCTTTTGAGGAATTGTAAGATTACAAATATAACAAAAAAACATCAAAATAATTTTTTTCTTCGTTTTTCCTTTATTACAACTTTCCAATATTTGAATGATAAAAAACAAGTTTTAACAAATGTTTTTGTTAAGGATGGTAAAATTATAGATTTTGATTTAGAAAAGTATGAAATATTGGAGGGTAAAAAAAGAGATGTTGCTTTTGAAAATGTTCAAGAATTTTATAAGCTTGCTAAAAATAAATTGAACTTTTTGCTTGAAGAAAAAGTTCAGGAAGTTTCTCAAAATCTTAGTAAGATTTTAGATAAAGAGATTAAAAGAGTGAAACAGCATTATGAAACTCATATTCAGGAATTTAGTGGTTCTTTAGAAAAATTAAAAAATAAATTAAAAGGTTTGGAGATGAAAGAGGGTGAAGAGGATAAAATTTTGAAGATTAAAAAAGATATTATTAATTTAAAAAATAATCCAGAGTTAGAGAAGCTGAAAAAAGAAGAAGAGTTTTGTATAAAAGATGAAATTCAAAAACATAGTTTAGATATTAAAACAAGATTAATGAATACAACGATAATTTATTATCCAGTTTATTCTTGTGATGTGTTTTTTAAGAATGAGGAAAATGCAAGGATCGTGCATTTTGAGTTTGATCCTTTGGAAAAAAAATCTTCAGATTTTTTCTGTGATTCTTGTAATTTGAAATTGGATGAAATTATTTTATGTTCTTCTGGGCATTTAACTTGCAGAAATTGTGGGGAAAGATGTGAATCTTGTAATGAGATTTTTTGCAATATTTGTTTAAAAAAAGTTTGCGCACAGTGCGGAAAAAAGATTTGTGAAAAGTGTGCGGTTCGTTGTTCAAAATGTGGGAAGTTTAAATGTAAATCTCATGTTAAGATTATGGAATTCAGCGGGGACGCGGTTTGCGAAAGTTGTTTGAAGCGATGTTCTTATTGTGGAGGATTGTTTGATTTGGATTCATTGAAGATTGATTCTGCTTCTGGAAAAGATGTTTGTTTTAAATGTTTGAGTAAAGAAGTTGGGGAAAAAACTTTGAAAGATATTTTTAAAGATTGAAACGGGAAGTTAATTCGTTTTGTATTTGTTGTTGCATTTTTTCTGGATGTCCATCTAGGTAGGGGATAATTGTAGTTATTTCGGGATATCTTTTTTCTATATCCAAGTATCCTTCTCTAACTTTTTGATGATAGGGTAACCCTTTAGCATTAAATCTGTCTTTATCTGTTTCTCTTGCTAGTCCAATTTCTGGATCTCCATCTATTATGAAGATTTTATCAGGCATTATTCCTTGCATTGATCTTTGATTTAGATTATCAATTAAATTCAAATCCATTCCTCCTCCAAATCCTTGATATGCATGTGTTGACGGAAATCCTCTTTTGCATAGAACAATTTCTCCAGAATCTATTGCTGGCAGAACTACTTTTTGGTTTAAATCTCTTCTTGCAGCTTGGTATAAGTATAGTTCAGTTAAATCATCCAATTCATTTGATGGATCTAAAAGTATCTTTCTTATTTTTTCTGCCTCGGGTGTTCCTCCTGGTTCCTTTGTATTTATTACTTTTCCAAATTGTTTTAGCCAGGGTTCTAATAAATCGGCTTGATAATCTTTACCTAATCCTTCTCCACTTTCTAACATAATATATAATCCGCGTTCCATCAAATCATCCTCTTCCCATATTCTGCGGGACCCAAGTAACATCCCCCTCGAGGGCATCCTTCTTTTTGGCAATCTGGCTTAATTAATAATCTTATTTCTGGGACTTCTTTTGCATATCTTTTTAAGAATTTTGTAATTCCAATATTTGTTTCTAATTGTGCGTTGTTGCATTCTCTTTCTGAAGTCATCATTGGAAGTTCTCGAGTGTTTCCTGAAAATCCAAAACGTACTAGTTGACCTTGAGGAATGTCCCCTTTTGCGATTTCGTATAAGTCCCTTCTCCATTCTGCTATTTTGTTATTTTCTTCAACTAAAGGTGGGACAAAAAATCCTAATGGGGCTCCTAGGCTGTAGCCAGCTATAATATGATGATCTATTGTTCTATGTCGATGTCTTTGAGCTAGGGACGCAAAGCTTGCAATGTCATTGGCTGAATAAACTGACTCTCCGTAATTTATTTCATTTGCTGGTCCAAATAGATTTAATTTTAATCCACCTTTTTGAGGAAAGCCTTCTTGATAAGTGAATCTTTGGACTTCAGGAAGTTCTATAAATTTTTGCATGCTTTTTATTAATTCGCCTTTGAAATAATTTGGTGTGTCTCTTTCTTCTTTGATGAATTGTTTAAATCCATAGACTACTTTGTTTAGGTAAGCTAAGTCCATTTTATGTCCCATTCTTGTCGGAATAAAAACGCTTCCCATGTAACGAGCGTTTTCTTGAGATAGTTTTTTTACAGGAGTTTTTCCGTCACTTCCTTTTTTGTATAGTTTTGGAAATTCTGATTCAGGATATTTTGCTTCAATTCCTCCTTGGAACCATGAGTGCCATTTCATATATTTTTCTCTTTGTTTTGGTTCTAGGTCCTCTGGAATAAAAGTGTATCTGGCTGATTTTTCTGTAGTGCCTCCGAATTTTTGATTGTTAAGGACCATTGCTAGAGCTTTGGGTAGGTCTTCGAAAACATAGTTGATAGTGAATTGCTCTAATGGAGAATGATGGCCCCTATTAATTAATACTTTTTCCATTAAAATTTTATTGTACTCTTCTTCTCCAACTTCTTCAATTGTTTTTTCACTATAACAAAATCGTGCAAAGTTTTGACAGAATCTTAATGCATCTTTTAAATTATCTATACCGTTAGGTGTCGCCTCTATTTTTCCTCTCATTTAAGAAAAAGTTTTTTTATCTTTTTAAATAAATCTATTGTGTGGAATATGAATAATTTTAAAAAGGGGATGGGGATTGTTTTAATATGGTAAGTCCAGAAGAATGTGTTGAAAGATTAATGGCAGATTGGAAAGAAATTAAAGAAGAATCTGTTTCAAAAGGAAAATTTGAGGAGGCGGCTGATGATTGGCAAGGGAGTTTAAATGATAAAAATTATTTTCAATACAGGGAACGTATTTTGAGGTTACATTCTGGGACAGGTTTTTGCACTATTGCTGAATCTTTAGCAGATAAGTTAAGGCAAGGGGGAGCTAGAGTTCAAATCAAGTTTTTAGAATTATATGCAAAACAAACTTCTTTGCCTGCAGAGGATTAGTAGGGAAGGAGATAGATTATTTAGATTTTGTTAATAATTGTTGGATTTCTTCTTCAGTCATTTGAGAAAGATTAATCTTTCATTTCTATCTTAATATTAACGTTCTTAGGAATTTGCATTTTCATGATGTGATGTAGCACTGCTTCTTTTGCTGGAAGGTCTATTAATCGTTTGTGGATTCGCATTTCAAAGTTGTCGAATGTTGCTGTTCCGTCGCCGCATGGAGATTTTCGTGTTGTAACTTTGAGTTTTTTTGTTGGAAGTGGAACTGGTCCTCCCATTGGTGTGCCGGATTTTTTCGCAATAGTTTTAATAGAATTACAAATATTATTAAGTGCGTCTATATCGCTACTGTTTAGTTTGATTCTTACTTTTGGCATTTTCTTATTTGTTCCTTTTAGGATATTAAATTATGTTGTATTTGGTTTAAAAAGGTTACTGCTTGAGAATTATAAAATTTTTAATGCAAGAAGCACACCAATAAGGATAATAATTCCTCCGCCAATTCTTTCTGGGTGACTGAATCTTTTTAATTTATCGGATAAAAAATGCGCGATAATTAATGATACAAAAGTTGCCATTAAAACTCCAGTACAAATTGCTAGCCATGCTCCTTTTGCCATTATTAAATTTGAGTAAGCAATAATATCATCAACTCCTGTTCCGAAAAAAAGTAGCATTCCCAGACCTACGAATTTAAGATTACTATGGGTTCTATATCTTGATTTGTTTATATGCTTTTGAAGTTTGGAAAGATGTTCTTTTTTTTGGTATTTTTGTCCTTTTCCGTGAACAAAAGAGAGTAATCCTAATGTGATTAATACTGCCCCTCCAATAAGATGTCGAGATGGGATTACTGCCATTAGTGAACCTGCGAAAATTGAGATTCCTAATGCAATCAAAGTTCCGAGGATTATTCCAAATGAAATTAATTTTTTATGGTCTTTGCTTTTGTTATTTAGGTAGGAACCAGCATAAGCAACAGTGTCATCGATGCCTGTTGCAAAAAAAGCTACGAATCCAATGCTTAAAAGTATTAATGTTTTTATCAACTCCATTTTAAATTTAAATTAATGATTCTTTTTAAAAGTTGTTATTGAGATAATTTTGTTGGGCAATTAATCCTTAATTAAATTTAAAAAGTTAAATTGCGATTTTTTTTTATGAAATTTGGAGTTAAGAATTTTGATGATGAAAAGTTCTTTGATTATTTTGTAGGTAAAGCAGATTTTTTTGAAGTGCAGGCGATTCGGGGAAATGATTATTCTTATTTGCAGAAGTATGTTGAAAAAGGAATTCCAATTATAGTTCATGCAGAGCATCAGGGATTTGGGGTGAATCATTGTGATCCAAAAAAAGAAAGGGTAAATTTAGAATCAATTGCATTTTCTCGAGGGTTGGCGGATAAAGTTAATGCAGAATTTATTATTGTTCATCCTGGGAGGATTTATGACAAGGATTGTTCTTTAGCTTATTTTATCAAAACTTTTCAGAAAATTAATGATCCGAGAATTGTGATTGAGAATTTGCCTCAGTCTATAGATCGGAGTTTCTTTAGTCCAGCAGCAAGTCCAGATTATATTAAATATATTTTGGATAATTTGGGTTGTGGTTTTTGTTTTGATATAAATCATGCTTCGAGGTCTTATGGAGAGAATAGTTTAGGATTTGAAGTATTTTGTAAAAAGTTTTTAGATTTGAAACCGGTTCATTTTCATTTGTGTGGGGAAAAAGATAATAGAACGATAGAGCATATTAATTTGCGAGATAGTGAATTAGATATTGAATTAGTTAAAAGGATTTTGCCTTGCGATGCGAATGTGACTTTAGAGGTTAGTATCGACGAGAAAGAGGTTGAGAAGGATTTGGAATTTGCGAGAGATAAGTTGGGTTAAAATTACACAAATATTTAAAAAGAAGTTTTGGTTAAGTTGGATATGGTAGAATCTAGAATAACTCGGGGAGCAATGAGGAAAGAAGGCGCAGACTTGATTGTTGCTGGGAGTAAACTTTATGGGAGACGGTTTGGTCAAAAACCAGATAGTTTTGAAATCAATTTGGGAGTTATTTCTACTCAAGAATTTTATGCACCGGAAAAAATCGAAGGAGAATATAGAAATTAAAATGGTTAAAGGAGAATATGTAGTAATAAAAATTGAATCTTTTCCTGGAGTTAGATGTATACTTCGAGATAAGCCTGGTGCTGTTAATAGCACTAAAGATATGCCTTGTCCGTTACCGCCTGTTTCTTCAGGAGTGCCAGCAAGACATCGAGTTACAAGTCCAGAAGAAGAGTGTGCTCGTTTCAGCGCTAACTTTAGGGATTATAAATGAGTAAAACATTAGTTTCAAAGGCAGAGATGAAAGATGGGCTAAAACATATGAAACAGGTTGCTAATCGAAAGTGGGGAAGTTATATCGATTCTCATGATGCTGCGTATGATTTTTCTGTTCTTAATGAATCTTCTGTAGTGTCAGAAACTTCTGTTGGATTTTATGAATTTGAAAGTAATAGATAAATTATTAATTTGCTAAAATTATTTAAAGTTTGAATTCTTTTGTTTTTTATGGGGTTGAGTTTATTAGAGTTGGCGATGCGAGATGAAACTTTAAGATATTCTAATGCAGGGTTAGATTCTGGAGAGAAAACTCTTTTGCCAGCGGCGATTAAAATTGATTGTGGAGTTATTAATGAGGGACTTGACTATTTAAAAAAATTGGATAAATTAATCAATCATCGGGGATTTGTTTCTATTTTTTGTCCAGGTCATGTGGGGGAGTGCACTGAATCTCAAAGAGAGGAGACTTCTTCTGGGATTCATTTTTATTATTATATTTATCCAGTAATTGGTAATGCGCCAAAAACTTATGGGGCGATTAAGAAGCAATTAAGCGGAGTTAAAGGGTGGTTAAAAAAGGAAAAATTTGAATATGAAGAAATTTTTCCTAATATTTTAGAAGAATAAATTTTTTGTTGTGAAGATTAATTTTGATTTGCTGTTTCTGTTTCTTCTGGAATTATTGTTTCTTCTAAGCCAAATAATGAGATTGTAAAATCTAATGCTCTTAAAATTATTTCTAGGAAAATTATGAAACTTAAGTAAGTAATTATTTGACCGAATACCGAGGGTACTTTTTGGAGGTGAGTGATTATTTGTGTGAAGTTAAAGAATCCTGGTTTTGTTATAGCGACGGCCAGTAAAGTAAACGGGAGCATTTTGGCTAAATCTTTTGAGAGGTCCTCAGAATAATATGATGTCATTCGGATTGCAGCAACGATTATTGTGGCGATTATTAGTATTGCTGAAACTTCTATACCCTCGGTTATAAGAATTAGGAATATTGCAAATATTACAAACCAGAAAAATATTAAGAATGGTAAAATTAAAATGTATTCTACAAAGTAGAGAAGGCCGGCGAAGAGTTTTGCGAAGAAGGGATGTTCTGATTTGTTGTATTTATTTAAATTAAGTCCGAGGATATTTTTGTGGGCGATGAATCTGTAGAGTTTCCAGATGAACCATGCGTAACCGAATACTAAAAGGACTAATAGGAAAAGTTGAATAAATGTTTGGGCGATTGGAGGGATTTTGCTAAGTAAGATATTATATGCATTTAGAATCTGTTCTGTCACCTCTGCCATATTTTGTTTAGTGGTTAGTTATTTTTAAAGGTTCGGGATAATAGAAATACTTATAAATATTATCGATTCAAAACTTATAGGATTAATAAGATGTTAAATATCAAATATATACAAGAAAATTTAGAAATTGTTAAACATTCGGTAAAAGCGAGAGAGTTAGATGTTGATGTGGATTTGCTTTTAGAAAAATATGAAGAATGGAAAAAAACAAAAAAAGATTTAGATGATTTAAGAAGAGAAAGGAATGTTTTAACTGAAAATATTAATAAAGCAAGAAAGCAGAAAAAAGATTTTAAGAAATTTATAGAAGAAAGTAAAAATAATAATGAAAAGATAAAAGAAATGGAATTAAAATTTAAGGAATTGGATGAGGAGTATAATGTTTTAGTTTATAAAATTCCGAACACATTGCACGATGATGTGCCTATAAGTGATGTTGATAGGGTTGATTGGGAAAGTAAGATAAAAAAGCCTGAATTTGATTTTAAACCAAAGCGAAATTGGGAAATTTTAATAGATTTAGATTTGGCAGATTTTAAACGGGCTATTAAGGCTGCAGGAGATCGAGCTTGGATGTTAAGGGGAGATGCCGCTAGATTTAATAGAGCAATTACAAATTTTCTTCTTGATTTTTGGAGAGAGAAAGGTTATTTTGAATTGATCCCTCCATATTATGTAAATGAAGAAAATCTTTACATTACAGGACATTATCCTGGAGGAGAAAAAGAAGTATACAAAACTGAGGACGGGAAAGTCTTTGTTGGAACTGGAGAAATTTCAGTTTTGGCAATTTCTAAAGATGACGTATTTAATAAAAAGGAGTTGCCAAAAAAGTTTATGTGCTATACTCCTTGTTACCGTCGGGAAGCAGGAAATCATGCAGATGATAAGGGACTTTATAGGACGCATCAATTTGATAAAGTTGAACTTACTCATATAACAATTCCAGAAAATGAAGAGACTGAATATAATCAAATTTTTGAAGATTTGAAAGAACTTTATAACACTTTAGAAATTCCACATAGAATAATTACACATAGAGCAAACGATATGCCAAATAAAGCAATATTGGAAAAGGATGTTGAGGGATGGCTTGGAGCAGAAGAAAGATGGGGAGAGCTGGGAAGTATTGGAATGACTGCAAGTTTTCAAGCTATACGGGGAAATATCAAATTTATTGGTGAAGGAAAGGAAGAATTTGCACATACAATTTATGCTACTGGAGGAGTTGCAAATAGGATTTTCATAGCAATTATTAATAACAATCAGCAAAAAGACGGTGTGATTAAAATTCCGAAAGTTTTACAATCTTATATGGGCGGGAAGAAAGTTATTGGTTTGCCTGATAAAAAAAAGATTGGGAAGAAATAATATTTTTAGGACACAATCTTTAAAAGAGTAATATTCTGAGTTATTTTATGGAAGTTAATATATTTGATTTTGATGGGGTTTTAGTTGACTCTTTTCCGGCGCATATGCAAGCGTTGTCAGATGTAATTGGGGTTGCTGTAGATGTAATTGGGGCTCGTTTTAGAAAAGCTATTCAAAGTCATAGAGAAGATTTTTGGGGAATGGTTGGGTTTCCTAGGGAAATGGCAAAGGTTTTTCATTCTGAGGATTTTTTGAATTATGATTGCCCAATTATTGAGGGGATTCCGCAAGTTTTGGAGGAATTGAAATCTGCTGGGAAAGTTCTGTGTTTGGCTACACATAATAATAAAAGAAATTTACATCATTTTGGAAAAGATATTTTGTCTTATTTTGATTTAGTTTTGACTAGGGATGATTTTGGGAGGAAAAGAGAAAGTTTGGAGTTTATTGCACGGGAATATTCTGGGAAGTCAAGAGGGATGATGGGCGATACTCATTGGGATTATGAGGATTCAGTTGTGACTAAGACTCGGTTTTTGGGGGTTGGTTATTCGGCGGGGTGGGAACAATTTAGAAAAGGGGAGAATGAATTTGATGTTGCTGAAAGTGTTGGAGAGTTGAGAGATTATTTGTTAAAAGAGAAGATTTAAAAATGAAAATCATTATTGATAATTATTAGTTTGCCTACGTTGTCCAATGGCTAAGACACTTGCCTGTCGCGCAAGAAATCCGGGTTCGATTCCCGGCGTGGGCGTGGCGTAAGATGTTGCACATTAGGAGAGTTTAAAAAGCTCTCTTGTGTAACTGAATTATGAGCTTTGAAAAGAGGTACAAAAAAGCAAAAACAGAACTCTTAAATGATAATTCTATTATAAAATATAACAAAGATTTATTCAAGAAATTTTTTGAATGGGAAGAAGAGAAATTAAAACGACAAAATGATTTACCTAAAATAGATGAATCTTCTTACAAAACCCTTTATGGATATATAAACAAATTTAAAAATGTAAACAAGTGGTTTAAGAATAAGGCTTGGAACAAATTAACAGAAGAGGAAATTAAACAAGTCTATAATGATTTAGAGGATGGAAAAATTAAAAATCGTTCTGGAAAAAGATTTATAGATAGAAGAGGTTATTATAATAAAGTTTTCAAATCTAAACCATTTAAACTTGCAGGATTAGGAGAGGTGGTAGAAAATGCTTTGGAATTTTTTACAGACAAAAGAAAAAAACAAGTTCGGTTCATAAGTGAAGAGAATTTTAAAAGAATGTTAAACTTTTTACATAAGCCTCAACATTTTGTTTTATTCTGGTTAGCTTGGGATATTGGGGAGAATATAACAGCTCTTTTAGAGTTAAAAGTAAAACATTTTAAGAGACAATTAAATAGAGATACAAAACAAGAAGAATATTTAATTTATCTTCCTCAAGAAAATTTAAAGAGAAGTAGGCAAACAAGAAGTGAGCCTACAATTTATTCTGAAACATTAAGATACTTGGATGCCCTTTTCAAATACGGAAAGGAAGTAGAATATAGAGACGAGAAGGGTAAGTTTAGAAGAAAAATAATTCCATTTAAAAATGATGATTTCATTTTTAGTTTTAAATATAGACAAGCTCTTCAAATATTTGATAGTGTCGTTAAAAGAGCAGGAGTTAAATGTGAACCAAATGATGAGAAACCTTCTTGGAAAGATTTGAGATCAGGAATGGCATGTTATCTATTTGCTCAGGGATGGCACGTAGAAGATATAAACCTTAGACTTGGACATTCCCCCCAGAGTAAATGGTTAGAAGCTTATATTAATTATTTAGCTATTAATCGTAAAAGAGCAAAGAAAATTCATTATAATAATAATTTAGAAGATGTTAAGAATGAATTAGAAGAAAGTAAGCAACGTGAAAAACTTGTAGGGCAGAGAATGGAAAGAACAAAAGAAAATATTGAAAAACAAAAAAGAGAATTAAATTTGTTAAAAGATAGTATAAAGAAATTACTTCAGGTTGCTGGAAAGAATAATTTATTAAATAAAGAAGTAGTAGTTAAAATAGAATAAAAATTTAAAAAATGAAAAATTCAAAAACAAAAAAAGACATAACGCTAATTTATATTATTAGTTATATTTTTGGAATATTTTTAATTGCAAGTCTTGGCGGTTATGTCCTCTATCCAAAAATGGATTTTTTATTTAAAATATATATTGGTATAATTTTTATTGGAGCAGTTATAGGAATAGGGGCTACAATTTTAATTTTAAAACATGAGGAAGAAAATAATTAAATATTTATATATTGCTGGAATTATCGTCGGATTGGTAGCATTTGCAATAGTAAGTTACACAATATATCTAAAATTAAAATGAAAAAAGAAAAAGTTAAACAAATAATATTCTTCATCTTCTTTATAGTTGCAATCTATTTCTTTTTGCAACAATTAAAAATTCTATTATTTGTAGATATTCCAAACTTATCTTTAGGAAGTGAACTTTTTCCCGAAGTAAATCCAAAATTCCTTCTTGCATTTAGGATATTTATTCTTTTAATATTAGGGAGAATAGTATATAGTTTCATGCCTAAAAAATTAAACCAATTGTAAAAGTTTTAGTTAGTTTTATTAATGGGTTTTTCTTATAATTTATATGAAAACTTTTTTTAAAAAATTTAAGTTTTGGCTACCAGCCATTTATTTATTCATTCTTATTATTGATCTAGAGGTAATGTTGGACCTTTCTTCCTATCAATTTCTTGTCTGGTTTGCAAGTCCTCCTGCATGGATCAACTTTTTTCAATCTCCTAATTTTGTTATAGCCATAATATTAAGTTTTCCTATTTGGTTTTTTGTGGGTTTTGTAATAGATGTCCTAGTCGATAGAATAAAAAATGGCAAGAAGACCTCCTTAACCAAATAAAAGTAATTTCTCTTTCCCTAGAAGTATATAGGAATGAAAATCGCAACCTTTATTAATAATCAGGCTATCTAATAATTATGAAAAAACTGGAAATAATCAATCTTATCTTAACCATGGGATTAATTGCATTTCTTTTCTCTAGATTAGTTTTAAAATCGCAAGGTAACCTAGACGCAATAATTGCAGTAGTTGCTTTAGTCCTTGCTCTATTGGTTTTTTTAATGCCGAAATCTATCATAAAAAATTAAAATATTTGTGATTAATAACATTTATTAATTAATATATAATATTAAACTTATGAAATCAATTGAGGTAGGTGATTCAAAGTGACCATTGGGGAATGGATTTTAAGAATTGTATTTGTTCTTGGAATGAGGGGGCTATAAAATGCTAAAAAGAGAACATTGGTATTGGACAACTAGGGATTTATTAATTACTTGTTTTGGTGGCTTTGTTGGAGCAATCTTTGGAATAGTTGGAACAGGGGGGAAGAAATGAAAATTCAAGATACATTGGGGGCGGGTTTGGTTGTAGTAGGTATTGCTTTTTTAAATAATAATAAATTTGTTGGAATGTTGTTTATTGGATTTGGTTTAGGCTATAATGTGCGCCCGATTATTCAAAAAGCTTTTTTTGAGAAATAAAATAAAGGTATGATTTAAAGTTTCTTTTTCATTTCTTATTTTTTAATAACTTTGGAAGTTCTGCTTCTTCTATCTTATGTTTCTCTGCTTCAGCTTCTTCATTGCATTTTGCCCAGTATTCGTTTTTTTCAATGCTCGCTTTGAAATGGCTCTCTCCGGCAACTCTTAATTTCCAGTAAATTATTTGTCCTTGAACTGTATCAATTCTTCTTTTGATTTTTTTCATTGCTCTTTTTGCAGCGCCTCTTTTTTGCGGTGAAATTTTTTCATTATTTAAATTGGCTTCTGTCTCTTTTTTCCATGCCATTACTTCTAGTATTTCTTCTTGAATGTCTTTATATTTCTGTTTGACTTCTTCTTCAGTTAAAGGATCATGTTTGATTCCTTGATAATATTTTTGTGGCATAATTAATCTTGTGGGAGTTTATTTAAATACTTTTTTGATTAGTCATTTATGGATAATCTATACCTTAAAGGGCACGAGAAGGTTGTGAAAAAGCAATGGTGTGTTTATATTCTTGAGTGTCAGGACGGTTCATTTTATACGGGGGTTTCTAATGATGTTGAGGCTAGGATGAAAGTTCATGCGTCGGGGAAAGGAAGTAAATATGTTTGTAAGAAGGGATTTAAGGAATTGTTAAGAGTGAAATATTGTGAAAGCCATTCTGATGCTTGTAAGTGCGAGTGTGCAATTAAGAAGTTGCCGAAGTGGAGAAAATTAGATTGGTTTGATGAGAATTAATTTTATAAGGGATAAATCCTATTAAGTAGGATGAAAGAAATACGCATAAAAGTTTTTGAAAAGATAAGAGATATTCCTTATCATATTTCAGAATCGGTTGAAGATCAGGGATTTAGATGTTGGGATAAAAATAGATTACTTTTAAATGAATTTAAGAAATTGGGATATGAAGCAAGATTAATTGTGACTAAGTTTTCTTGGGATAAACAATCATTACCAAAAGATTTGGTTTTACAGGCTCCAGCTAATCATGATGTTCATCCTTTTGTTGAAATAAAAATAAAAGGTGAATGGATAAGGGTTGATGCAACGCTGGATAAAGGTTTTAGTAATTTTAATAAATGGGATGGAGAGACAGACACTTCTATTTCAATTAATTACGATTTGATTTGTACCCCTGAAGAAAGTATGGAATTAAATAAAAAAGAGGACTGGTCTAGTAAGGGAGAGGAGTGGTTTGTTTTTGGAAAAAAATTAAATGAGTTTTTTAAAAAAATTAAAAATTGATTTTAGAAAGTTAGATTGGTTTGATGAGACTTGATTTTAATCTCTTCGTTTGAAAGTTCGTTTTTTTCCAGAATCATTTCTTGATTTATTAAATGGTCTTTTTGAATTTGTTCTTCGGTCTGAACTTTTAAAATTTCTTCTTGGTCTTTCGTTTTCTCCCGAGTTATTTCTTGGTTTGTTAAACGATCTTGGTTTGTCGTCTCTGCTTCTTGAGGAGAATCTCCTTCCTGAGCTTGAAGAGTCTCTTCGTGGTCCTGAATTATCTCTGTTAAATGGTTTTCTGCTATCTTTGCCAAATGATCTTGGTTTATTTCCAAATGATCTTGAATTACTATCTCTATTATTTCCGAAGGATCTGGGTTTGTTGTCTCTGCTTCTTGAGGAGAATCTCCTTCCTGAGCTTGAAGAGTCTCTTCGTGGTCCTGAATTATTTCTACTAAATGATCTTGAATTGTTAGTTCGTCTTGAAGAACTTGAGCCTTTTCCTTGTGAATTATTTCTTCCGAATGATCTTGGGCCACTATTTCCCCTGTTACCTTGACTTCTAAAACTTGATCCTCTATTGAAGCTGTTTCCTCTTGGAGTATTCATTCTTTTAATCATTATTTTTGGGAAAATTGGAAGTTCGACTTTTGTGATTGTGACTGCTTCCCTGTTTACTATGTCACTAAAGCTTTCATAGTCTCGGCTCGATAAAATGTTTATTGCAATTCCTTCTTTTCCTGCTCTGGCTGTTCTTCCGATTCTATGAATGTAATCTTTAGTTTCTCTGGGCAAATCATAATTATAAACATGGCTCACGCCCTTTATGTCAAGTCCTCTTGCTGCAACGTCGGTGCAGATTAAAACATTTACTTCTTTTTTTTGGAATTCATTAATTATTCTGGTTCTTTTATTTTGTACTAATCCGCCATGAATTGCTTTTGCTTTGATTCCTAATTTGAATAAATTGTCTGCTACAAAGTCTGAGTTTCTTCTTGTCGAACAGAAAACCATTGTGTGGTGGTCTTTGTCTTCTTTTAATAAATGGACTAGTAATGAGAATTTTTTATTTGTGTCGACGTCGTAAAATATTTGTTTTAGTTTTTTGGGATCTACGTTTGGTTGGACTGAAACTGTTTTTGCGTTTTTTGTATGTTTTTTTGTTAGGTAGTCTATGTCTGGAGAAATTGTTGCAGAGAAAAGCATTGTTTGTCTTTTAGTTGGGCATTGTTGGATTATTTTTTCTACATCTCTTTGGAAACCCATATCAAACATTCTATCAACTTCGTCTAAAACTAGGAAACTAACTTTGTCTGTTTTTAGAGTTTGTCTATTTAAGTGATCTAATACTCTTCCAGGGGTACCGATTAAAATGTCTGCGTTTCGAATTTTTCTGATTTGTTGTTGAATATCTACTCCGCCGTAAACTGCAATAGTTTTTAGTTTTTTATTTTTGGCAAAATTTCTTATTGATGTTGCGACTTGGTCTGCTAGTTCTCGCGTCGGTGTAAGTACCATTGCTTGTACGAATTCGTTGGAAGTTATTTTTTCAAGAAGGGCAGATGCAAATGCTAAGGTTTTTCCGGAGCCAGTTGCTGAGCCTCCAATTATATCGTGTCCTTGCAAGGCTAGAGGGATTGCCTTCTCTTGTATTTCGGTCGGCTCTGTGATATTTATGTTCGATAAAACAGAAACAACTTCTGGACTAAGTCCGAGTTTTTCAAATTTATTCATTTTGCGTTATTAATAATATTCCAAGAATTCTTCTTGAACAAGCCTTTAGACCTTTGTCCAAGACTTTAACATCTTAATATAGAATTTTGTGTTGAAAGGGCCTTTTAAAGCTATTGGTTTTGGTTATTTTTGAATTTTCGTTAATTTTTTAAAGGTTATTTTCTGTTTTTTATTATGGCTCAAATTTATTATTTGAATAGCGTAGGGAGAAGAAAAGAAGTTAAACTTTATTCTGAAGAAGGCTCAAATTGTAAAAGAATCGGGGCTTTGTGCGAAAAGAATTTTCAAAGGTACCATGATAATAAAAGAAAAATGAGTCGGGATAGATAATTATTTTAGTTCTTTGATGTGTTCGATTTTGCCTTTTTTGACCATTGCGTATGCGACACTTGCCGAAATAACTGCAGTAAGTATTAAGATAATCGAATTAATTGTTGATTCACTGAACGGCACTAATGCAACTCTTAAAGCATATATTCCGAAGACATATAATACAAAATAAAACATTGTTCTTGAGATTAAATCCCATCCTGTGACTTCTGCGTCTTCGATAACTCCGCGCAAATAAATTGCGAGTGCGAAGCCGACAGTTAAGATAAGGAGGGCGGTAACAAATGCTGGGACAGTTATCAAAATTGTACTAAATAAATTTGTCAATGGTTTAATGTCTAAATATTTTAATGCTAGATTCAAAAAAAGTAAATATATTGACCAGCGGATAAATACTAAAATTAATCCTATGAAACTATTTTGAATGTGTTTGTGTAGCTCAAGTTTTTTTGATAGATTTTTTAAACCGTAGCTAATTAATTTTCCAAAAAATACTCCAATAATGATTATTGCTAATGTGAAAATACTTTTGATTATTATTTCATCGAAACTTGCTTCTGGAAGCGGATTGAATCCCGAAAGGACTTCGATTAAATTAACCATCTTGAGATTTTAAAGATTCAATCCTTTTTAAGGGTTTTGAAATCTTGTTTTAGTTTGTTTGATATTTTTGTAAATTCTTTTACTGATAAATTTTTCCAAGGATTTTTTCCAACATATTTATTTAAAATTGTGGCTTTTTTTGAAATTTTCGGGATTATATGAAAGTGCACATGTTGTATCCATTGTTCAGCTGAGCGTCCATTGTTTAGTAAAATATTTGATCCACCATATTTTTTTCTTAAGATTCCTGCTGCTTTAGAACTTAGTCTGATTAATTCATTTTGAATTTTGGGGGGTATTTCTTCTATAAATTCAAAATGTTTTTTTGGGATAATCAATAAATCAGAGTGGCCTACATTATTTGGATTGCTCAAAAATGCTAAGATATTTTTTGATTGGTAAACTATTATCAAAGGATATTCTTTTTTTAATGAATGAAACTTTTTGTTTTTATTAAATTCACAGAAGATACATTTCATATTTTAGAGAGGGAGTGATTGTTTTTAAGGGTTTTGAATTTTTTTTGATATTGAAATTATTTAATAAATCTATTGAAATAAATTTAAAATTTGTTTTACCTTTTTTTCCCAAGAATTTTTTTCAGCTTTTTTTCTTGCGGCTTTTCCCATTTTTTTCCTTAATTTATCGTTAGATAAAAGAAGGTTGATTTTTTTAGCCATTTCTTTTTCATTTTTAACTAAGAATCCTGTTTTTTTATTTATTATTATTTCATCTGAAGCGGTTTTTATTTTTTTGCCATCTGGTTGAAAGGCTATGCAAGGAATTCCACAAGCCATGGCTTCTAAAAGGACTAAGCCGAACGCTTCATATCTCGAGGGTAAAACATAAATTTTAGATTTTGGATAGTATTTTTGACTTTCTTTTTGGCCTAAAAATTTAAAATTTTTAATGTTTTCTTTTTTTATTTCTTTTTCATATTCTTCTCTTAGTTTTCCTTTTCCTAAAACAAAAAAATTCGCTTGGGAATTTTTGGCAACTTTAATTAATTTGTCGATTCCTTTTCTTTTATCGCTTAAATTTGCGACAGTTAAGATATCATAAATCTTTTTTTCTTTTGAGGGTTTGAATTTTTCTAAATTTACTGCGTGGGAAATTATTTCTCCTCGATTAATTCCATACTCTTCTTTTGCTTGTTTTTTTACATTTTTACTTGGATAAATTATAAATTTACATTTTTGCATACCTTTTTCTTCTACATTTGATTTTTCTATTTCTCTTTTTTTTAAATTTGTATAAATTGATTTATAACTTGCTTTTCGTATTGAGGGTAAAATATAAATTGTATTTTCGAAAAATTGTGTTGCGGGTAATAAATATCTATACCACCTGATTATTACCAAATTAAAATTTTTTTTATTTTTTTGCATAAATTGTTCGACTTCTGCGTGAGGTAAACGGATGATTTTTATTTCATTTAGAATTTCTTCTTTTTTTTGTAAAGGTTGTTTAGAGGTTAGAATTGTAACTTGATGTTCTCTTTTTAAAACATTAGATAATTCTTGGCAGTACTGTGCGATTCCTGCTAAACCAGGATATATATCTGAACATATTAAGATTTTCATTTGGGCATTATTTTATTTATTTCTAAAAGTAAATTGTCACATATTTTTTTTGAAGAATATTTCTTTACTTCTTCTATTGCTTTTTGTTTCATCTGATTTCTTAATTTACCATTTTTTAATAATATATTAATTTTTTTTGAAAATTCTTTTTTATCCTTTACTGCAAATCCTATTTTTTTACTTTGAATTATTTCATTGGTTGGGATTGTAATTTCTGGAGGATTTTCTTTAAATCCAATTATGGGAATTCCTGACGCCATTGCTTCTAAAAAAACATTTGGGAATCCTTCTTGTTTAGATGTTGTAACAAAAATATCTGCAAGATTATAATATATTTTTGTATTTTTTTGTTCCCCAACCATTATAATTTTATTCTTCATTTTTAATTTTTTAATTTTTTCTTTAATTTCATTTTCTTGGCTTCCACCCCCGACAATTAATAAGACAGAATTTTTTGGGTTTGTATTTTTAAAAATATCTATCAGTTCTAGATTGTTTTTATCTGGGCTTAATCTTGAAATTGTTAAGACTATTTTTTTATTTTTTATTTGTAATTTTTCTAATAGCTTTGCATCTTTTTCTCGGGGTTGAAAATCTTTTAAATTTGCTATTTGTGTAAATTTTCCAATTTTTTCTTTTGGGGAATGAAAAACTTTTTGTATTATTTGATCCATACTTTTGCTTCTTGAAAGAGTTCTGTCTGCATTTTTTAGTGCCCTTTTTTCCATTGAATATGAAATTAATGATTTTAAATATCTACTAATTTTTTTTCTTATCCAAGGTGAGTTCTCAGCGGATTTTTGCATTGCGATATATCCAACAGAGGGTTGAATATACATAAGTGGAGTTTTTGGAATTATCTGTTTAGTGGGTTTAATGAAAAAGAATGCCCTCGAGATAATTATATCAAATTTGTTTTCTTTATAAAATTTTTTGCCATATTTTTTTAAACTTATTTGGAGACTTTGAAAATTTAAAAAATTAAAAAATTTCCCAAGAGGATTATTTAAGAATCTAAACACTTTGACTTTTTCCATAATCTCAAAATCTTTTTGAGAATCAGAAGTCTTTTCACATAAAACTGAAACTTCATGTCCTCTTTGGATTAATTCTTTTGCTATTTTAGATGTGCTAATCTCTATCCCTCCTAGGTCGGGAAGATATTTTGGGCATTGAAAAAGAATTTTCATTTTTTTGAAAAGATTATAAAACTATTCACAAAAGGATTTTTGTTTTTTAAAATTGTCTTTGGTTTTTGATATGTGGGGTAAGCTGTATAAAATTCTATTTCGTTTAATCCAACTTTTTTTAACATTTTTTTGTAAGTGGGTTTTGAATAAATATAAGTTCTGTATTTCTGTCCTTTCTTTTTCATTGAAATTATGTTAGCAAGCCACCTCGGCATTAGGTCAATATATTTTATTGAAACGTGGCTTGTTTTTCCTTTCATCCAATCCCATGCTAATCGATTTTCAATTCCCCAGACTAATGTTCCGTTCTTTTTTAAGATTCTAGAAATATCTTTTAATATTGTTTCTTGAATTGTTTTAACATCTCCTTCTATACTTGAGGCCACCCATTCTAAAACACCATTCATAACAACAATGTCAAAACTTTTGTCTTCGAAAGGCAATCCATAGAATAAATGATTTATTTTTTTAACTTTTAGATTTACTTTTTCTTGTTGTGCTCTATATTCGATAAATTTTAGTGTTGAAGGATTAACGTCGATAGAAGTCGTGTTAAAATTTCTTGCAAGTGAAATGCCTAATGCCCCAAATCCCGCACCAATATCTAAAACTCGGGGGTTTTTTATTTTATTTTTTTTAACAATTAGTTCTGTTACTTTTCCTCTAACTTTTTCATTCAAGATATAATCTTTTTGATAATCTGTTATTTTCATATTTTTGATAGCTTTTTTATAATCAACTTTGGCTGTTTTTAACATCTTTTTCATTTCATCTTCAGAAACAATATTCCAATAAAGCTCTTTTTTGTTTTGTTTTATTATCATAGTATATCTTCGAAAATTATCTTTTTAAAGCCCTCTATTTCCAGAATTTTTCTAGGTTTTTTAAATTTATATTTTCATTCATTTTTTTAATATAATATTCGATTAATTTTGGGGGGATTCTTTTCTTTAAATCTTTTTTGCTGTCCCATTTTTTATTTTTGATATAATCAATAACTTCTTTTTTATCTTCGGTGATTTCTAAGAAGTCAAGTAAAATAACTTGGTTATTTATTACGCCATAATTCGAATAAAATTTGTAATTTAATTCATGAATTTTATATTGCCATAAGTTTAAAATTAATTTTATGTATTGGTCTATTAATTTTTGTGCTTCACTTATTTTATTTTTAGAAATTAAGTTTTCTAGAGCGTCACTCATTAAAATTGCGCGGTCTTGTTTTATTTCACGAGGGCCGATAAATTCTGGGTTTCCAAAATAATCTTTCGGTGCTTTTGTTTTTTTAATTATTTTTAGTGAAGTGTTGGTTAGTTTGATTGTTTTTTTAACAAGTTCTTTTAATTCATGTGATTTATTTTTTTTCTTTAGATATTGTTTAATACCTTCTTCAATTTCCCGTGGAGATTTTAATTTTTTGATAACATAATTATTATAAAATTTTACTTTAGATTGCCACCCTTCTTTTTCCTTTATCATTATAATCTTTCTAATATTGAGATAATATTTTTGTCTGCTTTACTTTCTTTTTGAAGTTCTCGAATTGTTTTGTTAAGTTTTTGTAGTGCTTTTTTTTCTTCATCTCTGACGAATTTTAATCCTTGATTAATTGCTGATAGCCACATGGATTTTCTTTCTTCTTCGTTTAATGGAGGAATTTTTTGAGAACCAATTGATGCACTATCTCCTTTTAAAACAAAATTTTTGTAAACTCTTTTTGTCCAGTTAATCGCTCCTTTTTTGTTTCTCTTGTAAGTTGAAATAAAGAAAGACATGATTTGCTGGTAGATATATTGATTTACTCCGACTCTGGCGCCTGTTGATTCTTTTGGCTTGTCACATTCTTTCATCATTTTTTTTAATGAAATCTTCCCTCCTGATTGTCTAAACCAGTCTTGTCCCTCAAATAGAACTCCGTTATTGAATCCAAACATTCCGTGAACTCCTTGGAATTTTATGTCACAGCTGAAATATAAATCATAACCATTTTCAATTAATTTGCTTCCGAATTCTCTGTCTTCTCCTCGCACTATTTTATTTGGAAATCCTCCGACGTCTTCAAAAGCTTGTCTTAAACAAATGCCGTAGGCGTTTGTATTTTGAATTTCTATTGGATTTAATATGTTTAGTTCATTATCTAAAAATTTATTAGATTTTTCTTTTGTTAATAGTTCTTGGATGAATGCATCTTTGTTTGGTTTAATTATTCCTTTTGTGTAATCTAAGATTCCAATTTCTTTTTTTGAAAGGATTTTTGAGGGGAATGATTTTCTGAAATAAACTGGGAGGCCGACTAATCCGATTTTTTCTCCTTTCTTTTCTAATAATTCAAAAGTATAATATGCGCCGAAGACTGCATAGGGAGCCATTATTAAATCGTCGTCTGTAAAGAAAAGGTATTTTGAATTTGCTAATCTTGATCCTACGTTTCTTGATGCACCATTGCCTAATTGAACTTTGTTTTTTATGTAGATTAATTTTACGTCTGCTTTTTTAGCTTGGTCTCTAAATGATTCGACGACTTGTTTTGTATAATCATTGCTTTTATCGTCTATGATTATGATTTCATTGATTTTAGGTTTCTGTATTAAACAAGAATCAATTGCCCAAGCTAGGGGATTTAGTTCGCTTTTTAATGAGTTGGGTTTGTAAGGGGATCTGTTCTTTGTCGGAATAATTATCGAGACATCTAGTTTTTTGTAGGGAAGTTTGAAATCGTTTAAATAATCAATTTTATAATATGGTTTTGTTATTTCTTCTTCGAATAGTTTTTGAATCTTTGACTTATCTATTTCTTCAGATTCTTTGTCATTAGTCATATATCCTTAATCCTCATTTTCTTTAAAAAGCTTGTCTTTTCAGAATTCACTATTAAGTAAACCCAAAATTTTTTAAAAGGAGTTTTATTTAGAATAGTAATTAAATGAGGTAATATACCATGGAAGAAAACGAAGAAACACAAACTGAAGCAACTGAAGAAGTAGTTGAAGCGGAATCTGAAGAAGCTACTGGCGACGCTGAAGAAGCAACTGAAGAAGCAAAAGAAGAAGCCGTTGAAGCAGAAGCAGCTGAAGAAGCACCTGCTGAAGAAGCAGCTGAAGCGGAATCTGAAGAAGTTTCAGAAAATACTGAATCAGAAGATGAATCAGAGGCTTCAGAAGAATCAGCTGAAGAAGCACCTGCTGAAGAAGCAGCTGAATAAATTTTCTAATTACACCCCCAATTTAATTGGGGTTTTTTATTTTTTATTTTTTTAATGAATGTTTGGAATGGGATTATTGTTAAATGTGTTTCTTTTTATGGAATGTTAAAATAGATAGTTTTATAATTAGTTTATTTTTAGTTTTTTTATGGATAGGGAAGAATATCAAAAAGCTTTCGATAACTTTCAACGTCAGAGGGATTTATATGAACAGATGATTAGTGAAGGAAAAATGGTAAAAGGAATTGTGCAAGATACATACGATTCTCTTTTTGAGTTCAATAATATGGGTTTGGAATTATGGAAAATGAGAATCAAAGAACTGAGATCTACTGAAAAGAAATGTAGATTGTTATCAATTCTTAAAAATTTAGATGCAATTGAAGTTGGAATTAGGCTTAATGAAAAGGGTTTAAATTTACTTCTGCGTGATGGCGCGTTAGAAAATAGATAAGTTTATAATTTTGAAGGGACTTACTATTTTATGTTATCTGATGAATATGGGCAAGTTGAGTTAGACTTCAAGGGATATTGTGCACTTTATAGGGAAGCAATGAGGGATGGACGTTTAAAAGATGCGAGTGAGTTTAAAGATAGAATTTATGAATCTGGATTTGAGTTAAATCAAGTTCTTGGAAAAGTAATAAAATTAGCTAGAGATTCTGCAAATCAAACAAGGGATACAGAAAGAAAACAAAATTTGCTAAGACAGGCAGAGGAATTTAGTGAATTGTCAAGAGGGCTTGTTCAAGAATTAAATAAATTAGTATTAAAAGAATCTGGAAATATTTTGAAGGGTCCTTTGTTTTGAATAGTTATTTACGGGAAATAATATCTAAATCTTTATAAGTAAATATAGGTAAATAAATTTATGAAAACATTAAAATCATTACTTTTGGCGGGAGGATTAGCTAGTGTACTTTTAAGTGGTTGTGGGGATAAAGTTGAAGAATTCGATATCTCAAAACTTTCCCTAATTTCTCCGAAATTTGATAATACTGGAAGTTTTTTTTCAAGGCCTCAAAAAAAAATAGGGAAAACTGCAGAAATTTATGTTTCTCCGAAGGATGAGGGCTATAATGCGGGAATTGTTGAAATTGATTTGTATGAGGACGAGAAACCTATGCCTATTGCTTCAAAAAAAGTAGAAGGAAAGAATCCCTCAGTAAAATTTTCTCTCAAAAAGATAAAACTTGGAGTGCATACTTATCATGTTGTCGCAATCGATAAAGATGGGAATCAAGGGAGATCTAAAAAGTTAGAATTAGAATTTACTGGGAGAGACCTAGACTTGCCCCCAATAATCAGTTGGTTTTCAATGCATGATGATGAGTTAATTTTTAATGGTAATGATTATGGAGATAATAAGGGAATAGAAAAAACAGTTTTGTATGAAGATGGAAAAAAATTTAAAGATTTTCCAAGTTCTTCTTTTGTAGAAAATTTAAGAAATTTAAAACGAAAAGGAAAGCATACTTATTTTGCGGAAGCAGTTGATAAAGGCGGAAATGTTGCTCGTTCAAAAATTATCCGAGTTAATTACGGGAAATAATATCTAAATCTTTATAAATTAGAAATAGTAAAAGTGTTTATGAAAACATTAAAATCATTACTTTTGGCAGGAGGATTAGTTTGGGGAGTTTTTGGAGGAGAAAAGCTTGCAGAAGTAGATAAAAAAGAATCAGTGCAAAAAGAAGAAATTGTTGAGTATGATTTGACTAAACCTTCTTTGACTGCTCCGAAATTCAGGGGTATAACTGGGATTTATTCAAATCCTAGGGGGAAGACAGGAATAAGTGCAGAAATTAGATCAAATGCATTTGATGAGGGGAGTAACTTGGGAATTGTTGAGATGGAACTTTATGAAGATGGCGAACTTATTGATTCAAAAAAAACCGGAGGGTGTACTAGTCCTCATGCTGTGTTTTATTTAAAGAAAACAACACCTGGAAAACATATTCACCATGTTGTGGCAATTGATAAAGATGGGGAAAAGGGAAGATCTAAGGATTTGAAATTAGAATTTACTGGAAAAGAATTAGATTTGCCCCCGGAATTTCTAGGGGGTCTTGGAATTTATCTTATTGATTCTAAAAAATTAATGTTGAATGCAGATGATTCTGGAGATAATGCTGGAATTGAAGATTTAATTTTATATGAGGATGGAAAGGTTTTAGATAGTGAATTTTTTAAAACAGATTCTTATTTTGGGGATAAGGGACGTTGGAGAGGGGAATTAGATTTAAGAAAACTTGGAAGAAAAGGAAAGCATACCTATTTTGCTAGAGCAACTGATAAAGGTGGAAATATGACTCAATCTAAAACTATCCGAGTTAATTATGGGAAATAATTTTTTGTAAACATCAAATATAAAAACTCAACTTCATTTTGTTAACTATGTTTATTAAATATGATTACGAGGAAGAGGAGAAAAAAAGCGGGTTGAAGATTGTGTTGGGACTTTTATTTTTGATTTTAGTGTTTGGGCTTTTGACTTTTTATTGGTTTGTGCCTCGGGGCGGAGTTTATTTTGAAAATGTTCCTGCACATTCAAATTTTAGTTTAGGGGTTTCTGCAAGTATGCAGTTTTATGAAAATATGCGTTTTCCTGAGAAAAAAATTTCTTATAAAATTGATGATTGTTCTTTGCAGAAAACTTACAATATGAAACAGGCTTTTGAATTTATCGAGGGTGATACTGTTTTAGAATTTTATGAAGTTTTAGATGACGAAGATATTTTGATTATTTGTGATGAAACGCGAGAAATGAATGGGGGGCTTTTTATTGCGGGGGAAGGGGGCCCAACAAACATAACTCAAGGAGGGGAATTTAATATAATTCAACACGGGCAAATTCGTTTGATAAAAGAATCAAATTGCAAGAATCCAAACATTGCAATTCATGAGTTGCTTCATGTTTTGGGATTTGAACATTCTTTGAACAGAAATAATATTATGTATAACATTACAAATTGTGATCAAATAATTGGGCCAGATATTTTCGAGTTGATAGATAATGTTTATGTGGCTGAAAGTTTGCCAGATTTGTTAATTGAAAAAGTAAGTGCAAATCTCGAGGGGAAATACTTAAGTACAAATATTAGTATTCGAAATATTGGATTGAAAGATGCGTCAGATTCTAAACTAATTATTTTTGTAGATGGAAAACAAATTGAAGAGGTGGAGATTGAATCAATGCAAATGGGTTATGGTCGAGTTTTAATGTTTTCAAATATTTGGATTTCTCAGTTAAGAATTGATGAAATAGAATATGAAATTAGGACAGAGTTTTCTGAGTTGGATAAAAAAAATAATAAAATAGAAATAAAAATTGGCGATGACTAATCGCTATCTAAATCTAAAGAGTCTAGATCCTCTTCGAAAGAGTCCTCGTTTTCAAGAAATTCCATCTCGTCTGTCATTTTGTAACCTCGTTTTAGAACCTTTGGTTCTAATTTCATACAGAAATCTTAGTTTTTAAACATTTCGCCAGAGTAGAGCAATATTTATAAATGCGAAAAATTTAATTAATATATCTTTGCATCTTGGAATTATGAGGCACGGAAAAAATATGATGATAAAAAAAAGAGGGTTTGCAATATTCGTATTGTTGATATTTTTAGTTGGTTTTATTAGTGCAGTTGATACTCGAGTCAAAATTAAGACGCTGCCATTGCATGAGGTGCAGGCGACTGCGTTTGATCCCAAGTCGTCAAATTTTCATTCATACGAACAATTCATTGGAATTTCAAATCAATTCGGGGATGTTTATTTTAATTATTCAGTTGACGAAGAATTTAATATAATTGTGTTTATTAAAACACTTGAACATGAAAAAGTGATGTCTAAAAAATTTACTAAAGAATTTGAGCCTGGAGAAGATATTTCTTTGGAGGTTGCTCCAGATAGTTTTGAATTAATTCCAACTCCTGAAATAAATGAGAGTGAAATTGGCGACGAGGAATTAGAAGTTGATGCAAACGTTACGACGAATGAAACAGAAGTTGATAATGAAGATGAATCATCAGGCATTAGTGGGTTTGCTATTTCTGATTTAGTGCCTAGTAATAAGATTATGTATTATGTGGGAGGGGGAGTTTTAGGATTAATAATCTTGGTTTTAGTAATTTGGTTATTTAAAAGAAAAAAGAATAAAAGTCCTAAAGAAATTAAGGTTACAAAGTTGAGCGATTTAAAAGCCCAGCAAGCACAAGCGTCAGCAAAAGATGAAGAGTTAAAAGGTGCGGAAGAAGAGCTAAAGCAGGCTCAGGCGAAGATTGATGCTATCAAGAATAAAGATAAAATTGCTGATTTGCAAGCAGAGATAGACCAAAAGCAAAAGGAGCTTAAAGAATTGAATGGGAATATTTCTAATAGTAAAAATGAGATAGCTAAACAAAAAGCTAGTCAACAAACTGCTCCGGCTAAAGAAGCAGAAACAGTGCATCAGGTATCAGAAGATTCTGTTAAGGCTTGAAAATAATTTTAAGAGATTTAATAAGAATAATTATTGGGGTATTTTTTTTAGTTTTGTTCTATAATAGTTACTATTTTGAAAATTATAGCTCCTGCAAAGGTTAGACCCAAAGCTGAGGCGTACCAAGGAAGATTAATGGGATTATTTCTACTTAATACTACTCCAAATACTGCCCCAAAAGAAGAAGCGGTTATAATTAAAAGGGTGTTAGCAAATTCCATTTCTAGTTTCTTTTTTATTGTTTTTTCCATTTATTTTTTATTATTGGGATATTTAAATAGATTTGTATGATAAAAAAATAAAAGAAGAAGTGAGCAATTAAGCTCACAACTTTCTCGAGAATAGATAGAATCGTTAAGATCTTATTCCATCCCCTGTTTTTCGTCTTCATTTCTTCTCCTTGGAGGTAAAAAATAGCGAAAAACAACTTTACCAATAAAGACTATTAATTATAATTCTTTATTCTTTTTATAATTTTTGTAGGAAAAGATAAAACAATAAAGCTTTAAAAGTAAGGAGTTTTAGGGAAATTATGCTTAAGCATTTTCGAGGAGTTGATTTTGGATGAGATTTGGAGAATTGGTTTTAATTATAGTTTTAATAATCGGAGTATTAGGATTTTAAAATGAGTAAAGAAGATCAATCAGATAAACTTTTAGGAGAAGTATTAATCATTATGGGGGCTGTTTTTTTGACTAGATTTGTAGAAAAGATTTTTTTGTTTATTAAGATGACTTTTGAAGATTTAGAATCAGTTCCTTTTCGTCTTGATTTTGTTAATCATACCCTTTCAGCGCTTAGTCAGTTTGGTTTTTTTCTTTTTGCTTTGGGGGGTTTTGGTTTAATCTATTTGGGATTTATGTTAAAATCTCCAAATAAAGACTCTTGGAAGTCTCTTTTGGAATAGAAATGTATTTAAGCAAAAGAATCTTAGGGAGATTATGAATAGAAAAGATTTTATTGATGGACTTACTTTGATTGGCTTTGCATTAATTTTTACTAATCTTACTAAGCAAATTGTAGATCAAAAATATCTTGGTTTTATTACTCCTGACGTAATGTGGTTTGGATTAGTTATTGCAGTAATATTTACTTTTTTTTATGGTGCGAAGCTTTTGATTCAAAGTATTTGGGTAAAATAGTTATGGGAAGATCATCAGGTGGACAGAGAGAAATGGGCAAAAAACAGGAAAAATTAATATTATCATTGATGATATCCCTTATAAACAAATTAGACATACTAATAGTAATGATACATGGTGGAAGAATGTCCCTCAAATCCCTTCAGGGACTATTGGTTCTGGAATGCATACTATAAAAAAAGATAGAGAAAACAGTCACTGGGATATTTATGATGGAAAAAAAAAGATTGATAGAAAAGAGATTGATGGAGAACCTCCAGGATTTGAATCTATGATTGTTAGTCTAAAAGGCGAAGGAATATTTGCAGCTCCTTCTAAAGACCACATCCCTGTTCTTAGAGGGCAAGATAAACCTATGGGATGGATATCTTTTGAACATTATAGAAAGAACAAAACAAAATATCAAGTTAAATTTGGAAATGAAAAAAATCCTGAGGTTGTTGTGGAAATATTTAAAGATTAAAGAAGCGCGGTGGGGGCGTAACCCATTCAACGCATATTTGATGGGCTTCTGAGAAGAAGAAAAACACTCCGACTTCTAAACGACACCTGCAAGGCACCCATAAGTTACCCATGTAAAACCTCGGTGTTAATAAATAATGTTTGCTCTTTAGAACATGAAGAGAGATCCATACAAACACAAGATTTAAATAAGGTATTGCATACCATAACACTATGGTAAAATACACCCTAAAAGAAAAAATATTGAAATTTTTAATTGAAAACAAAGAATCCCCCCACTCTATAATGGAGATTTCTAAAAAATTAAAAACAGATTATAAAAACACTTCTCAAGCACTCTCTAAAATAAATCCTAAAACATATTTAAAAAGCAAGCAGGGAAACTCCTATCTTATCGAATTTAATCAAAATAACAATATAGAAACTCTTTCGATAGAAGAGAAAAGAACTGAAGAATTTTTTTCGAAAAATTTAAATTTAAAAGTTATAAGAAAATATATCAAAGAATTAAGCTACCCATTTCTAACTGTATTGGCATTTGGTTCATACATCAAGAAAACCAACACAAAGAATTCAGACATTGATATCTGTATAATTTTAGATAATAAATCCAAATCCGAAATATTAAATGAGAAATTGAGCCTATTATCTTTGAACTTAGAAATACAAGAATTCACCTCAAAAGAATTCACCTCAATGATAGAAAAGAAAGGAAATAATCTTGGTAACGAAATAATTAAAAACAATATTATACTTTATGGGAAAGAGAATTACTATAATTTAATTTCAGAATGGATGAAAAAAGAATAAAACAAGCGGAAGATAATTTCAAAAATTATTTAAAAGATGGGAAGATAATAAATGTAGATAAGCAAAATCCCCTGATTTATGAAACTTATTTGAAAAATGCAAGAGAAAGTTTGAGTGTAGCTAACCTATTATTCAAAAATGTTTCTTCTTCGTTATGGGTAGTTGTAAGCAGTTATTATTCTATGTTTTATATTGCTTGCGCATATTTATACAAGTTAGGATATAAAACGAGACACGAAATTGTACATCAAGTAATAAACGAAGCATTAATAGTGCAAGGAAGACATAAAATAAAAAATCATCTTTTGAAAGCTTATGAGATAGGAAAAGATGAAGCTTTATCTGTTAGTGATAATTATTTGACAAAATATGGTTTTGAAAAAGTTAAAAGATCTACATTTCAATATGAGACTACTGAAAATATTAAAAAATCGAAGGCTCAAACTTCCTTAGAAAGGGCTAAGGAATTTTTAACATTAATAGAAAATATACTGGAAGAATAAATGCATCTTATTTTTCTCCGTCACCCTCCCGTAGTCGACAAGACTTAAAAACAAAAGCCACCAATTAACATAAAGCAAACAAACACGACATCACCTTAGGATGCTCGACTAGGGTCGTGGGCGGAGGGAACATCTCTAAGGTGTTTATCGAAGCTATCCTAAACCATTTACTCATGAACAAAAAATTTCAAATCATTTGACTGGACAAAACTGGGGTTAGATTTTCTATTTAATAAAGGATAAAAAACCAAATTCAAAAACAAAGAAATAAATATTAAAGTAATAAATATTAAACTCTGCCCCGTGAGACAATCTACCCTTCGGAAATTGGGTGTTTTTACATAGGTATTTTCAAAATTAAACAATCGACTTATTTTTTAGGAAGGTAACAAGGGAGGAGTAGATATAGAATTCTCTATTTCTTGCACAGGAGGATGGCCAGTTAACCAAAAATAAATTCCAATACCAGTTATAAAAATTAAAGCTATAATAACCCAAATCCATCTGCCCATTCCTTTTTTATTATTCATTTTGATTATCCAAGAGATTTAATTTTTCTAATATGGCCTCCTGGCTTATACTATTAAACTCTGTAACCATGTCCGGATTACTCATAAAACTCTTCTTAGTTGATCTAAAAGAGATTATACTTTTAGCATTCCAATAACAACCTGTTTCATCTCTACAACCAACTCCCAAATTGCAAAGAGGTAATGAATAATGATAATTACATTCACCCTTATATTGTGATGTTAAATTATCAGTAACGTTATATAAACAAGTTTTAAAGGAAATATAGTCATTATAACAAGAAGCATTAGTATTTAATTCACCAGAACACCATTTTGGACATCCTTCTTTATCAATATTTGGTCTATCAGAGAAATCCCTAACGCTTATAGAATTTTCATATTCATCTCCTAAATTTGCTATAAAATGGCCAAATTCATGAACTAAAGTTCTCCAAGCAATCAATTCTTCTCCGTCGATCAATCTTGTTCTTGAAGAATAAATTGTTCTCCCCCCCTCAGATCCAAGATTAACCGTTCCAGAATCAACAACTAAAGAAATATCAAAATCTTCATTTAATTCCACACAATTTCTCTGGATTTCTTTAATCTTAGCTTGAGATCTATAGGAAAATCCCCCAATTTCAAAATCCCTCTCCAGGTTATCGCCAAGCAGATCTACCCTCCAAACATTAAATTTATTTTTATTTGATTTCATAGGTTCAATTGAAAAAAATTCTTCATTAATACTATCAACATCTTCTGCCCATAAAGATAAATTATTATATGCATCGGGTATATATAGTAAATCTATTTTTTGTGAAGAATCTCCATTATCTATAACTTTTTCGCAGGAATAGTTAATTGTTTTTCCCAACGTACAAGAGTCTTTAATTTTCATCATAATTGGTTTAAAATAATCTTCAATGCCCACAACACGATCTAAAAAAGAACTTGTAAATGTTGCCGAATCTTCAGGAAGAAGAGAATATACTTGAACATCTGGTTGCCAAAAATTAATCTCTTCTATAATACAATCTCCTTTTATTTCATTCCAAGAAAACCCCGGAAATAATTGCAAAATAACTTGCCAACCTTTTTCGAGAGTTAAATTTAAGTTTCCTTCTTTTATAAAATTGCTAGTCTCCTCGTAATTAACTTCGTCTAGCCACCCAGTATAAAATTTAAATTCGCAGTCTATTGGAGAATAAACCCAATTAATAGGTAAAGTCATCTTTGAATTTGGCTCAGGTATTCCTCTTAAATCTTTTTGATAACTCTTTAGAGGTTCCTCTTTCCATTCTTCTACATATCCACCTACATAATAACCCAATTTATTGTTTGGAAGTATTGAAGCGTTGGGTTCATAGAGATAAATATATTCTAACACCGTTGCTCCAAAATCTCCGCTCTGATCATTTTGTTTCCAACAAGAAGCTTTTCCAGTTACGGAATCTCTTCCATCAAGTAATGAAAAGGGTAAGAAATTCCAACCCCTTCTAATCCTATATGTTATCTCATAAGCTTGGTAAGCCTCTAAAGCATACTGTTGAGAAATAGCTTCATAGTCGGGATGAGAAGAAGTAACTTTTTGAACTTCCGTAACTCCATCAAAATCTGCTAATTGAGCAGAGATAATATTTGTATAGATTAATATCCCGAGTAAAAACATTAATATTATTTTCTTCTTATTTGAATTAAATATCATTGTATATTATTTAACAAGCATTAACAAATGCAGTGTCACATTTTTCTTGACAACAAAAAGTTAATTCTCCTGATTTATCTCCAATTAATTCTGCTCCAGTTACCCTGTGTAAACCAGAATCCTGGATTCCCTCAATATAAGGATTCGGGACTGGAAGTACAACTAAGGAAAAACTTTCAACGTTATTAGAATCAAGTTTTAAAACGCAATCCCTAGCAAGGATTTTTTCTGAATATTTTTCATTTTTTGTAATTTCAACATCAATTGTAGTTTGAAGCGTAGTATCTTTATAATCAGCTCCATTTTTTTCACAATTTCTATAGACATTAACTATCTCTAATGAATTAATTTTTACTAGTTGGGGCTCCCCAGGAGAATTAAAATAAACAAAATAACCTCCAATGATTAATATCGCTAAAACTACTCCAAACATGAAAACCCAAACCCAAATTTTAGATTTTTTTGGAGTTATAGCCTGCTCATTAAAAGCAGTTGAATCAAAACCTTCTTTCATACTCTGATCAACAAATTTAACTTTAAAAATCCTTTGAATAAACAATCACTTGATTATTTAACTAATCCCCCCACTCAATCTCGACAAGACTTAAAAACAAAAGCCACCAATTACAATAAAGCAAACAAACACGACATCGCCTTAGGATGCTTGACTAGGGTCGTGGGCGGTTGGGGATTAACAACAATCTTTATAAATATCAAAATCTACAATATTTTAACATAGGTACAGATATGTTAATTCTTATCTGTTTTTATGTTATAGGATAACACTCAATCTATTAAGTTAGGTTGGGGAAGTTTAAATCCCTCCATAGCTCAGCGGTAGAGCGTCTGGCTGTAGAATAGGGTGGATATTCGATTAGATTCATCGAAATTAAATGAAGCCTGAGAAGTCAGTTCCTATGGACTGCATTAGTGCAGCACCCGGAAGATCCCAAGTTCGAATCTTGGTGGGGGGATAGTTAAGTGGTTCCTTTTTTGGAACCACTTTTTTCTTTTCAAAGTTCTAACTCGGTTAAGTACAGAAAACTTTCAAAATCTTTGATTTTATCCTGTGTTTGACGAGTAACTTTGATTTTAATAAACTCCCGAAGGTAAACTTTAAAATTTAAAATCAGGGTTAGGAGCATTGGTGGGGATTTTTTTTATCGACGCTGTTTTAATATTTGTCGTCGATAAAATCAAAAAGTAATGTTGTTATAATGATTATTGGATTTATGGTTGCTTGGTTAGGAAGAAAATAAAGTGAATTTCAACTCTCCTAGCCATCTCTATGTGGTATTTAGTAACATTTAAAAATCATTAAATCATGATTATATTAACATGCTCCCCATTGATCTCCGGGTCAATGGATGATTTATTTTTTTATTAAGATTTATAAAATAGAATTTCTTAGTCTCCTTAATGGAAAAAGTATTAGTTATGGTTGATGCAGGATTTTTATCCAAAGTTAGTCGTGAACTAGGGGACGGCCATTATTTTAAATATGATCTTCTAAAATTCTCTAAAGATCTTTGTGGTAAATTTGGTTCGATTTTTTATCATTTATTTTTTTATAATGCTCCTCCTTACCAAAGTACAAATCCTAATCCAAGCCAAAAAAAGAGAAAAGAAGATTATGATTCCTTTACTTCTAAATTGGGGCGTAATGATTGTGTGACAATTAGAGAGGGGAGATGTCAAAGAGTTAAAAATAATGGGAAATATATCTACAAACAAAAAGGAGTAGATACTTTATTAACAATGGATTTAATTGAGATTCCCATAGAATTTCCTAAAATAAAACAAGTTATTTTAATCGCTTCTGATTCAGATTTTGTCCCGGTAATTCAAAGATTAAGAAAAAGGGGAATTCAAGTTATTTTATATACTTATTTTGATAGGGTTAGAAATTCTAATTTTTCTCGTTCCAACGAATTGATAAAATCTGTAAATAAATATTTAAAATTAAAAAAATCAGATTTTGAAGATTGTAAATTATCTAACTCTCCCAGTCATCTCGGTGTGGATATTATCAATCAAACCCCTAAAAAATAAACCAATTGGCGAATCTTGGTGGGGATTTTTTTTATCGACGCTGTTTTAATATTTGTCATCGATAAAAAAGAGTTTTGGAAATTAAAAAATCAAGTGATTATTTCTTCCTTTAATGTGATTAACAGAACATATGTGATAATTATTACTATCCCCAGTGGAAAGATTGAGAAATACCATATTAAAGCTCCCCATGGATCGGAAAGAGTTAATTCAGTACAATAAATTAATATTAAGGATACAATCCAATTTAGAACTACAATTTTTTTGGGAAATGAATTAGGGGCTTTATGTCTTGAATATAAAAAGAGAATTGAATATAATGCGAAAATTAATATTATGAAAAAATGTACTACAAATTCAGTATCTTCGCTACTAATAAATAATATATATGAAATAATATAGATTATAAAAAATAATGCCCAATTAATTATATAAGTTATCTTTTTCATTTTAAATATAGGAGTTTATTATTTATAAAGATTTCCTCAAATCCCTAAAAATTAAACCAATTGCAAAATTTTGGTGAGGGATTTTTTTATTAATGATAAGATAGACCTCCAGAGTAACCTTATAATCAGTACGTCCACTGCGTAGAAAACTATTTAAATGGTGTAGACGTAAAATTATTATGGTTTATACTGAAATAAAAGAAAAAGGTGGAAGAAAATACTTTTACAGAGTTAAGTCAATTAGAAGAGGAAAGGATGTAAATAAAAAAAGGATATATTTGGGCGTAGATTTAGATAAAAGAAAGTTATCTAAAAAAGAAGCAGATGCAGATAAAGAATTATCCTTACTATCCACTCTTCTTACCAAAAGTGAAGAAACAGAACTAAAAAAAATAAAAGAAATTTATCTTAAGCAATTAAAAGCTACAGAGGAAAATCGTTATGAGGCATTTGTTTCCCTTTTTACATACGATTCTACAAGTATTGAAGGGAATACATTAACACTGCAAGAAACATCTCAATTATTATTTGAAAGAGTAACTCCGAGAAAATCATTAAGAGAAATAAATGAAATTATGAATCACAAAAAGGCTTTTGACTATTTATTAAATTGTGAGGGTGACCTGAACAAAAAAATGATTCTAAATTTGCATAAATTAGTTGTAAAAGAAACATTGAAAGAAGAGCTAGAAAATCAAATAGGAAAATATCGAACTTTGCAAGTATACATTAGGGGGACTGAGTGGATGCCTCCTAAGCCAACAGAAGTTGCCAAAGAAATGTCCTACTTACTGTCTTGGTATACGAAAAACAAGAATAAGCTTCACCCTTTAATACTCGCGACATATTTTCATTCTGCTTTTGAAACAATCCATCCTTTTGTTGATGGGAACGGAAGAGTGGGAAGATTATTAATGAATTTTGTATTAAGAAAAAACAAATATCCAATGATTAACATTCCAAGCAAAAATAAGTACAGATATTATGAAGGGCTAGAAGAGTCACAGGTCAATGGAAATTTAAGACCTTTAATCAAATTTTTGTTTGATTTACTAAGAGATGAAAAAATTATTTTTTAAACCCCCCTGTCATATTTGTGCGGGTGCATTCCATAATTTTATAAATCCTTTTTCTTTAGTAGTTTAATGAAAAAAGAATTGATTATTTTTATTGTATTTATTATAACTTTATTTTCCTATTTTCAATTAACTGGGAATGTTGCAAGGGGACCTTCTTCTAATGACGAGGGTTATGGGGGACCTAGTGTTGCAGATATGAATTGTATGGAAGAATGTACAACTCAAGGATGCGATGCAAATGATATGGAATGCAGAGAAGCAAAATCTGTGGAATGTGGGGCGCAATGTGGTGTTGATGTTTCTGGTCCACCTGAACCTGCAGATGAAGGAGAATCATGTATGCAAGATTGTATTAAAGTTGGCTGCGAAGAATTTGATATGGTTTGTCAAAATTTAAATATTGATAAATGTGAGGATGAATGTAATATGAAAGGAGATGCTCCTGATGAATCTGAGATGGATGCAGAGCAGATTTGTATTTCTAATTGTGTTGCAGTGGAAGATCCTTCAATGATTTGTGGGAATAGTAAGGAGGGTGAGACTGGAGGTGCACTATGTAAAAAGTGTGCAGAAGAATGTGTTAATTTATATGAGGGTCCATGTTTAAATGATGAACAGGTAACAGAAAAAGAAAATGAATGTATTAATAAATGTGAACATTGTTATGGAGGGCCAATAGAAGGTCCATCTGGACAAGGTTGGGATTGTATTGTTGACATTGAATGTGCAGATGCAAGTTCTGAATTTGGTGATGATGCTGGAACAGGGGATGCAAATTATGAAGAAGGTCATGAAAGTCCAGGAGTTGTTGGAGATTTCTTTAGGACAGTGGGAGATTTCTTTAAAGGATTGTTTGGAGAAGAATAAATTCTATTCTTTATTTATTAAATAATCAAGTGATTATTTATTGATGTTTTTTATTTTTAAGAATCAAAGAAATTTTGGGGAATGTGGGTGTTGAAGGAGATTAAGAAAACGTTTATAAATTCTGTTTAATTTTAGAGAATATGGGTTCTTTGAAAAATAAGATTGGGGGAAAGTATCGTTTTGAAAAAGAGTATGCAAAAACAAGGGGCGCTTATTGGGGTTTAAAACCTGGAAAAAGATTAATTGAATTTGAAGCTTTATTAAAAAGAAATTCAAAAGTTTTGGATTTGGGGTGTGGAACTGGGAGAGTAGCACTTTATCTAGCTAGCAAAGGTCATCGTGTAACAGCTATGGATATTGCAGAAACTGGAATAGCTAAATTAGATGCTTATGCAAAAAAAGCTAAATTGAAAGTCAAAAGTTTTGTTGGAGATTTAGAAACTTATAAAATTCTTGAAGATTATGATGCAATTTGTGCATTATTCTCAATACACTTTTTGACAAAAAGAAAAGTTTATAGATTAGTAAAAAATATGCAGGAGAGAACTAGAAAGAATGGATATAATTTTATTGGGGTTTTTAGAAAAGGAAAAGAAAATAGGAATAAGTATCAATTTTCTAATGGGGAGTTATCTGGGATGTATCCTGTCTGGGACATAATTTCTTACAAAGAATATTCAAAGGAAGAAAAACATGGCAAAGGAAGATTTCATACTCATGAGATGTCTAATTTGATTGCTCAGAAAACTTTCTAATAATTCATCATCACAATAAAATTTAAAAATCCATAAGTTCTTTTTTAATAATGAGTGATATAAAATGAATGACTCTGTTGATATTTTAGAAGAGTGGGTAATTAATGAAGTAGAGAATGGATTTCGGGCGGTTGTTAATTGGCCTTTTGAAAATTTGGAAGAGTTTAGAAATAGGGCTTATGAAAGATTTATGCGTAAAGGGTGTGTTGAAATTTCTCGTCATTCTGACTTTTTTCATAAATTACATAATCCGGGGTTTACTGATGAGTATCTTTTTCCAGCGGGATTTTATTTACGAATGGATTATATTTCTGAAAGTAATTGTAAATCAGCAAGTGAAGTAGATTATCAATCTTATCCAGGGAATTGTAAAATAAGTGTCTGTTTGCCTAGAAATTTATTTGAACATAAAGAAGATTTGGTTGATTTTTTAGATAGTGAAATGTTTTAAAGAGGATTTATAAAGTTTATCTTTTATTTTATGCTTCTTTTCTTGCCTCAACTCGAAACCTCGCTCGGCTTACATACGTTCGTTTTACTCACTAATTATTGCTCGCGAGCTTCCTCGGACATAAAGTAAACTTGATTCGACGCTGTTTCTTTTAATTCGCCTTCTTTCTCATAAATTGCTGTTGTTTTTGGCAAGGCGAATTTTCCAAACACTCCGACTTTTGAATAAATAACATAAGACATTGTTCGCACTTCTCCTTTTTCCAGTTTCTCAAAGTTCCATTCAATTCTTCTTTTTTCTTCGTTGGCTCGTGTTGGTTCTTGCCCGCCAAATTTTGAATAAAGTTTTACCATCAATGGGAGTCTATCCAAAATATTAACTTGTTCCACATAATTTTGAGCTCGAACCATTATATTTACTTTTAGTGCGAATTGTTTATTTTTCGTATGGACAAAATTAATTCTTTTTTTGATTACTATGTCGCATTTTAAATAATGCTGAATAGTAATAATTAAAATTACGATTAATGAAATAATTATGACCGGGAATAAAAAATTTGTTTTGGCAACCACTTCAAAAGTTTCTCCGGGTTTTACTGATTTTTCCCATGTATAATTTATTTTTATTCCATTTCTTTTCACTAAATCTGGTTCAACATTGAAGGTGGTGAATAATCGTGAGAAAATATTTTTGTTTAATTCTATTTGAGTTTTTGTTATTATATTTCCAGTGTTTTCTTTTTGTACTTTTGAAGTATAGATGAAAAATCCAGATTTCTCTGCGTGTGTTTTTAAATCTGGATTCTGTTTAAAATTAATAATTCCTTCAACTTCTGCTTTTTGATTTTCTACTGAAATTTCTGCAGTTAAAGTATAAAATCCAGCGTTTAATCTTTTGAAGTCATCTTTGTCTAATTCAATATTAAAAACTTTTTTTTCGTTTGGATTTAAATCAAATTCTTCTTGAGATTTGAAAAAGTTAGAAGTAAATTTAACAGATAAATCTTGAAAATTAAAATTTTCTTTATTTTTGAAATAAATTTCTATTTCGTTTGCATCAAGGTCAAATCCTTCAATTCCCACTTCAAATGCGTTTCCTAAATCTACAATTTTTAGAGTCAATTCTTGGTTGTGTAACTTTGAGGTTTGTTTTGATTTTAATAAATAAGATAAAGTGTAATATCCTTTTATTGAAAAATCTGAGCGCGGGTAAACTTCTAAATATATTTTTTTTGTTTCGCTGTTTTTTATGAAACCTGTTTCTGTTGGATTTAATGTGAACCCAAATAAGTTAAGGATTTCAAAATTGTCTATTGATCCTAAGTTGGTGATTTCTAATTCTACTATTGCTGGCTGATTTAAACCTCCTATGATCACTTGATTCGGGGTTTTTTGTGTTACTTCTAGATTGATTGCAAAGATTGTGGGAAGAAGCAATAGTAGTAATATTGAAAGTGTTAATTTTTTCATATAAAATACTTATTAAATTTCTATTTAAAGATTTCTATGGTGTGGGATGAATTAATGGGCTTTTGCTGGAATTGCTCTTAATTGTTCTCTAAAATTATCAATAGTATCTTCTAGAGCAATTACTTCTTTTTTCCCACAAAAAACTTTTAACTCTTTATTAATATATGTAAAACCAACCCCTCGTGCAGAGCGGATATCATCAGACCAAAATGCCCAGTACATCATCATTTGAGGGTCTTCTTGCCCATAGCCATTAATTGGTTCTACTTTTCTATGAGTTGTATCCTGATTATACTCTTCTATCAATTTTAATGTTTCAGTTCTTAATGTATTTAAATCCATACCTGATTTATAAAAATTGCTTATTTAAATTTGCCGGTTAAGAATTAATGTCGTTCTTTTCCTTCAAGAGATAACCATGCTTTGGCTTGTCCTAAGAATTCGTCTGAATCTCCAATTACTTTGCCTTCGAATTGGTCGATTCTAGAAGGGATAAGCCATTTGTCGTATATTGTTCTTAATGTTTTTTGGAATGCACTTTTTTCATAAGCTCCTTGCCAATCTCTTGTTAAAATTCCTTTGACTCCCATTTCAACCTGGCCTTCATTTGTCTTGATTTTTTTCCCGTCCTGGACAATTTCAACTTGTTTCATTGCAAGAATCTTGAAAGTTACTTTCATGTCAAATCTGAAATAATCTGTTAATTTAGTGAATCCGTTCCATTCAATGTCAATCTCCTTCATGTCGCCGGATAGTTTTTCAGCGTATTTTGATTCTTGTAAAAGTAAACCTGTTTCTGCTTCAAGCCAGTCATAGCAAAATTTGTAGAAAGCTGCAAAATTGAAAATACCCTTGTGTTTTAGTTTACTTGAAAATAGTATATCTTTTTCTGCCATTTTTCCTCTCCATTATAATAAATAAAATTGGTTTAAATAGTTTTCTTAAGTTCTATCTTGACAGGATTCGCATACTAACATTCCGTTGAATCTGTAGAGCAATTCGACGTTTCCACATTCTTCACAGATTCCCTCATTCATGGATTTTCTTTCTTTTGCTTTTTTTATCCGAGTTAATTTATTTGAGGCTTCCCTTATCTCTGAGAATTCGTTTAGTTCGGGGTAGAGTTCGGGTTTAAAGTTTAGGATGTCGTTTACAGTTACCATTCCGACTAATTCTCCTTTGTCGATGACAGGCAATTTTTCGAATTTTAAATGTTTCATTTTTTTCATTACTTCTTGCAATCCTGCTGTCGGTCGTATTGTCGCTATTTTTTTTGGAGAAATATCTATTACTCTTATTTTAGAAAGTTCTGCCTTTGTTTTGGTTTTGGTAAAGGCCCAGAGAATATCATGTTCAGAAATAAATCCGCGGAGTTTTTTTTGATCTACAATTAAAATACTGCCCGCTCTTTTTTTTATCATTATTTTAGCGCAGTTTAGTAGGTCCATTTCTGGTTTGATTGTGATCAGATTCCTAGTCATAATATCTGCAACGATAACTTCATTCATACTTTATTAAGGGCGCTTTTGCTTTTAAATATTATCTTAAACTTGATAGTGGTTTAAATCACAATAATCTTTAAAAGATGGAATTGGGGTTTATTGTTGATAAAAATGAGTGAAAATTCGAGAAGGGTTAAGAAGTTTGTGCGAATGATTTCAGAATATGATTTAAAAAGTCCTAGTGAACAATTACAAATTTATGCTGCAGCATGTGAAAGAGAAGAAAGTTTGCAAGATGAATTGAGGTGGGCAAGATTAGAGAAAGCAGCTGTTGAATTTATGCCAGCGGTGAAAGAGCATAGGGTTAAAAATAATTCTTCTGCATCAGCAATAATGGAGACTTTGGATAAAGGGGTAGGGGAGGCATCTTATTCAACTTTGATTTCAAGATTAGATGGAGTTGAAGTATTAGATTTTAAGCCAAGTATATTATTTTTAAAAGAGGTTGGCTATCTTGATTTAAAAAAAGATATATGCAGTTTAACAGATGAGGGTAGAAGGTATTTAACTAAACAAAGAGGAGAAATTTCTGATGAGTGAAAAACCCGTTGTTCTAATGCCTGAAGATATTCAGAGAGTTATGGGTAAAGATGCGCAGAGAAATAATATTCTTGCTGCGCGGATGGTTTCAGAAGTTGTTAAAACTACTTTGGGGCCGAAGGGAATGGATAAAATGTTGGTTTCTCCTACAGGAGATATTATTGTTACAAATGATGGAGTTACAATTCTTGAAGAAATTCAAATTGAACATCCTGCGGCAAAGATGATGGTTGAAATTGCGCGAACTCAGGAAAGTGAAGTTGGTGATGGGACTACCAGTTCAGTTATGATTGCAGGGAAATTATTAGAGAATGCTGAAAAATTATTAGATTCTAAAATTCATCCGACGCTGATTACTAAAGGTTATCGAATGGCTGCTGAAAAAGCGCAACAAATTTTAAATGAAATTTCTCTTAAGATTAGTCCAGATGACGATGATGTTTTGAAACAGGTGGCTATGACTGCTATGACCGGCAAGGGTGCTGAAGATTCAAGAGAGAAATTTGCAGATATAATTATTCGAGCTGTTAAGCAAATCGGAGATTTTCATTCGTCTGAATCGACGCAATCATTTGAACGAAAGCAAGTTCAGAAAAATTGGAAGGTTGATTTGGATGATATTAAAATTGAAAAAGCAAAAGGAGATTCAGTTGAAAAAACAGAATTAATTTCTGGGATTGTTTTAGATAAAGAAAAAGTTTCAAATGAAATGCCAGAAAAGATTGAGGGGGCAAAGATTGCATTAATTGATTTTCCATTGGAAATAAAAAATCCTGAAATTGAAACGAAGATTTCAATTTCTTCTCCAGAACAATTACAGAATTTTCTTTCTCAAGAAGAAAAAGTTATTAAGGATATGGTTGAGAAAGTTGCTGAATCTGGAGCAAATGTTATTTTTTGTCAGAAAGGGATTGATGATTTTGCGCAGTATTTATTGTCTAGAAAAAAAATTTATGCTTGTCGAAGAGTTGCAAAATCAGATTTAGAAAAAATTTCTAAAGCAACTGGAGCTAAGATTGTGAGCAATCTTGGGGAACTTAAAGATGTGGATTTAGGTAAATCTGAAGTTGTAGAGGAAATTAAACAGGGGGAAGATAATATGACTTATATTAGAGGATGTTCTAATCCAAAAGCTGTGACTATTTTAATTCGTGGTGGCTCTGAACATGTTATTGATGAAATTGAGCGGGCTATTAAAGATGGTTTAGGGGATGTGGCGTCGTCGCTGAAAACAGGGTTAGTGGTTCCGGGGGGAGGAGCAATTGAAATTGAATTATCAAAAAGATTAAAACATTTTGGACAATCTCTTGGTGGAAGAGAACAATTAGCAGTTGAAGAATTTGCTTCTGCGTTAGAATTTATTCCTTTAACTTTAGCTGAAAATGCTGGCATGGATCCAATTGATGTTTTAACCGAATTAAAATCCAAACATAATGCTGGAGATATGAATGCAGGTTTGAATTTATTCGAAAATAAAGTTGATAATGTTTTAAATGCTAAAATAATCGAGCCGTATAAAATAAAAAGTCAGGCAATTGCTTCTGCAACTGAGGTGGCAATTATGATTTTAAGAATCGATGATGTGATTGCTTCTGCAGATTCCAAAAGTGGTAAAATGAATTATGCGGGTTCAAAGGGTTATCAAGGAATGGATTAGTAAATTTTAGAATAGAATTCTAGAAAAGTGTTACATATAAAACACATATAACAATTATAATTGCGGCTAATATATTTCTCCAACTTAACTTTTCGTGTAAGAAAATTTTAGCGAAGAGGTAAACAAAAACTGGTCCGAGCATTATAATTAATGTTGTGAAAATTACTCCGAGTTGTAAGAATCCGTAATAAACAGATACTCTATATAAAACCCATAGTGCACCGATTAAGAAAATTGTTTTGTAAGTTTTTAGTTGGGTAGAGTTTTTAATTTTTGGTCTAAAAATTAAAAATGTTAGAACTAAAATTCCTGCACTTCTAAAAAAGTAAAATGATATTGGAGAGTAGAAATCCAATATTAAAACTGAAATTACAAGTTCTATTGCATAAAGTAATGCGCCGAGGATTGCTGCGAGGAAATATTTATTGAAACTTAGGTGGTGTTTTTTTACATGGGATAGGATGAGGGCGAATCCTGCTATTAGGGCAGGAATGATAACTGTGAAATTTCGTTCATATAATCCAGTTGTGAAAAAGCTAAAAATTAGTGCGAGCATGACAATGAATAATGGTTCCATGATTAGGGCGGGCTCGATGTTAGAAACTTTTTCCCATTTTAGGGCATAGAAAGTGGATATGTTAGCTAGAACAGCAGTGATAATTACTAGGGATAAAATGAGGATGTTTTTCATTTGTAGAGCTTCGGGTTCAAATTTCCAGAAAAAATATAATAAGGGGAGCATTACAATTACAGCCGATAAAAAAGTTAAAAGTTGGAATGCTTCTATTTTTATTTTCTTTTTTCTTAAAACTATTTTTTCTAGAACAGTTATTGATGCCAAGGCAATCGCCGCAATAATTGGAATTAACATTTGCTTTGCCCCTTTTTCATACTAGAAATAAAGAAAAGTTATTTAAAAAAGTTGGGTTATTGTTCTGTAAATAGAATTTAAAGATATGCGCAGACCTCTGCAGCAAGCTGCATACTTTTCTACGAAAAGCAAATCGAACCCAGCTCACACCGTTGGCAATGACATAATCTGCCAAAAGAGGGATAGTTATCTAAATTATAATTTGAGTAAATAAACAAGTGATTATTTAGCTTAAGAAAATTAATTGTTGTATTTTTAAAGTGATAGCATGCAGAAAGGTTTATAAATAGTTTTTCAATAATGATGTTATGAAAAAAACATTAGCCTTAGTTGTTGCAGCTACATTGGCCATTACTGGTTGCTGTCCCAAAGTAGCAAATAAGAAAGAGCTAGAAAAAAGATTAGAAGCTTCTAATGACCTTATTCGAGGAACTATTCTTGAAGAAAATTATGTTGCTCCAAGAATAGAAAAAGTGGGTGCAAAAAACATCCAAGGGTTCGTTTCTCAAGCATATTCTAATGAAACTTTAACTCTTGGAAAATCAATCTATAATTTAAAGATAAAAATTGATGAAGGGAGCTTGGTTGTTGTAAATATTCTGGACGGAGTTGTTCCAAAAGAATCTGTAAACCAAATGTTCGTTCAAGGAGAGAGGGTGGGATTTAGCAAAGGTAATTTATGGTTCTATGATAATGCTTGGTGCTCGGGTTGCGGTAAAAACCATGCAGTAAAAGTTGAAGGAGATCCCCAGGAGACTGGTTTTTATCAAAAAGGGGACCAGTATGTTACAAGAAGACCCAGACACATTACAAGATTAGAAGCAAGTCAATAAACAAGTTATTATCTATTAATATTTAAGGATACACTTTTCTTATTTTTCTTATGAAATATTTGTATAAAGCAAGCCTTATCTTTGCAATTATAGTTGTTGTTGGAAACTTTTGTATATCTTTACTTGGACTGGAGATATGTTAAAAGGGTTTGTTATTGGGACAGTAATTGGAATATTAAGTTATTTTCTTGGAAATTGGGTAGTAAAGTGAACAACCCTCTGTTTGTTTATTTTGTTATTTGTAGATTATTACCCTCGTAGAATGTGTTGTTTTTCATGGAGTAGATTATTCAATAGATACTATATGCGCGGACTGGGAATCGAACCCAGCTCACATCGTTGGCAACGATATATTCTACCAATAAACTATCCACGCTTAATTTTAGTAAAAAAGTAAGATTTAAAAGTATTTGGTAAGTTGGGTTTTTATGGAGAACTATGACTTGGAAGAGCTTTTGAATGGCGAAAGAAGTTTTGATGAAGGATATGATTTTGATAACGGGGTTTATCGTGAACCTGATTCAGAGGATTTACAAATAGTACAGGCAGATGGAACTCGAGCTTGTGCAGGATGGGAACTTAGAGGAGGGTTTAGTATAATTGATCCAATGGAGGAAGAAAGTGAATCCCTTAATTTTTGATGATAATTTTCCTGTTATTTTAAATAGAGAAATGGTGGAAGAAAAAGGGATTGAATTGTCAAATTTGGAAAGAGTTGCTTTAGGTCAAACTCCTTTGTTTAGTTCAATTTCTTCAATTCAAGAAGGTTTAAGAAAAGTAGCAGAAGAAGTTGATGGAAAAATTATTTTGTTAGTGAATGAAAAATCCTATGGGGGAATGTTTCAAGATAAATTTGAATATTCCTATGAGGTTTATAGATAGTTTTTTATTAAATTTCTCAAAAGAATAATTTTAAAAAGCTTAACTTATATCAAATTAGATATAAGGTCTCATAGTCCAACGGCTAAGACGATTCGTTTACACCGAATAAACCGAGGTTCGATTCCTCGTGGGACCATTTGAATCGAAGCCTTGGGTTTCGTTCGCTTCAGAATTTCAATAGCGGACGAGCGAGGATTTACATCCGACGCCGATACCCCTTCGGGGCACAAGAACCTGTGGAACAGGTTCCTCGTGGGACCATTAATCAAACCTCGATATGCTCGTCGTTCTTTCTCATTTGAATTGGAACACTTCGCATAGAGGCATTCGATACCTCTTCCTGATTATTTTAAAAGATAATTCAAAACATTTATAAGTAAGATTTTACTTTTTTCACTATGGCCAAAGATGACATCTCTAAGATAGATCAGGATATTCCTGGAATGAATTTAGGGGGGAAGTATTCTGTGAACAAGGCACAGATTCCTCAAAGTAATCAAGAAGTAAAAAAAGAATTTGATGAAACTAAAAAAGATTTAGATAAATTAAAGGATTGGATTCTTAAAAAATATAAATTTACAATTGCGTTAGGAGTTTTACCTCCGCAGTCAATTAAGCTTTTTATCGACGAGGAAGAGGTTCCGAAACAGACTGAGAAACATATGCATCTCTATATGGTAGTGCCTGAAGATCAGTTTAAGAAAATCCCTGATATCCAAAAAGAAGTTATTAAGCATATTGATTCTTTGAAACTTAAACAAAAAATGTGGATGCAGATTAAAACTCCTGTTGATATTTGGGAATCGTGTTTGGATTCTAAATTTGATTTGGCTTATGCTGTGGCGATGTCAATGCCGATTTATGATAAAGGATTTTTAGGGGCTTTAAGGTTTGCCCAGATTCACAGATCTTTGGTATTGCAAAAATTTGAGAAATATGTTGTATCTTATGTTGTTGTTGGGAGTTTTATTCGTGGAGAGGCAACGAAAACTTCTGATGTTGATGTTGCTATAATTATTAATGATACTGATGTTAAAAGAATGTCTCGGTTGGAATTAAAAGAAAGATTGAGAGGGATAGTCCAGCAGTTTGTGGCAGAGGCAGCTAATTTAGCAGGGGTTAAAAATACTTTACATATTCAGACTTATTTGTTGACTGATTTTTGGGAATCGGTAAAGGATGCTTCGCCAGTTATTTTTACTTTTATTCGAGATGGTGTCCCACTTTATGATAAGGGGACGTTTATGCCTTGGAAAGCTCTTTTGAGGATGGGTAAATTGAAACCGTCGCCAGAGTCAATTGATATGTTTATGAAGACAGCAGATAAGGCAGCGCAAATGGTGAACCGAAGATTAATCGACGCGATGGTTGACATTTATTATGCGGTTTTGAATCCATCACAAGCTTTGATTATGCTTGCAGGTAATGCTCCTCCGACACATAAAGAGACAGTAACTAAAATGGAAGAGATTTTTGTAAAAAAGGAAAAGTTGCTGACTAAAAAAGATATAGCTATTTTGGAAAAAGCAGTTAAGCAGTTTAAAGAATATGAACATGATTTGAAATATAAAATTTCTGGAAAAGATATAGATAATATGATGAAAGAAACTGAAGCTTATCTTAAGAAACTTAAAGAATTAAGAAAAGATATTGAGAAGCGGTCAGATGAAAAGACAATTGAGAAAATTTATTCTGATGTGTTTGATTTGTTAAAAGGAATAACTAATGCAAAATCGCAAGAAAAGATTTTAGAAGATTTTGAGAAGAATTTTGTTAAGAAGGGTATTTTTCCGTCGCTGTCTTTGAGAATTTTGAATAATATTGTTTCAGCGCGTAAAGAGTTTAAGAAAGGAAAATTGAATTCAAAGAAAGTTGATGAAGCGCGGAGAGATGCGAGTATTTTGATTAATGATTTGATCGAGTTTAATCAGAGAAAAGAGTTGACTGAAAAGAAGAAATAACTCTTAAAATGGAACAGTATTATTTGCCGCAAGAATTAGACTTTGAGAATTTAAGAACTTGTTTAGATAATTATTCTGCAATTGATTTATTTATTCGGGATTGTGGAGGGGTTAGAGAAAATGGAAAGTATGAAAGTCAAGGAAGGAAAAAAGTTAGTGAAAGTTTAGTTGAAAGAAAATTGGATTTTAGAAAAGATGATTCTGGTTTGTATTTGTTAATTGATACCGAGGAGGTTTTTCATTTTCCTTTGGAGTATTATCCAATAGGTTTTATTTTGGCTTATGAAAGGTTTGTAGTTGATTCAGGAGGGAATGAAATAATGATGATGGAGCAACGAGGAATTGATCCTTATCGTGTTGGTTTTCCTGAGCCAAAAAGTTCTATATTGAGGTCAGTGATAGATAATGACTTGATTGAGATTACTTTTGATGGAAGAGTTAATTTAAAATATCATTCAAAATATATGGAACCTGATACGAATTATTGGATAATTAGTGGGTTTGGAGAAGATAAATCTTTATAAGTAGAAAATGTTATGTTTTTTTATGAGTGACTTATTAATTCCGCTTGAAAGAAAATTTGAATATCCTGTTAAAAGGGATGGAAAGAACTATATTGCTGGGATAAGAAATTGTCGTTTGGGAGGGAATATCCAAAGAGATAACATTTATGGAGATTTATTTGTGGATAGAGTTTATGATGGAAAAAAGAGAGTTTGGAATCCTCAACCTAATAAATTTTGGAGTTTTTGCAAGGAGAATATAAAGATTAGACTGGAGGAATTTAGTTTACCTGATTTTCAAATGTCTTTTGAAGGTTCTGGGAGAGATTTTATGGAAAGGGTAGCTGATAGAATTTTAAGTCGATATTCTTGTAGGATGCAAGATAAAGAGATCGCGGAATTTTTTAGTCAGGCATGGGAACATTATAATGAATGGACCCTTCTTAATGGAGTTAGAGAATAAATTTAAAATATCATTTTGTTTTCAGATAACCCTTAAAAACTATCTTTTTCTTATTGTTTTATGAAATATTTATTTATTTTAGGACGGAATCCAAAGTTGTCGGTTGCAGAAGTTTTTGCTTATTTGGAAAGAACTGGAAATTCTATGGAAAATTATTTTGTGAATAAAAATGCTTTGTTGGTGGAAGTTGGTGAAACAATTGAAGCGGGGGCAGTGGATTCTTTGGGGGGAGTTATTGGAATTGGGATTGTTTTGGCGTCGGGGAATGAACAAGAAATTGAAAATAAATTAGATAAACAGGAAGTTTATCTAGGAGAAAGTAATAAATTAAATTATGTAATTTGGGATTTTTCTGAAGAGGGAATTGAAGAAATTACATTATATCTGAAAAAAAGATTTAAGAATGAAAAATTAAAAGCGACTGAAAAAAAGTTGAGACCAGAAATGGAAATGCAAAATGGGGGAAAGTCAGGGATTGTGAGTTCGAGTAATGTTAATGAACAGTATTTTATTTTTGAAGATAATTTAAATAGAAATTATTTTGGTAAAATTGTGCAAAAATGCGATTATAAAACTTTAGAAAAAAGAGATATGGAAAAGCCGGTGCGTCGAGAGTCTTTGGCGATTTCTCCTCGGTTAGCAAAAATTATGATTAATCTTTCTGGTGTTAAAGAGGGGGGTAGACTGTTAGATGCGTTTTGTGGAATTGGGGTTATTTTAGATGAAGCACTTTTGCAAGAATTAAAAATTGTTGGAGTGGATAATGATAAAAAAGCTATTGCGGGAGCAAGAGAAAATTTAAAGTGGTTTAAATTTTCTAAAGATGATTATGATTTGATTAATAATGATTCAAGTAAAGTTGCGATTTCTGATGTTGATGTTATGGTGAGTGAGCCAGATTTGGGTGAAGTTTATAGAAAAATTCCAACTGTGAAAAAAGCAAAAGAGCAGTTGAGAGAATTTGAAGATTTGATGGTGGATGTTTTGAATAATTTGTCTGGCAAAATTTCTGGAAAAATTGTTTTTACTTCTCCGTTAATTCGGACAATTAAAGATAGGAAGGGTTGTAACATTGATTTTATTTTGGAAAGAACTGGATTGAAATTAGTTAAAGGATTTCCAATTGATGAGTTTAGAGGAAAACAGATTGTTGGTCGTCGAATTTTTGTTTTAGAGAAATAATTAAAAATTAAGTTTTGTTTTAAAGAAATAGTGCAAATTAAGAATATATAAAATTAATTGTATTTTTCCCCTGCGAAAGCCTTTTAAACTAAATTTCTTGTTAAATAACATGACAACTGGAAAAGTTTTGCAGTTTAGAAGGGGAAGGCATGTTGTGAAAGAGCGACATTTTTTGATTGAAGTAGAGAGTTCTAAGTCGCGAGAAGAGGCTACAAAATTGGTTGGAAAAGAAGTAGTTTGGAAGTCTCCAGCAGGTAAGGAAATTGCTGGAAAGATTGCCGGCGCTCATGGAAATAAAGGAGTTGTAAGAGCTATTTTTGAAAAGGGATTACCTGGTCAAGCAATTACAACAAATGTGGAGATTAAATAAAATGGTTTATGAATATCAAGGAAAAGCTGAGAAGGTTGATAGAAAAGAATTAGATTCAGGTAAAATATATTCTTTTGAAGTGGTTGGTCTTTCTAAGGGAACTAGAGAAATTGAGGGAAAACTGTTAAGTAGGGTTCTTCATGGATATACCTTGTGGGATATTAAATTAAAAGAAATTGTTGAGGTTAAATAAAATGGTTTATGAATTTTGGAATAATTTTAGAATTGGGAAAGTTGATGGTTTTGCTCCAGAAAGAGGAAAATTAACCCCCAGAGATGTTGATTCTGGAAAATCATTTGGAGAAGCAGTTAATGTATTTGATGGAGATAATGCTTATGATTTAGCAGATTCAATTAGAAGCCATCATTCAGATGTTTATGTTGAAGTTAGAAATACTGGATGCTCAGATGGATGTTATCAAGTAGGATTTAAATTAAAAGAAGTCGTTGAGGCGAAAGTTGAATAATGGCGTCATTAAGAAAAGCAAACGCGTATTCAAAAAGAAAAGTGACTCCGTTTACTCGGACAAGTAAGAGGAAAAATCGGGCTTATATTAAAGTTATTCCTCCTCAAAAAATTGTTAAATTTGTTATGGGAAAATTCGCCTTAATTGAAAAAGGAAAATTGCCGCATAAATTAATTATGGCTTCTACTGAAAAATGTCAGATTCGACATAATGCTCTTGAGGCTTGCCGTCAATTTATTAATAAAAAATTAGATAAAAATCTTTCAGGAATGTATGCTTTCAAAGTTGTTCCGTTTCCACATCATATTCAGAGAGAAAATAAAATGATTACTGGTGCAGGGGCAGATCGTATGCAGACCGGGATGCAGTTAAGTTTTGGGAAATCAATGGGGAAAGCTGCAATAATGAAAGTTGGAGCTCCAATTTTTGAGATTCATTTGCCTAATGAAAAAGCCATTCAAATGGCTAGAAAAACTTTGAAGCAAGTTAATTCTAAGTTGCCTTGTAAAAGTAATATTGTTTACGAGAAATTAAATTAATTGTTACTATTTACAGATAACAACAAAATAGAAAGATTTATAAAGAATAAGGTTGTAGAATTAATATGACAGAAAAAACTGAAACACCCGATTATGATAGTATTAGAAAGTGGCAGTATGCTATTGTCGGGGCTAGATATTTGAAAGAGGAAAATATGCCTGCGGCTCAAATGGCTGTAAGAGGACTTTTGGAAGCGTTGTCTTTGGGTGAGGATGGGAAAAACCTTTTGGAAACTTTTAATGAGGGAGACGATCCTAGAGATATTCAAAGAACACTTGGAGAGGGTTTAAAACATTATGTTGGAGGCAAAAATAAATTATCTGCTATTGATTTGATTGGATTTTATTCTCCTCAAATTTCAAAACACAAGGAGGCCGAACAAATCAGGCAAGAATTTGGTAAGTTTGGAGGAGAAAGCTTAGAATCTATTGTAAAGAAACATTCTAAGGCAGCAATAGTCTTGAAAAATAAACAATTGTATGGCGAGGGCGAAGTTAAAGCTGCTGAATCTACTGCCGAGGAATATAAAGCGGTGGCTAATTTTATTCAGATATTTGATGAAGAAAGTTATGCTCCTTTAAGAGAAAAAATTGAAACAAAGCTTACTGATGAGGGAGTGGCAATGTTAGCTAAACCTGAAGAAAAAGAACTTCCTGTGATTGCTTAGAATTTTTTTAAAAAATAATAATTAAAATAGAATATTTAATGAGAATAAAATGTCAATGGGAGAAAAGTTACAAACAATGTCTGATGAAATAGACCGAGCTTACAAGCCTAGTTTTGTCTCTAAAACTCAGAGATTGCTTGATAAGGGAGTAAATGAAATGCACCCTTTTTTAGATGCTTCTTTAAATTTTATGGAAGGTAATGCAACATGGAAACAGAATTTGCCAATAATTGATTTAACAAAACCTGTATCTCCAACAAATCCTCTTATTAATCCTGAAATTCCTGTTGAATCTGTTGAACATGCTTATGATTTATTTCAAGCATATTACTTTGATGCATGTTTTTCTGAAAAAGATGCTTGTGAGCGGGGATTAAATGATTTAGAAAGATATTGCGAAAATTCTGATTCTTGCGTTTTATCAAACAAATAAAATTTCACTTAATTATTTCATTAACTAAGTCTGCCATTACTTTGACGAATTCTTCTGCTTTGTCTTGCCATTCATCTATTTCAACTCCTTTAAGTTCGGTTATTCTGCGATGAGATATTTTTTTATGTAATATTAATAAGTCCCGATACCAAGCAACATACTTTTGATTGAGTTTTCCGGTTTTAACAAAGTTTTCGTTTAAGTCAGCAGGAATGTGTTCTGGAGATGGAGGTAAGACATTTGCAGCGATTAAAGCTGAATGTGCAGAGTCGACCATTGCCCAATATAATCCTTCTATTGCGTTTAGTTCTGCGGCTTTACTATTTGCTAAATGTAGTGGGGCTCTTTGCAAAGAAGTGTAAACTGCTTCAGGGGTTGAGCGTATTTTTCCGTGAATTAATAAGAATTTTAATGGTTCAAAAAAACCTGCTAAATCAATTATGGCTTCTCCATATCTTAAAACATTTATCACAACTGGATCGCCTCGCATTAAATCTTCCCACCATGTGCTTAACTTTATTGTGTTAATATGCAGACTTTTTTTGTAGGGATTATTTTTTAATATTTTGTCGAGTTCTTCTCGATACCATGCGATTATTTCTTGATCCCATTTTATTGAAACGTCATCAATGATAATTATTAAGTCAATATCTGAATCAGTTGTTTGTGTGCCTTTCATTGTTGAACCGAAAAGAATAATCGATTTGATTGTTTTGTTAAATTTTTTATAGGCTTTTGTTGCGAAATCCATTGCAATGTCAGATTCATTAATTATTTGTAAAGTTGTTATTTCTTTTGAAAGTTTTTTAGATTTAGTTTTAAGTTCTTCAATAGATTTTTCTTTTGCCAAATCTTTTTTTCTAACAACTTTTTTATTTTTCACTTTTTTTTTCATGTTCAATGCTTCGCGATACCTATGCGTAATGGTTTTGTATTCTTGAATATATACTTTGGAGTATTTAAATTATTCCATGGGAGTTCCGCCTAAACGGCTTCCTTGTCCTCCCTGAACTTGCCCTCCGAGTTCTGCGGGGAGTTTTGAAAATCCTGCACCAAATGTATTGTAGTTTATTTGTGGTAACATCATACCGAATCCAGATGAATATCCTTGATATAAATTTGAGGCATCTCCCCAAGATGGTCCACCGCCTCCAGTATACATTGGGGTTCCTAATGCACCGAGAGTTGGTTGGAGTGGTGAAACTTTTCCTTGATCTGAAAAATGTTGCCACCAGTTTCCGGCCTCTACGATTTTTTTCCCTTCGTATCCTTTTTCTCCTAATTTTTGTAAAATTTCTTTGATTGGAACATTTCCCATTCCCATTGGCAATTCAGTGTGTTCGAAACCAAAATTATCTGAAAGATGAACGTGTTTTGTTAAAGGGGCAACTGCTTCAGTTTCTTCTAAAAGTTGTGCCTCACTATATCCGTGTTTTCGGAGCATATTCATATGTCCAACATCTAAAGTTACTCCCAACATTTTGTCTGCTTGTTTTTTTGCATCTGATTCAGACATTAAGTTTTGTTGTACAGCTTTTTCTACAAATTCCTGTTTTGATTGAGTAACTAATTCTTTTAATTCTTTTCCAGTTGAAAATGCAGCAGTTCCTGCAGGGGGATTTTCAATGCTGATGATTGGAGATTTGTCTTTGTACTTTTTCCAAGTTTCTAAAGCGACATTTGAAAAAGTTTCTGTGGATTTATTGAGGGCGTACCCTCTAAGCGGTTTAATAGTTTCAGGGGTTATTTTTTGTAAAGTGTTTATACTATCATCAATTACTTTTTTCCTTAACATTAAGTTTTCCTGAGAGTTAGGATCTTTAGCAATTTGTTCTGCATTTTTTTGGATATCATTTTTTAATTGGTCTAATATTTTTTTCTCGTCTTCATTGTTATTATCTAATACACTTCTATATGCGGTGTCAAACATATTTTGCACATCCCGATAAGAACTATCTAAAAAAGTCATTCCTCTCTCGAATGTTGTTTTTGCTTCTTTTAAGTTTTCATCTTTTTCAAATTCTTCGGGAGCTTGTTGCCTCATTAATTCAGAGTATTTACTTCTATTGATAGATTCATTTCCCATCTGAGCATAATAAGATAAGTTTCTCAATCTTTCTGTCCAGCTATCTTTGTTCATATGTTTTATTTCTGTTTCAGGATCTCTGACTTCTTTTTCTCCAGGGAAATGCCGTTTTTTTAGCGGGACTCTATTTAATGAACCGGTTTCAGAATTTATTACTAATGTTTCTTCTTCTTCTTTTCCGGGCTCAACTAATGCTCCCGGGAGTTGTACTGCAGAGTGGAAAGTGATGGGCATGTTTCCATTTTTATTGAGCACTTGTGCTCTGTCGATTGTTGCGACCATTTGTCTTTCTGCTTGCTCTCTTCCAGCTTCGGTGAATCCTTCTTTTGTTAATCCTGACGCATCAACTAATGGGGCATGGAAAGTTATGTCTACTCCTGTGAGGTCAGACATTCGTTTGATTTCTTTTAATTGTTCTTGAGGCATAGAATCGAAAATTTCTGGGCTTACTGTGCTCACTTCAATCGCAGTTGTACCAGAAGAAACTTGTTTGTTTACTTCTTTAATTGCGTTTGCTGTTCGCGGGTCAGTTGCCATACCAATTGTTTTAGCGTCGACGCTGTATCCGCCCATTATACTCCCATAAGACTTGTTGGGATCGAGACTAGAGTCTGCACCTTGGTAAATGTTTGAAATTGAATAGTCTGTAATCTTGTCACCTCGATAATTAAAGTTGAAGTTTATTTATTAATGTTATGTTAAATCACATAATCGTCTTTTTTCTTTTCAAAAGGGAGATTAGATTTTTCTCTTTCTAAAATTTTGGTTTCTACTGCATAATCTTCTTCTCGTTTTGCTGAAGAGTTCCCTCTTGCTTGAGCTAATTCTTGATTTTGAAATTGGACTTCATTTGTTGACATATTTGACTGTGAGAGATTTCGTGTTGTAGTAGATTGAGTTTCAGCAGAGTATTCATGTTCTTCGTCGGAATTAGTTTCTGATTCATAATCTGATTTTGCTCTTGCAGTATAAACTCCTCTTTGAGCTTTGGGTTTTTGTTCAGATAATTCTTCAGCTTGTCTTTCTAATCTTATTGGTAAATTTTCTCCAGAATTATTTATTCTTTCGAGTGAAGGGGATGTTGAAGAATTTGCTTGAATTTGTTGCATAGAAACATCTTCTCTTTCTTGAGGAATTTTCTTAGGAGCTTTATTTTTAGAATTTTTTTTTGTTAAATCTTCTTCAGATTCTTCAAGTTCTTTTTTCAGTGCTTCGCGATGCCTATGCGTAATGGCTTTTTCCAAATCAGAATCTTTTTCTTTAGCTTTTTCCTCTTTTTTGTTTTTAGCTTTAGATTTATTTTTCTTAGCCATGTTTTATCTAGGATTTTGAAGTATAAAAATTTAATTATAAATTTAAAAAGTCCATATCCCTTAATAAAGTATGAAAAAATGGTTGAAAATCTTGGGTCTTTTATCTTTAGTAAAGGGCGGAGTTTTTTTGTTTGTTTTTTATCGTGGAATGCACGGGTTGGTGATTTCTGAAAATGTTTCTTTTGATACAAATTTTTTAGGATTAGTTTTTGTGGTTTTAGGTTTGGGACTTTTGGTGGCAGGTAAGGAATAATTATTCAAAGTAATCACAGTTTTGCTGATACCATTTGAATGCTCCCTTACTTATTGTAGTATGACTATCACAAGACATATCTGCTATTAATCGTTGGTTGGTTCCAATTTTAAATCCTTTATCTATTGCGGATCTTGAAGTTGAAAAAACGCAAGCGGAAGCATATGTTCCCATGAAGAGTATATTTTTTATTCCAAAACGATATAATGTTTCTTCTAAATTAGGATTAGTAAAACCGTCGGTGTTATCTTTATCTATTCTTGCTTCTAATCTATCTCTTACAGATTCCCTTATTAAATATAATGTTTTTCCATATTTTGGGGGATTCATTTCTAAAAGTATTGCTGGCAAACTGGGATTTTGTTTAATTATTTTAATCTGATTGTTAATCAAATCTTTTTTGTTATCTAAATTTCTTACCCATTCTAATTGCATATCCACCACCACAATTCCTGTGTTAGATCTCGATAAAAATTCTTGTTGGTTCATAAAAAAATTATTTTATCTTGGATTATAAAACTTTCCAATTAAGCATAACTTGGCATTCTGTGACCTTTTTTGTAAACGTCAAATAAAGTGAATACAGTTTCTGTTGCTTTTTTGCCTGCAATTTCTCTTAAAACTTTTTCATCATAACTGTCTTTTTTAATTGAAGTAATTATCTTTTTTTCTTCCTCATCCTCATCTTCTTTTTTCTTTTTTTTCTTGCTAGTTTTTCCAAGTAGGGCCATAAACGGATTTGTTTCTTTAGGTTTTTCAATTTCTTCTTCCTCTTCTTCAGGAGTTTTTTCGTCGAGGAATTCTTTTATTTCTCCTTCTAATTGTTCTAAGCTTTCGGTTGTCGTTCCTTCAATTAATTTTAGAACATCTCCCAAGTCTGATTTATCAAGTTCTTGGTAGAGCATGTCTATTTCGTCTTGATTAAGGGCGTATCCTTTGAAATTTATTTCTATCTTGCCTCCGAATACATAGTGTCCTGATTGACCTGATTGTATTTTTTGTGGTATCCCTCGGAATTTAAAATCTAATAATGCGCATGCATAATATTTTCTGCCTTTGTATTTTTTGAAATGTAATGGCAAGGTTGAATCTTGTGCCAGTTCTGCTGGTTTTATTTCAGCTTTCCCTAAAAGACTTAACTCTAAAATTATTGTGTTAAATGTTTTTACAAAGTCAGCTGCTCGTCCTTGTTCTTTTTGTTCTAAGTCAGCTGCTGCTTTTAGATATGGTTTTGCCCAGCGTGAATAAAGTTTTAAACTATTTACTTGACTTTTCAAATAAGTTCTTTCGAGTTCGTATCGTTTTTTTAATTCTTCTTCTGAGTTTCCAATCCAACTTAAGAATTCGTTGATTCGCATTTTTACGATTCTTTTTACTCTCTCGTTTAAGTCTAATTTTTCTACAGACTCTTCGTCTTTAACTACTAAGAAAGCGTCGAGAAGTGTTTGGAATCCGGCTTGTCCGAGCGCCATTGCTTTTACTGATGAGTTGCCTTTTTGGATGTCAACTTTGTCTAGCCATAGCTGTTTTAATGAAAGTGTGGCGGCTTCGGATTTTGCTGCGTTTTTTGATTTTAAATCTTTATAACTTTGTAATCTTGTTTTGAATTCTTTTAAATCGTAAATTATATTTATTACACTTCGCAAGACAGTGTTAACTTGTCCCATTATGTTTTGGGCTTGTTGTTGCATTTGTGATGATTTGATTCCCATTTCTCCAAAATGACCTGAACCAGGAGAAGAAGAAAAATTATCTACTAATTTTTCAGGGGCAAGTCCAAAACTGTTCATTAAATCCAAGAGCCAGAAATAAAGTGGTTCTAATGTTTCCGACGATGAATCGTAGCCGATTTTGAATTCAGCGCTTGGGTCTCCGGTGGGAGATTTTTGAACTCCTTCTGGAAATGAATACAAGTAAGCTGCTGACTTGGGCTTGATTTTTTCTGCTGGAATTTTATTTAAAGTTTTGTATTTTTTTAGAAGTTCCTCTCCATTTGTAGAATAGAGTTTGGGGTTTACTTTTCCGATTAATTGAGCTATTGTCGCGACCATCTTGCTTTATAATTTGAAGTTTGAAGTATTTTTAATTGTTTGTGTAGGGTTCTTTTTTTAAAAAAATAATCTCCCTTACAAACGATTCCCTTTAACTCTTTCAGAACAACTAAGTTTAAAAAACTTGGAAATATCTAGAGTTATGGGAATTTTTGATATGTTTAAAAAAAAGGGAGATATTGTTGATTTGGGAGAACGATTTAGGCGACAAGAGGAGAAAGCTAGTGAGATGCGGAATGATTCTGGAATGAGTTCTGGTGAAAGTGCTTCAGATTCTGGTTCTGGAGAAGTTGTGCCGTTCTTTTTTGGAGGGAATGATACAAATTCTGGAAGTTCAACGAATTCATCAGAGAGTTCTTCAAATTCATTTAATACAACTGGAAGTGGGCGAGAGTTAACTTCAGATGAGAGAAGGCGAAAATTAGCAAAGCGATTGAAAGATTTGACAGATAGAATTGAAGATTTATCAAATCAGATTTACAGATTACAACAGAGAGTTGAAGTTCTTGAAAGAAAAGTGTAAGTTTATCCGCTTGTATTTAGATTAATTCATTCTTACCCCAAATTATAAAAAGATGATTTATTATTTCTATTTATGGAAAATTTAAAAGATAAGGCGAAAATTTATGCTTTGAAAAATGCAGTTGAACATGGTGGGAGTGCGGTGGCTGGCGCGGTTTTGAATTCGCTTTTTGCAGAAGGATTAGAAAAGAGTGAAATTAAAAATGTTATGCCAGTGATTAATGAAGTTCTCGAAGAGGTTAATTCTATGAGTGAGGATAAACAGGAAGAACTTTTAGCAGAGCATTCTACGGAGATTAGTCATCGTGAAGTTCGAGAGGGGTTGCCTGAATTGCCTGATGTTCCAAAGTCTGGAGTTGTTATGCGAATTGCGCCGTCGCCAAGTGGGCCTTTGCATCTTCCGCACGCGATTAATCTTTCTTTGAATTATGATTTTGTGAAAGAGTATGGTGGAAAACTTTATGTTAGAATTGAGGATACAAATCCTGAAACAGTTTATCCGAAGGCATATAAGATGATTGAATCTGAAGCGAATTGGTTAACAAACAGCGAGATTGAAATTGTGGTGCAGTCAGATCGGATTGATTTATATTATGATTATGCAAAAAAACTCATTGAAAAAAATGCTGCATATATTTGTTCTTGCGCTCCCGAAGATTTTAAAACAAAGTATGCAGAATTAAAAGAGAATTGTCCATGTCGGAATAATGATAAAAAGGAAAATTTAATGCGTTGGGGAAAAATGTTGTCAGAGGATTCTAAGACAAATTATAAATCTGGAGAAGTTGTCTTAAGATTTAAAACTCCAGAGAAATATGAAGGAATGAAAAATCCAAATCCTGCAATGAGGGATTTTTCATTAGCTAGAATAAATGAAACCAAACACCCTCGACAAGGAAAGAAATATCGTGTTTGGCCGTTGATGAACTTAGCTGTTACAGTGGATGATATTGAATTGGGGATGACGCATATTATTCGAGGGAAAGATCATAGAGATAATGCAAAAAGACAAGAAATGATTTTTGAAATTTTTGGTAAAAAATATCCGTGGGTTTTCTTTTTAGGATTTTTGAATTTTACTGGTTTTGAATTTTCAACTAGGAAGATGAGAGCAGATATTGAAGAAGGTAAATATTCTGGATGGGATGATCCTGCTTTGCCCACTGTTGCCTCTTTGAAAAAACAAGGTTATAAACCGGAAGCATTTTGGAAATTTGCAGAACATGTCGGGTTATCCGCCACAGATAAAAAAATGGATAAGGAAGATTTTTTTGAGGTTCTTGATAGATTTAATCGAGAATAAAAAGATTTAAATATAATCTTTAGTTGATTCTATTACGATAATATATCGTAGTGAAAGGAGGTTATTATGAAAAATAAAAAAGGTTTGTCTGCGGTGATTACAACAGTTATATTTGTATCTTTAGCTTTAATTGCGATTGGGATTGTTTGGGCGGTTATTAGTGATATTGTTCAACAAGGAGCTGAAGGAGTTGAAACTCGTGCGGGTTGTTTGGAAGTTGATGTGAAAGCTACTGAAGTAACAAGTGTGAATGAAACATATAATATTACATTAAAAAGATCTGGAGGTGGAGACGCGATTTCAGGTATTAAAGTTGTATTAATGAGTGATTCTGAGGCATCAAGTGTTTTAGATGTTGCAGGAAATATTGAATCATTAGCTACAGAAGTTAAAAGTGTTGATGGTGAAATTTTAAATGCGAATAAGATCGAAATCACTCCGTATTTAGTGGATTCAACAGGTGCAGAAGTTACTTGTACAACAACAACATTTGAGTTTTAGAATTTATCGTCCCAAATTGATGGGACATTTTTTTTATTTTTTATTAACTTTTTCTTTTGTGATTAGATAGAATCATTCAACTTCTTTAATCACATAAACCTCATCATTTTTTCTGACATATTTTGGGACTTTGATTCCCACTTCTTGACCCTTGATTGCTTTTTTGACTGATTTATTTTTTATATGCATTGAATCTATTTTTGAATTTATGACTCCTGTTGTTTTTCCTATGATACAAATTTTTTCATTTAGTTTTATTGGTGAAACTAGTTTGATTGTGGCGACATTTAGGTTTTTGAAATAATGCGCAATTCTTCCAATGAAATGTTTTTTTTCTTTAGCTGCTGAATGTTCAATTTTGGCAAAATCATCTTTTGTAGGTAATCTTAAATAAAATCCTGAAGAAAATTCTTTGTTGTAAACTTTTTTTAATTCTGCTAATATTTTTTTAATTTCTTTGGTAGTTAGCTTTGCGTCTAATGCTTTTCTGTAAGCACGGACAACTACGTCGACATATCTTGGGTCTCGATTTCGTCCTTCAATTTTGAAAACTTTTATTCCGGCATCTTTTAATTTTTCTATGAATGGTAACGTGCATAAATCTTTGGCTGACATAACTTTATTGTTTTCTAATTTTAATTTGTAACCTTCTTGTAAATCTTTTATTTCGTAACTTCTTCTACAAGGGTGTAGGCATTCGCCGCGGTTTGCTGAACGATTGAATAAAAACTGGCTTGTGAAACATCTTCCTGAAACTGCGACGCACATTGCTCCGTGAGCAAAGCATTCTATTTCTAAACCTTTAATTTTTGATATTTTTTTAATTTGTTTTAGATTTAATTCTCGTGCTAAAACAATTCTTTCAGCTCCAAGTTTTTTGTAGAATTGTGCAGATTCAACATTTGAAACAGAAGCTTGAGTTGAAATATGAAAAGGGATTTTGTATTTTTTACAAAGTTGAATTACTGCCATGTCCCAACAAATTATTGCATTGACTTGTCCTTTTACTTTTTTTATTATTTTTTCTAATTTTGGAATTTCTTCATTGTAAATAATTGTATTCAAAGTCAGATAAATTTTTGGTTTTCTTGAAGATGAATTACAGATTTCTTTAATTTTTGGTAAATCATTTAAGGAAAATTTGCGAGCGTTAGCTCGCATTGAAAAATCTTTTAGACCAAAATAAATTGCGTCTGCTCCAGCGTTTACAGCTGCGACTAGCATTGGGAAATTTCCTACTGGAGCTAAAAGCTCATATTTTGATTTCATGTTAATTAAAATGGGGAGAGGAATTTAAAGGTTTTGGGGTAAAATAAATGTTACTATACAAAAGTAATGAAAATAGAAAGGTTTAAAAGGGAAAGAAGAAGTAGGAGATTATGGCAAAAGAAACATTAGAAATACAAACCTATGATGGAAGAAATTTTTTGTTAATGGGAGGGACTGTCAGAGCTTGTTATGGTTCACAAAGACATCCCTGTGGAGCAATTGAAGTTCATAGGGTAGATGGAACTAAGCAACTTCTTGGTCCAAGCGAATATAATCCGGAGCAAATAAAAGTAGGAGAATATAGTTTAAGTCATACTTCTTTATCAAAAGGGTGTTTACAAAATTATTTGGCAGAAAGTGGTCTCCCAGAAGAAGATGTTAAAGAAATTATGGAGGAGTATAATTTGCTTTATTCGACTTGTCCGGGGCATGATTCTGAATAAATAGAATAGTAAGGTTTTTAATTCAGATTTAATTTAGTTGATTGTTTAAAAAAGGTGAAAATGAAAATAATTTTTGTTTGTAAACATAATCGTTTTAGAAGTCAGCTTGCTGAAGGATTTTTTAAAAAATATAACAAAAATAAAAAAATTAAAGTTAGTAGTGGAGGAATTTTTCAGGGAATTCCAATTGCAAAAAATGTTAAGAAAGTAGCAAAAGAATTTGGAATTAAATTAACTAAACCTTCTGGGATAAGAGAAAGAGATTTATTGAAGATAGATAAGATTGTAGTTGTTGCAAATGATCTTCCTTTGTCCCTATTTAAACCTAGGTTTCAAAATGTTATTGGGTGGAAAATTTCTGATACTTCACAATATAATCTAAAAAGTATACAAAAGATTGCGAGGGAGATAGAAATTAAAGTTAAAGAATTGGTGAAAACTCTATAAAAAGAAAGATTTAAAAACATGATTTTATAAAAATTAATATGACAAATAAAATTAGGAATTGTCGGCATTGTCAGAACGGATTTTTCTAGTTGTAACTTTATTCTAAAATTTTTGAACAATAGTAAAGCCTTTAATTTAAACTTAACTTCAGTAAATATAAATGGCGATTGTGGTATACCCTTTCAGGGCACGAGAACCTCTGGTGAGGTACCGGTTATTACGTCCGGTTTTTTGAACAATAGTAAAGCTTTTAATTCAACTTTATCTTTATTAAATTATAATGGCGATTGTGGTATAACGGTTATTACGTCTGGTTGTGGTCCGGGAAACGAGGGTTCGACTCCCTTCTTTCGCCCTATGTTAAAAGGAGGAAAAAATGAATATTGATACAATAAAAGGATTCAAAGATTTTGTTGGAGAGGAAGGAACTAAATTTTCTGTAATTCGGGAAATGGCACGACAGGTTTTTGAAAGATATAATTTTGAAGAAGTCCAAACCCCTGTGATTGAACGTGAGGAATTTGTGCGAGGAGATAAGGTGCAGGCAAACGATGAGGTTATTTCAGATATTTTTACTTTGCAAGATAAGGGAAAACGGAAACTTGCTTTGCGTTATGAATTTACTTTTCAGTTGAAAAGAATCGCGCAAAATAAAAAACTTCCATATAAAAGATTTCAAATTGGGCCGGTTTTTAGAGACGAGCCAATTAGTGGGAATAGGTTGAGGCAATTTACTCAGTGCGATGTTGATGTAATTGGCTCAACTATTAAAGAGGAAGCAGAAATTCTTTCAATTATGAAACAGATTTTAGGTACTTTAAAAATTAAGTCTGTAATTTATGTAAATAATAGAAAATTGTTAAATGAAATTTTAAATGAAGTGGGAGTAGAAAATAATCCAGAAGTTATTGGGGAAATTGATAAAATGGATAAACTTTCTGAAAAAGAAATTAAAGAAAATTTAAAGAAGTTCGGTGCTGAGGAAGTTTTTGGAATTTTAAAAAAACCTGAAAGTTATTTTAAAAAATATAAAGCGTATTCAGAAGTTGCCGAATTAAAAAAACTTTGTAAAAATTACGGGTTTGAAATCAAATTTTCTCCTTCACTGGCAAGGGGATTATCATATTACATAGGGAATGTTTTTGAAATAAAATCAGATATTAAAGAAACAATTTGTGGGGGCGGAAGTTATATGGTGGCTGGACAACCAGCAACAGGGATTTCTTTTAGTATTGAAAGAATGATGGCTGTTACAAAAATGCAAATTGAAATCGAAAAATATTTGATTGTTTCTTTGGGGGAAGATAAAAAAGCAATTGATTTAGCTAAAAAATTGCGAATTCAAGGGAAGAATGTTTCAGTCTTTTACGGAAAGCCATCAAAGGCATTGGAATATGCAAATTCTTATAAAATTAAGAAGGTGATCTTTGTTGGAGAGAAAGAAGTTAAAGAAAAAGTTTTTAGAATAAAGAATATGATTACTGGAAGAAGCGTTAAATTGGTTTTGAAGAAAAGTTAATTATTCTAATTCGATTTCTCTTCTCCAACTATTTTTTTCACCATAATCTTTAAATGATTTTATTTTTAATTCTTTTTTGAATAAGGGACAATTTAAAACAAAAGTTTCGAATTCTCCTCCTTCTCCAGCGACGTGTATTTTGTATTTTTCATTTAGTTGTTTTGTGTCTTGGATAAATTTTTTATCTATTTTTCGTCCTAGCCAAGTTTGATCTAAAGAATATGCTGCTACCGAGGTGATGATTACTTTGAATTTATTTTTGATTAATTCTTTTAAATATTCTTCTTCATTTTTTTGCCAGAGTGGATTGAAAACTTTTAAATTTAATTTGTCACATATTTTTTGAATTCGTGAAGATTGGTAAACTGATTTAATTGCTCCGGTGATAACTCCTTCAATTTTGTATTTTAATTTGGCTGATTTAATTGCTTTTTCTAAGTCTTTTAATTCTATTTCTTTTTTCCCTTTTGTTTTTTGAATAATTAATGGGATTTGCATTGATTTTGCTTGAGCTTTTGTCTTTTCGATTGATGGGGTGTGAAACATAAATGAATCTGGATTTTCCGAGGCAATTGAAATTGCACATTGAATTTTGTGACCTGCTTTTTTTGCTAGATAAATCGCGTAAACAGAATCTTTTCCGCCAGATAAAAGTGATGCAAGTTTCATATTTGAAGAAAGTTTGTTGAATATTTAAAATGATTGATTAGGAAGATTTAAATTTTTTCACCCAATGGATTTTCAAATTCTTTTCTGAGTTTTCCTGCGCGGCGTTTTTCTTTTTCTTCAAGTTCTAGAAGTTCGCGTTCTAGTTCTTCTTTTATATCTTTAAATGGATCTCCATTGTGTTTTAGGTATACGTCTTTTAACCAGATAAAAATTTCGTCGAAGTGTTGTTCTTGATCTAGCCAGACTTTGTTTTGGTTTTCGAGTTGGAGCAGTGGGTAAAATGATAAAACTCTTTCTTCTCTTTCCGTTCCGATGAAATTTGTGTAAGATATTTTTTTGTGGTCTTTGTTTATTTTAAAATGAGATTTTAGATTTAACAAAATTCCTTGAATTTTGTCTTTGATGCTTAACTTTGTTTTAGGTAGAGAGAGTGATGATTCGCGAAGTGCGTTTTTGTTTATGATTTCTTTTTTAATTCTTCTGTTTTCAGTTTTAATTGCTTTGTTTAATGATTCAATTAATTCTTTGAGTGTTACTTTTCGAAATCTTGGAAGGGGTGATCTTAAAGTTAAATCTGGGATTTCTTCGTCGAGTTCTATTCTTTCTAATGAGTATTTTTTTTCATCTTTTTTTCCAAATAAAATTTCGTCAATTGATTTAATATATTTGTTTAATAAAATTTCAGATTTGATTCTTAGAAGCAGTGAAGCTGCGAGTAAAACTTTACTAGAAACGAAAAAGTCGGTTTCTTCTAGTTCGTTGATTTTAGCTAGATATCCCTCAGTTAAGATTGTGAGGTCTATGTTCCACGGGTCGAGCTGTTCAGTATTTATTAAATCGTAAATTATTTCTCTCCAACCGATTTCTCTGCTGAACAATAAATCATGCATTTGCTCTTGTCCAACTGAAGTTACACTATTTTCCTCTTTTTGCATAGAGTTATATAGGGGGAGGGTTTAAAAGAATTGTTGGTTATTGATTAGTAGTGTACAATATTTTTCAATTATAATATATTGTAGTGTATAACTAATGATTTGTAAATTGATGTAGTGTATAATAAATTTATTTGTAGTGTATAAAAATGAGTTGATTATAAATCCTTGATAAGCTTTATAAATATTCATCATAACTTTAAAAGGATACAGTACCACTTTAGATTAACTACCAACTGTCATTTTTTAAGAGTAACATAAACGAAACATTTAAATAGTCTGATTTTCTAGATATACTATCACCTCTTTTTCCCCAGGAGAGGCTCCAGATTAACTTTTTGATGATTTGGAGAATCTCCCAGGGTTATATTCACTTTTGCGGTTGTGTTAAATATAACACTGCAAAGATTATGTTTCACAAAAACCTTCGGAGGGTTATATTCACTTTAATCATATTAAATAAAACAAAAAATAAAATGGAAATACAAATTAATCAAGGAAGCGAATTGTTTCACCAAATGTGCAGTAATGGAGAAATACTTCCAGGACATAGAATCATAACTACAGATATTGCTGATGGCCTAGTTGGAGAAAGTGCTTATCAAGTGCAAGAAGATTATTCTTTTGGGACAGATAAAACGCCTGAAGAAATTTTATCCCAAAGTGAATGGTCTGTTTTATAATCATTAAAATTAACGTCGATATGACGTAAAAAGAGTGGGCTTATTAATTTAAAATTATTTTAGATTGCCCCATTATATTTTTTAGAAAAATTAGAAACTTATTATTTCTTTTATTCAACTTTTTCTTCTTTTTTCTCAACTTCGGGTTTTTTACCTTCAAACTCTGAGTAGTGGCATTTACCACAATATTTTCTATCGTTTGTAACCATCAAAAAAATTCCTGGACCGCAACGAGGGCAAAAATTTGTTCTTATTGCTTTATCCCCTTCTATTTTATACTTAGAGTATTTTTTACTTGTTGGTTTATTTTTATGCGGTTTTTTTCCTTCTTTTCCTGCCATTATTCTGTTTTCTCCTCGGGTTTAGCTTCTTCTTTTGGAGTTTCAGTTGCTGGAGCTTCTTCAGGTTTAGTTTCTTCACTTGGAGTTGTTCCAGCAGGTGTTTCGACTACGGGAGCTTCCTCTACTTTTTCAGGTTCTACTGGTTTTTCGTAACCTTTAATGTGTTTTGGTTCTGTTGCTTTTCTTATTTCTTCAGATTCATAAATGTTTGTTAAAATCTTAAAAGTTTGCGAGCCAAAGTTAGAAATTATTTTTTTAATTGCAATAGTTTCTTTTGGAACAGAAAATTGTTCTGCGATTAGTTCAATTACTTCTTGGGTTTTTGGAACTACTTGCGCAGTTAAACTTGCTTGTATTTCTTTTCTTTTAAACAAAGGGTTTGCTTTTTCCTCGAGAATATTTAGTTTTTCCATTTTATCTTGTTTTAATTGCAAATTCTCCTTTTGTTTTTAATCCAATCTTGTTTGCTATTTCAGATTTTTCTGGGTTGATTACAATAATTCTTCCTTTGATTGTTTCAGTGTGTTCCTTTGAACCACAACTTGGACATTTTTCTTTACCTTCGTAAACTGTTCTACAAATTTTACATGCTTTTTGTTTTGCCATTTTAATCTATTAATATTCCTCCAGATATTGATTGCAATTTTCTTAAATCATTATATCCAATAAAACCAGATAGATGCGCTTCTCTTCCTTTTATTGATATGCTATCCCCATTTGCCAATCTATAAAAATGATCTTTTAAACCATGTGTTTGAAATTCAGATTTTAAAACTAAATATGCGTGTGTTAATAAAGTTCTTCCAAGACCAATTTTCATTTTTCTTCCCGTTCCTGCTGCCCCACTCATTTTTTCTTTCCTCCCTTTGCTGCCTTTTCTTCTGCTTTAGCAGCTTTGTCAGCTTCTTGTTTTTTCTTTGCAGCGTCTTCTTTAATCCATTCTAATTTTCCTAATCCTGGTTGTCTCATTGTTAGGCCGATCTTTGGATCATTTCCTCGATGTGAAACTGCAACAACTCTTGCCATACACAAATCGCCAGCCTTGATTACTCGCTTTGATGCTTTTCCAGATAAAGAACCGTCCTTAGCAAATGAAACGTAATCGTCCATTGTTTGTGAAATGTGAATCATTCCTTTCATGACTCCCATGTTTATGAAAGCGCCGAAGTTTGTGATTTCTTCGATAATTCCTGGGACCATTTCTTGCATCTCTGGTTTCCAAGTTAATAATTTGAATTTAGAATTATAATATGCTGCGCCATCTCCCGGGATGATTACCCCCTCGCCGACTTCTAAAACTTCAATTACAGCGACGGCTTTTCCTAATTCTTTGTCATAATAATCCGAGTAAGTTTCCTTTAACTGATCGTCTACGGCCTGTGTTGTTGGCAAACCGAATAGCTTGGGTTCTACTCTGACATAATCTTCGACTTCTGTTATATAGAACATTGTAGAATTTAAAGTAAATTTTGCTTTTTAAAGGTTACTTTTATTGTCTTTCTATTTTATTTCCCCTAAGAACAATTAATTTCCCCTTAAATTTTAATTTAAGTTCCTTATCTAAGGTTGCTAAGAGAATCGCTTTATTTTTATCTAGATATTTAATTATCTGTTTATCAGTATATTCTGATTTGCCTTCAGAGATATCTATTTTTTTGAATTTGTCTTTGCACGCATCCAAGATTTTTATGGCTAATTCTGCAGAGTTTCTATTTTTCAAAGATTGTTTTGATTGAGAAATTTTAAATAATTCTTGAATTACTTGCTCTGGGACCATAATTTCTGGATGGTCTTGTAATTCCTCAAAAAGATCGATTTTCTTTTTAGCTGCTGAGATTAAAAAACTCGAGTCTAATAAAACTTTTTTCATTTTAATAATTAGGGAGAGGAATATAAAAATGTTGGGTTTTTATCTAAAATTATTTTTTAATTTTTTGATGAATAATTCTTAGAAGATAGATTTATTAAGAATAAATTCTTGAATTATTCATGAGGTTGGAAGATGCAAGAGGCAAATAATATTCTAAAAATTTTGCGTGAAACTGAAGGTGCTTTTAAAAAAAAGGATGCAATGAAATTGAAAGAGTTGAGCAATCAGATGATTCATACGTCTTCGAGAACTCAGGATGCAGACAATATTTCTGTGGCAGTAATTGTTTATAGTCTTGGTAAAATAATTGAAAGAGAAAGATATCGAAATTATTTGGGGTATAAAAATCTTGAAAAAATGATTTTGTTCTCATTGAAAAAATCTATTCAAAATATTCAGAAAGATGATTTGAAAGATTTTAGAAAAAATTTAGAGAATATTCGGAAACAAATTAGTAAATTATCTGGAAAGTTAAAAAAATATATCAAGGAAGTTTTTGATAAAGCAAAAGTGAACAAAGCGTCGCGAATTTATGAACATGGGGTTTCAATGGAACGTACAGCGAAGCTATTGGGAATTTCAATGTGGGATTTGGCAAGTTATGCTGGGCAGACAGGAATTGCTGATGTTAAAGAAGCTAAGACAATGTCTGCGAAGGAAAGAATTAAATTAATGGAGGGTTTGTTTGTATGATAAAGCTTAAAAATGGACAACTGTTCATATTAATGGACAGGATATTATAAAAATGGACAAAATTATTCAATGTTTTATTCAAGGACCTGAAAAAGAATTTTATGTTAGAGAAATTGCTAAAAAATTAAAAAAATCTCCCACTACCATTTCCAAATACCTTAAAGTTTATGAAAAAGAAGGAATTTTGATTTCATCCAAAAAACTAAATCATTTATTATTCCAAGCAAATTTTAAGAGTAGGAAATATAAAAATTTAAAATTAAATTACAATTTTAATTCTATTTCTGACTCGGGGCTCTTGGATTTTTTAATTGAGGAATATAATTATCCTGAAGCAATTATTTTATTTGGAAGTTTTGCAAAAGCGGAAAATTCTTCTAAGAGTGATATTGATATTTTAATAGTTAGCCCTTCTAATAAAAAAGTTAATTTGGGGAAGTTTGAGAAAAAATTATCCTTAGAAATTCAGTTGTTCATACATTCGGTAAAAGATATTGAAAAATTGAAAAAAACAAATAAAGAATTATTTAATTCGTGGGTAAATGGAATTACTCTTTTTGGGAATTGGGAGGCAATTAAATGAGGTTTGAAGATTTTATTAAAAGGGGGTTAGTTCGACGTGGGAGCCAAGATTTTAATTTAGCAAAGTCGTTAATTAAGACTGCAGAGTCAGATTTGAAGTTTCTGAGTAAATTAAAAATTGATAAAAATTCTTCTAGAAAAATTATGTCTAATTATTATGATGTTCTAAGAAGTATTTTAGAGGCCATATCTGCTTGGGAAGGGTACAAAATATATTCACATGAAGCTTTTGCTTATTTTTTAAAAGAAAAAGGGGAAGAAAATCTTTCATTGAAATTTGATAGGTTTAGACAGGTCAGAAATAAAATTAATTATTATGGAGAGGATATTTCTGTAGAAGAAACAGAAGCAAATATTCTTGAAATAAAAAATATGGTTCAAGAATTAAAAAAGAAATATTTTAAAAATTTAAAATGAAAAGGATTCCATTGCCTGCTAAAACATTAGAAGAATATAAAACTATTTTTGGTTTACCTAAAGGTTATGATCCTGATAAATTAAGAAAGAGTGTAGATATCTATTTATCTAGATATATAGAAGGGGAGGGAAAAGGCATAGGATTTTTATTTCCGGCTACTTCTGCAATCTCTTACTATTATTTTATGAAAGGTTTAGCAAAATCCTTATTTCCAAAAGCAAAATTAAAAATGATATCTCCAGAACAACGTAGATTGGATAATGATGAATTACATGAAACTTCCCCCGAAGTGAGTGAAAGGGCAAAACGAAATTTGATTCCTCAATTAAAAAATTTTGCTCAATTAAATAAAATAGTGGTAGTAGATAATCATTATAAGGGGAAGACCTCAAACGGAATACGCCTAGGACTAGAAGAAAGTGGCTTCGAAAACAAAGGAGATAACTTTGTTCCCCTTTCTACAACAAGAGAGCTAAAAGGATTAGGAAATTTTAATTTAACTAGAAGGAATTATAACAGAAACCGCTATGGTGAAAATTTAATAAATCTCCCGAATAGAGCAAGAGAATTATTAGGTAATTCCTCAAGTGAAATAACTTCCACATGGTTGGATGTAAATATTACTAAAAAATGGCAGAAAGCACAAAGGATGGGGTTGGATAAAAAGCAATTTTTAAAACAAATGAAAACCGAACATTTGGGGAAGGTTATGGCTGCTTATAATCTTGGAATTTTATATGGACAGAATTATGGAGAACAAGAAGAAGATAGAAAACCATCCTTAGAACAAAAAGTTTATACTGTGACAATAATTCTCGGATTAATTGGGAGCTTGATTTTTCTCTATCCAAGTTTAACTGGAAATGTTGTAAATAATTTTAAAAATTCAACTTCAAATTATATTGGAATCTTTTTTTTAGTTTTTGGATTAATTGGAGTTTATTTTAAAATTAAGAAAAAGGAGCATCAATCAACTAAATATTTTAAAAATCTAAAATGAAAGCGATAATTTTCGACGCTAGTACTTTGATTTCTTTAGCGATGAATGGGTTATTTGAAGAGTTTAAAGAATTGAAAAAATTGTTTAATGGGCGTTTTATTATCACCAAAGAAGTTTATGGGGAAGTTGTCGAAAAACCAATAAAAGGTAAACGCTTTCAGTTTGAGGCTTTAAGAATGAAACAGCTTGTTGATTTGAAGATTTTAGAAATGCCGTCGGTGTTTGGGATTAAAGATTCAGAAATTTCTAATAAAACTAAAGAAATTTTGAATGTAGCTAATTCTTCTTTTATTGGGAAAGGCAAAGAAATTCATTTAATTGATTTGGGAGAAGCGAGTGTTTTGGCGTTGTCTAATATTTTGAGTAAGAAAAAAATTCAGAGCGTTGCCGCTGTTGATGAGAGAACTACCAGAATGATGTGCGAAAAACCAGATAATTTAGTTGAATTGCTTCAAAGAAAATTGCATGTTAAAGTTAAGGCTAAAAAAGAAAATTTTGAGCAATTTATTAAATGTGGAATAATTCGTTCTTCAGAATTGGTTTATATGATGTGGAAAAAGAAAATTATAAAATTAAAAGATCCGCGACTTTTAGATTCTTTACTTTGGGCGGTTAAATTGCGCGGATGCGCTATTTCAGATTTGGAAATAAAAGAAATAAAAAGGTTAGGATGAAAGAAATCGAAATTAAGATTTTAGAAATAGATGAAAAAAATATTAGGAAGATTCTTAAAAATAAAAAAGCTAAATTAATAAAAAAAATTTTGCAGACAAACATAATTTATTCAGATAAAGATACTCTGGAAGAGGGGATTACTATTCGTTTAAGAAAAGAAGGAAAGAAAACTTATTTTGCAATTAAATTAAAAAAGAAGATTGTTAGAGGACATAAAGTTAGAAAAGAATATGAAATGGAGATTTCAAGTTTTAAAATAGCAGAGAGTATGCTGAAATCTTTAGGTTTAAAAATTAGCTCTTATATTGAAATTAAACGGGAGTATTATCAATTGAATAATTGTTCAGTTGAAATTATCAAAATGCCTCAAATTCCATTTTATTTAGAAATCGAAGGGAAAGAGAAGAATATTGAGAAAGTTGCAAAAATTTTGGGTTATTCAAAAAAAGATTACTTTTTGGGATTTGCTCCTATTTATTATAAAGTTGGATTCAAGGACTTAAGATTTAAATGAAATCAATTAAAATTGATTTCCAAAAAGAAAAATTAGGAAAATATATTTCTGCTAGAATTAATAAAGTTTGGGAAAATCCTCCAAGAATTAAGGGGGTAAACAGAGTATCTGTTGTTAAGTTAAATAATAAAAAAGTTTTACAAATTAAATTTCCAAAAGACAAATTTGGATTAGAAGAAAGTGGAGCTCAATGGAAATTGAAATTTAAAGATAAAGAAGAGATTTATGTTAAATATAAAATATTCTTTCCAAAAGGATTTAATTTTGTTAGGGGAGGCAAACTTCCTGGTTTGCATGGAGGAAGTTCTCCTGCAGGGGGAGAAAACCAGAAAAATGCAACAGGGTTTTCTGCAAGAATTATGTGGCGGACTCATGGCTTTGTTGAGAATACAACAAAAAATCCTCATAAAGCCTATCTTTGCCAGTATCTTTATTATCCTAAAAAAGATCAGCATTGGGGAAAGGATTTTAATTGGGAATTAAATGGTAAAAAAGTTTATATTGAAACAGGGATTTGGCATACAATTAAAACTAGAATAAAATTAGAAGAGGCAGGGAAAGAAAATGATTTAATTGAATCATGGTTTGATGGAAAGAAAGTTCTAAGTATAAAATTAATGTTAAGAGATCAAGGATATAAGTATGGAATTGACACTTTTAATTTTATCGGAATGTTTGGTGGAAATGAGAATACTTGGGCACCTAAAAAAGAGGAATATATTTTATTTGATGATTTTGTTATTTCTGATAAAAAGATTAAATAAAAGGTAATGAGATAATAAAATAAATAATCAAGAGTTTATAAACTTTTCTTCTGTTTTACTACGACAAAAAAGATTTTTAAATGAAAGAGTGTTAATTGAAGTATGCCTAAAATTGTTATCTTGAGGGGGAGACCTGCATCAGGGAAATCAACTGCTTTTGCCAAATTGAAAAAAAGAAAAGAATTTGATGGATGGGTTTTGATAGATAATTGTGAGTTAAAAAGTTGGTTTAATTATTTAGAAGAGAATAAGGAGATAAAGAAAAAAGCTTTATTTGCATTAATGAAAGAAGTTATGAAAAAAAAGAAAAATATTCTTTTAGAGGAAATGTCTAGAAAAACTATTATGAAATATATTGGAAACTATGTTAAAAAATATAAATATAAATTTGTGGTTTTTCAGTTTTATGTTGATACTCAAAAGGCAAAAAGAAGAGATAAAAAAAGGGTTAAAGATCCGAAACATCCTCATTGTCAACTTGTTAATATTGAAGAATGGCATAAATATCATGATAAAAATTTAGATCCAAGGGGGATAATTGTAGATTGTGATAAATTAAATAAAAAACAAGTTGTTGATTTTATTCTGGAGAATTTAAAATGAAAATACGACAGGGTCGTGCTAAAGGATTATTTGGGAAGAAAGGTGCAGAGGGAAGAGTCGGAGATGTGGTCAAATATATAAAACAATTATTAAAGAAGAAAAAGCAGATTAAAGTTCTTGAAGTTGGAACAGGATATGGAAGAGCTTTGCTTGAATTAAAAAAGATATTTGGTGAAAAAATTGAAACCCATGGAATCAATTTAGAGCCGGAATGGAATCAGAATTTGGTGCGAAAATATGCTTTACAAGAAAAGATTTTTGACAAAAAAGAAATTAATAAAAATCTTCCTAAGATTCATATTTTAGATGCTGGAAAAAAATTGCCATTTAAATCGGAAAGTTTTGATTTTATATTTAATCCGGCCACGATGCAATACATTCCAGATAAAATTTTATTTATTGAAGAAGTAAATCGAATTTTGACTCGAGAGGGAATTGCTGCTTTAGAATTAGAAGAAGTTCGGGTGGAGCATCCATTAGAGTATCAAAATCTTTTTGAAATTTGGGATAATGGGAAAAGAATTGATATTATAAAACATTTTAAAAATTTTAAAAATATTCAAATTAAAAAATCTACTGAACGCGATTGGCATTATATTATTATTGAAAAAGTTAAGAAATTTAATTTGAATTTAAAATTTATTGCGGCTATTGATTTAGAGGGAGATTTGGCACTTGATTGGGGAGTTAGATGGTGGGGAAAGAAAAGTATTTATCGCTTGGGAAAATAAAAAAAGAACGCTATTTTAGTTTTGTTCAGCTTCGTCTTCGGGGAAGTTATAAATATTATATGACCATGAAAAAGGATCAACCCCTAAGGTTCCTTGAATTACTGCTAAATCTCCGCCATTTTTTCTTAAGTCATTATGAATATCTCTTTCTAATTTGCTTTCAGTTCTTTTATTACTAAACCAACTTGATCTATAGGGGGTGTAGCAGTTCCTGGCTGGAGTTAATTTATTTAAATCTATTCCTAACTGCTCTACTTCATTTCGATCTAAAATTACTGGAAAATTTCTTTTATTCATGCAAAATTTTGTTTTAGAGACTTTTTAAGGATTGCTGTGATAGATTATTTTACAATGAGTTGTATCTTGATAGTAGTTACATAATAGAAAGATTTAAAAGTGTAGATTTAGTGAAAAGTGTATGAGACAAAATATGGGTTATTCGCCAAGCATGGAGTTGGGATTTTATTTACTTCAAGATATCGATCCAGATGTGGCAGATAAGCAAGTTCAAATTCAGGAACAATCCAGGGAGCCACTTTTACTTAGCGAAGATACTAAGCGATTAACTGATGGGTGTACATTGCATTTGATTCCAAGCGGTAGAACTCAAAAAGATCCAGATAGATATGATATTACTTTGGAAGATTCCTCTGGAACTTGTTATCATTTGACTAGGAATCAAGCTTATTTACCCGGGATAAATGCTAGAAAGATATTTGCAAGAATAGATTCAGAAGCAGAATTTCAAATTGTTTTAGAAGAATATTGGGCAATGATGAAAAGGGTTAGCGAAAAACAGAGGGAGATGGAGAAATGAAAATGTACAAAAAACCTAATGAATATTGGATGGAATGGGAAAACGTTGAAGCAAATATGCAAAGGGTTATTGATGATGTGGGATATTTTCCAAAATATGCTGAATTAAAAGAATTAAAAGAAAGTGTTATATGTAGCCATTTTAAACTTTCTGAAATAAGAGAGAAGATGGGTTATGATTCAACTTCAACTTCTTCTAAAGAAACATACTGGAATAATCCAGAAAATGTTTGTTGGGAATTAAGAGATGCGATTTTGTTACTTGGACATTTTCCAAATACAGTTGAATTAAGAGAGTTGGGGAAGGGACAAGTTTCTAAATATTTTCAAATTGGAGAATTAAGGGAACTAATGAATGAGCGAGGCTCTGAACCTAAGTCTTTACCTAGAAGAATTATAAAGAAAAAAGGATACTGGCAAGAATGGGAAAATGTTGAAAGAGAATTTAGAAAAAGAATTGAAGAATTAGGACATTTTCCATTAAAGAGAGAAGTTGGAGACTTGAGAACTGCATTACAATATTATTCTCTTGGAACAATTCGAGAAAGACTAAACAGCGGTTTAGAAAGCACTTGTCAATGATCCCTAGAAAGTTTTTAGATTGAAACAAAGTTCCAGCACTAAAACTTTTTTTTAGAAAAGTTTTTAAACCTATATTCTCTAAAATATATATTATAGATTATTCGGTTTTATCCGACCCTCGATTAGAATAATCATCTGAGTCAGCTGGTAGCTCAGAATCTATTTTTGAGGTTGTTATCGAACTGCATTCATGGGCTTTATCCATACTATTCTGACTCTTTTGAGATATATAAACTTTGGTATATAAATATGAAACAAAACACTGCTCAGTGTACACCTCTTTGCGGAGTGCTTGGGCAAAAACGTAAAATGAATGAAAAAAAGAAGAAATGTTTAGCAGGGGCTAGAGTAGATCATTCGGAAAAATTAAAAGAATTCACAGAATATTTAAAAACAATTCCAGAGATAATTGGGATTGGATATTTTGGTTCTACTGCGACTGGGTTATGGGATAAGTATTCAGATTTGGATATTGACATCGTAACTAAAGATAAGGATTATTCTAAGATTGTAAAGATGATTCCAAAGTTAATGGAGTTTTGGGGAGAAGTTAAATTTTGGAATCCTTATGAAACGTGGGATGAAACTTACGCATTTGTCGGGGAAGATTATTTTAAAGTTGAAATAGAACCAATAAAAATTTCTTATTTCAAAAAGCCACATTTTGATATTAAAAGAATTAAAATTGTTTATGATCCAACTGGAAAAGTGGCAAAAGGAAAGAAAATTTCTCAGAAATTGAAGAAGGTTCATCTTGATGAAAAATATTTTAGATGGTGTCTCTTAGATACTCGAAGCAATTTCTTTTACATAGTTAGACATTATGCTCGGGGACAAAAGTTTCATGGAACTGAAGAAATGAAAACAATTAAGGGAGATTTATTTAAACTTTTAGCTAGATTGAAGGGAGTAGAAGATTATGAATTGATGAGAGAATCTGAAAAGCTTTTCACTAAAAAAGAATTAGATATGTGGAAAGATGCTTGGTGTAATTCATATGAAAAAAGAGAATTAAAAAGATCTATTAAAGCTAATTGGCAACTTATGAAATATGTTGAAACAAAGTATGAAAAAATTTCAGGAAAAAAACTTAAGTTGGGAACTAATGATAAAGAGATACTGGAAAAAGTTTTGGAGGAGTTGAAATGAAACACAAAAAACGTAAAATTGACTTCAAGCACAATCTTGGAGAATATTGGCAACTATTGAAAAAATATAAATTGATTTTCTTAGTTCTTACTCTGTCTGTAATTATTACTGAACTTGTTGGAGTTGGGAATAAGTTTTTATTTAAACGGATAATTGATGATGGAGAATTTTTTATTGCAGGGACTCTTGCTTCAAATGTTTTTGTGCAAACTTTAATTTGGATTGCAGTAATCTATATTGGAATTAATTTATTTAGAGTTTTTGGTAAATGGATTAATGTTCACTTACTTTCAACTTTAGATGCAGAGCTTATTCTGGATATTAAACAGAAATATTTTAATCATATTATTCGATTGGATCATAATTTTCACACAACGCATAAAACAGGGAGTTTGATTTCTCGGATGGTGCGGGGAGCAGGTGCAGTTGTAAATCTGACTGATACTTTGGTATTTAATTTTGCTCCGTTAGTAATACAATTAATTGCAGTGGGAATTTCAGTTGCGTATTTTAGCATGGCTCCTGCTTTGGTAATTTTAGGGATAACAATTAGTTTTATTGTTTATAGTTTTATAATTCAACAAAAACAGCAGTCTTCAAGATTGGAATTTAATAATACTGAGGATATTGAGAAAGGAATGATTAGTGATATTTTTACAAATATTGATTCAGTTAAATATTTTGGAAAAGAAAAAGCTATTCAAAATAAATATCAAAGTTTAATCCAGAAAACTAAAAAAGCTTCATTGAAAAATTGGGGTTTTTTTAGATGGTGGGATTCAGGACAGATTTTCATAATTAGTATAGGAACATTTTTGATAATTTATTTTCCATTAAAACAATTTTTAGCTGGAGAAATTAGTTTAGGAACTATTGTATTTATCTATACAATTTATTCAACAATAGTTGGGCCAATGTTTAGTTTTGTTTGGGGTATGCGAGGATTTTATCGGGCGATGGCAGATTTCCAAGATTTATTTGAATACGGGAAGTTCAAGAATGAAATTAAAGATAAAGCTGGAGCAAAGAATTTGGAAATTAAAGAAGGAATAGTAGAATTTAGAAATGTTAATTTTAGTTATGGTAAACGGAAGCTGTTTGAGAACTTTAATCTCAAGATTAAGAAAAATGAAAAAGTAGCTTTGGTTGGGCATTCGGGTTGTGGAAAGACGACTTTGATTAAATTGTTAAATCGTTTGTATGATGTTAAGAAAGGAGAGATTTTAATTGATGGTAAAGATATTCGAGAATTTAAACAAGAGTCAATTCGAGGGGAGACAGGAATAGTTCCACAAGAAGCGATTTTATTTGATGATACAATTTACAATAATATAAAATTTGCGAATCCAAAAGCTTCTAGAGAAGAAGTTTTGCAAGCGATTAAATTTGCGCAGTTGGATAAGATAATTTTGAACTTTCCTAAAAAAGAAAATACAATTGTTGGAGAGCGAGGAGTTAAACTTTCTGGTGGAGAAAAGCAGAGGGTTTCAATAGCTCGGGCTATTTTGGCTAATAAGAAAGTTTTAGTTTTGGACGAGGCAACTTCGGCTTTGGATTCAGAAACTGAAAGTGAAATTCAGAAAGATTTATACAAGTTGATGGAAGGTCGAACTGCGATTATGATTGCGCATCGGCTTTCTACAATTATGGCGGCAGATACAATTGTGGTTATGAAAGAAGGAAAAATTATTCAGAAAGGTTCACACGACGAACTGATTAAACAGAAAGGCGAATATAATAAATTGTGGAATCTTCAGAAAGGAGGATATATTGAATAATGAAAATTGAAAAAGCAACTAAAAAGGATTTGAAAGAATTAGATAAAATAAAAGGTTGTAAAATGCCTAAGCTTCATATTTCAAGATTGGAACAACAAAAGAAAAGGAAAGCAATTTATTTTATTGCATATGAAAAAAATAAGCCAGTAGGACATGTTTTTGTTTATCTAAAGGGAAATGAAAACTATCATTCCTGCCCAACCTTGCAAGATGTTTTTGTAAAAGAAACAGAAAGAAAAAAAGGATTTGGAAGAATGCTTATGAATAAAGTTGAACAAAAATTGAAAAATTTGAGTTATAAAAAAATTGGATTAGATGTTGAGACCGGTGAAAAGTGGCTTAAAAAATTCTATGAATCTGGGGGTTACAAAGTGATTGGGAAGATCCATCAACAGACATGGACACAAAAAGATTCAGGAAAGAAAATGATTACTAAAGTTTGGCATTTGGAGAAAAAGTTAAGATGAAATCACTTCTAAAAAAACATAAAATCAATTCCGCAGGAATATGTAAAATTGAAGATTATAAAATTAAAGGTATTTTTAATGAGAATCAACTTTTCCAAGCAGGCTCTATTAGTAAATGTTTAACTGCTCTTTGTGTGATTAAATTAGTCCAAAAAGGCAAGTTAAATTTTTTAGAGGATGTTAATAATTATTTAAAGAATTGGAAAATCAAAGATAGCAAAGGTCAGGAAATTAAAACTACCTTGAAAGAATTATTAAGTCATACTGGAGGTATTTCGTGTTCAGGTTTTATGGGCCATAAAAAAGGGAAACAAATGCCTTCAATAATTCAAATTTTAAATGGACAAAAGCCTGCAAATAGTGAAAGGATTTATAAAAAGTATGGCAGAGGAAAATATCATTATTCTGGAGGGGGATATATAATTATTCAAAAAGTCTTGGAAGATGTTTTAGGAAATAATTTTAATTCAATTATGGAAAAGGAAATTTTTAAACCTCTCAATATGCAAAATAGCACATTCAAAATTCCTAGAATTAAAATTCAAGGCCACCGTAATAAAAGGAAAGTTGGGAATAATATTTATTCGGAAAAGGCTCCGGCTGGTTTGTGGACTACTGCCCAAGATTTAAGTAAATTTATCCGAGAAATTCAGCTAGGCTATAGCGGCAAATCTAAATTTATTTCCCAAAAATTAATTAAACAAATGTTAAAACCAGTGATTAAAGCAGAAGGTAATTTTATTGCCCTTGGGTTTTTTATTATGAAAGATAAGAAAAGATTTTATCACACTGGATTCAATGTGGGGTATCGATCAAAGTTTATTGCTGATTTTAAGGGAAATGGGATTGTTATTTTAACTAATGAAGAGAATTCTAAAAGATTTATTGGAACGGTTATTCAGAGGGATATTGAATAATGAAAATTACTAAAAAACAAGTTGGGGAAATTTGCAAGAAATTAAAAGTTGATTTAATTAGTTTTGAATTTTTAGGTAGGGGAGCACATAATGTAAATTATATTATTAATACTTCTCAAGATCGTTTTGTTTTAAGAATTGCAGAGGGATTGCAATTTGATAATTTGGAAGAGGAATATAAATTTTTAAAAAAGACAAAGGGAAAGCTTGGTCCGAAAGTTTTTCTTTTTGATGATTCCCGTAAAATTCTGAAGAAAGATTATTTAATTGAGGAATTTATCGAAGGAGAACACCCAAAAAAAGCAGATAAGAATTATATTAAATTGATGGCAAAATGGTACAAAAAAATTCATAAAATTAAGATTAAAAGAAAAATGTTAGCATTACATAAAAGACTTGGAGTTAAAAAATATAAAAAATTTAATTGCCTGCTTGATATAGATATCAAATCAAGATTAGATGAACTTTACATTAATAGTATTGATTTGTTTAAGAAAAATGAATCTCTTTTTAAAAAAATTAAATATCTTTCACTAAATCATGGAGATCCTAGTCGTATGAATGTTTTTTATGATAAAAAAAGCGTACGTTTAATTGATTGGGAGATGGTGCATTATAATATTCCTGAAGCAGATTTGGTGTTTTTTGTATGGAGTTATGAGTTGAATAAAAAACAAGAGAAACTTTTTTTAAATACATATGGATATCCAAAAACCAAAAATGCAAGATTAAAATTTAATCTAAGGTTACTTGCACATATATGGGGAATGGTTTCTTGGAGACTTGAAAGATTAGACTTGATTTTTAAAAAGAAAATTGAAAATACTGGACATACTTCATCAAAAGAAGATGTTTATAAAGAAAATGAAGAAGATATTATTAGGATAAAAAAGATATTAAATGAATTACATTGCTCAGTATCCCCTTCTTTGCGGAGTGCTAGGGCATAATGAAACTTTTTCAAAAAGATGAATTGAAATTATTGGGTCCTTTTTATATTGAGAAATTTTTGTCGCATATTTTATATTTTGCTCCAGCGTTTTGGGTTCTCCAGTTTCAACAACACCTGAGCTTATTTCAGATTGGAATTTTATTTTCGGTTCTTGCTATAACTACTTTTTTATTTGAAATTCCTACTGGTGCTTTTGCAGATTTATTTGGGAGAAAAACTTCTGTGCTGTTTGGATATTTTATGACAGGAGTCAGTATTTTACTTCTTTATCTTAATACGAATTTTATTATTTTGATAGGAGTATTTGCACTTTGGGGGTTTGCTCAAACATTTACTTCAGGAGCAAAAGAATCATGGGTAATTGATAATTTGAAATATCACAAAAAGAAAAATTTAATTGATGATTTTTTTATTAAACAACAGAGCATCATTGGTTTCTCATTAGTTATGGCAGGTTTTTTAGGAGCATATGTTGTTAGTATATTCGGCTTGAATATTATTTGGCTTTTTGCAAGTTTGTCTTTTTTTGCATCTTTCTTACTTTTATCCATGGTTAAAGAACATAAATTAACTAAAGAAAAAAAGAAAGGGTTTCGTGAACTTTTTTCTCAATCTAAAAAATCAATTAAATTTGCGGTGGGACATAAGATTATTTTGTTTCTTCTTTTTGCAACTTTTTTTGTAATGTTTCGGGATTCGTTTGGGGGAGATTTAGTTTGGCAACCATTCTTGAAAGGTTTGAGTTTTCCTATTTTTGCATTTGGTTTTTTATTTTCGGGTATGACATTAGTTATGGCAATTGCTCCGATTTTTACTAAACCTCTATTAAAGAAATTTAAATCTAAAAAAAGTTATCTCGCATTTTTAATTTTGTGTTCAATAATTTTAGATTTTTCTGTTTTGTTTGTGAATAATTATTATTTGGGAATCGTTCTACTTGGTTTGATGTTTGCTTCAATTAGTTTATTTATGCCGATTGCGGATTCTTATTTTCAGAGTTTTATTCCTAGTAAAATGCGGGCGACCATAACTTCTTTTAATGGAATGGTTATTGCTTTGGCTTATGCTGTGAGTTCGCCTGTGGCTGGGGCAATTGCTGACAAAATCACTCCACAATATACAATAGTTTTGGGAGGAATATTTTTAATTCCTGCATTAATTTTTTATCTTAAAATTGGGAAAAAGTAAATTTGAGAAAGAGATTAATAAATTTTGTGTAGAGTTGTAAATCAAAAATATTAAAAAGACTTTTTTCTTAATTTATTTATGAAATTGAAACTAAATAAATTTTTTGGGGTTTTGTGCTTTTGGTTTGGGATTGTAATTATCCTGAATAGTTTTAATGGAATGACGGGTTATGTAGTTTCTTCTTCGAGTAATTTCGCAGGTTGGAATTTAATTGGGCTTGCTTTTATTATTGGGGGGCTTGGTTTGTTTATGGCTGGAAAAAAAAGTCAGATTAAAAGGTTAGTAGCAGACGTTAATGAAACTCGGAAAGAAGAAGAATTACGTCAAATAGAACTTACTTCGCAGTTTATTCGAAGTGCAAAAAATGCTCCCGCTAAACAATTAGCTGCCGCACTTTTAAAAATAGGAACTGGTGAAGGTAGAGAAGAAAAGTTAAATAAAACTGGAGAACGTTCAGTAAGAGCAACAAAACGGGACAGAGTAATTTTTACATATGATCCTATGAATAATATTCGTTTAGTAAGATATGACGACTCGCATTATAAGGGAATGTGAATAATAAAACGACAAATTAATTCTGAGAAAGTTAGAAAAATTTAAGTGGAAAAGATGGCGGCTATTGTTGGTTGAAGTAATATTTTTATTGAAAATTATCAAAACTATTAAAAAGTCTATTTGTGTGAATTTTTTATTGGGTGCATAGTATACTGGTAGTATATCGGTCTCCAGAACCGAGGGAGGGGGTTCGATTCCCCCTGCGCCCATTGGGGTTCTTTTTTCAAAAAAAGAACCTACAGTGGTAGAAAAAAATAGTTAACCAAATCTTATTCAAGATTTGTGAATGAGAATCTTCTTTTTTTTGCCTCCTGCGGAAGATTCCCGTTGGGTTTTTCTTTTCAAAAAAGTTCCAAACAAGTCGCTTTGTGCTTATTTATTTCTTGGAGATTTTCCAGAGCTCGTTAAAATTATTTCTATAGGATTCTGCGAGTTCTTTGCTTTCGACTATGATTGCGATTAGGGGTTGAGTGATTAGCCAGAAAATTACAGAGTCACCGTGGATTGATGTTGAAGCCATGTTATTTGGAGGGAATGAGAGGAACTTGTATTTGGCGTTTGGGGATTTTGGCATTTTAACGCGACCATTAAAAATATATTTTGTATGGATTTTTTCTTGTTTTTTAAGATTGTAATATTTTTCTTGATAAATTGGGTCGATTTCTTGGAGTATATTTGCAAGAGCATTCAGCATTAGGATTTCTTTGTTTCCTTTTTTTGCATCTTCCACGCTTTGATTTAGCGCAGTTCGGAAACCTTCCTTACCTTCGAATACTTCTACTTTAACTTTCTTTTCTTTGTCGGCTCGAAGACTTTTTAGATTTGGGATTAGTTTTTCTACAAGTTTCTTTTCCTTTTCTATTTCGTCTTTTCTTAGATCCATCCATTTTAGGAGGTTTTTTGGATCGGCGGCGAGAAAGTGTTTTTTGTTATTTTTTATAACGTAGGAGACTAGGCCTTTTTTGATGAGGGAGTTTAGAGTGTCATATGTGTTGGTTCGGGCTTCTTTTGTTTTTTCTGAGAGTTCTGAGGCAAGGGCGTCTTCGACGTGGAGAAGGGCGTAATAAACTTCTGCTTCTCGTTTTGAGAGGCCTAGAGAGATAAGTATTTCGGTGTTCATGGTTATTAGAGTATTCTTGAGGTTATAAATCTTACTATTAGTGTATATTAGATATACAACATAAACTTAAATAAGTCTCATTATTAAGACTATTACAGAGTGGTTACATAATAACTGCTTAAAAAAATAAGATGGAAAACAAAAAAGAAGCAAGAAATATTGAAAGAGAAATTTACAATCTCAAAGAGAGAAATATAGTGATGAAAGGAGGTGATAGAAAATGGAAAGAAGAAAAGGAAGAACTTTGATTGTGGAAGATTCGCCGGAAGTAATGAAACTATTCGATATGTATTATAGGTTAGAGCTTTTGGGGGAAGATTCTATGGATGAACCAGAAGATCCGGCGGAGGATTTAAGAAGTCTTGGAGTTGGTGTAGCAAGAACTTATAATTCTGCCAGAGCGTTTGTAAGTAGTACGGGGTTTGACTTTGTTTTACTAGATGATGAACTACCAAATAGATTGGGCGACTCTCCTTCTCCGGTGGGCTATGATCTTATACAAACAATTAGGCAAATGAATTCTGAAACCACTATAATCGGAACTTCGTCAAGGCCTTATGTGGAAAAAGGGGGTATGAAATTAGATTATCAACTCAGCAAAACAGATCCCTCCTTCGGGTTAAAATGGAAAGAGATTTGTTCTCAAAGATCTAAGAGCAAGAAAAAACCTCTACAGGATTTAGTAAGAGCACTGGCTCCCCTTGCAAAAGGAGGACCCTGTAGTCTTGATGTCGATCTAACACAATATTATGACAACCCTGTAGAATTCAGTCATGGCCATGGTTTTAATTGGGGTCAGGTTTCAGGAGGATCTGCTAAACTTAGTGTCAGCGGGAATACCATATATGTTGGCGACAGAAGTTATGAGAACATTGTTTCCTCGCCCTGGCCTGAAAGGGTACACATAATCCCTGAGAATACATACGGGATGCATCAAGAACAACTCATTATAGGTGGATTATTAAATCCCAGGGTAGATGCCGATGTAATAGGGGGGAACTCGGGTGGATTGGCTTTAAGGCAAGGACGATTTGGCAATACTAGTGGACGAATCTATATTGACGGAGACGAACTTGACGTATAGTAAATTTAACCGGGCCTTCGGGCTCGGCTTTTTTTTATTTTTTTTATTTCCTTGACCAAATGTGTTTTAAGATATTTTCTTTTCTAGTTAGTTTTATAAATAACAAATAGCTAATTATCTTATGAAAAAGGGGTTAAATGAATTTATGCGAAAGCATGGATTTTGGATTGGCTTGGCATGTGTAGTTTTTTTGTTTGTTTTAGGATATTTTAATATGACTGGAAATGTGACGTCGGGACATTGTGTTGAAGTGGCAGTTTCAGATATTAGTCCGAGTTCGATTGGAATTGATGAGGACTTTACAGTTGGCATTTTAATTGACAATTGCGGTTCGAAAGTTTCTGACGAGGTCGTTTTTACAATAACTGATATCTCTCCATTAATTGAAGTGAAAGAGGATTTAGTTCAGGATATTGGTCGAATGGGTTATACAAATAGTAAACGTTTTATTACATTTCACATGGGCACAAAGCCAGAAGCAATTCCAGGAGAGTATATAGTTAAATATCGAGTCGATTACTCTGGAGAGGATGGAGAATTTTTAAGAGAAGGAGAATTTAGTTTAACTGTTATTGGAGAAGAGGCAGAATTGAATATTGCGTCTTTAAAAACAGATCCCGTACTTCCAGTAAAAGGAGAAATAGCTGAATTAACATTGAGAATTGAAAATGCAGGTAAAGGAACTGCTAAATCAGTAGAAGTTTATGTGAATCATTCATTTCAAGGATTAAAACAATCTTTTATTGGAACACTTGAACCAGATGAAGATGGTCCAGCAATATTCACATTTATAGTAGACAAATCAGGGGAGCAAACTTTTCCAGTTTTAATTTCATATTATGATGACTTTGGTGAAAACCAAATTGAAAGAGAAATCAATATTAGTGTCTTGAAAAAACCCACAAATATATTATTCATTTTATTTTGGATAATCATTCTTGCTCTTTTTGTTGGGGGAATTTATTATTTTTCAAAAGTTAAAAAATCAAAGGATAATATTATTCATCAACTTCTTAAAGGGAGTGAAAAGAAAAAATAATGATTCCTAAATTGAGAAAAAATGATTAATGATCTTAAGGTTGGATTGCTTGGTGCAAAAAGTTCCATAAAAAGAGGAAACAAAAAAACAATAGTTTTTATCATTTTTGTTTTGTCGCTGATTTTTATGAATCTGGTTTTTTTGCCCTCGATGATTGGGGGAATTTCTGGGATGTTTACTAATTTTATGCAATATCCGTATGGGGATGTTGTTGTGGAGCCAAGCGGCGATAATGCTTATATCAACAATGCAGATAATGTTTTGCAGAAAGCAAGAGCAGTGCCAGATGTACATGCGGCTACGAAAAGATTGGATGTCGGTGCTTCGATTAAGCATAAGCAAAAAATTGTGGGATCGACGATAACAGGGTTACTTCCCTCTGAGGAATATGATATTTCTAATTATCCAAATATTATTGCTGAGGGAGAATTTTTAGGGGATCTTTCTAGAAACGAAATCATAATTGGTGCGATGCTTGTGGAAGGTTATTTTGGTTCGGAGATATATGATAATCTGGGAGCGGTAGGAGTTGGTTCTCTTGTCGACGTGGTTTATGGTAATGGTGTTGTAAGAACTTACAAAGTTAAAGGCATCATGGAGGGGACTTTTGAGCTTGTGGACCTTAATGCTTTAGTTCACTATAAAGAAATTGAAGATGTTTATGGTTTAGAAGGGGGAAAAGCTACAAGTGTTGTTATAAAATTAAAGGGTAATGTTAATTCTGCGAAAGCCAAGGAGAAGATTATTGCGGCAGGGATTAATGAAGAAATATTTACTGCTGACGAGAAATCTGATGCAATTTTACGGCAAGCAATGCAAAGTATAGATATGATTAATGTTGTTTCTAATTTGGTAAGTTTAATTGTGGGCGCGGCTTTAATTTTAATTATTATTTATATTAATGTTTTACATAGGAAAAAAGAAATTGGAATTTTAAAGGCGATAGGAATCACGCCCCGTTCTATTGTTTTAACTTATGCATTTATCAGTATGTTTTATGTTTCAATGGGAATCCTTGCTGGGTTGGTTTTGCACTTTTCACTTATGTATTATTTTACGGTAAGTCCGGTTACATTTTATGAAAGCATAACAATTATTCCGGAAATTCAATCAGGATTAATAATTAAAAGTGTACTTACTATGCTGATTATGTCGGTGGTTGCAGGAATTCTTCCTGCTTGGCGGGTTTCGAAAGAGGATATATTGGAGGCAATTTGGGGACGATGAAAATGAAAAAAGCTACTAAAAAGGATCTTTTAAAAATGTTGGAAATAATTAAAACTAATAATCCCAAATATCCAAAACAATTAGTGCATAAAGAGTTAAAAGAAATGTTTTCTGAATCTTTGCTTAGGCCCACTTATTTTGTTGCGGAAAATAAAAAAGAAATTGTGGCATTGGGAGGGTTTATCTCTTCCTGGGTTGATAATGCGGTATTCAATATTTTTTGGATGAATACAAATTCTAAATATCAAAAACAAGGAATTGGCACGAAACTAATGAAAGAGCTAATAAATCAAATAAAAAAACAAAAGAAACCTAAATCTAAAATTATTTTAATTTCAACAGAGATTCCTAAATTTTATAAAAAATTTGGATTCAAAAAAATAAATTCAAGATATGATGGAAATTATCTTTTAATGGAAAAAAGATTAAAATGAAAAAAGAAAAAACACTAATTAAAGTTGAAGATATGAAACGATTTTATAAATCTGGAAGTGTTACTGTGAAGGCGATTGATGGGGTGAATTTTGGAATAAAGAAAGGAGAGTTTGTTGCGATTATGGGTCCGAGTGGAAGTGGGAAAACTACAATGTTGAGAATTCTCGGTTTGATGGATAATCCCACTAAGGGAGAATATTCAGTTCAAGGATTAAATGTGGGGCAATTGCCAGAAGAGGAAAGGACTTATTATAGACTGACTCAGTTAGGTTATGTTTTTCAGGATTATGCTTTAATGAATGAAATGAGCGCTTTGGAAAATGTTTATGTGCTGTCTTTGATGGAAGGTAAATCTAAAAAAGAATCTATGTTGACTGCGAAGGAAGCTTTAGATAAAGTGGGGTTAGGAGATAAATTAAATAGAATCCCAGGTGAACTTTCAGGAGGAGAGAAGCAAAGAGTTGCTATAGCTAGGGCAATTTCTAAAAATCCGAGAATTCTTTTTGCTGACGAACCATGTGCAAATTTAGATTCTAGAACTTCAGAGCAAGTTTTGGAAGTCTTTAAAGAGTTGAATAAAAAATACGGTCAGACAATTGTGATGGTGACACATGAAGAATGGCACACAAAATATGTTTCTCGTTTGATTAAGTTAAAAGATGGTAAGATAGTTAGTGATAGAAAGTTGCATAAGGGAAAGAGAGCATGAAAATCAATAAAATCCTTTTGAAAAAATTTTTAAAAAAACAATATGGAATAAAAGTCAAAAGGATAAAAGAAATTCCCCTCGGTGAAATGTCTTACACAGCTATTTTGAATTCTGAAGAGAAGCAATTTTTTCTGAAAATAATTAATATGAATAAATATGGGCAAGGGATTGCAAAGGGATTAAATATCACATTAAGAGTCAATTTTGATTTATTTTCAAAAGCAGGAATTCAAAATATTTCTTATCCCATCCCTACAATTAAAAGAAAACTAAAAACAAAATTTATGCGAAACCCATTAATTATTTATGAATATATTTCGGGAAGAACAGAAGGAAATTGGAAATTAAATAAAAAAGAAGCATATAACTTTGGAAAATTAATTGGAAGCGTCCATAAATCAATAAATTTAGTTGATGTAGATGGATTAAATAAAGAAAATTTCAATGCACCTCCTCATTATGAAAAGTGTTTAATAAATAATTTAAAAAGGCTAGAAAAGAATAATTTATTGAAAAAATTAATTTCTCGAAGGATAATTATGAACTTGTTAATTAAAGCAAAAGGATTAAAAAACAGATTAGAAAAAAAGGATTTTGTTTTGTGCCATGGGGATGCAATTGGGGAAAATATGATTGTGGAAAAAAATGAAGTATTCCTTATTGATTGGGATGGAGTTGGTTCAAATCTAAGAGAAAAAGATTTATGGTTACATTCGAATAATAATATTCAGTCAATTTTAAAGGGATATAAAAAAAGCTATGGAAAATTTAAATTAAATAAGAATGCTCTAATTTTCTATATGTATGATAGACTTTTGGAAGATTTATCTGAATATTTAGATAAGTTTTTGTTAGATAGTGATAAACATGCATTAAAAGAAATTAAGGAATATATTTTGGTGAGTTTGAAAAAATTGAATAGCAGAAAAAAACAATTAACTGAAATTGCGGAGAATTGGAATAAAAAGGGTAAATTTTTAAAGAAGTAAAAATATATTTTATTATGACCAAGAATTTTATGTATGATGATTTTTCAGATAGATTGATGATTTCCTGTAATGAAGGAGATGTTGTAGGAAGTCTTAGATTTTTGAATTTAAATATAGACTTTCTTTCGGGTAATAAAATTGCTAATATAGAATTGATAAAAGCGTCAAGTTATTTGAAATCTATTGGGATTAATCCTAGAATTTTGGAGAGTTTAAATCAGGCGAAGATTATGTTTAAACCATGTAGAAATGGGTACCTAATTTATTTTATTCTTAAGGCAGGAAAAAATATAGAAAGAATCCCATATAACATCCAAGCAATTGAAAAACCATTGTTGATACAATGACATTTTTAATTAAGGATAAAAAGGAAATCAATAGGATTATTAATGAAAAAATTAAAGGTAAAAAATTAATTTTTACAAAGTATTATCAGTTTGGGATTATGAAAAGGGGAATAGAACATGAAAAAGTTTTAGAAATTTTCCCAAAATTTGATAAGGTATTTGAAATTGAAAAGGATAGACTGAAACAGGGAGATTTTGGATATGAATTATTTTATAGTTTAAGTAAAAATGTAACTTTTTCAATAGCTACTTGCCCTAAAAATAGAAAAGTTTTGATAATTCATGCTATTTTATATAAAAGAAATTTGGATAAAAGATTAAAAAGGAAAAGGTAAGATTTATAAAGTCATATGAATATAGTTTCATATGAAATATTTCGCACATTTCACCGCATTATTTAAATTAAAAATTAAAATAACACAATGTTAAAATCAACATATCATGTATTTTTTAGTAATTTAGCAAATCCACTTAGAGTTGAAATTGTTTCTCAATTAAAAGAGAAACCGCGAAGTGTGGGGGAAATTTCTAGAGAATTAAAAGTTGAGCAGAGCAAAGTCTCTCATGCATTGGCCTCGTTGAAAAGTTGCAATATTGTGGATTTTAAACAGAAGGGGAAACAGAGAATTTATTCTTTAAATAAAAAAACTATTTTACCTATTTTAAAATTGATTGATAAACATTCGAAAACATATTGTTCTGGAAATTGTAAATTTTGTGGAGGGGGGAAATGAAAAAGGAAATGATTCATATTTGGGATGAAAAATTTTGGGTAGTTAAATCTAAAAAAATCTGTCCCGAAGCTTTTGCAAATATTAAAGATAAGAAAGAGATTACGGTAATTATTGAGGAGGGTGAAATTAACAAAAAAGATATTATCAAAATTGAAAAAGACTGGAAACTGATTACTTTTGAGATAGTTCTTGATTTTGAATTAGTTGGCTTTATCGCTAAAATATCCAGTGCGTTAGCTAAAGCAGGAATAAGTATCTTTGTTGTATCTTCATATTCTACTGATCATTTATTAGTTAAAGAAAAAGATTTGAGTCAAACTTTAGATATTTTGAAAAATTTAAAGGTTAAATTAAAATGAAAGAAATATATCTTGACAATGCGGCAACAACAAAGGTTGACGAAAAAGTGGCTAAAGCAATGCAAAGTTATTTAACTGAAAATTATGGTAATCCGTCGTCACTACATTTTAAGGGACAGGAAGCTAAGAGAGGATTGGATGAGGCGCGGGAAATAATCGCTCGAGAAATTGGAGCAAAATTTAAAGATATTATTTTTACCGGAAGTGGAACAGAAGCTAATAATTTTGTGATTAAAGGATTATTTTTAAAAGAGCAGACAATCAAAAGTGGGAAGAACCATATTATAACTACAAAAATTGAACACGATTGTATTTTGAATGCATGTAAATGGGTTGTAACTCAAGGAGGCAAGGTTACTTATTTGGATGTTGATGCAACCGGCTTTGTAAATCCTCAAGATGTTGCAGATGCTATTACAGAAAAAACAATTTTAGTTTCAGTGATTCACGGGAACAATGAAATTGGGACTATTCAACATTTACAAGAAATAGGAAAAATTTGTCAAGAAAAAAATGTTTTGTTTCATACAGATGCTTGTCAGAGTTTTACAAAAGTTCCTATTAAAATTAAAAAAATGAATTTAGATTTGATGACAATTAATGCACACAAGATTCATGGTCCGAAGGGAGTTGGTGCTTTATATATTCGGGAGGGGATTAAAATTACCCCTTTATTGCATGGTGGGGGGCAGGAATTTAAATTGAGAAGTTCAACAGAAAATGTTCCGGGAATTGTTGGTTTTGGGAAAGCAGTTCAAGTTGCTTCAAATCGAGATGTCAAGAGGATTAAAAAATTAAGAGATTACTTTATTGAAAAAATTACTAATGAAATTTCAAATGTTAGTTTGAATGGTCCATCTAGAGAAGATAGGCTTTGTAATAATATTAATTTATGTTTTAATAACATTGAAGGGGAAGCAATTGGTAGTTTTTTAAATTCAGCTGGAATTTTTACTTCAACTGGTTCAGCTTGCTCGTCAAAAAATTTAGACCCGAGTCATGTTTTATTAGCTATTGGTAAAACTCCTTTGGAAGCAAATTCATCCATTAGAATTTCAATCAGTAAATATACAACAAAAGAAGAAATTGATTTTGCAATTGAGCAATTAAAAAAAACAGTTGAAAAACTGCGACGGATAAGTCCGTTGGTGGGGGACATTTAAATGCAAACTGAAGAAATAAAAAAAATAGTAAAAAAGAATTATACAAATATTGCTACAAATAAAGGCTCATGTTGTACTTGTAGTTGCAAAAAAGATGAACAAGAAAATATTGCAAGAAATATCGGTTACTCAGAAGATGAGTTAGGTGCCCCAGGAAATCTTGGGTTAGGTTGTGGAAATCCTATTGCGCTTGCTCAAATTAAAGAGGGAGATATTGTTCTAGATTTAGGAAGTGGAGCAGGTTTTGATTGTTTTCTTGCTTCCAAGAAAGTTGGAAAGAAAGGCAAAGTTATTGGGGTTGATATGACGCCGGAAATGGTGAAAAGGGCAAGGGAAAATGCTGCAAAAAATAATTATCAAAATGTTGAATTTAAACTTGGAGAAATAGAAAATCTTCCATTAGGAGATGAAAGTGTTAATTTAATAATCAGTAATTGTGTGATTAATCTTTCAGTAGATAAATCAAAAGTCTTTCAAGAAGCAAAAAGAGTTCTGAAGAATAATGGACAGATGTATGTTTCAGATATAGTTCTATTAGGAGAACTAACAAAAGAACAAAAAAATAATCCAGATTTAATTTCTGGATGTGTGGCGGGAGCATTACAAAAGGAAGATTATTTAGATTTGATAAAAAAAGAGGGATTTAAAATTAAAATTCTTGGGGAAGATAAAGAGATAAGTAAGGTGCAATATTCAGGAATTAAATTAGAAAGTTTAAAATTGGAACTAAGTAAAAATGACTAAACCAAAAAAGATAATTTATTCGAATCAGGAGGAAGTCCATCAAAGAATTATTAAATTTGTTAAATCACAATTAGTTCCCGAAGTTAAAGAAGCATACTTAGTCGGAAGCTCTACGACTGGAGAATTTGGTAAATATGAAACTTCCTACAGAAATCATGATGGGAGTGATATTGATTTAGTAGCGATTGTTCCTGAAGATTCTATTCCCAAGGATTGGAAATTCCTAAACACTGAGAGAGATTGGTGGAAACTTTATCGTGGAGGTAAAATTCAAATTAACAATATCCTCCATAAATTAGATGTGCTGGTTGTTAAACAGGGGATGGAAGATTTTGCTAGAAAGAGAATGAAAGAATTAAATTGGAAACCAGAAAAATTGAAATGAAAAAACAACACTGCTCAGTGTACCCCAAATTGCGGAATGCTGGGGCAAAGATTACAAAAGACATGACTTTTTCAGAACTGCTTGATAAAATTCCAGAGTCGGCAGAAGTTTTATTGGAAGCTGGAATGCATTGTTTTGGATGCCCGATGTCGCAGATGGAATCCATTGAACAGGGCTGTCAGGCACACGGGTTTTCTGAAAAAGAAATTAATGAATTGATGAAAAAGTTGGAGGCACTGGAGTGAAAGAAAAAATTAAAGTATTGGCTGTATGTTCTAAAGGACTTAATCGGAGTAAGTATCTTGCAGAATATCTTGGGAGAAAAGGATATAAAACAAGGTATGGTGGAGCCGAAGGTTTTGAAGATCCAAATATGAAGTGGAATCCTATTTCACAAGAAGATGTTGATTGGGCAGATATAATTATCACTGTCAGAAAAAGGTTAAAAGATGTTTTGCAAAATAAATTTAATATTGGAAAAAACAAATTTATTGAAATTAATGTTACAGATTCAAAAAGATTAATCCCTGAAGCACTAGCTCATTTAAAAGAACTTGATTATATTTCGTTCCAAAAGAAATGGACGTATCCACAACTGCGGAAAGCAATTAAACCTTTTTTACCATTGAAAATAAAATGAATTTTAATCAAAAATTTGAGCCAAAAGGGAATAAAGTAATCCATGGCGCAGGACAAAGTTTAGAACAATTTAAAAAATATTCTGATTCCGTTGAAGAATTTAAACCAGCCATATATATGACTTATGCAAAAATTCATAAAATTCAACAATGGATAAAAAAAATTAGAAATGAATTAAAACAATTTCCAGATCTGATGTTGCAAATTGGATTAAAATTATTAGATGCTGATGGAAAAGATCAAACCTCTAAGGTGTTGGCTGGAAAGTATGATGAAGATTTGGATAAATTTTTTAGAATGATTCAAAAAATGAAAAGGTCAACATTTATTAGGATAGGATATGAATTTGATAAAAAAGGAAAATATGATTCAGATAATTTTGTGGAGGCGTGGCAATATATCACAGATAAATTTAGAAAAGCTAAAATTGAAAATATTGCTACTGTTTGGTGTGCTTGCCCATTTAATGGAACAGATCCTGTTGAAAAATATTATCCCGGAGATGATTATGTGGATTGGTTTGGGATAGATGTGTTCTTTGCTAGGCACTTGACAGGAAAATATAAGCCTGTAGAAGATTTTTTAACATTAGCTAAAAAACATAAAAAACCGGTGATGATTGGAGAATCAACTGCTGCAGAAGTTGGAGTTTTAGATGGAGAAAAAAGTTGGGATAACTGGTTTAAACCATATTTTGAATGGATTGGAAAACATAAGCAAATCAAGGCTTTTTGTTATATTAATTGGGATTGGATAAAAGATAAAACTTGGGGAAGTCCAGGAACCTGGGGAAATTGTAGAATTGAAGAAAATGAAGAAGTCAGGAAAAAGTATGTTCAAGAACTAAGTAAATTAAAATACATTCATGCAAAATGAATAACACCTATACTAAAGTAAATATGAATATTTTCTTTGGCATAATTTAAAATGATACAATTAAATTACACCAAAGAACTTTTAAAAAGATTTCAAAATCCAAAATTTGTAAAAGATGTAAAAAATCCCGACGCTGTTGGAGAAGTTGGAAATGTTGCGTGCGGGGATGTTATGCATTTAGAATTCAAGTTAGATAAAAAGACAAAAGTGATCAAGGATATTGGATTTAAGACTTTTGGATGTGGAGCTGCGATAGCAGCTTCAGATGTTGTTTGTGAATTAGCAAAAGGTAAAACTTTAGAACAGGCAAAGAAAATAAAAAAAGAGGATATTGTGAAAGCTTTGGGGGGAATGCCCAGAATAAAAGTTCATTGTTCTATTTTAGGAATTGAAGCACTTGGGAAGGCAATTAAAAATTATGAGGGGAAAATAAATGGAAAATAAAAATGTCGGTTGGTTAATTGTGGGAATTTCAGGGGTAATGGGAGCCATGGTTTGGATATTTAATAATTTGATAAAGGCAAATCTAGATATAAGTTGTTCGCATGGACCCACGTGTGGAATGTACACAAATGCTAATATTCAAACTTGGATAAGTCTAAGTATTGTTGCAGTTATTTTAATTATTGGGTTAGTTATAATGAATACAAAACCGCGAGAGAAAATTAAATATAAAATAGTAAAAGAGAAAAAGAAGCCAATTGAATTGAAGGGATTAAATGTGCGGGAGAAACAAGCTATTGAAATGCTTCAGAAGGAAGGGGGAATGTTTCAGAAAACATTGATGGAAGAATTGGGAATTGGAAAAGTTGGAATGACTCGGCTTTTAGATAAGCTAGAAGCACGAGAAATTGTAGAAAGAAAGCGAAGAGGAATGAATAATTTTGTTGTGCTTAAGCAAAATTAATCAAAGCATTAAGATATATTGAAGTTTTCTTGACACGATGAATAATTTTGTTGTGCTTAAATAAAATGTAACTAGTTTCAGCGAACCGATTATATAAAATTATTTTTTTATTATTTCAATTAAATTGGAGGTATAAATATGAAGCTATGGATAACATTAGGAGTTATTGCGTTGGTTTTAGTTTTTGCTGGAATCACGACAATTAATGCGGTTACTACTGATTCATCAACTGACACTGAACAAACTGATGCGCTTAGTTGCGGAACGACTTGTGGAAATAGTTGCACACTTGAAAACAATTGTGGAAGAGCAACATGTGGAGCAGTTAGCAGTGGAAGTTGTGGATGTAGGTAAATAACTGATTCATAAATTAAATAATTTTTTAAATTTTTATTTTAATTTAAAAACTGCTGTAACTCGTGCAGATATTTCTCTTTCAGAAGGTTGGATATTTGTTGAAGCTTCTTTTGCTAATTCAGCGTCTTCAGATATCCCCGAACCAACTGCCTCATGTAGTCTCCAAGGTTGATAATCAAAGTCATTACTTGATGTTGAAACTAAGTTCCCCAATTTTTCGGATAACCCTTCTGCGATTGCGTTTGCTTTTGTTTTCGCATCTTGAGCAGCAAGTTTCATTGCTTCTGCTTTATGAGTATTTTGAAGTTCTTGGCTTAACTCAAAATTTATGTAACTAATTCTTGCTCCTGCGTCAACTCCAGCGTCGATTATTTCACCTATTTTCTCAGAATTTTCTGAAGACAATTCTACCTTAATTGAATGTGTTGCTTTGAAACCTTTTGGAATTCTTTGCCCATTTGTCCAATCATAATCTTCATAAATATTAAAATTTTGAGTTTGAATTTGTTTTCTTTCAAATCCTTGCTTTAGTAATTCAGTTATTAAACCATCCACAATTTCAGAGTTTGCGTCTTTTGCTTCTTTGCTTGTTGTTCCAGAAGTTTCTACATTGAAGTAAACTCCAACGATGTCAGGAGTAACTTTTATTGAGGCTTCACCTGTTCCAGTCACAGTATTAGTTTGTGGAAATGCAGGACTAATTATTGAGAAAGCTACTAATCCCAAGAATAAAATTGTTCCACAAATTATCAAAGTTATCTGAACTGCTTTTTCCATATTGAAAATAAGGGTGGATGGTTTATAAATTTTGGGGGACTTTTCTTTTTCCAAAGCAAAATTATTTAAATATCTCAATAAATCTTTTAATATGAAAAAAAGGAAAAGTCCTAGAGAGATTATTGAGGGGAGTGGATATACAAAAACTGAAGAAGCCCTAATCAAATTTCCCGGGGAAGAACCGGTTGATGTGAGTGCCTTGCCTGAAGAAGGGGGAGTGGAAGTCCATCCACTTAAGGCCCTATTCTTAAGTGAAAGACACGGGAAAAAACCTTACACTTTGATACATACTCATAGATTTTTGCCTTCCAAAAAATCTATAACTGTTGCTCCAAGTCCAGAGGATGTTGATGCTTTTTTGAGAGATTCAAGAGTGAAGACTGCAGTAATTGCATATAAAGAAAAACCTTCAGGGCAGTTAGCAGGTTATTTGGTTATGAAAAAATCAAAAGAAACAGACAGAATAGATGAAGATAGAAAAAGAAATCTAATTGTGAGATTTAAGCGGAAGGTTAAAACTTCGAAATGTAGGATAGGTAAACAAAGTATGTTGCATTCTGCGCTAGATGACCTTTCGAGAGATGCAAAATTTAGATTTAAAATAGTTCCTACAGAGGATTATTGTTTTTCACAATACAGGCAAGAAGGAGAAGAATATGTAAGTGGAGGATTAATCAAACAAAAAAGCAAAGACTTATCTCAAAAATTATGCTTGAGTATTGGGATAGCATTATTGAGTTTTAGTATGTTTTTAATTAATTCAAGTATTACTGGGAATATAATTAAAGAGCTCGGGGAGAATTCATTAAATTGGGTGGCATTAATATTGTCTTTTACTGGCCTCTTAGGGATATTATTTTATATCAATAAAAGATTATTTTATGATTATTATTTTATCTAGTCTTCTCACAAATTGCATAAGCGTCGTCTTTAGGATTGTAATTAACTAACTTTTTTGCGAGTTCTAAATCCATACTATGTTTTTTATTGTTTGATATTCCAGCTAGAATTGTATATTTGATTTTTTCTGGAGCAATAATTGTTTTATGGATTAATTGGGAAAGGTCTTTTTGACTTACGACGTAATGATAATCTGTTCTCTGAGAACAAACATTGTGCATTTTTTCTTTTGCTGCGTAAGCTCCGATTCGTATTGCAATGCAAGATAATTCTGAATTTTGTGAAAAAGTGTAACAAAGTGCTTCGCCAAATGCTTTTGTTGCTCCGTAAATTGTTAGAGGTTTTGGTGCGTCCTCTGCTCTGACTTTGTAATCTAAATCATAACCTTTTATAGCATGCACACTACTTGCAAAAATTACTCTCGCAACTTTTTTTTCTTTTGCAATTTGGAAAACATTATAAGCTCCGATTAAATTGGAATCGATTAAATTTTCGAAATCAGCTTCGGGATGTGGATTGGCGGCTAAGTTGATTATTACATCAATTCCTTGGAATGCTTTTCTTAAAGAATCTAAATCTGTTAGTGAAAACTTTCTTGTTTTAAGTTTGTCTGTTATTGAATTGTGTTGATGAATTCCAATAATCAAATCGTAATCTTTTTGATATTCTTGATTTTCCAAATAGTTTTCTATGAAACCGGTTCCAATATTTCCAGAAGCACCTAAAAGTAAAACTTTCTTTTTCATATTTAAGAAAGGAGGGTGGAGATTATAAAAGTTGTGGAAAATTTATCTGAGAAAGGTTTAAATAGTACTTCTTGATTATATAAGTACTTATAAAGTGCAATTAGGTACTCTAAATTGTGAAGTATTGGAGCAAAAATGACAACAAAAAAAGTAATAAGTTTGAATTTCCAAGAGGAAGTTGAAAAATCAGAAATTCCTGTAATCATTGATTTCTGGGCTTCGTGGTGTGGTCCGTGTCAAATGATGGGCCCGGTTTTTGAAGAACTTAGTGAAGACTTTGTTGGGAAACTAAAATTTGTCAAGGTTAATATCGAAGAGGAAGAGAATCTTCCTGCACAATTTGAGGTTAGTGGGATCCCTTGTCTGATTGTAACTAAAGATGGGAAAGAAATTGATAGAATTGTGGGATTTGTGCCGAAAGAAGCTTTGAAAGAAAAAATTGAATCTATTCTAGGATGATAAACTTTGCGTGTAAAAAGTTTAATTTGGATGATATTATTAAATGTGGATTAGGACTGACTAAAAAGGAATTTGAAATTTTTAAATATTTTTTAGCTAATTCCAAAACAGAACATACCACTATAGGGATGATTAAAAAATTAAATTTAGGTTTAACTACAATTCAAAAAGCAGTAAAAAAATTATTTGGGCAAGAAGTTATAATTAGACATCAAAAGAATTTGCAAAATGGAGGGTATATTTTTACCTATGAATGTAATTCAAAAATGCAGATTAGAAAAAAAATAAAACAGATTATCCAAAGCTGGTCTACCAAAGTTGAAAATAAAATTGATCGATGGCGGGGATAAAAAAGGGAACATTTAAATTAAATAAAAATAGGAAGATAATATGAAAAAAGAGGGAAAAGAAGTTGTTAAAGAAAATTATGATTTGATTATTATCGGTGCAGGAGGAACAGGTTTGGCCGCGGGAATGTATGCTTCAAGATTGGGTTTGAAAACTTTGGTTTTAGGGACTCCTCATGGTTCCGAGTTACCAATTGGAGGAGTTATCACTACAACAAATGTGGTGGAAAATTATCCTGGTTTTAAAAAAATTGGAGGGATGGAACTTGCTAGAAAAATCGAAGAACATGCAAGAAATTATGAAGATATTACTATTAAAACTGAAAAAGCTGAATCAGTGGAAAAAATGAAAACTTGTTTTAATATTAAAACTGAAAAAGAAGGATATAAATCAAAGGCAATTATTTTTGCAACAGGAACAAAATGGAGGAAACTTCCAAAAACTGTGAAAGGTTCTGAAAAATTTGACAGAAGAGGAATTAATTATTGTGCCTTATGTGATGGTCCTTTGTATAGGGGGAAAACTGTGGCAGTTATTGGAGGGTCAGATAGTGCTGCGATTGATGCACTTATTTTAGCTCAATATGCAGATAAAGTTTACATGATTTATCGAGGGGAAAAGATTCATCCTGAACCGACAAATTTAGAAAAAATTAAAGAGAATAAAAAAATTAAAGTAATAAATAAAACAAACGTCATAGAAGTTAAAGGAAGTTCCAAAGCTGAATCAGTGACTTTGGATAAACCCTACAAAAAGAAGAAAGAATTAGAAGTTAATGCTGTTTTTGTTGCAATTGGCCATAAGGTTCTTTCGGGATTAGCAAAAGATATTGGAGTTAAAACAAATAAGAAAGATGAAATAATAATTGACCATAAAAATTGTTTAACTAATGTTAAAGGGATTTTCGCAGCAGGGGATGTAACTGATAAAGAATTCAAACAATTAATTATTGGAGTGGCGGATGGTTGCACTGCAGCTTATTCTGCATATCAGTATATAACAAAAGAAAAAATTGAAACATGTGATTAAGATTAGATTTGATTAATCTGTAGAGTCAGTTTCATAAATCCAATTATAAAAATTTTCTGGCAAGGAGTCTTTTGCAGTAGATTTAACTTGAAGAAGATAATTTGTAATCTCTTGAGTTTTAAGATATCTGGTGGAAAGTTGGTTTAACAAATTCCAATTATCTTTAAGTCCTTCAATAAACATTTGCATATTTTCTAAATCAAAACTTCCAAGTCTTAGAGCGGGCCCAATTATACAACAAGTCCTTCTTGCACTAGAACATAAAGCATAGGCTAAAGAAAAGTCACTTGCCATCTTATCTAATTGTTTTGTCATAAAAATTAGATAAAAAAATGTTTTATAAATATTTGGATTTATTGAACATACAAATGTTTATAAATGTTTTAAAAATTGAAATATTACGATGGTAAGAAATAGAAACAGAATTTTAAATCGAAGCTATGTTGGAGAGTGTTCTAGTTATTTACCAGACACTACAAGACCTCGCGGAGTTAAAGCGCGTGATGTGGAAGGTTTGGATGTTTATGAATGTTTGAATTGTGTGCCAACTGATGAAGGAGAGAAAATAACTCAACCGTGTGGTAAGAGATATTGTGAAAATTTTAGGAAGAAAAAAAGATGACAAGTTTATATGCTCAATTAAAAGAATCAGAAGGAATAAATGATGAAATTCGACAAGAGTTTGATGAAGTAAGAAAAAAGTTTGAAGGATATAGAATGTTTGAAGAAAACTATATGGGGCCCACTCTTGAGGATTTACCTTGGATTGATATGTCTGAATATCAAAAACAAATAATAAGAGCATATGAAGAGAATCCTGTTTTGAAAGATGCGATAAATGGAAAGATAACTATTGGAGATTCTTTAAGAGAGTTATCTGATCGAGTTGATAAACCGGTTTGGAGATTATTTCCTAGGAGAAGAAATAAAGTTCATAATGAAAGATTAGGACAAACAAAAGAATTGGTTAGCAGGGGATTGAATTATTTAAGAACTGATGGAATTTTAGCACCAGATAATTTTGTGGGGATGGTGGCAATTACTGCAGCAATGGCGTATACAATAGCACCTCTTCTCTGTAATTATCTAACAGGGGGAGTTAATCCTGCCCCTTCTGCTGAGATCCAGGCTCATATGGAATTTATGACACAAGTTTTTCCTCCATTTATGACTTCAACAGCAGGGTTGATGATGGGATGGGCTTGCCAAATGAGAAGAAAAGGTAAACTTCCACTAGAAGAGGCAGAGTATTTAGATAATAAAGTTGAAGAATTTTACAGATAAGAAAGTTTAAAACTTCTTAGAACAAAAGATTTAAATACCCCTTTAAAATTACAATAATACAATGACTATAGATGAAAACGGCATTTTGCATCGAAGCTATGTTGGAGGATGCTCTAAATATGATCCAGACAAGACAAAGCCCCACAGAGTTAAAGCGCATGATGTTGAGGGATTAGAGATATATGATTGTTTAAACTGTAAACCAACTGCAGAAGGCGAAAGACTTCATCAGACTTGTGGCAAGGGACGATGTGATAATCATATGGAGAAAAAAAGATGACAATTCCAAGTAGAAAATTAATTGGTCAAAATGTAATCTTAGATGATGAAATTTATTCTGATGATTATATGAGAATTTTAAACAGGGAAAGTCCTGTCGAAGATGTTTTTGGTAAACATAAAAGCGCTATTGCGCAGGGAAAAAATGTTGTAGCCAGATTAGTTATGGACACTTTGGGAAACTCCAAATATGAACAACATCTTGTTAATTTGATTATGAGAGCAGCTAAAGTAGGAGAATGGAGAGCCAGAGAAGTTAAAGGAAGAAAAGATTATGGATTGGATGCAGTTCTGGAAAAGAAATTTGGATACTTGACAGAGCACAAAGGAAAAACATATTTATTGCCTTCATTTTTATGGACAGTTCATTGTCACACAGAATTAGATAGATAACTAATAACATTTAAAACTTCTTAGAACTAATTTATTCTATGGATAAACTTGAGAAAAAATTTAAGGAAACTATAAAGCGAATTGGTTTAAATAAGGAAAAAAAAATCGTGGTAGCTTTATCTGGAGGGAAGGACTCTACTGTTGTTGCATATCTTTTGCACAAACTTGGACATAAAATTGAAGGGTTACACATTGATTTAAAAATTGGGAAATATTCTGAAGAGTGTTTGAAAAAAGTTGTCGAGCTTTGTAAATTATTGGATATGCGATTGCATCTTTATGATATGAAAAAAGAAATGGGTTCTGGAATGTGTTATCTTCGAACTGCGATTCAGACTGAACATTACAAACAGAAAAAATCACAGATTAAAAATTGTGCAATTTGTGGGGTTATTAAAAAATGGATTTTAAATAAAGCAGTGAGGGGATTGAAAGCGGATTATATTGCAACCGGTCATAATCTCGACGACGAAGCGCAGACAATTTTAATGAATGTTTTTAAGGGAAGTTTAGAATTAAGTGCAAGTTCTGGAATTGTAACAAAAAATATTTCAAATAAAAAATTTATTCCGAGGATTAAACCGCTGTTTTATATTGCTGAAGAAGATATTAAAAAATATTCAAAGAAAAATAAACTTCCAGTTCATTATGAGGGATGTCCGTGTGCTATTGATTCTTATAGGATTCAGATAAGGAATTTTTTAGAAAAAGTTCCGACAAAACAAAAAGAGAATATAATTAAAAATTCAAAGAAACTTTTGAAGCGGGTTGAGAAAAAGAGCGAAGGCGTTAAATATTGTGAAAATTGTGGGGAGCCTTCGCGTGGAAAAATTTGTAAGAAATGTCAGTTAGTTGGGATTTGTGCATGAATAATGATAACAACTAAAAAATCCTTCAATTTCCTCCGCCCACTTTAAAGTGATTATAAATGTTTAAATAGGATTTATTTTTAGTTATAATACAAATTATGGTGTAAGAGAGAATAACTTCATACAACATATTGTATATTAAAAGAATGATAGAATGTCCATATTGCTCACATACGACCCATAGGGTTACAGATAAAAGAAATTCTCCAGAGGGCATCAGAAGAAGAAGGGAATGTCTCAAATGTCAAAAAAGATTCACAACATATGAAAAAATTGATAAGGGAGAAATTTGGGTAATAAAAAAAGATGGTGCAAGACAAAAATTTAATATTGAAAAAATTGGGATTGGGGTGACAAGAGCATTTGAAAAGCGACCGGTGTCGCAAGAAAAAATTAAAAAAATGGTAAACGAAATTGAGGAACAAATAAGAAGAAAGGGGAAAAAGGAAATCAAGAGTTTTAAAATTGGAGAATTAATCATTAAAAAAATTAAGCGATTAGATAATATTGCATACATAAGATTTGCGTCGGTATATAAAGATTTTCAAGATGTTAAAGATTTTAAAAAAGAGATTGGAGGGATTAAGTGATGGGAAAGACAATAGAAAATAAGACTTTGGTATCAAAGGAGCTTCCCAAATATAGTTTCCAAGAAGCAGCTGAAGCATCCACAAGATACTTTAATGGAAATAGATTTGCTGCATTAACTTGGCTTGACAAATATGCTTTGAAAGATTCTTTTGGAAATTTATATGAGAGAACTCCAGAGGATATGCATCATAGAATTGCTGGGGAAATTGCAAGAGTTGAGGCAAATTATAAAAATCCAATGGAAGAAGAAGAAATTTTTGAATTGATTAAAGATTTTAAATATATAGTTCCACAGGGAAGCCCAATGACTGGCATTGGAAATGATTTTCAAGTTGCATCATTATCAAATTGTTTTGTGATTGGAGTGCAAGAAGAATCTGCGGATTCTTACGGAGCGATCATGCAAATAGATCAAGAACAAGTACAACTTATGAAACGTCGAGGAGGAGTAGGGTATGATTTATCAGGAATTCGTCCTAAAGCGAGTCCAGTAAATAATTCTGCATTAACTTCTACGGGAGTGGTACTTTTTGCAGATAGACATTCAAATTCTACAAGGGAAGTTGCTCAAGATGGTAGGCGGGGGGCACTTATGTTAAGCTTATCTATTCGACATCCAGATGCAGAAGATTTTATTGATGCTAAAATGGATTTGGGAAGAATTACTGGGGCAAATTGTTCAGTCAGAGTAGATGATGAATTTATGAATAAAGCGTTAAATGGAGGGGAATATTTTCAACAATTTCCAATTGAAACTGATGATCCAAAATACACTCAAGCAGTTAATGCTGGTGAACTTTGGGGAAAGATAATTCATAATGCTTGGCAATCTGCTGAACCGGGAATTTTATTTTGGGATAATATTATCCGGGAATCTCTTCCAGATAGGTACTCTGAATTTGGTTATAAAACCACTTCAACAAATCCTTGTGGGGAGATTCCCCTTTGCCCTTATGATTCTTGTAGATTATTAGCTCTAAATCTTTATGAGCATGTTGAAAATCGTTTTACTCCTGAAGCTGAATTTAATCATGATTTATTTCAAAAAAATGTTAAGAAAGCGCAGAGAATTATGGATGATATTGTAGATTTAGAATTGGAGAAAATAGATAAAATTTTGGATAAAATTAATAGGGATCCAGAGTTAGATGAAATAAAGAGTGTAGAAAGAAGATTATGGGAAAAAATTAGAAAGCAAACCTCTGGGGGGAGAAGAACTGGGTTGGGGATTGTTGGCGAAGCAGACACATTGGCAGCATTAGGATTAGGATATGCTACAGAAGAAGGAAATCAATTTGAAGAAAAATTACATGAAGAAATGGCACTAAGCGCATATCAATCATCTATTGAAATGTCTAGGGAGAGAGGAGCATTTTCAGTCTATGATCCAGAACTAGAAGCAGACAATCCTTTTATTGAGAGAATTCGTGAGGCGCGCCCAGAACTTTATAATGAAATGCAAAAAGATGGGAGAAGAAATATAGCTCTTCTTACAATTGCTCCCACTGGGACTACAAGCATTATGACACAAACATCCTCAGGAATAGAACCCTTATTTGCAGCAAGATACCAAAGACGGAAAAAAATAGATACAAATGCCAAAACAAATCGCGGGGCAAAAGTGGATGATGTGGATAATGTTGGGGATGAATGGGAAATTTTTGACATAGTTCATAGACCTTTTATGGAATGGGCAGAACCATTAGGATATTCTAAACAGAATATTTTAAATATGGGTAAAGAAGAGTTAAAAGAACTAGTGAAAGAATCACCTTATAATAAATCAACAGCCCAAGATACTGATTGGGTAAAAAAAGTAGAATTGCAGGGAAGAGTTCAGAAATGGGTAGATCATTCTATTAGTGCTACAGTTAATCTTCCAGAAGAGACTACTAAAGAAACTGTAGCAAAAGTTTATCAAAAAGCATGGGAAGCCGGATGTAAGGGAATTACTATCTATCGAGATGGATCAAGAGGGTCAGGGGTTATGACTACAAAAGAAAACTCTGTGACAAGTATACTAAGTAATCGTCCAAAAGAACTTGAAGCTGAAGTTTTGAGATTTAATAATCAATCACCTGATTGTCTAGATAAATGGATTGCGTTTGTGGGATTACATGAAGGCAGACCGTATGAGATTTTTACAGGCAAATCAGAAGAGGAAGTCTTAGCGGTTCCCAGTAACATAACTGAAGGGATAATTGTAAAGGAAAAGGATGGACAACGAACTCATTATGATTTTATCTATGCCGATAGAAATGGATTTCAATCAAGAGTTGGAGGAATTTCACACCAGTTTGATAGAGCTTACTGGAATTATAGTAGAATGATTTCTGGAATGATGCGAAATCAAGTTCCGTTAGAAGAGATAGTCCATATAATTGATAAAATGGATGATAAGATAGAGGGAATTCATAGTTGGAAAAGTGGGGTTAGAAGGGCATTGAAAAAATATATCGAAGATGGTACACAAACAAGAGAGGTATGTAAAGATTGTGGACAACCCTTTACTTATCAAGAAGGATGTAAAGTTTGTGGGTGTGGAAGCAAATGCGAGTAAAAATAAAGAAATTAAATTCTAATGCAATTATTCCTGAATATGCTAAATTTGGTGACGCTGGGATGGACTTGATTGCAATGTCTAAGGAAGAAAAAGAAAAGTTTATTGAATATGGGACTGAATTAGCATTTGAAATTCCAGAAGGGTATGTGGGTATTATTTTTCCACGAAGTAGTTTATCCAATAAAGATTTGGTTTTAACAAATCATGTAGCAGTCATTGATTCTGGTTATCGTGGAGAATTAAAATTAAGATTTAGAAAAATTGGGGAAGAAGTTTATGAAGTGGGAGATAAAATTTGTCAAATTATAATTCTTCCTTATCCACAAATAGAATTTGAAGAAGTTGAAAAGTTAAAAGAAAGTGAAAGAAGTGACAGCGGGTTTGGGAGTAGTGGAGCATGATAATCGGAATTACTGGAACACTCGGAGCAGGGAAAGGAACGATTGTAGATTATTTAAAGACAAAGGGTTTTGTGCATTATTCTGTTAGGGATTTTATCGTCGACGAAATAAAAATATTAAGTCTAGCAGTGAACCGAGATAATATGGTTCTGGTGGCAAATAAATTGCGGGCTGAAAATTCCCCAAGTTATATAGTGGAAAAATTATACGAATCAGCGAGGGAAGATGGAGGTTTGGCAGTTATTGAAAGTCTGCGAGCAGTTGGAGAAGTTGAAGCACTTCAGTCCAAAGGAAAATTTTATTTATTAGCAGTTGATGCAGAAATTAGGAAAAGGTATGAAAGAATTCTCTTAAGGCAGAGCAAAACAGATAATGTTTCTTTCCAAGAATTTGTAGTAAATGAAAAAAGAGAAATGATTTCCAATGATCCTGCTAAACAAAATATTTCTCAATGTATTAATAAGGCAGATTTTGTTTTTGAAAATAATGGGAGTTTTGAAGATTTGGAAAAAAAGGTAGAGGAAGTTTTACAGGATATTTTATAGAACGAATAATTTTATAAATTAAAAAATTGTTCAAATTTAATGGTTGTCAAAGAATTAACCAATCATGAATTTGAAGAGTTCCTTAAAGGGGGAATTGTATTTATTGATTTTTTTGCAGATTGGTGTATGCCTTGTATAATGATGTCTCCAATTGTCGACGAGATGGAAGATAAATTTAATGATAAAATTAAATTTGGGAAAATAGATATTGCAAATAATCCTGCGTTGGCGGACAAATATAAAGTTAGTTCAATTCCAAATATGATTATAATAAAAGATGGCAAGATTTTTGATAGAATTGTTGGAGCGGTTAGTGCTGAAGAACTTGAAGAGAAATTAACTGATTCTTTGAGGACTTAACTGAGGAGTTAGATAGAGAGGTAAATGATTAAGAAGATGGGGGGGCAACAATTCTAATAAACTGTAATATTGATCAAGGCACTTGTAACCTTTTAAGGGATTGTGTGATTTAGGGAGGAAAAATTCTGCTCCACATTCTCCACAAAACTCTAAGGGGAGTTCTGAATTAAATTCTCTGATAGAATATTCTTCTCCACAACAATAGCATAAAATTTCAGAGATATCTTTGTCAAACATAAATGGCCTCGACGGGATTTGAACCCGCGACACCTAGATTAAAAGTCTAGTGCTCTGCCAGGCTGAGCTACGAAGCCATATTATTTGAATACTAAACCCAAATAATAAATTAAATGGGGATAAATACTTTAAAAAAGCTTTTGTTTCGCAAATATTCAATTTAAAGCATATTTCCCAGATTATAGAAAGCTTTTTAAATGAAAATTCATAATCTTTTATTATTGTAAAGTTGTTAAAGCGAATAGCTTATACTAACTCATATTATCATCAAAATGCACATTCTACAACCCAAACACACTAAACTTAATGAAAAAGAATCAGAAGAGTTCTTAAAGAAATTAAACATCTCTAAAGCGCAATTACCTAAGATTTTTATCGACGATCCGTCGCTTCAAGAAGGTTGGGAAATTGGTGATATAATTAAAATTGAAAGAAAAGATGATGAGACCGAAGAGGTTGCCATCTATTATAGGGTGGTCATATGATGGTTAAAGACAAAAACTCACATATCATTATTAAAAAATATCTGAAAGAACATTCGTTAGTAGAATCAAACATCACTTCTTTTAATGAATTTATAGGACAGAGGATGCAAGAAATTGTGAATGAAATTCAAGAGACAATAAATAATGAAGATTTTGAAATCACTCTTGGGAAAATAGAAGTGGGTAAACCTGAAATGACCGAAGCTGACGGAAGCACTTCTCAAATTATTCCGGCCGATGCTCGACTAAGAAATCTTACTTATTCTGCTCCGGTTAAACTTGAACTTACTGTTAAAAAAGATGATCAAATTGATTCAGAGATTGTAGAAATTGGTAGAATTCCGATAATGGTAAAAAGTAAAGCATGTAACACGCATGGGATGTCTAAAGAAGATTTAATTGCAAACTATAATGATCCAATGGATCCAGGAGGTTATTTTATTATTAATGGAAATGAAAGAGTTATGGTTATGGCAGAGGACCTTGCGGAAAACCAATCATTTATTGAATCAAACAAAAAGGGTGGACTAATGTTGAGACTTTTTTCGTTAAAGGGAACTTACAGAATTCCGGTTACAATTACTGAAAATAAAGAGGGAATTATTGAAACAACTTTTAGTAGATTCAGAGATACTCCGTCGTTAATACTTTTGAAAGCACTTGGTTTAACAAAAGAATCAGACATCGCAAAATATATTGGTAAGGAAACAGATAGTGTTATTGTTAATCTTTATGAATTTGTAAATATCGCAACTCCCGAGGACGCCATGATGTATATTGCTGAAAAAACAAATCTTCAAGGTACAAAAAAAGAAATTTTAGATAGAGTTAAACAAAGAATTGACTCGTATTTATTCCCACATATTGGAACAAAAAAAGAAGATAGAATAAATAAAGCGGTTACATTATGTAAATTAATTAAGCAGTATTTAATCGCCAAAGAGAACCCTTCTTTAATTACCGATAAAGATCATTATGCAAATAAAAGAGTTAGACTTTCAGGAGATTTGTTATCAAGTTTATTTAGAGTTAATTTGGGAATTTTAATTAGGGATATTCAATACTCTTTACAAAAATCTTCAAAGAGAAAAAAATTCTATTCAATTAAAACTATTGCTAAATCAACATTATTCTCACATAGAGTTGAATCAGCTATTGCTACTGGTTCATGGACTGGAGAAAGAAAAGGGGTTACTCAAAATATGAGCAAAACAAATTATCTGGATACGATTTCGCAATTGCAAAGAGTTGCCTCGATGTTGCCTTCTGATCAAGAGAATCTTATGGCAAGAACACTGCATCCTACTCACTATGGTAGATTCTGTCCTATTGAAACTCCAGAAGGAACTGAAATTGGTTTAAGAAAAAATTTAGCTATCCTATCTAAAATATCTACAAGAATTAATCTAGAAAGATCTAAATTTATAGATGATTTAAAAACAGATGGATTGGATTCAGCGGGTGTTGAAGGAGAAGAAGTTTTCTTAAATGGTCTATTTATTGGATCTGTTAAATCGCCTGAAGAATTTGTATCTAAGATTAGAGAGAAAAGGAGATCTGGCACATTGCCCCTTCAACTAAATATTTCTTATAATAATGGGCTTCATATTGTGATTATTTCAACTGAACCAGGAAGAGCATTAAGACCTTTGATTATTGTAGATAATGGAATTCCAAGATTAAAACATGAACATCTAATTCAAATTGAACAAGATGAATTGAAATGGAAGGATTTAGTTTCTAACGGAATTGTAGAATACCTCGACGCTGCAGAGGAAGAAAATACTTTGGTTGCATTATTAGAAGAAGAGTTAACTGATAAACATACACACTTAGAAATTGATTCAATTGATTTATTTGGTGTTATAACTTCATTAGTTCCTTATGGAAATCATGATCAAAGTTCAAGATTAAATCGTGGAAGTAAAACTCAGAAACAAGCTCTCGGATTATATGCTGCAAATTATCATTGTCGACTTGACACAGATGTTTCGATATTACAATATCCACAAAAACCAATTGTTAGAAGTTTTGTTTATGATACTCTTAATACTTATCCCGCGGGACAGAATTTAACTGTAGCGATTATGACTTATGAAGGATATAATATTGAAGACGCTTTGATTTTTAATAAGGGAAGTTTGGATCGTGGCGTTGGAAGAAGTTTTTATTTTAGACCGTATTCAACTGTTGAGATGAATTATGCGGGCGGATTAAAAGATGAATTAGGAATACCTGAAAAAGATACTTCAGGGTATAGAACTGAAGAGAGTTATCAATATCTTGAGCCGGACGGAATTGTTTATCCTGAAGCAGAAGTTGAAGGAGGAGACGTTATGGTTGGTAAAACTTCCCCCCCCAAATTTTTATCAGAAGCTAGAGAAATTTCAATAAGAACAAATAAGGAAGCGAGTATCACTATGCGACAAGAAGAGACAGGAATTGTAGATGCAGTGTTTATTACAGAAGATAAAGAGGGAAATAAAATTGTGCAAATTAAAACAAGGGATTTAAGAATTCCAGAATTAGGAGATAAATTTGCGACAGCCCACGGTCAGAAAGGGGTTATTGGGGCCATTGTTCCTGAATCAGATATTCCATTCACAGCAAATGGAGTTAGGCCGGATGTTATTTTTAACCCGCATGGTTTACCTTCGCGTATGACTGTAGGTTATTTATTAGAATTATTAGCTGGTAAAGTTGGATGTTTAAGAGGAGAAACAGTTGATGGAACTTCATTTAGTGGGGAAGGTAAGAAAGAGTTAGAAGCGCAATTAACTAAATTAGGATTTAGATATGATGGTAAAGAAACAATGTATAATGGGGTGACAGGGAAGAGGATGGAAGCGAGAATATTTATTGGTGATCTTTATTATCTTAAACTTAAGTATATGGTTGGGAATAAAATTCATGGTAGAGCATCTGGAAAAGTTGCACTTTTAACGAGACAGCCAGTAGAGGGTAGATCAAGAGGAGGAGCGTTAAGACTTGGTGAAATGGAACAGCAAGCATTAGTTGCACACGGGGCTTCATTATTATTAAAGGAAAGATATGATTCAGATAAAGTTGTGCTTCCAATTTGTACTAAATGTGGTGCGGTTGCAATTGATGATACAGCGAGGGGAAAAGTGTATTGTTCTACTTGTAATTCAGAGGACGTTGAATACATTGAAGTATCTTATGCTTTCAAATTATTACTTGAAGAACTGCAAGGATTACATATTCAAACAACATTAAATTTAAAAAACAAATACGAATAAATAATGGCACCAAAAATAATTAGAAAAAAAATAAAGAATATAAAGTTTTCATTAGTTAGTCCTGAGAAAATTAAGAAAATATCTTCGGCGAAAATAGTAACTCCAGAACTTTATGATATTGATGGATACCCTGTCGATGGTGGATTGATGGATTTAAGAATGGGGGCAGTTGATCCGGGAGTTAGATGTAGAACTTGTGGTGGAAGATTAAAAGAATGTTTGGGACATCCAGGGAGTATTGATTTAGCAAGACCAGTTATGCATCTAAAATATATTCCATTAGTTGAAATTGCTTTGAGATCTTTCTGTCATGATTGTGGGAAATTATTATTGAACGAAGAAAAAATGAAGAAATATTCTTTAAGTGAAAGAGCTAAAAAAGCTAAGGATGTTAAAAAATGTCCTTATTGTGGAGTTGAGCATCCAAGGGTGAAATTAGAGAAACCTACTAGTTTTTATATTGGGAAAAAAAGACTTTTTCCAACTCAGGTTCGAGAGATGTTAACTAATATTCCTGATGAAGAATTTGAAAAAATAGGCGTTGATCCCAATTCAGCAAGACCAGAATGGGCGATTCTCACAATGTTGCTTGTTCCTCCTGTGACAATTAGGCCAAGTATTATTTTGGAGTCAGGGGAGAGATCAGAAGATGATTTAACTCATAAACTTTCAGACATTATCCGGGCTAATCAAAGACTATGGGAAAATTTAAATGCTGGTGCTCCAGAAGTTATCATTGAGGATTTGTGGGACTTATTGCAATTTCATATTACGACATTCTTTGATAATACTACTACGAGAATTCCTCCTGCAAGACATCGATCAGGACAACCATTGAAGACAATTACAGAAAGAATTAAAGGAAAAGAAGGAAGAATTAGAAAGAACCTTGCAGGAAAGCGAGTTAATTATTCTGCTCGTTCAGTTGTATCTCCAGATCCTTCCTTAGAAATTAATGAAGTTGGGGTTCCTTATGAAATTGCTGAGATAGTTACTTTTGCTGAAACAGTGAATGATTTAAATATTGAAAAATTGAAAAAATTAATTAAAAAAGGAAAAGAATATCCTGGAGCAAATTATATTATTAGGCCAGATGGGAAAAGAAAAAAGATTACTGAAGAATTAAAAGAAGAAATTATTGAAGAATTAGATATTGGGTATAGAGTTGAAAGACACTTACAAGATGGAGACATTGTTTTATTTAATCGGCATCCGTCGTTACATCGAGGAAGTTTAATGGCTCATTATGTTAAAGTTTTACCAGGACGAACTTTTAGATTACATCCTGCGGCAACATTCCCTTATAACGCTGATTTTGATGGTGATGAGATGAATATCCATAGTCCTCAAACCGAAGAGGCTCGTGCTGAAGCGAAGATTTTATTGGATGTTAAGCAAAATTTGATCTCTCCAAAGAATAATACTAATTTACTTGGAACGCAAGCAGATTCAATTACAGGGGGATATTTATTAGGACTAGCAGAGTTAACAAAAGCAGAAGCAAATCAGTTATTATATAACTCGGGAATTGATTCTGAAATTACTAAGAAACAAATCACTGGATTAGATATAATCTCAGAAGTTATTCCTAAGATTGACTTTAAGAATAGTTCTATAGTGGTCAAAGGTGGAAAAATTGAAAGTGGGGTTGTTGACAAAACAGCTTTTGCAGAAGAAGATGGAGAATTAGTAAAAGAGCTAGACAGAAATTTAGGTAGAATTGAAGCGGTTGGAACTTTAAAGAAAGTTTTTGATTTGGGTACAAAATATTTAACTTCAAGAGGAATTACAATCTCAGTAGAAGATTTGGATTTATCTGAAGATGTTGTAAAAGAAGGGGAAGAAATTATTAAAAAATCTGAAAAGAAAACTCAAGAAATTCTTCAATCTTATAATGAAAAAACATTGGAGATTATTCCTGGTAAGACTGCAGAAGAATCAAGAGAGATTAAAGTTCTTCAAACATTAAATGAGATCCGAACAAAGATTGGTGCAATTGTTAAAGAAAAATTCCCGGCTACAAATCCAGTAAGTCATATGATTAAATCTGGTGGTGGTGGAAATGTTTTGAATATTACTCAGATGGCTTCATGTGTAGGTCAGCAAGCATTTATGGGCGGAAGAATTGGAATCGGTTATAATGATAGAACATTGTCATTCTTTAAAAAAGGAGACTTGTCTCCGAGGTCAAGAGGATTTATCCATAGTCCATTTATTAAAGGATTAAGACCAGATGAATTTTTCTTTCAAGCAATTACTGGTAGAGATTCACTTATGGATACTGCATTAAGAACTCCAAAATCAGGTTATTTGTATAGAAGATTAGCTAATGCATTACAAGATTTAAGAGTTGAATACGACGGCACGGTAAGAGATTCTGGAAATAGAATAATCCAGTTCAAATTTGGTGAAGATGGTAAAGATGTTTGTAAATTACATTTGAACGATGGACAAGTTGAATTCGGGGAAGCGATTGGATTAATTACTGCACAATCATTTGGTGAGAGTTCGACGCAGATGGTTCTAAATACTTTCCATATGGCAGGTGTTGCAGAGATGCAAGTCACATCAGGATTACCAAGATTGATTGAAATTTTCGATGCAAGAAAAAAACCTTCTTCTCCAAAAATGGAAATCTATTTAGAGAAAGAATATAATAATGAAAAAGATGCAAGAGTTTTTGCAGAAAAAATTAAAGAAGTTAAGTTAAAAGAAATTTCTTCAGAAATAAATTTAGATTTTAGTGAAAAGAATATTGAAATAATTATTAATAAAAAAGGTCTACAACAAACTCATACTTCAATCAAAAAAATTACAGAAAGATTAGAAGATTTAGGATTTAAAGTAAAAGAAAAACCAGATGCAATTAAGGTTAATGCTGAAGAGTTTAATTTTAAAGAAATTTATAAATTAAAAGAAAAATTAAAGGATACAATTATTTCAGGAGTTAAGGGCGTAGAGCAAATTCTTGTGGCAAAGAAAGAATCAAATTATGTGATTATGACGCTTGGGACAAACTTAGATGAAGTGTTAAAATTAAAAGAAGTTAATAAGAAAAAAATAGTTTCAAACGATCTTCATGAAGTTGCAAAAGTTCTTGGTATCGAGGCTGCGAGACAATTAATTATGGATGAAGTTAATGAAGTGTTGAATAGTCAAGGTATCGATATCGACAAGAGACATTTAAAATTAATCTCAGATGCTATGTGTAATACTGGTGAAGTTAAGGGTGTTACAAGAATGGGAATAATTGCGCAAAAATCTTCGATACTTGCAAGAGCTACTTTCGAGACGCCAGTTAAACAATTTATTAATGCTTCAATTAAAGGTAGCCAGGATAATTTGACAAGTGTTGTTGAGAATATTATTATTAATCAGCCGGTGCCAGTAGGAACTGGTCTTCCTGGATTGTTAGTTAATGTTATTGGTCCGTTAATTAAGAAAGACAAAGATAAGAAAACAGCCAAGGCAAAAACTGTGGATAATGCAAACAAGTAGAGTTGATGAAGGTAATAAATAAAAATATTTTCTGAAGATTATAAAAAAATCCTAGTATTATTTCCAGATTCTTCATAACTACGCACATTTCCTTCCCAGACATTTTGATCTCTCCAGTTTAGACTCAAGGGAGCATTATCCTTTTGGGGGCCTGGTTCTGTTGAGCCCATATAGGAAACGCTTCTTCTTGAACTCTTCTCATTTAAATAATCCATTTTTAATTGAACCTCTTCTAATAAATTACTCGAGAGTGATATTTCTTTTCTAGAACATTCATTCAAAATAGCCCGCCCTAAGTCTGCCAAACCCAATTGAGAAAATAAATCGTAAGCATAATCAGGATATATTTGAACAAAAAGGTTCCAATTACCTGAACCATATTTTCGTTTTATTTGTCCTGGAGTTAAACCCGCAGGTATTTGTTGCATCATTGTCATTTTCATAATCATATTTTTTAAGTTTTTAAATGTTTATTTTGTTATTATTATTATTTAGGGGGATAATAATCTTTTATTTGGGAAACCTGTATCTTCTATTGGTTTTTTTATCCTCCTGATATCTCTGAAAATATTTAATTTCTTCTAAAGTGCAAGGATAATCCCATTGGAATGATCCGGTTGGGATATAATAAATTTCTACTCTTTTATCTGGAATTCCATCTGGAGGGCTAGTAGTATCTTCTAAATACCCCCTTCCTTGATCTAAGTAAACTCTTTCTGGGTGAGCCTTTCTCTCTTTTTCATGAATAGAAGGCAATACAGAAATTCCATAAATCAAAGTCGCAGCAGCTAATGCACTAATGATTCCTAAGAACTTTTTTTCAGACCTCGTGAAATATTTTTCTCTCATTTTGTCCACTCTCCTTCAATTGCATCAACTTTCTTGAAAAGATCCTTTAAAGTTTCCGTTTTAATTTTAATAGTATGGGAAACTATTCCGGGAGTAAAGAAATTATTCTTGTTCCAATAAATTTTCTTATCAATCAAAATTGGAAGTTTCTTTTTATGATAGAGAGGAGGAACTTCTCCTATTTTACAACCTGTTTGGATTTCGACTTCTTCTGGTAATGCAAATTTTATCCTGCTTTTAGGCCATCCAATTTGCTCTGCTACTTTTTTCATATTCACTTTTTCATTTGCAGGAATATTAACAACAAGGTATTCTCCTTGCCCATTGCTTAAAACAATCGCTTTAATTCCTTGTTTTAAATCATAATTAACTGTTCTTGCAAGTTCTTCACTAGTTTTAGGAACTTCATGTTGAATTATTTCTATTTTTAAATTTCTCTCGTAAAATATTTTCTTAATCTTCTCAAATTCCTTCTGCATCATTTTATCCCCCAAGCACTTTTACAAAATTCAAATTTTTTTCTAAATGTTTCTGGACTAAATTCCATTTCAAGAGAAAATGCAACTGTTACATATTCAGCATTAAAGGTATCCATAAGATATCGATAAAATCCCTGCTCAACACCTCCGCAGTCATCTGGATGTGGCCACGTCCTTTCAGGGGCCATCTCTATAACCATTCCATCTTCAAGAAGAGATCTTATCTCTTTACGAACTGGATGATTTGGATTTTCAGCTATCCCTTTCATTTCTTCATACTCTGCTTTATAATATTCTGTTGTCATTTTCATTTTCTCCTGCTCTTGTGAGCAATTTTATTAATAAAAGATTGAACTCTCGATAGATATAGCTTTAGTAGGCATATGACCACAATATTTAAAAATGATGATTAATTTATCCACTTATGTGGTTTGGCAAATTTAAAATAAAACATGAAAGAGATTGGATTGCTCCAAGAACTAAAAAGTTTAATATAACTGCAGTCGGGATTCCACTGAATAATTTTTCGAAGAACAAAAAGAAATTTCATGGGGCAGTTATTTTTATAAATGGAGATGAAAAAAATAAAAAAGCTTTTATTAAAAGTTTGGAAAAAGAAAAATCAGTTAAAAAATTAGAAGTGAAAAATAACCAGATTATTGTTTTATTAGAAGGAAAAAATTATACCGCTAATTTTTTTAATCCAGAATTATTTTTTATTAAACCAGTTCTAATAAAAAAAGGTTTTGAGTATTGGGAAATCGGATCATGGAATAGAAAAAATTTAACGGAGTTTATTGATAAAATAGAAAAATTTGCTAAAATAGATATCTTATCCTTAACTCGAAAAGTCCCAGAAATCTTTATCCAAACTTCAGTTCCAAAATTGACAAATAAGCAGAGAAATTTTTTTGAGATTGCTAAATTAAATGGTTATTATGAATACCCTAGAAAAATTTCTTTGAAAGATTTGGCAAGAAAAATAAAAGTTCCAAGGACAACTCTTCAAAATCATTTAAGAAAAGCAGAATTTAGAATTTTTAATGTGATGTTGGAATAATCACTATTATTTAAATCCATATTTTCTACTAACTCTTGTTTTACGTGCTTTTTCTTTTTTTTCTTTTTTATTCAACCTTTGATTATTTTCTTCAATCATCCTACTGTATCTTCTATTGCGTTCTTCATCTGCCCTTATTGATCGGAGATAGTTTTGATATTCTGGATGAGTCCGGAGAATTTCTTCTTTTTCTAATTGAGAAATATTCCTTGATCTTGTAATTCGTATTGAAGATATCCTCGAGGTCTTTCTTCCTCCCCTAGATTCAACAAACATTGCCGCATTTTTTTCAGAATCATAATATCCCCATTTTGTATAAGATATTGCATTGTAAAAACCGGTTGTTCCAGAATCCAATGCTACCCAGCCATCTTTGGGTTTTTTTCTTGTCATTTTAATTTTCCCCTAATAATCTTCCTTGATTATTCAGAAAAATTTCCAAAGAGCGAAATGTATTTTTGGTAAGGAAGCATTCTCGTGATTTTAAATTAAATCTCCCTTTACTTAAGTTTAGTAGAGGGGAATGAAGGATGCAAGGAAGGTCCTTATCAAAAGAATAGCCATTGTTACCTATAGACTTGCAAAATTCTTCTCTGCTTTCTTCTTTTTCTCTAGTTTCAAAATTAACTGAATATCTGATATGCTCCCAAAGAGGACCAGATTTCTCCACATATTCAGAGAAACGATTATATTTGACATCACATATTGCATATCCGCGTGCACACACATAATTACCAGTATATCTTTTTTGTATTCGCGTCCAGGGAACTTTGTGTTTTGTCTCATGAGATGATTTCAACAAAGAGTAAAAAACTATCTTTCTTTCTTCCAAATCCATAAAATATGGCAAACTAAAATCATCCGCTTGTTGAAATGTAGGCCAATAATCTGCAAAGATAGATAAACCCGAATTACAGAGGGTCTTCCCAAAATGATCTACTTTCCAATCTATATTTGTTCCATCCTTAAATTCTATTATTTTTATTCGTTTATTTTCCATAACAAATTAACTTTCTTTCTCTTTAAATAAAATTCTGACAAAATTATTCTTATAGGAATATTTAAAAGTTAGAATAAATTAGAATAATTATGGTGTTTGATATAACTCAACTAAAGAAAATTAGAAAACAAATTGGTTTGACTCAATTTCAGTTTGCAAAAGAAGCGGGGATTAGTCAGAGTATGATTGCTAAAATCGAAGCTGGAAGATTAGATCCAACATATTCTAAGGTGAAGCTAATAGAAAATGCTTTGGAAAATTTAACAAAAAGTCACGAGAAAACTGCTATTGAAATTATGAATAAAAAAATGATTTCTATTAATCCAATTGAGAAAGTTAAAGAAATAATAAAATTAATGAACAAACATGGTATTTCCCAAATTCCGGTAATTAAGAAAAATAAAATAATTGGATTAGTTTCTGAATTTTCGATTTTGTCGAGAGATATCGAAGAAATCAAAGAGTTGAGTGCTGAAGAGATAATGGAGAATCCTCCCCCAATAATTAATCATAAAACAGAAATGAGTGTTATAAAACAATTGTTAAAATTTTATCCAATAGTTTTGGTAGAGAAGAGGGGCAAATTTGTGGGGGTTGTAACTAAGTCGGATTTTATTGACGCGTTAGTTTAAGGATTACTTTTAAGTTAAAAAATTACAAATCTATATTTCTCTTCGGTAATCCTTTTAAATATAAATTGATAAAGATAATTATGAAAATATTAATTAGTGATGAAAGAATGTGGAAGCAAGATGTTCCAAAGGGTCTATATGCCAAGAAACTTACTGGGTGGGATAATATTCTTGCCACGCAATTGTTGGGGGATGATGAATTATTTTTTTGGGAAGGGATTTCAAGAGAGATGCCCTCTCAAGAAGAATTTCCAGATAAATTTGATATGGCTTTGATTGAATATGGATATGGACAAGGACTTTATTCTCATCGTCCTAGGATAGCAATTAATCTCGCAGTAGAAGCATGTAAGAAAGAAGTTCCGATTGTAGGACTTTATACTCGGGCAGGAGGGGATTTGGCTAAATTGGAAGGGGAAGTTATTAAAATAAGAAACTCAAGAATCCATGTTACAGGATCTCTGAAGGATATGCCTGCGATTTATGGATACAATCAAGATGAGGATAAAATTTGTGGGACAGATGAAACAAAAACATTAAATCCACACCTGACTTATTATAATTGGAGATATTTAAAAAACAGAATACTTGAAATTGATGCAAACCAAAATCCTTAAATAATTGCATTCTTTATTTTAATTATGAGTATTGAAAAATCAATCAAAAAAATTCAAGAAAGAAACAAACGAGTGGAATTAGACAAGGCATGGGAAACAAGTTGGACAAGAAGAATCTCGATTTCAGTTTTGACTTACGCAGTTATTGTAATTTTCTTTTATTCTGCTGGACTTCCAAAACCATTTATTAATTCTATTGTTCCGTCGCTGGCGTTTATTTTATCAACTTTGACTTTACCTTTTTTTAAAAAGATTTGGATGAATAAATAATTCTAAAGTTTTTTAAATGAATTTTATTTTGTTCAAATATGGGATTAGATTCTAATGAAAATGATTATAGAAAGAAATGGTTAGATGAAGAAGATGAAATTTGCTTAGATAGAGAAAGTTTTTTAGAATATATCTACGAAATGGGTGAACCTAATCAAACGATTGGTTGGGAAGCCACAATCTGTCCTTGGGCATATCAATGTGAGAGTGCAAAGGATGAAGCAACATTTAATGGAAAATGTTCGAGGGACTATTTAGATTGTAGAATAAAAATCAAAAATTCTATCTAAAAAATATTTTCTTAAATTTATAAACCTCTTTTGCGACTTAAGATTATGAAAATCAAAGAAATCCAATGTAAAAGTTGTATGACTATAAGTAAGTTAACAGACTACGTAATTAATCCGTATACTGGTTGCCAGCATGGATGCAAATATTGTTATGCGGATTTTATTCGAAGGTTCCAAAAAATTCCAGATGCTTGGGGAGAATTTGTTTTTGCAAAAGTAAATTGTCCTGATCTTCTTCCGAAAGAATTAGAAAAGAAAAAGCCTGGAAACATTTGGTTAGCAAGTGTTTGTGATTGTTATATGCCTGTTGAAGCAAAATACAAACTTACAAGAAAAGTTTTAGAAATAATTTCTGAGTCTGATTTTAAAGATAAATTTACAATTGAAATTCTTACAAAATCCGCATTAATAAAAAGGGATTTTGATTTGTTGAAAAAGTTAAATGTTGAAGTTGGTTGTTCGTTAAATACTTTGGATGAAAATGTGGCTAGAAAAATCGAACCGTTGGCAAGTTCTCCTCGAGAAAGAATCAAAGTTTTAAAAGAAGCCAAAGAAAATGGAATTAAAGTTTATGGATTTATTTCTCCGATACTTCCCGGGATAACTAATTTAGAAAAATTATTCAGGGAATTAAGTTTTTGTGAATATGTTTGGGTTGAAGTTCTAAATACTAGAAAATCAGTAATGAAAAGATTTTATCCATTTATCAAAGAAAATTTTCCAGATAAAATTAAAGATTTTGAATTTGCTATTAATAATCCTGAAGAATATTTTAAACAAATTGAGGAGGAAGTTAGAATGTTAGAAAAGAAATATAAACTCAAAGTAAGAGAAATAGTCAAACATTAAACTAATCCAAAAGATTTATAAGACAAACAATTTTAAGCAAATTAGATTACTCTTCGGAAAATAAGGGGATTAAAAATTAATCAAAGATTTTTCAAAGCAGCACTATTGGAGAGAGAAAAATAATGATACAAACATTAAATATGCAGGATTTGAGACAATTGAATTTATTTGAAAAAGTCACTCGAGTTAGAACTCGATTTTGCTTTCCATATAATAATCAAGTTTTATTTTGTGTTCCAAGACAATTTGTAAAAATGGCTGTTGGAAGAGATGCACAAAATGTTAAAAGAATAAGTCAAGTTTTAAAAAAGAGAATTAAAATAATTCCTCAACCCGAGGGCATTGCAGATTTGAAAAAGTTTGTTGCAGCTATTGTAAAACCGATTGAGTTTAAGGAGATTGAAGTTAAAGGAGATGAAATTATTCTAACTGCTGGAAGTCAAAGCAAGGCAGCGTTGATTGGTAGAAACAAAAGACGGCTTTTAGAAATGCAAAAAATAATCAAAGATTTCTTTGGCAAAGAATTTCGGATTCAATAATAAGCTTTATAAAGCAAATTAATTGTTAGTTTATATTAGTAAAATGGGATTAAAATCAGCACAGAAAAAAATGAAAGACCGGAAGAAATTCCGATGGAAAAGTAGAAAATTTAAAGTTAGAACTTTAAATCTTTATGCAAAGTCAGATCCGTTAGAAGGTGCTAATCAGGCAAAAGGTATTGTTTTGTCGAAAGTTCAAAAAGAAGCAAAGCAGCCGAACTCGGCTTTGAGAAAATGTTGTAAAGTTCAATTGACTAAAAATGGGAGACAAGTAACTGCATTTATTCCTGGAAACTTGGCGCAAAAATTTATTGATGAACATGACGAAGTTATGATTGAAAGAATCGGTGGAAAACAGGGACGTTCGAAGGGAGATATTCCGGGTGTGAGATATAAAGTTCTAAAAGTAAATGATCAACCACTTCATAGATTATGGAGCGGAAAGGTTGAGAAGGGAAGACGTTAAATGGAAGAACAAATTAGATTAGAAGATGTTTTGGGACAAGGAATTTTATTTTTTGATTCTGAAGGAGAATCTATGGATGGAACTATAGGTTATGGTAAGCCAGGGGATATTAAAAGGATAATTAACGATTTTGATCATATAAATCCAGCAGAGGTTGAAGAAGATCCAGGAGTAGGCTATTATTTTCTTGGAAGAGATAATAAGTTTAGACGATTCTCAAAAGCAGAGGTTGAGGATATTGAAGAAATAACTATTGAAGATTTTGAGGTTCATTTAATGCGTTCAAAAGATGGATCATTATTATCTAATGTATTTGGAGGATCAGATTAAAATGGAAGAACAAATTCAAGAAAATGCGAATATTAACGAAGCTGAAGTAACTGGAAAAGCAGGGGTTTCAGTTCCGCAATTTAAAATTTTTGATAAATACGATCTTTCTGAAATTAAGATTGGAGATCCAGGATTAGTTAATGTGATCAATTTATCTCCAAAATTAATTGTTAAAAGTCATGGAAGAAATGTTACAAAACTTGGTCAAGTAAAAGTTCATATTGTTGAAAGACTAATGAATAAACTTTCTAATGCTGGACACCGAGGTAAAAAACATAAAATAGAGAAAGGCGATGCGTCTGGAAAATATAATAAAAATATGAAAATAGTTTTGAAAGCATTTGAACTAATTGAAAAAAAGAAGCAACAAAACCCAGTGGCAGTTTTAATTAAGGCACTTGAAAATGGGGCGCCGCGAGATGAAATCACAGTAATTGAATATGGTGGGGCAAGATATCCTCAAGCTGTTGATGTTTCTCCATTGAGAAGAGTTAATATTGTTTTAAAGCACATAGTTCAAGGAGCATCAGATAAAGCTTTCGGAAAAAAGAAAAAACTTTTTCAAGCATTAGCTGAAGAAATTATGATGGCTGCAGATGATAATGGGGAAAGCTTCTCAGTGCGAAAGAAAAAGGAAGCAGAATCTCAGGCTGATTCTGCGAGGTAATTTTAAATAATTTTTTATTCTAAATTTAAATGATAAAAATTCCAGAACCAATTCACGACACAACTGGCGGAGATGAAATTCTTAAATTAGAAGAGAGATGGGCAGATCTTTGTGAGGATGTTAATTCTGTAATTAAAGATGAAATTGGGGAATCTCAATATCAGGATTTAATGGAGCAAGGCAATTTTGAGATTCATTTAAGAAATTTATCTTCAAGACATGGAATAAATTCTGAAAGTGATGACTATATTGGAGAATTCATATTCACGGATAAAGTTTTAGCAGGATACTACAATTATCGCACGGATGGAAATATGGAAGAGGTTTTATTTTTTTCAAGAACAGAGGAGCAAATTAGGAAAATAGTAAGATAATTATACGGATAGAGGATAATAATTCTTTTAAAGTAATTTTTTATTTAAATTTCATGACAAAAGGAAAATTAGTTGTAGCGGTTTTAGGCTTAGCGACTTTAACTGGTTGTGTCTGTTCTCAAGATAGTTATGAAAAGGGTATTTTTTCTGAATATACTTCTTCATTAAAGAATTATGCTGAACTTGACAGGAAAGTTGGAAAATTAGATCCACGTAAAATGAATGAAACAGAAATTGAATTAAGTCAAGAAAGAGACATAGCATATAAAAAAGTTCAAGAGTTGAGATTGACTCATCCTAAATTGAAATAATTCTAAAATGAAAAAATCAGAATTTGATGCAATACGGAAAAAATATTTTGCAGAAAGAGAAAGATTAGAATCAATTAAGAGAGGGGATCTTGTTTATGAGCAGGGAGCTTGTGGAATAGGAGGTCGTCCAGACTATCATGCTTCAATTGTAATTCATACTTTTGTCGATGAAGATTATCTAAAAGTGTTAGATGTTTCTCAAAGTAATCGAGTTAGAATGCTAAAAATTAATTATTTAACTGAGGAAGAACTTATTCAAATTGAAATGGTTTCTCAAGAATCAATTGGTGAAAATTATCAAGAATATTCAGAACAAATTCAAAGAGTTTTAAAAGGAGAGTTTGATCAGGATTGAAGTACAGAATAATAATCTTTAAAAAGAAGAGGTAATCTAATTTAATATGGCAAAACGAGTTACAAAAATTGAATGTGATTGCGGAAGAGAAATGAAATCCATTTTTAAAACAAACTCATTTGATAGTCGAACACAATATGCACAAACTACTCTTTATGAATGTGAGGGATGTGAATCAAGGGCTTATGGGGGAGACGAATCTATTAATCTTTGGGATTATCAGGGAGAGTTTCCAATGTCGAAAGAATTTTTAGCGCATTTAGATAAGAGTCGTGGAGAATTGAATCTTAATTCTCAATATTCAGAATTTTGTAGAAAATCTCCTCGTCGCAAGGATAGAATTGCCCAAGAAAAAAAAGACCTTGCACGTAAAGGAATAACCCCTGAAGATTTATTGGAATAATAAATTTCTCTAAACCAACAACCTTTTAAACTAATTTTCCGAAGAATTATTATTCTTAAAGATTAAGATGACAGAAATAAAAGATTTAATGAAGCAACAGGAGAAGATTCGAAACATAGCGATTGCCGCGCATATTGACCACGGGAAAACTACTTTTTCAGATAATTTATTGGCGGGGGCAGGAATGCTTTCTGCAGAAACAGCAGGTAAACAAAGAGCTTTGGATTTCCATGAAGATGAATCAGAAAGAGGAATTACAATTGATTCAGCGTCGGTATCAATGGTTCATGATCTTCCAGAAGCAGGTGGAGAATTTTTAATTAATTTAATTGACACGCCGGGACATGTTGACTTTGGTGGCGACGTTACAAGAGCCATGAGAGCAGTTGATGGTTGTGTTGTTTTAAGTTGTGCTGTTGAAGGAGTTATGCCACAAACTGAAACAGTATTAAGACAGGCATTAAAAGAATTGGTTAAACCGGTTTTATTTATTAATAAAGTTGATAGATTAATCAAAGAAGTTAAATTGACTCCAGAAGCTATGCAAGAAAAATTTGTTAAAATTATTGAACATATCAATAGATTAATCGAGCAGATTGCACCGGAAGGTTATAAAGAAAAATGGAAGGTGGGAGTTGCAGAGGGAACAGTTGCATTTGGTTCTGCATTTCATAATTGGGCGTTGAGTTTTCCTTATATGAAAGAACATGGAATTACTTTCAAGGAAGTTATTGATGCATATGAAAATGATACCTGGAAAGAGCTAGCAAAAAAGGCACCGCTACATGAAGTTGTTTTAAACATGAGTATTAAACAGCATCCAAATCCAGTTCAAGCTCAGGCGTATAGGATTCCCAAAATTTGGCACGGAGATAAAGAATCAGAGTTAGGAAAAAATTTGATTGAATGTAATGCAAACGGAACTCCAGTATTTGTGCCTACAAAGATTGTTATTGATAAACATGCAGGAGAAGTTGCAGCAGGGAGATTATTTTCAGGAAAGATTAAACAAGGTGATTCGCTTTACATGAGTACAGCAAAGAAAAATGTTACTGTTCAACAAGTTTCAGTTTACAAGGGTTCTCAGAGAATTATTGTTCCAGAAGTTTCAGCAGGAAATATCGTTGGGATTGTTGGATTGAGAGATGTTGTTGCGGGAGAGACAGTCAGCCAAGATGAAATGGAACCATTCGAAGCTATTACTCACTTATTTGATCCGGTTGTTACAAAATCAATTGAGGCAACCAAGGCAGCAGATTTACCAAGGCTGGTTGAAGTTTTAAGACAGGTTGGTAAAGAAGATCCATCTTTGAAAATCGAAATTAATGATCAGACAGGAGAATCTTTAATGAGTGGTATGGGGGAATTACATTTAGAAATTATTGAGAATAGAATTAAAACAGAAAAAGGATTAGAAGTTAAAACCTCCCCGCCGATTATTGTTTATAGAGAAACAGTTGGCAAAGAATCAGAGACAATGGAAGGTCGATCTCCGAATAAACATAATAGTTTTTTTATTAGAATTGAACCATTAGAAGAAGATGTTGCCAAGGCGATTCAGAAAGGGGACATTTTTGAAGGTAGAATAAAGAAAAAATCAGGGAAGGAACTTTTAGAAACTTTTGCGGATTTGAGTTGGGAAAATAATACTGTTAGAAATTTAAGAGATGTTTACAAGGGCAATGTTTTCTTGGATGCAACAAAAGGAGAAGTTCACATGCAAGAAGTTATTGAAATGATTTTGGATGCTTTTGAAATGGTTATTGATCAAGGTCCGTTAGCAAGAGAGCCGTGCTCGAGGATGAAAGTTTCGTTAATGGATATTAAACTTCATGAGGATGCAATTCATCGTGGCCCTGCACAAGTTTACCCGGCAGTTAGGGAAGGTATCACAGAAGCGATGAAAACTGCAAAGCCTAGTTTATTAGAACCATTACAGATTCACTTAATTGAAATGCCTGAAGAATTTTTAGGACCTGTTACAAAATTAGTTGGAAGTAAGAGAGGGCAAATGATTAATGTTGAACAAGATTCTGGAACAGCAGAAATGAAATCTAAACTTCCAGTTGGAGAAATGATGGGATGGTCAAGTGATTTACGTTCAGCGACAGAGGGTCGAGGAATTTCAAGTTTAATGGACCAGTTATTTGAGACGATTCCTCCAGCGATGCAAGACGATATTGTTAAGAAGATTAGAGAGAGAAAAGGTTTATCAGAAAATCAATAAACCTTTGCGAAGATTATGCTCTGCAAAAACCTTCGGAAGGGTTATCAGAGAATCAATAATGGGGTTCTTTTTTTAAAAACAAGTTAGTAACCAATAGATTTTTAAATTAAATATTTCTTTAAAATATAAGGTGATCGTATAGAATCGCGATAGAATTCTAAAATTAAATCGGAGAAAAATAACATGACAGAAAAAAATTATGCGAGAGCGTATCATAGATGGGTTTCACCTCAAGACTTTTTCTTATTGGAAAAAGGAGACGAAAAAGCAGGATTTGTTAGCGCGCCATGTCAGCCAGAGAATATCTTTAGAATACCTCAAGCTCGTGTTTCTGAATTAGAAGCGCACCTAAAATCTGAAGAGTACAGAGTTGAAGATATTGGAGAAAAAAGACAAGAAGACGTTGAGGAGCTTATGAAAACTGAAGTAAATAGGCCTTCAGAATATTTTGCTAATAGAATGAAAAGCTTTTTTGAGCAATCAGAATAAATTATTTATTGGAGAAAATAAAATGAAACAAACTTGGCTTGACCAACCATTTTGAGAATATTTTAGATCACCAATGGAAAGCCATTGTTCTAGGAGTTAACCCGACTCTTGCAGTTGGAGAGTATTCTTGAGAAAATAATTCATTAAAGTACTGCACTACTTTTGGCGGAGTTTTTCTTTTGTCTAAGTAACCTGTGAAAGATAGAAAATCTTCTGCTATAGGCTCCATTGGAGCGAAACCTTTTTCTCCCAGGAAGCCAGCTACTCTATCATTAAAATTTTGATACCCTGCTTTTAACAAAGTTATAAATAAATTTTGGTTTTCAAACCCGTTAATTAAAACAGGAAATTGAATTGTTATGTCACTTCTTTTAGAAACGTTAGATGCTGTTTCTACCATTTGATCATAATTTTCTAAGACGCCCTCTACTCTAGGCAGAATTGCTTTTGCTTCTGCAACTACCCTTTTTTTATTTTCAAGTTCAGTATTTAATTCTCCAATTCTTTTACTTGCTGTTTCAGAGTAAGTTTTTAAAACATCCAATAATTCATCTCCAACTCCAGAAGTTTTTTGTTTTCCATACAAATCAATTTGTGCTTCTCTTTCTTTAAGTTCTTTTTGGACTTTATCCAGATATGTTTTGTTGATTGATTGACCTTGCTGTCTTAATCTTTCTAAATGAACTTGAACGGTATCATCTTTGAAATCTACTCCGAGTATTCTTCCGACTAACTCCGATCTTTTTTCAGTTCCTGAGAATCCTATTCCCTCGGCAAATCTTAAAACATCATAATCTGCTGCAGCGAAGTCACAACCATCTTTTAATGTTCTCATAAAAGAATAAAATCCTTGTAGAGGGGAAGTGATTATTGCTGGTTTTTTGACGATAACTTCTTTTTCTAAAGCAGCGGGTTTTGATTCTAATTTAACCTCAAGTTCGCATATTTTCTCAAAAGCGTCTAATTCTCTTCTTTCTGATGCTACTAATTTTTTCTCGTAACCTGCTTGCATCTGAGCAATTGCCTCTGGATGATTAGAATAATCAGGGGTAGATTCTACTGGAACTGGTTCTTGAGCACCTTCAAGCTTTGTTATTTGAATATTTCTGGGACGTTTTTTTAGATCCGAAGGAAACCATTTACTTTCACCAACTAATTTATCAAATCCGTTCTTACAAAGCTCTGTTCCAGGAGGAAGTGTTAAAGTCATTACTGCTCTACTTGTAGTTGTTTCACCTAATTCAACTTGTGAGGCAATCTGCCTTTTTCTAAAATGAGAATTTAACCCGTTTTTTAATGCAAAAGCTACACCACGATCATAAATCCCCATCACTATTCTATATTTATCTCCGTCCATATTTAATTCTAATAATTTTACTTTTTAAAGGTTTCTATTTAATAGTCACTTTTAAGTTACTACTGCAAAAATCTTCTAGATTTTTGGCAAAAAATAAAAATCTTATCAAGGAATCAATGGAAAATATTTTAAATGCCGAGGGAAAAATATAAATCCTCGACGATAAAAATTTATTTGAAAAAAGATTTTGTTGCACATCGAAACATTTATAAACTAAATTTTTTATTAGATATGCATGGCAAAAGAAAAACCGAACATGAATGTTGTATTCGTTGGGCATGTTGATGCAGGAAAATCGACTTGCGTAGGTAGAATGATGTTTGACGGTGGAGCTGTTTCTGAGCAAGAAATGAAAAAGCTAAAAGAAGAAGCTACTAAGCATGGTAAGGCAGGTTTTGAATTCGCTTATATTATGGATAGTATTAAAGAAGAAAGAGAGAGAGGAGTTACAATTGATTTATCTTATAAAAAATTAATGACTGATAAATTTGAAGTTACAATTATTGATGCACCTGGTCACAGAGATTTTGTAAAGAACATGATTACTGGTGCTTCACAAGCAGATGCTGCTTTTTTAGTAATTGCAGCTCCGAGTGGAGTTCAGCCACAAACAACAGAGCATTTATGGTTATTAAGAACAATGGGCGTAAAAAATATTGCTATCGCTGTTAATAAAATGGACGCAGTAGAATACAAAGAAGAATCATTCAATAAAGTTAAAGAAGATGTAGGTAAATTATTACAAGGTGTTGGAATCAACCCAGAAACAACTACTTTTGTTGCTTGCTCGGGATTAATGGGAGATAATATTGCTAACAAATCAGAAAATATGGCTTGGTATAAAGGCCCGACAATAAAAGAACAAATGGATATTTTCCCGGCCCCTGAATTACCTTCAAACTTACCTATGAGAATGCCAGTTCAAGATGTTTATGATATCACAGGTATTGGAACTGTTCCAGTAGGAAAAGTTGAAACAGGAATCATGAAGCAAGGTATGAAAGTTAAAGTTCTTCCAGGTAGAACTGGTGAAGGAATTGAAGGAGAAATTAAGACTATTGAAGCTCATCACGAAACATTGCCAGAAGCTATTGCAGGAGACAATGTGGGAGTTAATGTTCGAGGAGTTGGTAAGAAAGATATTGCAAGAGGAGATGTTATTTGCGAAGCGGCAACACCATGCCCAGTTGTTGAAGAGTTCATTGCTACAATCACAGTAATTAATCACCCAACAGTATTAGCTAAAGGATACACCCCTGTATTCCATATACATACTGCTCAAGTGCCTTGCCAGTTTATAGAACTAATCGCACAGATTGATCCAAGAACTGGAGAATCAATTAAGGATAATCCTGACTTCTTAAAGAACGGAGATTCAGCAAAAGTTAGAATTAAGCCTCAAGGTAATTTATGTTTAGAAACTCAAAAAGACAATCCATTTATGAGTAGATTCGCGGTTAGAGACGCTGGTCAAACTGTAGCTGCTGGTATGTGTACTGAGATTGTTAAAAAGAAATAAATTTTCTTATAAAAAAGAGAGGCGATTTTTGGACTAATTAAAACTTAGAGTAAACAAAATGAAACTAATAAGCAGACAAATAAAACCAAGATTGGATGACGAACATCCTTACGCAGTTGGAACTGTTTTAAATGGTGGAGCGTTACCAGTTAAATCTTATGCAACGATTGAACAAGTTGTAGAAACTCAGGGCATGCTTCAAGATCAAGGGGATAAAAATCATGTTGTATTTGGTAGAATTGGTGATACCTGGTCTGGCCAAGTAAAGGTTCATAATTACTAAAATTAATAAAAGAGATTTCTTTTTAAGTTTAATGAAAAAACGAGAAAACAAATTAAGAGAGTTGATAATCCCAAATAAAAAAGTTAATTTATTTACTATTGGCGACGAGAGATTTGATTCTGAAGGAAGAATAGATTTTGGTATAATTGAAGGAGATTATTGTTTTTACCCAGAATATTGGATTATAGAAAAACTTAAGAAAAAAAACTTTACGAGAGGATATTATTTTATTTCAAATGACCAAATTCCAAGAAGATTGGTAAAAAGAGAGATAAGATTTGGATTAAATGGAAATTTTGAGTTTGATGAGAAGAACTTGGTTATTTTGCCAAGTTTAACCCTTGACCGGACTTATCTAGGAATGCATCCAAAATACCAAGAAATTGCGGTTCCTTGTTTAAAGAAAGTCCACCATTTTAGGGAAAGTAGGTTATTTGGGAGCTAAATCAGTAAAATTTATATAGTCTTGTTTATATTAATCAGTATTAGAAGATATAAGATTATTAGATTATTCAATTAACATTCACATTTTCAGTATAATTTCAGTAATAAGAAATTAGTTCTATATTTTCTAAAGGAACGAAGTTCCGATGAAATCCTAGATTTCAAATAAATTAAATGGAGAAAATAAAATAATATGGCAAAAGTAAGTCCGGTATCAATAAAATATATGGTACATGCGAATTTAGTTGCAGAAGGTGCTTTAGAAAAACCAGATGTAATCGGTGCTCTTTTTGGGCAAACAGAAGGTTTGCTTGGTGCTGAGTTAGATTTGAGAGAACTGCAGAAAGAAGGAAAAATCGGTAGAATTGAAGTCCAATTAGAAAGAAATGAAAAAAAGACTATGGGCAAAATTCAGATTCCAACTGCACTTGATCAATCTGAAACAACATTAATAGCAGCAGCCATTGAAACAATTGAGAGAGTTGGTCCTTGCGATGCTCAGATAGAAATTGGGCAAATCGAAGATGTTCGAGGGAGCAAAAGGGACTATATCATTGAAAGGGCAAAAAAATTGATGCAACAACTTTCAGATGAAACAGATTCAAGGGAAATTTCAAATGAAATCAAAGAATCAACAAAGACTTCGAATGTCCAAGAACATGGAGATGAAAAGTTACCCTGTGGTGACCTCTCTGGAGAAGAAATTATTATTGTAGAAGGAAGAGCAGATGTAATTAACTTGTTAAGAGCAGGTGTCAAAAATTGCATAGCTATGAATGGTACAAAGCTTCCAAAAAGTGTCCAAGAATTAACAAAGCACAAAAAAGTGACTTTGTTTGTTGATGGTGACAGAGGAGGAAAGTTAATTTCTCAAAATGTTGTTGACAATGCTGAAATTGATTACATAGCTTCGGCCCCAGATGGAAAAGAAGTGGAAGAATTAACTGGAAAAGAAATTCTTATGAACTTGAGGAAAAAAACCTCAGTTGAAGATTTTTTTAGACAGAACAAACTTCCGAAACCTAAGGCAAAGTCTGAAAACTTTGAGCTTAAAGAAGCAGATAAAAAAAAGCTAAAAGAACTTTCAGATAAAAACCAGGGTAGTGATAATGCGGTAATTCTTGATTCAGATTTAGAGAAGATTAAATCTGTTTCAGTAAAGAGTTTAAATGGAACTCTTAAAAGAATAAACAAAACTCCGTCAGTGATAATTATTGATGGAACTGTTACAGTACCAATTATCAAATCTGCAGAAGATGCTAAATGCAGTGTTATTGTGGCAAAGAATTTCGCTACAACAGATACGAAAATTCAATTGTTAAGTCTTTAGACTCATTAGTGCACCGTAAGGCACACTTTTTTATTTTTTTTTATTTTCCGTCTTTTTTATTATTTAATTAACTTTTTAGTGGTAACATTATGCAAAGGTTTATAAAGAAAAGAGGCTAATATATACTATGATAAAAGAAGTGCAATACGGGGTTATTTCAGATATTCATGGTAGTTTAGAAAATCTGGAGAGGTCTCTTAGAGCTTTTAAAGAGAAGGGAATTGAGAAGATTATTTTAAATGGTGATTTAGCAGAAGTTGGAAAGAGTTTAGATGAAAGTCAAAGAAATATTGCAGAAGTTCTAGAGAGAGTTGGTAAAAGTGGCTTAGAAGCGTATGTCCAGCCAGCAGGTCATGATATGATGTTAGCATTTGAGTCAGTAATGGAAAAATTAGGAGGAGAATGTGATAATTTAATTAATGTGAATAAACCTCAGAAAGTGGAAGCAGATGGACATGATTTAGTATTTTTACCTGGAGCAGATTTTGGACCTAGCACTGGATCATATAAATTGGGAGACGACGCAAGAATGCCAAGTGGGAATTATTTAATGTCTCAAGAAGGAATTACTCCTTTTGGAAAATTAGAAGAATATGTAGTGGCCCTGAAAGAGGGTAAACAAGTCAAAGGAATAAATTATACAAATATTAATGATTTAAAAAGATTAGTTACAAATCCAGATAAAACAATTGTATTTTGTCATGTTCCTAGAAAGTTTAAAGGAATTGAAAATTGCGTTGATGTTACTAAATTCGGAGAAGTAACTGAAGATTTTTTGGATGAAGAAAATCATTTAGCTAAAGGAACAGTTATTCCCTTGCCCCATGTGGAAAGATACAAAGCAGCTGGAGTTCCGGTTGAAGTAAAAACAGGGAACAGAGGAAATGAAGGATTGGCTAAATTATATAAAGAATTAGGAATTAAAAAGGCGATAAGTGGGCATTTCCACGGAACAGGTCACAGAGCGACTAATGCTAATGGAGAAGTTGTAGAAGAAGGAAAATACACTGATGAATTATTCTGGAATTCAGGTTGTTTAAGTTCTGGTCAAACTGGAATCTTAACTGTGCGAGGTAAAGAAGTCAGTTATGAAAATGTTGAACTTGAAGATTATAAATAATTTTCAAAAACCTTTAAATAATATCTTATTTATTTTATTATATGGAAAAAGGAAAGGTGACGATGTTTGTAATTGTAATTGCTTTTATTATTTTGATAGCCTCGATTTATTTTACAATATTTTTTCATTATAGATGTGATAACTTGGCGTGTTTTAAATCTCATCAGATGAAATGTGTTCGTACAAAGTTTGTTTATGATACTGATTCAACGACGTGGTTTTATAGAATAAAAGAAAAGGAAGGGGGCAAGTGCATTATTGAAGTTACAATTAATCAGATAAAAGAAGGACGACTTGACAGACAGATTCTCGAGGGGAAATCAATGGATTGTTATTTGAATCTTGGGAGCATTGAATTACCCGAATCAGATTTAACTATGTGCCACGGAAGATTAAAAGAAGACATTCAAGAAATTATGATTAAGAACACGCACTCGCAGATTGTTAATAATTTAGAAAATGAATTGAAGGGAATTATTTAGAAAGAATTAAATAGTTTAAGTCTTCAATTATTTTATGGAATATAAGCCGGAATATGCAGAGGGGCAAATTTTAGTTAGATTTCTTGAAGCTCAGCAGATGGTTTTTGCATGTTCATTTGGTAAAGGTTTGGGCTACGAATTGAGTGAAGAAGGGTATCCAGATTATGCTTTTCTTTTTTTGACTAAACCTGGAAATGAGGACAAAGCTATTGAAGAGTTTAAAGCAGAAGCAGATTTTGTGGATGGAGCTTATAGAAGGGATTTGAAAAGAGAGAAAAGAGAAAGCGATTTAGAAAAGTTGGGGCGAGAGATACAGGGATTGAGGAACAATATTGAAATTCCAAAAGAGGAATATTGTATGAAGTTAAGAGGGATTGAAAAAGTGGCAAGAGAAATTCGGGAAGAGGTTAGCGAATAATTTTAATCTGTTGAATATCTATACATTTTATAATGCCAAATTCTTGCTGGGAAAATTAATAGAAAACTAGAATTATCCTGCTCGTTGATTACTGCTAAATCTGCTTGTTTTTCTTCCAGACCATCCATGACTTGACTCATTAATTTTTTATCTAATCCATCAAATGTAAACGCGAAAGCTCTTTCTGTGTTGTATTCCCCTAAATAGTCAAAATCTTTTAAATTAATTTCAAATCTTTCTGCATCTCCGACGCCCATTATTACTGGGTAACCTTTTCTATATCCCATAAATAAAAATTAACTTTGTTTATTAAAAGGATTTGTATTTTTATTGGGAGAAAGATTTATTGAATGGGGAAGATTTATAAAATAATGAGCATCCCAAATTTTATGTTTAAAACGTGGAGAAAAAGATATAGGGAAAGAAATTATTTTGATATCTCTGATCAAGAGACAGTTGATTCAGAAGCTCTAGTAAAGGTACTTAAAGGTCAAGTGACTAATAGTAATTCTAAAGATTCTGTTTATTTTATTGTCTGTTGTAATGGATTGGAGATGTTACAAGGGGATGAAACAATAGAAGTTGATGATTTAAAGAATGTAATTGAGGAAGTATTTAATAAAAGTGTATGGTTTGGGAAATTTAGAGTTGGAGAACAATCACAAATTATTGTCCCGAATCAATATGATTTATTAGTAAATCCTCAAAAAAAGGGAATTTATTTGCAAGCAACAGAAAGAGCAAGGTATTATAATAGCGGAAATTTGCAATTGGATAAGGATTTATTTACTAGAATATTACGGACAGACATTGGTTTAGAAAAATTACAGGAATTAGTTAATTCGACTTGTTCTGGATATAGGTGTGGGAATTCTTTAGAAACCTGGAAGAGCTAGGGCTTTTTTCTTGAGGGAAGATTAGATAGGTTTAGTTCTCATTAATTTTTCAATCAATAAAATTAAATATCTCTTTTTCTAAGTTATTTTATGGTAATTAAATTTGGTCCTGCTGGTTTAGGTTCTGTCAAGAATGTGGAGGCTCGGCTTGAAGAATATTCTAAATTGGGTTTTAAAGCGGCGACATTTGCTTTCACTTATGGGGCTTACCTAAAGAAAAAAGAAGATGCTGTACGGATCGGCAAAAGCGCGAAAAAGTTTGGAATTGATTTGAGTATTCACGCGCCGTATTGGATTAATTTGAATTCTAAAGAAAAGGCGAAAATTGAAGCGAGCAAAAAGCGAGTTTTGAAAAGTTTGGAAATTGGGACTTGGTTAAAAGCGAAAGAAGTGATAATTCATGCTGGTTTTTATTCTGGAATGGAAAAAGAAATAGCTTATGAAAATATAAAAAAGCAAATTTTGGAGTTGCAAAAAATTCGTAAAGAAAAAAAATATACCCCGCAAATTTGTGTTGAAACTATAGGAAAGATTAATGTTTTTGGGAGCGCTGAAGAAGTAGCACAGCTTGTGAAGGACACTCAGTGCGGGTTTTGTTTGGACTTTGCGCATATCCTTGCAAGGGAGAAAAAAGTGGATATTCAAAAAATTAAAAGATTGTTTCCACAAAAAAAATGGCATTGCCATTTTTCGGGAATTGTGTACGGAGAAAAAGGAGAAAAGCATCATAGATTAACGACTAAGAAAGAATGGAAAGAATTACTGGATTCAATGCCTAAAAATAAAAGTGTAACTATTATCAATGAATCACCGAATCCCGTCGCTGATAGCAGTGTTGGATTGGAAATTTATTCTACAAAATTATTGTGAGTAATTTAATTTACTGGTTGTTACTTACAATAAGTATCTAAAAAATGACAAATTTATGTTATCACCATAAAGTTTATAAACAAAATTGGACCTCAATTTCTACAGGAAACAAAGGATCCTGTGTAATTAAATATGAGACAAAAAGCAAAAATGAATGCAAAGAAACTTTTGGTTTCTCTTGTTGCAATCACAAGTGTTCTGGTTTTAATGGCTACTGTTAGTGCTGTTGCTGCAACCCCTGGAATCACAGATTCCGCAAAGGTTGAAGTTAATGGTATGAGAGTTGCGAACGATGTGGCAGTTATTGCTGGCGAAAAAATTCTTGTACGAGTAGAATTTACTGCCACTAATGATGACACAGATGTTACTATTGAAGCAGAACTTGAAGGTGAAAAAGTCGAAGTTGATGCTATCACTGCTCCATTTGATATTGAAAATGGTTCAAGATACGCAAAAATTTTGGTTCTTTCAGTACCCTATGAACTTAAAGATGATGTTAGTGATGAGTTAACTTTAGCTATTGAAATAGATGGTAAAGAGTACAATTCAGAATTAGCAGAAATTACTTTAATGGTTCAAAGACCTTCATACAATGCAGAAGTTAAGTCAATCACTGTTAGTCAAACAGTTGAAGCTGGGGATAAATTACCGGTAACAGTTGTATTGAAAAACAGAGGATACAATGACTTAGATGATCTTTATGTAACTGCTAGAATCGTTGAATTAGGTGTCGAAAAGACAGCTTATTTCGGTGACTTAGTAGCTATGGAAGATTGTGATAGTAATTGTGATGACGATGATGAGGACAGTACAAGTGGAGTAATCAACTTGAATGTTCCTTATTCTGCTGAAGCAGGTGTTTATACAGTTGAGGTTACAGTATCTAATGAAGATTCTGAAACAGTTGCTGTTAAACAAATTGTTGTTAAAAACGACTTTTCAAATAGCGTTATTGTGACAAGTGCAAGCAAAACAATTGCAGCTGGAGAAGAAGCTGTATATGATTTATTAGTTGTTAACCCAACTGACAAATTAAAAGTATACAGAGTTGTTACAGAAAATTCTGCGGACGTTGCCTCTAGTACTGAATCTGCTGTTGTTGCTGTTCCAGCCGGATCAAGCAAGATAGTTAAGGTTAGTGCTGTAGCAAATGCTGAAGGATCATACGCTTTCGATGTAAGTGTGTTTTCCGGAGACGAACTTGTAAGTACAGTTCCTCTAAGCATGAACGTAGAAGGTAAATCAGTAGCAAGCAACCCAGTTGTAGTATTAACAGTAATTTTAGGAATTGTATTCCTAGTTTTATTAGTAGTATTAATTGTTTTACTTGGTAAGAAACCTTCCCAGACTGAAGAGTTTGGTGAAAGTTACTACTAAATCTAATTAATTTTTTTTAATTTTTTTATTTTATTTTTTTATAACCTAGCCGAAGGCCTAGGCGAAAATGGAACACAGATTTTTTGATTGGGATAAAGATAAAATATTTTGTTGGGAAAGAAATTGTCACATTGTTTTAGTTGATGCTTTAGTTAGGGGGATTGAAGCTGGAGATGAAATTTCTATGCCCACCCTTATAGAAATAGAACCAAAAGTGTATATGCCAAGCTATTCCATAGAAATTGAAGAAGAGGGGGACAAATTTAAAGATGGAGGGAACCACAGACTTTTGGCAAGGTATATTGCTAATTCTCCATTTACCTTTAAAGTGGTTCCGTATCAAAGTGAGGGGTGGGAATTTGAATCAAGATTAGAAGATGATTTTGGAGATGAAATGCAATTATTTCCTGTTGAAGAAGTAAAATTAATTGATTATCGTGATTTTTATGGGAGCTTTTATGGATTTGGAATGGAAAGGTCTTTTGAAAATAGAACGTATAACAATGCGTATCCACGGTTGGATTGGGAAAGTTGGGAATTGGAAATGCCAGATGATTGTTATTAATAACTTTCAAATCTTCAAACTTATAAAGCACTAAGGTATGAATCCATTGAAGCAAATGCATTCTCTATTATTGGATTATTTTTTGCAAATTTTTCTAATAGTGCATCTCTCTTAGTCTCCTCAAATTCATATAATCCATTTTCTGGATTTGCTTTCAATCTAAAATAATTTCTGGGAATTAAATATAATGGACTATCAACATTTTTCATATTAAATGCTCTACTCGTCCTTCCACGGATAGTTAATTTTTTATGTCTTAGGTGTTGACTTAACTTTAAAAATAATAATAAATTCAAATTGGCTGGATGGACTCCTGTTGATTCTTTAAACTCTGCAATAGCGTCTCCTGCTTTTTTTCCCCCATGAATTGAACGAATCTCAGCATAGTTATGAATTTTACCCCCCACTTGCATTATTGATTTCCCTTGACTAAAAAGATGTAATTCAACCCCACCAAAATTTTCCCATGATCCTGGATGAATTCTTAACTTATATTCTTCAGTTTCAAAAATATCTATTCCTTTGGTATAAAACAAAGATAACTCTCCCCTAAATAATCTACTGTATAAATCTAACTTAGCTTTTATCTCCTTAACACATTTACAATCGTTCAATTCCCCTTCCCGTAAATCACAATCTTTATGCTGTTCCAATAATGCTTGAACTCCCTTAATTGAGCTGTAATCCTTTGATCCAAAACCTTGCCAAGCAATTAATCTGGCTCGCTCCAATTGTTGTGAATAAGATTTCCCTTTTAATTCCAACACTCTTTTCTCAAGAGGTTCAGATTCGTCCATAAAGGGGGTAATAAATGATAAAAATTCAATAACTTCTAATCCCAATTCTTCTAGTTCATCAATACTAAGTCCCGCGAATTGCCTTTCCACAGCTTTCCCGCTTTCATAATCTCCTTCAATTGCAGAAGAAATTGTGGCAACGTTTAATTCTCCATCACGTAATCTTTCAACTAAATCATTATTTTCCAATTTTAAATCAGTCATATAATTTTTTAAATAATCTACTTTATAAATCTTTATATTTTGTAACTACTTTCAAGTTTAAACATTTATAGAAAATATTAAATCTTCAAACTTATTACTTTAGAAATTCCATCGTGCATTGAAACTCCGTAAATATTTGTAGCACTGTTTATGATTTCATCGTTGTGGGTTATTACTATATACTGTCCTCTCTGCATGTATTTTTTTAGAAGACTTGCAAGTCTCTCTGAGTTTCGTTTATCTAATGCCGCATCGATTTCGTCTAGAACATAAAAGCAGTAAGGATTTAATTCTTGTATCCCGAAGATTAATGAAAGCGCTACCATTGTTTGTTCTCCACCTGAAAGCGAAGTAACGTCGAAATATTTCCCATGCCCGGTTTTTACTACAATTCCTACTCCGGCAGTGAAAGGGTCTTTCTTATCTTCTAATTCTAATGAGACTTGCCCCTTAGTTGAAATTTGCGCAAAGTTTCTAGAAAAAATTTCATTTAATTGATGGAAGGTTTGCATAAATGCTTTCTTCTTTTTGATATCTATTGTCTTAATTATTTTCAATATGTCTTCTTTTTCCTTAGCAATAATTTCTGTTTTTTCTTTGATTGAATCATATTCTTTTTTTATTGCATCGTAAACTTCTAAAGAACGCATATTAACTGAGCCGATTCTTAAAATAATTTCCTGAGATTTATTTAATCTTTCTTGAAGGGTTTCTTTTGGAATTTTCATTATTTCAACATTAGGGAATTCTAGAATTTCAATTTCTAAATTCTCTGTTTCAGCGTCGACCTTTGCTTTTTCTATTTTAAAATTATTAATTGTTTGTTCAATAAAATGTATTGAATTTTTTTTAGAGGATAAATCAGATACAATTTCTCTAATCTTATTTTGTAATGAATCTCTTTCAGCAATTAGCGACTTAAATTGTTTGCTCAATTCTTCATCTTGTTTTTTCTTTTTTTCGAGTAATTGTTCTTTTTGTTCAATCTCTTTTCTTAATGAAATAGATTCTTCTTGAATATCTTGTTCATCTCGACATAATTGTTTTAAAGTAATCTTTGAGCGTTCTAATTCTCTTTGTTTAAATGAAATTTCTGAATCAATTGTTTCCTCAGATCTTGAAGATATTTCTTGAACTTCCACCATGGCCGTTTCATATTTTGTTTCGACATTTGAAGATTCATCGAAATTTTCTTCTAAATAATTTTTCCGTTTATTTAATTCAACTAATTCTTTTTTAATCGATCCAACTTTTTCTTGAAGCACTTTTATCTGCTTTGTCTTCCCATGTATTTGAGAAAGTTTTAATAAATCGGATTCTCTCTTATTTATTTCTGTTTCTATCTGATCTATATCTTTTTTTAAAACTTCTTTTTGAGTATAAATTAAATTTAATTCTTTGTCTGATTCTTCAATTTCTTTTTTTAGTAAATCTATTTTTGGTTTTACTTCAGAACCAATAACATGTATATGCTCAGGAGTCATTTTTGATTTACATAATGGGCAAACATCAATTTTTGATATTTTTTCTATGACTAAATTTTGTTTTGAGATTTCGTATTCATTTGTGTGTGAAACTTTGTCTAGCTCAATTTCCTTTTTTGATAAATCATCTAGGTGCGTTCTTTTTTTGGATAAAGCAATTTTTAAATGATGTAATTTTTCTGGATCTGTTTTTTTATCAAAAAGTTCTAATGTTATTGATTCTATTTCTTTTAGCAAAAAAGCTGATTCGTCGACGTAACTTTGAAGAACTGATTTTTTATCTTGAAGCCGTTCTCTTATAGATTTTAATTCAGTCTTAATCATATAAAACTTTTTTCTCTGTTCTTCTAACTTTTCAAGTTCTTGTTTTTTTGAAGAAAGTTCTTCTTGTTTTTTAATAATTGTCGGAGACTCTTTTTGAAGTTCTTTCAAAGTAATTATTCCTTCCCTAACTTTTTCTTGCAAATCTTGTTTTTGTCTTTGTATTTGAATTATCTTTGTTTCATAATTTTCTATTTTTACATTTAATCCTGCTAACTCCGCCCGAATATCAGAAATCTCTGTGTTTAATTTTTCTTGTTCTACTCCAGTAGAATTAGAAATTGTAGAATTTATCTGAGATATTTTTTGTTCAAGAGAACCCATTAAAATTTCATCAGATAAAATTAATTTTTTTATTTTATCTATCTCTTTTAATTTTATCTGAATATCCCCTTGAATCCTATTGGCTTCTTTTTTCTTTTTGGAGAGGTCGATATAAATTATACTTGCCTTATATCTTTTGATATCTTTTTCTAGTTTTTTATAACGCAAGGCTTGTTGTCTTTCTTTTTCTAAGTTATTTAGATAAGCTGTTCGTTCTCTTAAAACTGCTAAGACTTCTTTTAACCTTTCTTCTGTTTTATCTAATTCTTTAATCGCCTTGGATTTTCTCGATTCGTAAGTAGATATCCCCGAAACCTCCTCAATTATTTTTCTTCTTTCTTCTGTATGCATTCTTACAAAATTTTGGATCTCTCCTTGAAGAATTATGTTAAACCCGTTTGGGTCAATTCCTACTTGTGCAAGTAATGCGAGGACATCTTGCCGTGTTTTTGTTTCGTTATTTATTTTATAAATTGATTGTCCATTTTTTCTAACTATTCTTTTTACTGAAATTTCATTTGTATCTAAAGCGAAAATTCTATCTTGATTTTCAAAGATTATTTCTACTGAAGCTTCTTTAGCTGGCGACGCTGATTTAGAACCCATAAAAATTAAATTTTTGGCCTTAGCTGCGCGCATTGATTTTACCGAAAGTCTTCCCAAGACAAAACAAAGTGCGTCGGAGACATTGGATTTTCCAGAACCATTGGGTCCTAAGACAACATTTATTCCTTGAGCGAAAGGTAATTCTGTTTGTTTTACAAAACTCTTGAAACCTTTCATCACCAATTTTTTGATATAAGTCATACATAGGATAATGAACTTAGGTTTTTAAGGATTATTAGTCGAGTGGCATAATATTTAAAAAAAGAATTATCTATATTTTTTCATGGAAAATGATGTAACGCCAAGTTGCCTATATGCTATGAAAGTTCAAGCAAGTAGATTACCCGGTTATAGAGACCCTGCAATTATTTGCCAGTTCAAAGATTATTTATTTGATCCTATTAGGAAGAAATATTTAACTTACACTTTATGTGTTGCTTGCGAAGAAATCAAGGCAGGGCACAATAGTCCAGATTTGGTTACTAATTTGAACAAAATGTTAGAATGTGAAGATAGAGCAGAAAAGGATTAAAAACTGAGTTTTCTTTGTTTGAGTTTTTCTTTTGCCCGTTTATAAGTTGTCCAAGTTTTTCTAAAAATTCCGTCATTGTCATATTTATGTAAAAATTTTTCTAAAAATTTTTGGGTTAAAGGGTCAGAACAATAACCTGACCCAATTTCATTTCCGTATTTTTCTTTTAGTTTTGTCATTTCACTTTCTCGAGTTTCTTTTGCAATTATCGAAGCTGCTGAAACTGCAACATGATTTTTGTCTGCTTTGTGTTCACATCTTATTTCCAAATTAGATAAATTATTAATTTTAGTTTTTAAGAAATCTCCCCATTTTATTAGACTTACCGACGGGCAATCAAGGATTACTTTTATTTTTTTGTATCCTTTATTTATTTTATTTATTATATTTGCACACGCGAAAGCTTCTACTTCATTTAACTTTATTCCTTGCGCGTTTTTATCGTCGATATCTGGAGCAGAAATTATTTCTATCTCAAATGTTTCTGCTTTCTCTTTAATCTTTTCAGCTAATATTCCTCTTCGTTTGGGAGTTAAATCTTTAGAATCTTTCACGCCTAATTTTTTAAGTTCACTTTCAGTTTTTGAATCTAAAAGAACTCCTGCCAAAACCATTGGACCGATAACTGGACCTCTGCCTGCATCATCTATTCCTAAAATCAATTCCATGTAGTAAAAAAATTAGGAGAGTTTTTAAGTTTGTTTATTATTAAGAAGTATGGAAAATCATTTCGATAAGTTTGAAGGAAAGATATCAGAGGTCATTGTTACAAAAAGATTTAAGAAAGATGCGGGGGATTTTGATGTTGGATTGATTACGGATAGTAATCATGAGCATTTTAGTCGATTGCATAAGTTTGAGGAACATATAAATGGTGCAGATATTTTTCGGGCAGTGAAGGATGAGATTCATTATGTTTATGCAATTGATAAAAATCATAGATTGATTTTTCTACGAGTTTTTAAAAATTTTAAAAAATATGAAAAATATTTGGAAAATAAAAAAGAGATCAAAAAAGAGTTAAAAAGCCATTGCGCATAGGCATCGCGAAGCTCGGATAAGAGAAGGCCATTGAACATAGGCATCGCGTTATCTGAATAGACGCTTTTTCGTTGCCTCCTACAAGCGTCAAGAATTAAAATAGATAATTTTATAAGTAAAAAGAAAGTTGAATTTATATAGCAGGGTGGAGCAGTCTGGAGTGCTCGTCGGGCCCATAACCCGGAGGTCGCATGGTTCAAATCCTGCCCCTGCTATTTATTTTTTGAACATAATTTGAAAAAACTATAAAACTTTTAAGCACAGAAATTATTATAAAGTAGATTATTTAAAAAATTATATGGCAGAACAGGCAAAATGGGATATTGCGTTAGGGAATGAAACTCTTGAAGTGCATAATCTTGATAGAGATGATAGTATGTTCTCTCTTATTTCTAATGCTTCAAACATGGAAGGAGAATTTCCTTCTGAAGCAAGAATGAGATATTTAGCAATTCAAAATAGGGGGATGCCAGAAATGACTGAAAGTTATTGGGATGTTTCAACTATGATTGCTACAAGAAAAAATCCAGAATCTAATGAAATAGAATTAAAAATTATCTTGCCTTGTTGTGGAACAATTGATGGGTGGATGCTTCCGGAGATTGGAAAACGCACGTTGTCTTTAATTGCTAAAGTCAAAGACGCAGGTGCAAGAAGAAGAGATGGAGACAGCGATCCTCGTGGAAACTTAGGTTCAGGATTTAAGTTAAAAAATGATTATTGGGCTCCAAATAGTTATTCTCATACTGGTATCTCTTGGGATAATTTAAGTGGTGAAGGAGTTTACTCCAGACAATTAGAAGACTGGTTTGAAAAAGATAAGGAAGGGAAATTAATTGGACTTAATGAAAATATGACAATAGAGCAAGCTAAAAGATGTCCTTTGCGTTTAACACTATTACAACATCCAGAATATGTTGGGGAGATGTTTGCATTGCCTGAAGATGTGGTCACATATATTATAGATAAAACATTTGAATTTGGGAAAAAAGAACATGGACTTGATTTAATGATGGGGCAATATGTTCGAGATAATTTTTCTGGACCTCCATTTGATCATGGAACTCTTAATCTGTTAAGAGTTGGAGCTCTCGCATCTGGTGCTGAATCTAAGGGAGATTATGGTAAAGGAGGATGGTTTGATGATTTTCGTCATACTTGTATTCCATTTCGTAGAAAGGGACAACCGAGGTTAACTCCAATAGAAAGAGTACAGAAAAGGTTTAGGGAATTGGTGGAGAAGAGATAATTTAAAATATGTTTAACCAAAGAAAAAACCTCAAAACGCAAAGATTTAAATTCTCAAAATATTGTATATTTTTATAAGCCACCATCGCATAACCCTTCGGGTCACGAGGACCTGAGGACAGGTAACCTAAAGGTCACGAGAACCTGAATAAATTCAGGTAGCGGTTATTGCACCAGAAAAATTAAAAACTCCAAATCATACTCAAACTTATGCCACCATCGCATAGTCAGAATAGGAAATTCCTCTCGACTTTGTCGAATGCGTGGTAAACATTGAAGCCACCATCGCATAGCGGTTATTGCACCAGATTGCTAATCTGGACCCTTCGGGGTGCCCCGGTTCGATTCCGGGTGGTGGCGTTTTTATCTGAATTTTATTCAGATAAATCCTCCCGGATTTGAAGTGGTTAAATTCAAATATGTTTCTGAAATCTTTGATTTCATCCCAGTTTGATTGAGTTATTTGACTTTATGAAATAACCGAAGGTAAAATTGAAAAATCAAAGTCAGGTGACGAATAGGGTGGTGGCGATTTAAAAATATTTTAGCATTATTATTTTGTGTTGATAATTTTATAGTAATAATGAACACAAATACTTAAAAACCGATATCATATAGATATTTTAAGATGTCAGAAACTGTTATTGATAATACATCAACACAAATTAGAAAAGGAATCTTAGATTATGCTAGTGGTCGAGATAAAGCTTCTTTATTTTCTCAAGCACCCAAAGGATTATTAACTCATTTAGTAACTCAATTAGGACGAGAGGTATCTATGGATGAGATTCAAAATTCTTTTTGTGGGCAAAGCGAGGGAATTTATGATTCTATGATGGAAAACAATCCAGTGGCCATAATTGTTTCAAGAGCTGAAAGAGAGGAAAAAGCTATTGGAAGAATTGAAAAAGTTTTAGGAAGGCCAATTCAACAAATGGACGCACAAGAATTAGAAGCTGGTGCAAAACAGATGTTTATGTTATCTCAAGAAGACTATAAAAGAATAGCTGAAGAAAGAGGTATTAAATTAGAAGAAGATTTTTTTAAAAGACACTATGAGGGGAATGGATTTGATGCAACATTATTAATTGGAGTTTTGGAAAAATCACATGGAATTATATTAGGAAAAGAAAGATTAGTAGAAATGGTTAGGGAAACTAATATGGGATTGGGATATTTTGAAAATATTACTCAAAAAGGATTTGAATATCAGGTAACAGATCCTTTTGATGAAGAAAAAGGAGTTAGAGAAGTTTGGAATTCTTTTAATAGAAAACAAAATGAAGGAAAATTTAATTTAGAACAACATACAAAATTTGATGAGGAATTGAAAACACAACACAAAATAGCTCAACCAACATTATTGAAAGATAGAACATTATCTTTAGATATTACTCCTTGTGCGATAGCCTTTGATAGAGATAATAAACTTGTCGTTTTAGGTCAAAGATATCAAAGTGAGAGTGAGGCCGATAGGAATTTAACATTAAATGCTTATGATATTAAAACAGGGAGAAAAGTTGCTTCTGCAGATACAGGAATTATGGCTGCTTTTGATGGTTTTGCTGGGATGTCAACTAGTTTTCAAGGAAATATTTCTGTTGGTTCAAATGGAATAATTTATGCTGGAGGGAATAATCAATTAAAAAGATTTAATGGAAATTTAGAAGAAATCACTGAAAATGAAGGTGGCTTTCAAGATGCATTAAATTTATTGGCAGATAAAGGAATAAGTGAATTTTCAAGAAGAGGTCGTTGGGCTTCCGTAGGAATATGGCAAGTTGAAGAAGATGAGGGGGTTCATTATTTTGTAACTAGACCAAATGATTTTCCAAAATGTTATGATAATGCTTTAGTTGCAACTGATGGGAAAAAATTAATTGGAGTGCCATTAGGATTTAGTCCTTCAGGAGGTTATAGCAATACTAGCTTTGATGATACTGCAAGAATTGTTATCAATGGAAATCATGTTTACTTAAAATCCAATCATGATATTGTAGCAATAGATAAAAGTTTAACAACAGAAGCTTATGAAAAATCATTTAAGATGATTAACGGAGAACAATTAGATAGTGGGTGTGTTCCTTCAAATCATTGCGTGGATAGAAAGGGATTATTGTGGGCAGTAACTCAAGATCCAGAAGAAGTTGTAGCTAGTGTAAAAGCTTACAAGAAAGGAGCAAATACTGGAGAAGTAATGACACATTTTTATCCGCAAAATCATCCTGGTGGATGGGCTGCAATGAGGTCTATGGCTATTGGCAATGGAACATTAGCTTATACTGACACTGAACAAAATAAAGTTCGTTTGTATCAATTAGCAGAATAAAACTTTAACAAAATTTTATATTATCATTTTTCCAAACTTACTAAAATCTTAAACCTATTTAATATCCCTCCTTCGAAGATTATTTTGTTATACAACTATCTTTATAAGTTACAAAATCGAACAAGATTTATGGCAGACTTAATTTATACTACTCAGCATAAACCATTAGATATAGGAACTCTAACTTTGGACGAGGAAGGCAATTTTTCGCGGGAGTTTCCAGAGATGTGGTTGCAAACTCACAGAGGATCTAGGGGTGAATTTGAAGTAACATTAAAAGGATTTAATTATGCTATTCGGAAGGAAAAAGCAAAAGGAGAAGATAAAAAAAGATTAAACCAGAAAAGGGAACCTGAGAGAAGAAGATTAGGACAAGAAACAGAGAAAGCTGAAAAAGAAGAATTGAATCGGAAAAAAGAATCTCGTATAATTCATTTGAGTATGTATCCATTTACAATTTTAGAATATGTTTATCCTACTCCAGAGAATGGAATTGCTTTAACCTCGGGGGAAGTTCCTACTACAAATGAAGAAAAAACAGAAATACTATTAAATTTTATAGAAGCTCAAATGGGAGAATCTGAAGTTAAGTTAAGGTTTCCGTATGCTACTCAAGAACAATATTCTTTGATAGAAGAGTTTCTTAATGAGAAAGTGCTTCCGTTAAATGGTTATCCTTCTGGTTTCCCATCTCAACTATATGATACAATGGTAATGGATATTAAAAGATATTGTGGTCATAGTGCTCCATTTCAAAAAGGAAACCTGGGAATTGATGCTCATTTTAAGGATTGTTTTCAAGGCTTAGTCCAAGATATTATGATAGATTCTCCTTAAACTTATAAGAGAAGCAAAATTAGAAGAGATAATAATTGTAGTTAAAAAAAGGTCAAATATAATTTTCAATAATTTTATAAAACTTAATTTCATGTATTTATCATAAGGAGGTAAAAAATATGAATTATGATTTATTTACAAATATGACAGGAGAAGAAATTTTTGCTAGCGGGATCTTTGGAGGTTTAGTTGGTGCTGCTTTGATTGCAGTAATATCTGTTGTTTTAATTACGACATATGTTTATGTTGCTTTAGCATGGAGGAGTATTGCAATAAAACTAAAATACAAACGGCCGTGGCTTGCTTGGATTCCTTTTGCTAATGTTGCTATGATGCTTCAGTTGGGAGGCTTTCATTGGGCTTGGGTATTTTTATTCCTGATTCCATTACTCGGAACAATTCCATTGCTAGTATTATTTGTAATCGCTACATGGAGAATTTTTGAAAAGAGAAATTATCCGGGATGGTTTAGTTTATCATTGATTATTCCAAAAGTGGGTTCAATACTCTACATGATAGCCATAGGTTTTGTTGCTTGGAAAAAAGTTAAGAAGCGACGAAATTAATTTTTTATTTTATTTCTTTTGTTTTTTTATAATTTATATTATTTTTTTTAAGGATATCTAGGATTCTATCTCGTTCCTCTGCAACTCCAACGCCTTTCCAGTCAATTAAAACAAAATCAACTTCTTCTTGAGTTTTTGAAATTGCTTCTCGGATTACTTCTTCTGTTATTGGCAAACAATATTGGGGGATTATATGAGAAATTGCAAAGTTCGAATTTAGTTGAATTTTGTTGAAAGAAGGGCAATAGTGCGGGCCCCCGATTCCAATTGCAATCTCATTATAGGGATTTGTTTTTAATTCTTCTATTGTTTTTTTAATTGTTTTAGCCACGACAAACGCTGCTCGTTTGTCTCTCCATTCAGCAAGAGTTGCTCCAATTTCTATAAACAAGCATGGCTTATTTATTAATGGGCCGTGATGAGTACATTCCAAAGTTACTTTATATTTTTCTGCTAAGCTATGTTCTTCTGTAAGTTGGTTTAAATTTTCAAATAATTGTTTTTGGAGGAAAGCAGAAGTAGGGCACAACTTATTTACTTGGCCCCCTAACTCGGCTCTACGCGAGGGATTTCCTGGAGCGTGAATTGAAAGTGTTTTGTCTTTCTTTGCTGATTCATGTTTTGATGCAAAAATTATGAAGTCATGTTGATTTATTAATTCAGTGGGCATTCCAGAATCTTCAATAATCTCAGAATCAATAAATTGAATTGTAACATTTGACATTTTAAATTGAGAAAGTGCAGTTGCTATATTTATTCCAGCTTCGTCTAACTTGCTTGCAATTATCAAAAAATTTTTGTACATTTCATTAAGTAGAAACTGGAGAATTTAAATTTTTGTGTAATCCATTAGATATTTAAATAGCAATTTTGTTTCGTTTTTATGAAACAATTATTTGTCCAAACAACACAAAATTCAAGAGATTTAAAAAGAATCATGAAGAAGGGAATTCTGGGTAAAGATAATAAGGCAGTAGGGAATAACCCTCCATTATTTGAAAGAACCCCTTTAAATTTTTGTAGTTATGTTTGTGAAGGATATCCAGGAGTTTATGGAGATAGAAAGGGAGTTGTCTTTGAAACTAATGAACCTTCAGCGTATGTTTGTCCGATAGACAGCATCGGGCTAATGCGAAGTGGGAAATGGCTTCCAGGGTATGAAAGATTTTTATTTGATGATGTTAAAACAATGTTAGAAAAATATCCCAATGGAGAAGAATTCAGAAAAGATTTTGTAAAATATTTTAACACTCTTGATCCAACAAAAATTTATCTCGAGTTAGATCAACAAACTGCTATAAATCACTGGGAAGGGGATTATTGTCAAAGATTCGATGCAGACTGGAGTCAAACTTATAATGAAGTTACTTTTAGAAAACCAATGAAAATTCAAAATTGTAGGATATTTAGATCAAGAGAAGAATTGGAGAAGATGATTGAAAAAAGAAGGGTTTAAAAAATTCTAAATTATTAAGAATACATGGTAAAATCAGAAGAACTTGCACAAAGAAAACTAAAAGAATTAGTTGGAGATCAATATACTAAAGTTGAAACTAATGTGGGCTATAAAACTAGAAAATACGCATGAGAAATTGATTTAATGGGACGTCATAAAGATGGAAAGGTGGATGTTTATGAAATCAAAACTAGGCCGAAAGAAGCATTAGTTAAAAAAGCCGCAATGCAATTAGCGAGGGCACGAAAGCATTTTGATGTTGCAAAAACATTTATTTTTTATAGTGATAGTGGTGATATTGTAGCTGTCCAATAAATTGCATCTAGTTAAATATAAAAAGAGTTTTTGTTTTTAGATTATATGCAAGAAATTTGGAAGTTAGGAATCGGAATTGTTTTTCTTTTACTTGGAATTCCGTTTGGAAAATTTTTAGCAAAAATAACTAATGAAGAATTAAAAGACGGACAAAAATATTTTAAATTAATTATTTTGTTTAGTTTAATTGGGGGTTTTGTGGGATTAATAATCAGGGATGATATTCTGATGTTTAGTTTATTTTTTATTGCAATTGTAACAAGTAAAAGTTTAAAAAAATAATGTTATTTGAATAAATCTTAAAATTATTGGGTTAAATATGCTGCTAGTTTTCCAATGTAATTAGAAATTATTAAAACTACGACGGTTATTAAAAAGTGTTCTAAAATAACTTTTGACTTTTTTTCATGTTTCTGTTTTGCTATAAAATAACTAAAAGAAATTATTAAGAAGAATCCCCAAATTAAATCTGTGATTATTGCTTGACGCAAAGTTAAAATTAGAAGAGGGATTATGAAAGTTAGAGTTACTAAAAATTTTGTGAAAAAAGTATAAATTGTTGCTTGCCAGATTTCTTTTGTTTTGCGACCTAATCCAAATTCTTCAGAGATGTGCATTCCCATTGAATCAGAAAGAGCGTCGGCAAATGCGATTACCATTATTCCACTAAGAATTACAATTTTGGAATGAGTGCTTGAATTTAGTCCGATTAATAAACCGAGTGTGGTAATAATCCCAGAAGTTACACCGAAACCCACTCCTTTTCTAATTGAATGTTTCATAGATAATTTAGGGAAAGGGAGTTTAAATAATTTAGGGGATTGAAGATTTATTAGTCATAGATAAGTAGTAACAATATAGAAAGATTTAAAAACTAGTAACATAACATATATCCAATTAAAATGGATAGAACAGGACTAGAAAATTTAGCTGATGAAGAATTAATTGAATTAGCTAGTAAAACTTGGATGACACAAAAAAGTGGAACTGAAATATGGTCCCTCTTACAAGGAAGTGTTCCTTTTATTTCTGATCTCGTAAGGAATCAGGATGTTCTGGATATTGGTTGCGCTTCTTCATCTAAATCTAGCACAAATAGTGCTATACAACTTATCCTCCCAGAATATGGCATAAGAGACTATACTGGAATTGATATTCATTTAATAGATGGGGAAGATAGAGGAACTGTAGATACAACAGATGGAAAACTGCATAAAGTTCAATTCATTGAAACAGATGCTCTATCCCACTTAGCAAAACAACCAGAAGAGTCTTTAGTTATAACAGCTAATGCTATATTCGATGAACCTTTAAGTCCATATGGAGATAATTCCCCAGAAGATAGAATAAAAAAAGAATATTTAAGAAGAGTAATGAGGCAAATTTATAGAGTTACCCATTCATTCTTATTTGGTTTCTCCATGGGAATAGATTCAAGAGAGGAGGCAAAGGAAGCAGGATTTAAAGAAGCAACAAAATGGAAAGATGGAATAGATGGACTTAGAGAATATCGAAGACTTGGTTCCATGGATCGAATATTAAAAGGACATAAGATCAATCCAGGAAATAGTGAGTTGTTTCGTAAATTGCAAGGATTTTATGTATTAAAAAAATAATTCTATTTACAAAATCAAAACTATCTGTTAGGAGAATATGACTGAATTGACCCCTTTTAGGATTTCTCCTTTTACTAAGCCACACTATCCCCAAATAATTGCGGAAAAACAAACTCTTAAAAACTAAAATATTCTTTTATTTTTATGTTATATATTATCGGACTTGGTTTGAACAAAGAAGGAATTTCGCAAGAAGGTCTTGAAACTTTAAACAGATGTAAACAGGTTTATCTTGAAAATTATACTGTGGATTTTCCGTACTCAAATATTGAATTAGAAGAAGTCATTGGGAAAAAAGTTACTCCAGTAGATAGGAAATTTGTTGAGGGTTTAAGTTTTGTAGATGAGGCGAAAAAGAAAAATGTTGCGTTGCTAGTTTATGGGAGTCCTTTAACTGCGACAACACACATCACAATTATTGATGAGGCGAAAAAATCTGGAATTAAAGTTAGAGTTATTTATGCTGCCTCAATTCTCGACGCTGTTGCTGAAACTGGTTTGCAATTATATAAATTTGGAAAAATAACATCTATGCCAGCATGGAAAGAAAGTTTTACTCCAACTAGTTTTATGGAAATTGTCGAAGAGAATCAATCTATTGGCGCACATTCTTTAATTTTAGTGGACATTGGGTTAGATTTTGCAGATGCCTTGAAAGAATTAAAAACTGCAGCAAAAGAGCATAAAATTGATTTAAATAAATTAATTGTTTGTCAAAGATTAGGAACAGGGAAGGGAAAAATTTTCTACAAAAATTTAGAGGAATTAAAAGAATTTTCAGGGGTTAGAAAACCATATTGTATAATTCTTCCTGGGAAATTACATTTTGTAGAAAAAGATTACTTGAAATCTTTAAATAAAAAATCGTAAGCAGATTGTTTCATGACATTTCGATCTGGATGAACATAAGAAATTTGATTCATTTCACACCATCCCCGATCATGATAACAATCCATGAGAAAATGATTGAATCTTTGTAATTTTTCTCCAGAAAGTTCATTTAAGGACGAATTTAGACTATCTATTTCTCTTTTAGTTAAAGTTCTTAATTCAGGAACTTGAGTTTTAGAGAATTTTCTGTTGAACAAAAGTCGACTAATAAATGGTAAAATGACCATAAAAATAGATGGATTTAATCTTTAAAAATTTTACTAATCTCCTGTATAGACAATAAATTTAAATACCCCTCTTCGCTAATTTTTTTATGGCTATAGAAAATATACAAATTGAAAGAAGGATTATTTCTATTATAGCTATTATTATCTAAAAGCCAAACTCGAAATAGTTTGGCAGGACACTTTATGACTAATTATAGTTCTCCCGCGGTTGAAAGAGAAGATTTACAATATTGGAATTGCCCAATTGGGGAAGAAGGAGGAATTTATTTTTGTAGAGCAAAAAAAGTTTTAGAAAAAGCCTATCAATTATCTTTAGAGGGAGAGAATATATTTTTAGGAAGAGTAAAATTTGAAGAAGCTCGAGAGTATTGCGTTAAAACATTCCAAAATAGTTTCAAAGAAAAAGTATTATTTGGGAAAGAAATTTATGATTGGTTAAAAAAATTAAAAGGAAAATATTAAAAACTAAAATGGAGTTTAAGAAGTATGGCATATGATTTTAAAAAAATAGAAGAAGAAGCTAGAAAGATCTGGAAAAAAAAGAAAAAAGAAATTGAGAAAGCAATACATGATGAACCAAAGAAACCAATTTTTTCTTTTTTAGAAGGGCCGCCAACGGCAAATGCTCCCCCAGGATTACATCATCTTGAAGTTCGAACATTTAAAGATATAATTTGTAAATATCATTACATGAAGGGAGAATCTGTTCCAAGAAAAGGGGGATGGGATACGCATGGTTTGCCTGTTGAAGTGCAAGTTGAAAAAAAATTAGGATTAAAATGTAAAAAAGAAGTTTTAGAATATGGTATGGAAAAGTTTATCAAAAAATGTAGAGATAGTGTTTTTTCAAATATTAAAGATTGGGAAGAATCAACAAAAGAAGTAGGATATTGGATTGATTTGAAAAATCCGTATATTACATTAGATAATAATTATATTGAAAGTGTTTGGTGGAGTTTAAAAGAACTTTATAATAAGAAATTTTTATATGAAGGGTACAAAGTTGTGCCGTTTTGTCCTCGGTGTGGGACTCCATTATCTAGTCATGAAGTTTCCCAAGGATATAAGGAAGTTAAAGAAGAATCAGTTTACATTGCTTTCAAATTAAAAGCAAAAGGGGAATATATTTTAGCTTGGACTACAACCCCGTGGACTTTGCCGGGAAATGTTGCTTTGGCAGTAGGACCTAAAATTGATTATATCAAAGTAGAATTAGCTGATGGAGATAAATTAATTGTTGGAAAAGCAAAATTAGATTTAATTAGAGGAGAATATAAAATCATTGAAAAGTTAAAGGGCAAAGATTTGGTTGGATTAGAATATGAGCCATTATATGATATTAAAGAATTGCAAAACGAAAATTCGCATAAAGTTATTCTAGCAGATTTTGTAACAACTGGGGAAGGGACAGGAGTAGTTCACACTGCCGGGATGTATGGGGAAGTAGATTATGATGTTTGTAAAGAAACAAATTTGCCATTGGTACACACCGTCGGACAAGATGGAAAATTTTTAGATATTACTCCAAAATTTTTAAGGGGAAAATTTGTTAAATCGGCTGAGAAAGCTATTAAAGAAGATCTAAAAGAAAGACAGCTCTTATTTAAAATAGAAAAAATTGAACATACTTATCCTTTTTGTTGGAGATGCGATACACCCTTGCTGTACTATGCAATTAACTCTTGGTTTATTGGTGTTACTAAAGTCAAAGATAAATTGGTTAAATTAAATAAAAAGATAAATTGGTCTCCAGAACATATTAAGGATGGGAGATTTGGAAAGTGGTTAGATAATGTTAGGGATTGGGCATTGTCTCGATTTAAATTTTGGGGAACTCCATTACCAATTTGGCGTTGCGAATGTGGAGAAGAAAAAATAATTGGAAGTGTTCAAGAATTAAAAGAAAATTCAACTAAAAAATTTAAGGAATATGATTTGCATCGTCCATGGATTGATAAAATAAAATTAAAATGTAAATGCGGAAAAGAAATGTCTAGGATTCCAGATTTAATTGATGTTTGGTATGATTCTGGTTCAGCTCCTTTTGCACAGCTACATTATCCTTTTGAAAATAAAGAATATTTTGAAAGACGCTTTCCTTATGATTTTATTGCAGAAGCAATTGATCAGACTCGCGGGTGGTTTTATACGCTACATGCAATTTCTACAATGTTATTTGATAAACCGGCTTACAAGAATGTCATCTGTGCAGGCCATGTTGTCGACGATAAAGGAGAAAAGATGAGTAAAAGCAAAGGGAACATAATCAAACCTCAGGAAATTATTCCTAAATCTGGAGTTGATGCAGTAAGATTACAATTTTGTACAACAGATGTAGGAAATCAAAAAAGATTTTCATATGATCTCATGAGAGAATCTGTTATCCCTTGTCTGAATGTTTTGTATAATATTAATAATTATTATTTGCAAATGGAGAATAAAAAATTAGTTTTGAAAATTGAAGACAAATGGATTTTAAGTAAGTTAAATTCTTTGATAATAAAAGTTACAGACGGGTTGAAAAATTTTAAACTAAATAAACCCTATGAATTATTATCTGATTTTATAGTCAATGATTTTTCTAGAGCATATATTAAAATAACTCGGGACAGGGAAGACAATAAAGAAATTATTGGAAAAGTTTTAGAAAAAGTTTGTTTGCTTATGGCTCCATTTGCGCCGTACATCTCCGAATTCATTAACCAAAATTTTTCGGAAGAATCAGTTCATTTTTTATCTTGGCCTAAAGCAGATAAGAAAAAAATTAAAAAAAGTTTAGAAGAAGAATTTACAAGAATGATAATTGTGTTAGAAGCTGGCTTAAGAGAAAGGGATAAATCTCAGATTGGTTTAAAATGGCCTTTACCGAAAGCAAAAATTAAATCAGTCTCTCCCATTTCAAAAGAATTGTATACAATAATTAAGAATCAATTAAATGTTAAAGATTTGGAAATTAAAGTTGATTCAGCGAAGGTAAAAAAAGGGATTGGTGTTGAAATTGAACTTGATAAAAACATGGCACCTAAGCTAGAGGCAGAAGGTTACGCTCGAGAAGTTTCTAGAAAGATTCAAGCATTTAGAAAGAAGCTAGGATTAAATAAAAATAATTTAGTTGAAATCAAGGTAATTGTCGACGAGGAATTCAAAAATATCCTTGATAAAAATTTAAATTGGATAAAGGAAAAAACAAATTCTAAGACTCTTGAGATTGTGACTACTGATAAGGAAACATTTAAAAACAAAGAAGACTTCAAAGTAAAAGATAAAAGAGGAGTAGTCACAATTCATTGTTGACTACCAACTAGTGAGATGGAAAGTTTACTCTTTTATCATAACAAAGTTTAAAAAGAAAAAAAGGTAATAAAATAACATGATCGTTAAAGATGAATTTTTGAGTAGGCTGAGAAAAATCTTCGACTTAAATTTGTATGAGGTAAAAGTTTGGACGGCTTTGCTTTCTAGAGGGACTTCAACAGCTGGAGAATTAAGTAATATTTCAGATGTTCCAAGATCTAGAACTTATGATATTCTTGAAAGTTTAGAGAAAAAAGGTTTTATTATTATGAAATTAGGGAAGCCAATTAAATTTATAGCTTTAAAACCAGAAGAAGTTGTTGAAAGAGTTAAGAAAAATTTAATGAAAAAAGCTCAGGACAAATCAAAAAGATTAGAATCTTTAAAGGGTGATGATGTTCTTGATGAATTACATACTTTATTTACTCAAGGAATTAAATTTGTTGAACCATCTGATTTGTCAGGAAGTTTAAAGGGACGACAAAACTTGTACAATCATTTAGATATGATGCTGAGAGATGCTGAACAAACAATTACTATTGTTACAACTCATGGTGGATTGAACAGAAAGTTTGAAGCTTTAATGCCGAGTTTAGAAAAAGCAAAGAAGCGAGGAGTTACAGTGAGGATTGCAGCTCCAATTGATAAAAATAATATTAAAGTAGCAAAAGATTTTTCAAAGGTTGCTGAAGTTAGAAACGTTGAAAAGATGAAAGCTAGATTTATTATTGTTGATTCAAATCAATTAATGTTTATGCTTCTTGATGATGAGAAGTTCCATCCAAATTATGATACAGGTGTTTGGATTAATACTGAATTCTTTGCTTCAGCTTTAGAGCAAATGTTTGAAATTGCTTGGAAAGAAATGAAAAAAGCTAAGTGATTTTAAAAAATGGGCAAAAAATTAAGATATATTTTAATTGGGTTCATTATAGGGTTAATTATTGCTACTCTGATGGGGATAGATAGTGGGGGCTTAAGTAAAATATTTTTTGCTCCCTACTTTGTTATCAATTTTTTTCTGCCTTGTTCTGGAGAAGGTTGTTGGGAGAATGCTATTTTAGCCATGATTTTTTGGCCTTTATTCGGTTTAATTGTTGGTTGGATAATTGGAAAGATTAAATCTAGAAAAGAAACCGCACCGACTTCAATTAAAACTAGCACGGTCGAAGTTCAACAATAATCTTATATACTCAGATATATATTTTCTAGTAATTAAAAGGAGGTAACCTAAAAGTCACGAGAACCTCCTAAGATTATAAAACATAAAAAGGAGGTTGAGAGATGATAAAAAAAACAAAGGCTGTTAAAGAATCATGCGGTTGTGCTTGGGATGATGAGACTATGCGAACACATCGAAAGACAATTGGGTTTGTAAAATTGTCGAGTATGGCATTCATTTTATTTCTAATAACAGTTTGGCCGGCAGCAATGAATTTTGTTCACGGTGTGCACTGGGGAATCTGGTTAGCACTTACAATTTTATTTGCAATAGTGCCGATGAAAATGATGTGTTGTAGAAAGAAATAGATTTATTTTTTTCACTGCTCAGTGTACCCCTCTTTGCGGTTTGCTTGGGCATATTTTATTTTTTAAATTAGAAGTCTTCTTGTTTCGCAAACTTCCTCAACTCTTTCTCATCTTTTACCTCGAAAATTTTCAATCTTAAACTTTTCCCATTTTTCAAACCTTTTGTAAATTGCATTGCCTGAAATTTTAATTGACGAAAAGGAAAATTATATTGACTTGCCAATTTCAGATAATCAGCAAAAGTTATTTTTTTGTAATTTTTTTTATTTGTTATTTCAGAAAAAATATTGGGGTTTCCAATTGCTTTTCTTCCAATCATTACAAAATCAAATTTTTTAAGAAATTTCGTATAATTTGTTTCATCAACATTTCCAGAATAAATTATTGGAAGTTTAGTGTATTTTTTTAGGGATTCTGCAAATTTTATATCTGGTTCTCCAGAGTAACCTTGAGATTGGGTTCTAGGATGAATTGCCACAGCGTCGCAATATTTATTTGCTATTTTTATTATTTTAATTGTGTAGGAAGATTTTCTTAGTTTTATCATCACAGGTTTTTTGGTATTTTCTCCCATTAATTTTAATATTTTTTCAATTGTTTTTAAATCGCTATTCAAAAAAACTCCAAAGCAATGTTTTTTTGCAGTTTTAGCAGGGCAACCCAAATTAAAATCCCATGCTGAAACTTTTGAATCATATTTTTTCATAAAAGCTGAAATTGAATCTGCATCTTTTTTTCCACAGAATAATTGTAAAACTGGTTTATCTTGGAGATGAATTTCTTTTTGAGTTTTAGGGTGAATCATTGGAGAATAATTTAAACCAGCTCCAGCTTTTTTGCACAGCAAACGAAAAGCAATATCATTCACTTCTTCCATTGGTGCTAAGAAGATCCTATTTTTAGGATTTAGTTTCATGTATTCTAGAAGAATTAGATTGTTTAAAATATTTTTGGAGGTCGAAAAATTAACACTGCTCAGTGTACCTTTAATTGCAAAATGCTTGGGCAAAAGAAAAAGAAATAAAAAAATAAAAAAATAACACTGCTCAATGTGCTCCTCATTGCGGAGTGCTTGAGCAAAATGTGGGTTTATTTACGGATAATTGCAAGAACTGCGCTTATCAATGTTGTGATAACTACAATCCAACCGATTACCATTGTTAGTCCAACACCGAAACTGCTTGCTCCGCCTAACCAAGCGGGTAACTGTAAGGGTCCCACGATCATTGCATTACCAACAACCAAAGAAACAACTATACCAGTCAACCAAGCTAGGATACTAAGTACCTTTGAACCACCTTGTTGTTTAGCCATTTTTTATCAACCTCCTTTCATTAGGTTCATTCATTGAATGAACATTCATATAAAACGTAAGCAACTTGAGTTTAAAAAGTTTTTTGATTTGGTTATTGAGTATGAATAGTTACATTTCTTCAAGAACATCAATTCCAATTAAGTAAAGTGAATTTTTTAAAACGTGTTTAAATGCAGTGACTAATTTTAATCTGAATTCTTGTTGTTCTGAATCCATCACAGGCGAATTATGATAAAACTCATTAAAGATTTGAGAAAGCTCGTAAGAGTATTTTGCAATCAGCGAGGGGTTTAATGTTGCGTGGGATTTATCTAAAACTGTTTTAAATGTTGAAAGTTTTTGTACTAATTCTGTTTCTGAAGAATTTAGTTTCAATACATGGCATTTGTTTTTTGTTTTCTTTTTAGCTTTCATTACTTTATTTAAAATTGAATTTGCTCTCGCATAACTATAAAGTAAATATGGTCCGGTGTCGCCCTCCATTGCTATTGATTTCTTTGGGTCATAAATCATATTCTTTTTTATGTCTACTTTTAGAAGCGCGTATTTTATTGCGGCCAGAGTTATTACTAAACTTCGTTTTTCCAATTCTTTCTTTGATAATTTAAATCGTTTAATTAATTCTTTTTGTACAAGTTCTTGAGTGTTTTCTATAATTTCGTCCATTGTAATTCCTTTTGTACCTTCACGCGATTTTATTTTTCCTGATGGCAAAGTTACCATTCCATATGAAAGATGTTTTAATCCTTCAGGTTGGAATCCTAATTTTTCTAAAATTTTGAAAAGCACTTGAAAATGATAATCTTGTTCGTTACCAGTTATATAATATGATTTATTTAATTTGTATTGTTTATATTTTAATGTTGCAAGATATAAATCAGTAGTCATGTAAACTGAAGTCCCATCGATTCTAAGTAAAACTTTTTCGTCAAGTCCTTCTTTTTCTAAGTTGATTATCACTGCCCCATCTTTTCGTTTTTCAAATATTCCATCTTTCAATCCTTTCTGGACAATTTCTTTTCCTTTTTTATAAATATCACTTTCATAATAAGTTATATCATGTTTAGGCAAATTAAATTTTTTGTAAGATTTTTCAAATCCTTCATAAGCCCATTTGTTCATTTTTTTCCAGAGTGTTCTTACTGAACTATCTCCGGATTCCCATTTTTGTAAAAGGCGGTGCGCTAAAACTTCTAGTTGTTTATTTTTTTCTGCTCGTTTCCCGAACATGACATAATATTTTCCGACAAAATGATCTGGTTTTATTTTTTCAGATTTTGGAGTTTTTGTTTTTCCGTACTTTTGGTAAGCGGCCATTGATTTACAAATATGAATTCCTCGATCATTATTCAAATTAGCCCAGATTATTTTTTCTCCAGAGAATGCAGAAATTTTTGCTACAGAATCTCCAATTGACATATTACGAAGGTGCCCTATATGTAATGGTTTGTTTGTGTTTGGGGACGGGCATTCAATCATTGTTTGGATTCTTTTTTTTGATTTTGGAATTTTTATTTTTCCGTAATTATCTTTTTGTTTAATTATTTCATTTACTAATTTTATTGATAAATTTTTTCTGTTAAAAAAGAAATTAATATAAGGTCCTGCAACTTGGATGTCTTGGAATCCCGAGGGGATTTTTTTTATTTCAGCTCGAAGATTTTGTGCAATCTCTTGAGGAGACATTTTTATTTTTGAAGCAAGCGAAAAACATGGGAAGGCGAAGTCGCCCATGTCTGTAAACTTCGGAACTTCTAGTAAATTTTCAATTTCTTCGGATTTTATTTTTAGGTCTAATTCATCCAAGGCTTCTTGAAGAATTTTAATCACGCTCTCTTTAGTCATAAAGTAGATAGAGGGGGAGAAGTTATAAATGTTGGGTTTGGAAATGACCTTTTTAGGATAACAAATTTTAAAAATGAAAATATGTAAAATTATTTATGGTAAAACAAACCAGCAGTGTTGAATCTGGATCAGCAAGAAGAATCAGGGAGATTTTAACAGATCTAAACATAAAGGAAGAAGCAGGCATATGTTTAGATCATGATGGGTGCGGGTATAGAGATAATTGCAATGGAACAGGACTTATTACTTCTAAAAGAGGAACATCTAATGGAAGGATTCCAAAAAGTAGTTCAAATATTTGCTCAGATTACAATCCGGAATAATTAAACAAAAACATTTAAAACCAGATTTTCATTAAATTAATTATGACTAAAAAAATCGATAGTGACAAGTTGGAAAACGCTTTGGGTGACGGAGCAGCTCCGCAAGTTTCTGCAGAAGAAGAAATTGGATATCACAAAGGTGCTTTGAATACTTTAGTTAATGAGAGAAACGAACTTTTGAAAATTGTTCAAATAACTGAAGGGCTAATGCAAGCACACATGAAACGGCTTGAAGAATTGGGCGTGAAAATTCCTAAAAAGTAAAAATATTTAAAAACTAATTAATGAGAATATTCTTATGACAACTTCGTGCACAGACTTTGATCATCCATATTATTCTGCACTAAATGGAAAAAATCAAACAGAAAGAGTAAACTTTTTTACTGAAGGTGATTTTAAAAAAATGAAATTTGTATCATTGGGGGAAGTCCTAGATTTTGTTTCAGCAGGGGGAATGAATTTTGTGCATTATCATTTTTCAGATAAGAAAATGATTCAATTTATTCAGAGCTGGATGGAGGTACAAATTCCCCGAATAGAATATGAAAGAAAAAAGAGTAAATACTAATTTTAGTAAGAAGGTTAAAAGAAGTTCACAATCCCGATTTTGCATCTCAATTTTACTTTCAGGATTTAATAAAAATCAAAATTGCTCATCGAACCCAGAGTTCTCATCAAATAAATATGTGGGTGAAAGGATTCGGCGTCGGATGTAAATCCTCGCTCGCCAAAGCAATTCTTCGAATTCTTCAACGAAACCCCAAGGGCTTCGAATCATATGTGGGTGAAAGGATTCGAACCCTCGCAAGCATAAAGCTACTGCCTCTTAAGGGCAGCCCGTTTGACCGCTCCGGCACACCCACATATACAAAAAACAAAAATTATCTTCCTATAAAAATGTTTGTAATTTTTGTTTAGAAGAGCGGGAAAACGAGTTTTGATCGAGCAACTTTGATTTTTGGGAATTCAGCTAAGAGAAGGGGTGATGGAAAAAATCAGGGTTGTGAGCAGTGTGGGCACACCCACATACAAAAAAGTTAATATCATCCTACTTAAAAAAACTTTTGAATTTGAAATCATACAAATACTTTTAAACCTGAACTTCTAAAGAAAAATATGTCTATAAAAACACTGGCTCAGAAATATGCACAAATATTTTGTGAAGAGTATCCTAATCCAATTATTGCTGAAAGAATTAGAACAGGACGTGTTGGAAGAGTTAATGTGGTTAATGTAGAATGCTTATTTGGGCCGCATCAAACTTATCCTGAATACAAAAATGATTTAGCTAATTTAGTTTCGAATCATCATGCCCATCGAAAATTTGATTATGAAACTCTAAAGAAAATTTTATTATTAGAATCTCCAAAAATCGCTACTCGAGAATATGTTTCAAAAGAAGAATATTCCAGAACAGCTGAAGAAGTATTTAAAGCTGGGATTATCGGCATGGCTATTGGAAGATTGAAAAGAGAATATAAAAAAGGAGTTAAAGAGGAAATTGATAAATTAACAGGGATAAAAAAGATTCTAGGCTCTAGAAAAATTAAGAGATCTGTGGCCACTCAACTACAAAAAAGATCAGATAAATTACAACAATCAATTCCAAATTATTTTTATGTGGCAAATTTTGATTTTATGAATATTCCACTTGATTAAATTCATAAACTATTTAACCGCTAATTTTATCTTTTTGAAATATGAAAAAGCAAAGCAAACTTTTATTGATTTTAATTCTTATTTTATTTGGAGTTAATTACCCGTTTTTGGATTCATATCTTGAAGCGCAATTTGGAGAGCAACGCGAGTTTGGAATTGTTGAGAGAGTTGTTGATGGTGACACAATTATAATTAATGGAACTTCGATTCGGCTTCTTGGAATTAACACTCCAGAGCGTGGAGAAAAATATTATTTGGAAGCAAAAGAATTTTTAGAAAAGATTATTCTGAATAAAACAATTGAATTAAAATTTGGAAAAGAAAAGTATGATAGATATCAGAGAATTTTGGCGTATGTTTTTTATAAAAACGCAAATGTGAATTTGGAGCTTGTTGATGAAGGTTATGCAAATTATTATTTTCCGTCGGGAAAAGATTCTTATTATGATAAGTTTGTGCGAGCGTGGGAACATTGTTTAGAGAATGGAAAATATCTTTGTGAAAAATCAAAAGAGAGTTGTATTAAATTGGCAAAGTTTGATTACAAAAGCGAAATTATTGTTTTAGAAAATAAATGTTCGCGTGCGGTTGACTTAGAGGGTTGGGAAATTAAAGATGAGGGGCGGAAGAAATTTATTTTTGAGAATTTTATTTTGCCAGGGAAAGATGTCATCCCAATAATCTTGGGAGAAGGAAACAATAATAAAAATACCTTATACTGGCCAGGTGAAACTTATGTTTGGACTAATTCAGGAGACACAATGTTTTTAAGAGACAGGGAAGGGAAATTGGTTTTGTGGGAGGGGTATTAGACAAGGATCAAATCTTGAATAAATTTATTATTAATTTTCAAAGTTTTAGATGAGACTTTTTTAAGATGATATGAAATTGTCTTGTTTGTTCCAATTGCCACATAATTTATATTTTTTGAAAATCTCTCAATAGCCGCTTTAACTGCCCCAGAGAAGTCTCCATCATTAGAAATAAGAAATGCTTCATCATATTTGTTAGATTGTGCGTCCAATACAATATCTAATGCCAAGTTAACATCAGTAGCTTTTTCAACAAAATAATATTCTCCATCTTTTTTTCTTCGTTCCAATCTTCCAAAAATTATTTTTAAATTATTTACCTCCCTCAATTTATCAAAAAAACTTTGCTGTTTTGCGTACATCTCTGGATTCTGGATTTGATCCACAGGAGCAATGTAATAATTTATTTGAACTAAATCATCTCTATTGCCTATCAACTTTTTACAAAAATTTCCAATATCTACCTTAGATTGAAAAGTATTTTTAATAGAAAAATAGAAGTTGCTCCCATCAATATAAACCATAATTTTCCCCATTTAAAATAATTAAATCATGAGATCCGTGAAGATCTCATGGAGTTTATTAAAATTGTTAACAGTTAGTAGTTTTTAAGTGTTCTGTTTTGATGCTGATTAATTCCATAACAGAGTTATTAATCTATTCTCGATAAATTTTGCAGATTAGTTTTGTGGAAGGGCTACTAAAACGTCCTGAACAAATTAAAAGTTGGGAAGCGCATAAGAAAAGTTACCAAAAAGCCCATGATGTGGCAGAAGAAGTAGAACTAAAATTGTTGCAACATGTCGCTAAAGGATTATATGGGGAAGAATTTCCTCTTTTCTATATGTTCCCCACCAGACCCATTTTACAATTCTTTGATCCAGAAATTAAGGTAATTGAATCAAGAATGGACATATATCTTCCAGATAACACTCTCCGAGGGTTAGAATGGGGTTATGAAAAATTTGTTCCTCTTGAATTTAACCCAGAATATATTGAAAGATGTTTTGAAATGTTTGAAGGATTTGGTTCAGAATATTTTCTTTCAGGATTTAAGGAGAAGGTATTAGAAGTCACAAAAAAGTTTACAGAAAGAATTAATAATAAATATGGAAAGAGAAAAGAAAAATGTTGGGGGGAAATAGCTAAGAATCCTTGGGGAAATTATGCTCCAACAAATTATGGAATTAATCATTAATTAATTTTCCTTCTTGCCAATATTCATAAGGCGGTGTCGCGCCGACAAAAGATTTATATAATCTCATTCTTCGATTATTTTGTAGACTAGGTCGGCGGTTTAGCCCTCCGCCATTTGCAAGCGGGCTTTATGCAGACTACGGGAGGGGCGTGATGAAATGTCTAGTAAGTCCTTATTCGGACGTTGACGTCTTGTCTGTCTTGATCTTGTAGATGCGAATTGGGTCAGGCCTTGATCGGAGCAGCCCTAAACACCTATTAAGATGCTTGACAGGTCGCGAGACTGAGGAAGAATGAGGTTAGCTTGTTAGGTTTTTCTGAGCAAATCTCTCGGTCTACATTAATAACAAAATGGATTATAAAAATTTTAATTATCGAAAAGGATTATTAGATACAAGAAGATATAGATAAAAATGATTCCATCTAGATTAGAATACGGCAAGACATATTTATTACAGATAAATTTGCCTAAGGATGCATATAGAGGAGAACAAAAAGGAGTTTATCTGGGATTTCGGGATAATGGACGAACGCGAAAAAATCATGTTATTTTAATTCAGGGCAAACGAAAAGTTCTTGCATATAGATTTGCAGATTATTCTCTTGATGGAAATGTTTTGAGAACTAATTCATTAAAAAGATCTGGAACAACAAGATATGAAAAAGATGAAGCAAAAAGATTATTTGAGAAATGCTTGAATTAATTTTCTTCAAAATTAGAAGGATCGCTTTTTATGTGCTTATTGCAATACAATGATATCGCTCCAGTAGCCAGGGATGCTAAAGAGTTTCCAACATTATAAGGTGTATTAGTTAAAACTACTGATGAAGCAGTCCAACTTGCAACTCCAGCCCAGCAATTTCTTAGTACTCTTGTAGGATTTTTTCCTCCCCCCAAGATTGCTAACAAACCCCCTCCCAAAAAAGTTAATACTCGGGTAGAATCATCAAAAGAATCAATAAAGGGAGCAACTCCCGCACCTATGGCACATCCCATATCCCAATAATCTTTTACAAAATCTCCAACTGCAGAAAGAGGGTATTTAATTGAATGCTCTGCACATTCATTTATTCCTTGATTTAAGTTTTCTGAAATATCATCTATTACCTTCATCAAAATTCAACAAAAGTTATCTTTTTAAATATTTATATTTTGTAGATTATTTAATTTTCTTTTCTAAAAATTTTAATTCAACAAATTTATAAAGTTCTTTTGAATATTTAACTCATGAAGAAAAGAGGGCAAATTTATATTTTGGCGGCGCTAATAATTGTGGGGCTGATTGTTGGATTTGCAGGAGTTACAAATTATTTGAAAAGTGAAGAGTCAGTTAAAATTTATGATTTAAAAGCAGAGCTGGGGATTGAAAGCGAGCAGGTTTTGGATCACGGGATTTATGACGAAAAGAACACAATTCAGATGAATAAGCTGCTTAAAGATTTCACTCAAAATTATTCGGAGTATGTCGGGGAAGGATTTAGTGTTTATTTTGTTTTTGGAAATGAAGAAGAAATTGTCGTCGCTGGATTCCGAGATTTAGTTACTGGTGAAATTTCTTATGAACTTGGAGCGACTAAGACCTCCCTTAAAATTAGAAAAAAGATTTATGATTCTGAAACAATTCAGTCTCCAGAAATAGGAAAAGAAAAAAAAGTTAAAGTTAAAATAGAAGGCAAGGATTATGAATTTGGATTGGGCGAACAAGACAATTTTTATTTTGTGATACATCAAAAAACAGAGGAGGGCATATTTGTTGAAAGAAATGAGTAGTCTAAAGTATATGGGCATCGCGAAACGTAAAATGAATAAGCCATTGCGCATAGGCATCGCGAAGCGTGGAATGAATAAACGTGGGATTAGTCCGTTAATTGGATATGTTCTTTTAATCGTCGGTATGTTGAGTGTTTCGGTTTTAGTTTATGGTTGGTTAAAAACTTATGTTCCGCAAGAAAAAATTGAATGTTCAGAGGGAGTTTCTTTATTTGTTAAGGATATTGAATGCACAAAAAATATAACTAATTCAGAAATAAAATTAATTTTAAATATTAAAAATAATGGATTGTTTAATGTGGATGGTTTTTTAATTCATGCGACAAATGATTCGGTGCAAAAACTCGCCACAATAGATTTGTCTAGTTATGGTGGGGGGGCAAACGAAATTATTCTATTTAATGAAGGAAGAGTGCCTTTAAAGCCAAGTGAGGAAGAGGGATATTTATTTGAGATTGGTTCAAATTTAAATGACATAAAAACCATTGAGATTATTCCGGCTAAGTTTGAAATTGTGAAAGGCAAAAAAAGATTTACTAGTTGTGGAAGTGCGAAAATAACTGATGTTGTAAATTGTGTTTGAAAAACTAGTCACTCATAGGAACATATTTAAATTGGCAAATTATTAAAGAATATGAAAGCCATTGCGCATAGGCATCGCGATAGTTGAATAGGCATCTTTTAATTGCCTCCGACGGATGCCGGGAAGCCATTACACATGAAAAACAAAATGAAAAACAAAAAAGGTGTCTCTCCAGTTGTTGCAACCGTCTTGTTAATTTCTATGGTGGTAATTTTAGCGATGATTGTTATTTTATGGTTCACGAGTTTTATTGGAGAAGCTATAACTAAATTTGATGGTCAAAATGTTGAAATAATCTGCAAAGATATTACGTTTGATGCAAGTTATTTAGGGAATATTTTATCTGTAGTTAATACTGGAAGTGTTCCGATTTATGGAATGAAAGTAAAACAAACTAAAGGGGGAGAGCACTCAAGTGTTGACGCTCCCTCATGGCCAAGCAAAGGACTTAATCCTGGAAAAAGTTACGCGTCCTCGGCAAGCTATTCTTCGTATGATAAAATTACATTAATCCCAGTGTTAGTTGGAGAATCAGAAAGCGGACTAAAAACATTTGTTTGTGAGGAAAAACAGGCAGGGAAAGAAATAATAATTTGAAATGAAAAATAAAAAAGGAATTTCTGCGGTTGTTGGCTCAGTCTTAATGGTTGTTCTTGTGATGGTTTTAACAGCAATGATATGGGTGAGTGTTAAGAATGTTGTCGAAGAAGAATTAGAAGGAGTACAATCATGTTTAGGAAACTATGATAAAATCACTTTAAATAATCGATATACTTGTTATAATTCTAAAAATAAACAGCTTAATTTTTCAATAAGTGTTGAGGACGTTAATGTAAGTGAGATAATTGTGCTTATTTCGGGCGAAGGTGAAACAAAAAGTTTAAGAATTAATGGAGAAAATAATTATCTTTATACTAAAAATTTTGCGGATATTGATTATGGTGAAAAATTAATTTTACCTTCGGCAGATACTGGAAAAAGTTATAGCGTTAATACTTCACACGCAGATTTCAAAATGGACAAAATTGATTTAATTGAAATCGGCATAATAATTGGAAAAGAAAAATGCGATATCTCAGATTTTATTTCTTCAGTTGATGACTGCCGATTGTTAGTTTGATTTCAACAAATTTATAAAGTTCTTTTGATAAATTAATTTATGAAAAAAAGGGGAAATTGGAATAAGTCTGGTCAGGTGTGGCTCGAGACAGTTATTTATACTTTGATTGCTTTTACTTTAATTGGATTGGTACTTGGTTACGCAAAACCTAAAATCGAAGAGATGCAAGACAGAGCTATTATTGAACAATCTGTAGAAATATTAAAAGGAATTAAATCAACTATCTCCTCGATAGGCACAGCAGGGAATCAACGTATTGTGGAAATTTTAATCAACAAAGGCATTCTCAAAATTGATGGAAAGAACAATAAAATAATCATGAAAATTGAAAGCCGAGCGGGATACAGCGAAGCTGGTCAAACAATTGAAGTTGAAGGGATGGAAATCTTAACTGAAAAACTTGGCGACTTAAACCTTGTTACACTAACTACCAACTATGGAGAAAACTACAATATAACTTATGAAAATCAAGATATAATTAAGCTTCTTAATCAAGCAAAAACTTCTTATAAATTATCTATAGAAAATAGGGGATTCAAGGACAACAAAACGTTGATTGAATTAAAGGTAATCTAATGGGAAACCAAAATAATGAAAATATTAGGAAATACCCGCGTCCAGAGATTGATTTGAATCCAAAATTTCCTCCTTTAAAAGAAATTAAAGACAAGACAAAAATTGATGTGAGATATGCTTTGATTTCTCCCTTTGCATTTGCGCATATATATTGGAACCCAAAAATTTCAGAGGTTGTTTATGAAGTTGAAGAACCAATTTTAGACCAAAAAGAGAATTCAACGAGAGAACAAATAATTTTAGCAATGAGAGAAATTGTCAGCTCAGAAGAAATTGTCAGCAAAGATAAAGAAAAATTATTGGATTATATTGATAGAAGATTTAAATTATTTTTAACAGAATTTGATATCTCAATATCTTATGAAAGTTACAAGAAGATTTTTTACTATCTTATTCGAGACTTTGTCGGGTTTGGAAAAGCAGACCCTTTACTGAAAGATTATTTTGTCGAGGACGTTGAATGTAATGGAATAAACACGCCGGTTTATATTGTGCATAGGAAGTTTAGAAATTTGAAAACAAATATTTCTTATAAGAGTATGGATAATCTTACGAGTTTTGTAGAAAAACTTGCGCAGAGAAGTGGAAGGTATATTTCTTATGCACAGCCGATTTTAGATAGTAGTCTGCCAGATGGTTCGAGAGTTAATGCGACATATACTTCAGACATAACAAGTAAAGGTCCGACATTTACAATTCGTAAATTTACAAAAAAACCTTGGACGCCGTTACAGCTTATGAATTTTGAAACTCTTAGTCCAGAAATGCTTGCTTATTTTTGGTTATTGATAGAATATAAAATGAATATTTTAGTTGCTGGGGGAACAGCGTCTGGGAAAACTAGTTTGTTAAATGCGCTCTCTTTTTTTATCCCTCCTGAAGCCAGAGTTGTTTCAATCGAAGACACAAGGGAATTAAATATCCCCAGAGAAAACTGGTTACCAAGCGTAGTTAGAGGGGCAACAGGAGTTCGTGGAACAGGAGAAGTTGATTTATTTAGTTTGCTAAGGGCATCATTTAGACAGAATCCAGATTATGTTATCGTTGGGGAAGTTAGGGGAAAAGAAGCGTATGTTTTATTTCAAGGAATGGCTTCAGGACATTCATCTATGGGAACAATCCATGCAGATTCTATTGACACTGTAATTAAAAGATTAGAAAGTCCTCCAATTGAATTATCTCCAACGCTAGTTAATGTTCTTGACTGTGTATGTATTATGACGCACGCAATTGTAAAAAAAGAGGAAACAAGAAAATTAAGAGAGATTGTGGAAATCGTCAATGTTACCCCTGACGGAGTTGCTTTAACCAACACGCCATTTATGTGGAATCCTTCAGATAATAGATTTTATTTTAAAAAAGATAGTCGAATATTTGAAAAAATAAAAAAAAGATATGGGATAAGTGCAGAAGAATTAGAACTCGAATTTAGGAAAAGAGTCAGTTTGTTGTACCAATTATCTTTACATAAAATAACAGATTTTAAAAAGTTCCAGGAAATTATTAATGAATATTCTAAGAACCCTGAGAAAACTTTAGCAAAATATAAAGCGTAATAAACATAATATTTAATAACGCGAAATCTTTAATTTCTATATGATAAAAGCGGGTGATTTTAAAATTCCGGTTAGTGATAAAAAGATGACTTTTGAAGAAGATATAGATTTTATTGAGCAAATTGTTAAAGTGTTAGATGAATCTGGAAACAAATTAGAGGAAGTTTATTCTCAAAAAGATATTGAAGGATTTAAAGAACTAAAAAATTTCATGAGAAATATTAATCAAAAAATATTGGAGGTTCTTGAATGATGAAAATTGATTTTGAAAAGTTGCAAAAAATTATAGAAAAAGATAAAAAAATTGTTAAAGAAATTAAAGGGCTTTTTGTTGAATTTAGAAACATTCGACAGCCTGAAGAAAAACAATTAATTACTGTGCAGATTAAATCATTAAAAACTCTTTTGAAGCAGACGAGTAATGAAATTGAAAAGACTTTGAAAAGAATGAATTTTGTAGAACAATTAAAGCCACGAGTTGAAGAAAAAGTGGTTGTAAAAAAGCCAGAGATTCAAAAAGTTCGCTCGAGAATTAGAACAGATATCAGGGAATTTGAATTAAGTGCAATAGAAAAAATAACTCTCAAAAGATTAAGGAAAAAAGAGAAAGGAGAAAAACAAAAAAAAATCAGGAGACCGAGTTTATATGTTAAATTATCAAATAGATTTTTTTCTAAAATTTCTAATAATTTAATTAAAGAACCATTTTTCCGTCGATTAAAAAGAGATGTTCTCAAAAGCCCATTGCAAATTCATCCACAAAGCTACATCTCGCTTATTTTGCTCACAACTCTTTTGTCGTTTTTTGTTGCGTTTTTTATAACTGCTTTCTTCTTATTTTTTAACTTTGGAGTAGAGGTCCCATTTATCACTAAATCTACTAAGACGATTGGAGCTAGGTTTATCAAAGTGGTCTGGAGTTTACTTGTAATTCCTATTGGGACATTTTTTTTGTTATATTTTTATCCTAATGTAGAAAGAAAAAACGAAGAGATAAAAATTAATCAAGAACTGCCTTTTGCGGCGATTTCTATGTCTGCTATTTCAGGTTCAATGATTGATCCAACAAAAATATTTAGTATTCTAGTTAGTACAAAAGATTATCCACATATTGCAAAACAGTTCACTAAATTATTGAATCAAATTAATCTTCAAGGTTATAGTCTGGTTAATGCTCTTCGAGTTATTGGATTAAATAGTCCAAGTGAAAAATTGTCTGAGTTGTTTAATGGTCTAGCGACAACTATTACTTCTGGGGGGGATTTGCCGAATTTTTTTGAAACCAGAGCTAAAAGTTTATTGTTAACTTATAGACTAGAAAGAGAAAAAGAATCAAAAACAGCTGAGACATTTATGGATATTTATATTAGTGTGGTTATTGCTGCGCCGATGATTTTAATGCTTTTACTAATTACAATGAGAATTAGTGGATTGGGAATTGGATTAAGTACTGGAATGATTGCGCTTGTTATGTCACTTGGAGTGGCTGTAATAAATTTTGTGTTTTTAATATTTTTAAATATTCGGGGAGGTGCGACTGCAATCTAATGGAACTAAATAAATTTCATTTAATCTTTTCTATAATCTCGGTTTTAGTTATTGCTCTTGCGTTTTTATTTAAAGGTAGCGTGTTTGTTTTTATTATTGGAATTGGGGTGTTTATTTTACTTTTTCCATTTGCGCTTTCTCTAATTCACGAAGCGAATATTAATTCTGAAAAAGAGGAAATGTTTTTGGAGTTCTCGAGAAATTTAGTTGAAGGAGTTAAAGTTGGAACTCCAATTAGTAAGGGAATTGTTAGTCTTAAGGGAAAAAATTATGGTGTTTTAACATTGCATATAAATAAATTAGCGAACCAAATTTCATTAGGGATTCCGCTTGGGCAGGCATTAGATATTTTTTCTAAGGATGTTAAAAATAAAACGATTTCAAGAGCATTGAGTTTAATTGGGCAAGCAGAAAAATCAGGGGGGGCAATTGGGGAAATTTTAGAATCAACTACAAACTCAGTTAGTATGACAGATAAAATTAAAAAAGAAAGGAAAGCGGCAGTTTCTACGTTAGTTGTTCAGGGATATATTATCTTTTTTATTTTTGTAATAATTATTTTGGTTATGCAGTTTAAAATTATTCCGATGATGGCGGGGCTGGGGGGAAATTTAGGGGAACTAGGAATTGGTGGAAGCGGAGAGTCAGTGGACCCGAAAGATGTTGCGAACTCGTTTCTTTATTTAGTTTTAATCCAGGGATTTTTTAGTGGTTTAGTTATTGGGAAACTTTCTGAAGGGAATATCAAAAGCGGAATTAAACATTCACTCGCGTTAGTACTTATGGCATTTTTAGTTTCGGCGAGTGCAAATTTAGTTTTGGGGGGCTAGGGAAATTAAATTAACTCTACTCTTATTCCTAAAACTCCAAAAATCTTTTCTTTTTCAGGAGAATATATTTTATAACAATCGTCAACAAATTTTTCTTTATTGTAATTAGAAGACCTAAAATTTAGTGCAACATGCTTGAAAATCATGATTTAGAGTTGAGAAAAAAGCGTATTAAATATAATGAAATTATTTAAAAAACTATCTAGAAGATTCTTGAGTTTCTACTAGCCTACTATAATGCCTAACTTCTCTCTGATATGCATCATGCATATCCATATCTCCATCTGCTCTGGTTAAACCTGCATTAGCTTTACTCCATTCAAGTCTAGCAAGATTATATTGGCATGATCCTTCTGAATGCTTTGACATTTCAACTTCTTGCACTCGAACAATTTGTTGTAAAACAGATTTAACCGCAGTTGCTTCATCAGCATTAATCCCTGTATCAATAGTTTGGCCAGCCATAGAAACTCAAGAATATATCGTTTTTTAAATATATGTTTTTTTGATAATAATCTTTCCTCTTTTAGTTTTTTCTCGATTGAATATAACATCGGGGATAAGGAAAGTTCTTCTGACCTCGAGACTGGAGCGGAACCTCACAGGCTCGAGCTGGAAGAAGAATTTGGGTGGAGAAGTCAGCAGGACTTCGGAACTCTTTATCCCCTGTTCTGTTTCCCGTAGGGCTAAAATTTAGTGCAACGATGCCGAAGGCAAAATTTTAGAGTTTTTGAGAATGTCGTCTTTGTATTTAGAAATCATATTTTCGGGTGGGCATCTTATAAGAGAAGGCATTGGTTTCGTTTTCGTTAGGGGCTGACTATCTAAGTTTTGCTTCTTTTTCTAAAAGAAGATTTTTAGGGGCTGACTTTTGTTTTTTGGTTTAATTAGACTTTTGAAAATTTTTAATAGAATTATTTTTTCTCCATTAAACATAACCATCTTTCTCTTTTTCTTTTACCTTTTCTTCCCATATAAACTTTTTCTACTTTTTCAATCTTAAAATATTCTCCAAAAAGCTTTTGAAAATCATATTTTTCTAAAGGATAAACAGTATTATCTAAATCCGGAAAATAAAGACTTTCTTTTCCTTGAAAAAGTAAATCATCTTTACTAAAAGAACAAACTAAAAGTTTCCCCCCTTTATTTAAAACAGAACAAATATTTTTTATATATTCTGCTCTTTTTTTTGGTTCGATATTGTGCAAAATCGAAATTTCATAAACAAAATCATATTTTTCTTTAACGTCTTTTAATTTAAATATATCATAAATTTTAAATTGAAGATTTTTAGTTGAAGTATATTTTTTCTTTGCCAGATCTATTGCAGTTTCAGATATATCTACTGCTAAAACTTCAAATCCATTTAAAGCCAAATAATTAGCATAATCTCCAATACCACAACCCATATCGAGAGTTTTGCAAGGTTTAACCCATTTAGATTCAATTAATGATTTAAAAAATTTAGGAACTCCTTCTAAACACCAAGGAAGATTTTTCCCGAATTCCCTATATATCTTTTCATATGTATGTTCTGTCATTTTTATTTTCCTCTCCAATGAACAACTTTCTTTTCTACCAAAATGAAACTTTTATTTATTATAAAACCCAATATGCCTGTGATTAATATTGTTGCGTACATTTGAGATGTTCTATAAACAAGTTGTGCATTTATAATTCTATGTCCTAATCCAAAATTAGTTCCTATGAACATCTCAGTTACAATCACTATAACAAGAGACAAGGATATTGCAATTCTCATACCGCTAAAAATCTGAGGTAATGCTTCTG
>JABHWZ010000003.1 GCA_018657525.1 archaeon | reverse complement strand
TCCATTATTTGAATTTCCTCCTGCATTATTGTTTCCAGATCCTGAGTTTGAATTTTCGTTTCCATTATTTGAATCTTCGTTTGAATCATCATTTGAATCTTCGTTTGAGTTTCCTCCTGCATTATTGTTTCCAGATCCTGAATTGGAGTTGTTTGAATTTCCCCCTGCATTATTATTTCCTGATCCTGAATTGGAGTTGTTTGAATTTCCCCCTGCATTATTATTTCCTGATCCTGAATTGGAGTTGTTTGAATTTCCCCCTGCATTATTATTTCCTGATGCGGGGTTCTCCTCTTCTTCCTCCCCTAAGCTAACTTCAACAATTATTTCTATTGGTTCTTCTTCCTCTTCTTCAACTACCGGCTCTTCTTTTTTCTTTGAAACACCCTTATTAGAATTATCTTTAACTGCATTCCCTGAAATCTTATTTTTCCTAACTTTCTCTTCCTTATCCTCTGAATCTAAATCCTCTGAACCCTCAGTTACATATCCAACAAGACTCATAAAAGAATTACTAACAGAATTAACAACCTGCCTCAAAACATCTAAAACTTTTGGTTCCTCTTTGGCCTCATCGAATTTCACTAAATCAGAAGTACCATCAAACACTTCTGGAGAAATTGACTCTGAAGAAAAAGAACTTTCTGAATTAAAATACTGCACCCCTAAAAAAATACTTGCCAATAAAAACGCAATTAAAAAAACAGACAAAAATAATTTTTTACCCGACCCCCCAGGCTTTTGCCCAAGATATTCTGACACAACTTTCCCACCAACTCGTTTAGAACTATAAATATATGGACCGTAAACTTTCCCCCCTCTTTTAACAAACTTCTTATACACCAATTTTAACAATAGCCTCTCGAAATATTAAAGAAAAAACTCTTTTTAAATGTTACTTACTAAAATAAAAGTTTACTTACAAAAATAATCTAAAAAATTCACCACGAAAAGTAAGTAAAAAATATTAACGGGAATTGTTCGTCGGAGAAATTAGAAAACGATTCTCACTCACAAATCTTATTCAAGATTTGTCAACATATTTTTCTTTTGTACTGTAGATTTTCTTTTTGAAAAGAAAATCCCAAAGTTTAAAAAAAGTATTATCCTCGATTATTCATGAATAAAGAAATAACAAAACAAAAACTAGAAAAATATTTTAATTTAACTTCAACCGCACTAAAAGAAGTTAAACAAAACATAATTTCAGGAAAAGAAAATTACGCAAAAGAAATAATTGAAATGGTAGAAAATTATTTATCAGACGCCAAGCATTTTGAATCCAAAGACGATTTTGTAAATGCTTTTGCTGCCATAAATTATGCACACGGTTGGTTAGATTCTGGAGTACGCTTAGATATTTTTAATGTAAAAGACAATCGTTTATTTACAGTCAAATGAAATTAATTCTAAAATAATTAGTCAAACCAATTATTTTATAAACTAGAAATAAACATCATCATGATGCTCAAAATTCTTAAAGGAAATAAGCTTTTGTTTTTTATCATAATCAAAAATTAAAACAAAATGACCAACATGAATTCTTTTTGATTCTCTCATTCCATACCTTAAATTTTTATAAACTTCTACATTATAACAATTAATTATCTCTTCAATCTTTTTAAGAACTTGTCCATAAAGAGATTTATCTTTCTTAGATAATTTTTTAAGAATCTTTTTAAGAGTGGGCTTTATTTCAAAAGAATACATTTTAGTTAGAAATAATGTCCTTTAATTCGCCAATATCCCTAAATTTAACCCCTTTTTCATTATCAATTTTATTCATTCTCTCAATAAACTCCGGCCTCAATTGAGTCTCTAAAAAAGCATCAGCATAAACATTCAATACTAATGAAACAGCATCACTCTTATTTTTTAATCCTTGTTGAGCTTTAACTATATTAATAATCTTATCTTCCCTCGTTCCAACATCAATTATACTCTGAACCATTTTATTATAAAACATAATGATCCCTAATATTTATAAATCTTCTGTTTTCCAAACATTTTATAAATAATCCTTTCCTCAACTAATAATGAAAAAAAAAGTGATAGTTCTAAGTCTTGGCGGAAGCCTAATCATTCCAGACCAAATTGATATTCCTTTCTTAAAACAATTCAAACAAATAATTTTAAAAAACACAACTAAATACAAATTTATAATCGTATGCGGCGGAGGAAGTTTAGCTAGAAAATATATCTCTGCGTTAACTAACATAAAACTTCAAAGTTTAGCCGGAATCGCAGCGACAAGATCAAACGCAAGATTCATGAATTATTTTTTTAATCTTGACCCAAAACAAGGAATCCCACACACAACAAAAGCAGTTAAAGAATACATAAAAAAACAAAAGATAGTTTTCTGCGGAGCCCTCGAATATAAACCAAATCAAACCTCAGATTCAACCTCTGCCCAATTAGCAAAAGAATTCAAAACAGAATTTATTAATTTAACAAACATTAAAGGACTTTACACAGACAATCCCAAAACAAACAAAAACTCCAAGTTTATTCCAAAAATAACTTGGAAAGAATTTGATAAAATGGCTAACAAAACAAAATTCAAACCCGGACAACATTTTGTCCTTGACCAAACCGCTTCAAAAATAATCTTAAAAAATAAAATCCCAACTTATATCTTAGGACAAAACATGCAACAATTAGATAATTTACTAAATCAAAAGAAATTTATAGGTTCTGAGATAAAAGGATAAATTTAATCAGAAGATTTAAGAAACTCTCTTAACTCAGAAAAATATTGCAGTTTAAAATTCTATTTTTAATCTCTCAATTTATCTAACATCTTCTCTCTTTCTTCAACTTGTTCTTCAAATTGCTTTATTTCTTTTTTCCAATAATCATGAGTTGTATCTTTTCTTCCAAATTCATTAATAAGTTTTTCCTTATGTTTTTCTATCTGTTTTTTTAATCCTTGAATTTGCTTTTCTAATCTTTTTTCTCTTTTAACCATTTTTCTTGCTCATTAATTTTATTTTTAATATAATCTAATAAAGAATCTACGTGTTTAATCAAAATTGTATCTTTAACTTTTTTATTTAATTTAATTAATTTATATTTATTGTAAATTTCAACTGAACCTGTTAGTTTTTTTATTAATAAAACTAGTTTTTTATTTGATTGTTTTTTATTTTTAATTAGACAATCCACAATGTAACTTTCTCTTAATCTAAGTATTAAAGAATAAGCAATTGAACTAGAAATTTGTTCTGAAATTCCTTTATTCAAATCTAAAGTTTGTTCCATTATTTTAATTGCAGATTTTGTGGTTTCTAAATGCCATTTAAGATTTTTGAATGTTAAAGGAATTTTTTTGTATGGGTCTATTAATGAAGAATTTAAGATGGGTTTTGACTCTTTTAACATTGGGAGAAGAGGAAGGATATTTGTATTTAAAGATTCTTTTAAATTTTCTTCTGAAATTAAAATTATTTCTGAATTAGATTTTTGTAACTTAGAATTAAGATCTTTGGTTATCACTAAAACATCATAATCACTTTCTTTTGTTTGCTCTCCTCTGGCATAACTTCCCACAAGATAGATTCCTTTTACTTTTTCTAAAGGTATTTTTTCCTGCTGTAAGATTTCTAAAATATTTGGAGTTTTAACTATAATTTCTATTTTTGCTTCATGATGTAACCATTTTTTTGGGAGAATTACTCCTGCTGAATTTCCTACTTTAACTATTGGTTTTATTAATTTTTGCATGTTATAACATGTTATAACTCACTTATAAATGTTTTTGTTTAAAAATAAAAGTTAGTTTTTGCCAAGGATAACAAAATAAAATCCCGACTTACATCCTCGGACAAAACATGAAACAATTAGATAATTTACTAAATCAAAAGAAATTTATAGGCACAGAAATTCAGGGATAAATTTAAATTAAAATCTTTCTTTCCACTCTTTCAAATCAACCCCGTAAAGAACACATAATTTTCCTTGAGTATTAAGTTCTTCTCTAACAGGTTTAGCAAGTTTAGAATACAATTCAGTTGTGTATTCATTATCTTTATATGCTTTAAACCGAACTTCTTTTACTCCATCAATTTCCATTTCCTTTGTAACTCTCTTTAATAATTCTTTAGAAATTGAGGGTTTCCCCCTATACTCTGGGTGCAAAATAGTCAAATATATGTATCCGACAGAAGAATCACAATAATCTGTTGATGGCTCCCCCAAACAATATCCTAATAACCCAACTGGTTTAGTTTTATATTCTGCAATTAAGATTTTTCCTTTTTTTAAAAATAAATCGACAACTCCCCCTAATCCTCCTGGAAAAGTTGAAACTGGAGGAGAAATTTCTCTATCCATCTCTGTTAAAAACCCTATTACTTCATTTCTATCTTGTCCTGAACAAACTCGCCAAACCATAATTAAAAAAGCAATTTACTCCCTTTTAAATATTCCCAAATTAATCTATCCCTAGGATAACCCAATTAAAAATCAAAAATTTATAAACTCGCTTTCCTTTTACAAAACATGATAATCTCAGAAACAACTTTTGAAAAAACAAGAAAGAAGGTACAAGACTCTCCAAAAAACGAAACAATAATTTTCACCTCAAAAGACGATGATTTAAACAGAAAAGTTCTAGAAAAACTTCCAATAAATATTCTTTTACTTAATCAAAAAAACAGAAAAGATTTTGCCAAACAAAGAAACTCAGGACTAAATCAAGTTCTGGCAAAAATAGCTAAAAAAAATAAGATTCAAATTGGAATAAATTTTGATGAGTTAAAAGAAAAAAATCCAAAAATTAAATCCCAAATAATTGCTAGAGTAAAACAAAACATAAAACTCTGCAATAAAAATAAAATTCAAATGAAATTCATATCAAAAGGAAAAATAAAAAAAAGTCACGACATAAAATCACTCGGACTAATATTGAGCATGCCAACATGGATGACAAAAGAATTATAAATTAGATTATTTAAAGATTAACATGGACAACAAAAAATTAATAGAATCATTATCCCCCAACGAAAGAAAGATAATCCCTCATCTAAATGAATCTATAAGTGAAATATGTAAAAAATCAATCCTAGATAAAATTTCTGTGATAAGATCCTTAGAATATCTCCAAAATAAAAAAATAATTGAATTATCTTCACATACAAAAAAAATAATTGAAATCGGAGTCAATGGAGCACTTTACAAAAAAAAGGGCCTCCCAGAAAGAAGATTATTAAATTTATTAAGTGAAAAAAGAATTGTTGCAATTCAAGACGCTCCAAAAGAAAGTTCACTTTCCCCAGATGAATTCAAAGCATCATTAGGCGCGCTAAAGAAAAAAGCATTAGTTGAATTAAAGAATGGAAAAATTTTCCTAAATGCATCCCCAACAGAAATTGCAAAAAAATCCCTTGAAGAATTATTCATAGAATCTCTCCCACTTGAATTCCAAGACCTAACTCCTGAACAGCAATTTGCACTAAAAGGCTTACAACAAAGAAAAGAAATTGTTCAAATAGAAGAAAAAAAGAAAATAGAAATAAAAATAACTGAATTGGGCAAAACTTTAATGAACGCCAATTTAAAAAATCAAGATTATATTGAGTCAATAACCCCCAAACTTCTTCAATCTGAAAAAAACTGGAAAGGAAAACAATTCAGAAGATATGATCTTACATCCCCAGTTCCAGCAATTTCCGGAGGAAAAAGACATTTTGTAAATCAAGCAATTGACTACGGAAGAAAAATATGGACTGAAATGGGATTCAAAGAAATGACTGGAAACATGATAGTAAGTTCGTTCTGGAACTTCGACGCTTTATTTACTGCCCAAGACCATCCCGTAAGAGAAATGCACGACACATTCTTTTTATCAAATCTAAAAAAGGGAAAACTTCCTGACAAAAAAATTGTAACAGCAATTAAAAAAGCACACGAAACTGGAACTACTGGAAGCAAAGGCTGGAGATACAAATGGGACGAAAATGAATCCAAAAAAATGTTAATTAGAACCCACACAACCTGTCTATCTGCTCAAACACTTTCAAAACTAAAAGAAGAAGATTTGCCTGCAAAATTTTTCGCAATAGGCTGGAATTTTAGAAACGAAACATTAGATTGGTCACACGGTTTTGAATTACTTCAAACAGAAGGAATCGTTGTTGATCCAAATGCAAACTTCCAACATTTACTAGGTTACTTAAAACAATTCGCACAAAAAATGGGTTTTGAAAAAGTTAGATTCCGTCCAGCATATTTTCCTTATACAGAACCTTCAATTGAGGGAGACGTCTGGAATGAAGAAAAACAAGAATGGGTAGAATACCTTGCCGCAGGAATGTTCCGTCCAGAAGTCAGCGAGGCACTAATGGGAAAACCAGTTCCAATTCTCGCATGGGGCCCTGGTTTCGGAAGAATGTTAATGCAATATTTCAAAGTAAAAGATTTAAGAGAATTCAATGAAAACAATTTAACTAAATTAAGGAAAAAGAAATTTTGGATATAAAATGAAAAAATGCATCTTTTGTAAAATAGCAAAAAAAGAAATCCCTTCTGAAATTATCTGGGAAAGTAGCAAACATATTTCATTTTTAGATATTAATCCAAACACAGAAGGAATGAGTTTAGTCATAACTAAACAACACTATGATGGCGACTCAATAGATATGCCCGAAAAAGAATATACAGAATTAATGATTACTGCAAAAAAAGTTGCTAAACTATTAAAGAAAAAACTCAAAGTCAAAAGAGTTGCAATAGTAATGGAAGGATTAGGAATAAATCATGTTCATATTAAACTTTATCCAATCTATGGATTAAAAAATAAATTTGAAGAAACATGGGCAAAAAAGAAAATTTATTTTAAAACATATGAAGGATATATTTCAACACAATTAGGTCCAAAAAAATCAGTAGAAGAATTAAAAAAGATAGCGGATCAAATAAGAAAATGAAAAAAATCAAAAAATTAAATGTATTCCACGCAACTTCCGTAGGAGGCAATTTAAGAAGTTGCCCAACCGCGTCGAGAGGGAAGGTTAAGCGAAGGAAACCGCAGGTGTCCTCGCATGGCTAATATAAAATTCTCACGAAAAACTTTTGAAAAAGAAATAGGAAAGTTAGATGAAGCCATGCAAAATAAAATAGCCTTATTCGGAACAACATTAGAAAGTTTTACTGACGACGAAATTGAATTAGAAATTTTCCCAGACAGACCAGATCTCCTTTCTTACCAAGGATTCAAAAGAACTTTCCTTGCATTCTTAGGAAAACAAACCGGAATAAAAAAATACAAAATAATTCCTCCTGAAAAAAACTATGCGGTAACAATAGATAAATCAGTAAAAAATATCAGACCACATACTGCTTGCGCAATTGTTAAAAATTTAAAATTCACTGACGAAAAAATAAAAGAAATAATCGACGTTCAAGAAAAATTACATTCAACGTTAGGAAGAAAAAGAAAAAAATTAGCAATAGGAATTTATCCCTTAGAAAAAATAAAGTTACCAATAACTTACAAAGCACTTGAACCAGATCAAATAAAATTCCAACCACTTGAGGCATCAAAAGAAATGACTGGTTTACAAATTTTACAACGACATCCTGCTGGCAGAGATTATGCACATCTTTTAGCAGGAAAATCCAAATTCCCAATATTCATAGATGCAAATAAAAATATTCTCAGCATGCCACCGATAATCAATTCACATTTGACCGGAAAAATAACAGAACAAACAAAAGAAGTTTTTGTCGAATGTTCCGGCTTTGATTTTGAAATTTGTAAAAAATGTTTAAATATAATAATCACAACTCTTGCAGATCAAGGAGGAAAGATTTACCAAATGGAATTAAAAGGACTAAAAGAAATAACTCCAAATTTAACTCCAGAAAAAAATAAAATTTCTCTTGCAAATACAAATAAAATGTTGGGCTTAAACTTAACTGAAAAAGAACTAAAAAATAATCTAGAAAAAATGGGACATTCATATAGTAAAGGTGAAGCCATATCGCCAGCTTGGAGAACTGATTTACTTCATGAAGTAGATTTAATTGAAGATATTGCAATAGCTTATGGATACGACAATTTTAAACCAATAATTCCAAAGATATCTACAATCGGAGAAGAAAATAGAAAAGAAACAATCAAAAGAAAAATATCAAACATACTCTCAAGCATTGGATTTTTAGAAACGTTAAGTTTACATTTAACCAAACCAAAAGATCAATTTTCAAAAATGGGAATCCAAGACAAAGAACAAAAAGGATTCATTGAAGTAGAAAAATCCAAAACAGATTACACAATATTAAGAAAAGATTTAACGCATTGCACTTTAAAAATTCTCTCAGAAAATATTGATTCAGAATACCCCCAAAAAATATTCGAAACAGGAAGAACTTTTCAATTAAAAAATAACCAAGATATAATAGAAAAAGAAAATTTATCATGTGCCATTGCATCTGGAAACTTCACAGAAATTAAACAGACTTTAGAATATCTAAAAAGAATGTTAGAATTAAATCTTCAAGTAAAAGAAGCTGAAAATCCTCCAAAACATTTTATCGAAGGGCGTACAGGAGAGTTTTATCTAGAAGATAAAAAGATAGGAATATTAGGTGAAATTCATCCAAGAACATTAAAACACTGGAAAATAAAAATGCCTGTGGCATTATTTGAAATTGATTTAGAACCAATATTCAATCAATTTCAATAGTATCTGTCGTCAGTAAGAGGCAATTAAAATAAATTGCCAATTAAAAAACACTTTCTAAAGGAACAACTTTATTTTGAGAAGCATATTGATTTAATTCTCGACGAATTTCAAAATTTAAACGAGAATCATTTCCAAATAAATTCTTAGTTGACCCACAACCAGTACAAGAAAAACTATACGAAGAACGTATTTTTTGAAATCCGGGAACAATTCCTTCAAATTGTAAATCGTTCCTCTTCGCACAACAAGAACATGGAGCAACTAAATAAAGTTTTACTTTGCCTCCAATTTCTTTCCTTAATAATTTTCCATGAGAGCCATTACTCACTAAAGAAGAAGAACTTCCGGATTTAGATTGTTCTGTTAAACTTTTCATAAAAAAGCAAGAAAATCTAAACTTATAAAGTTGTTGATAAAAGAAAGGAGAAGGCTGGAAATTGTTCATCGGAGAAATTAGAAAACAATTCTCACTCACAAATCTCGCCAGAGATTTGTCAATATATTTTTTTCTACCACTGTAGCTTTTCTTTTTCTAAAAGAAAAACCCATTTTGCACTGTAGATTTGCTCGAAGAGTACACCTTGCGTGCTCTTTTTGAAAAGAAAAGGGGGAGGGTCGGGAATTGTTCGTCGGAGAAATTAGAAAACAATTCTCATTAACAAATCTCGCCAGAGATTTGTCAACATATTTTTCTTTTGCACTGTAGATTTTCTTTTTGAAAAGAAAATCCCATTAACCAAAATAATTCTTTCCATTACTTTCAACTTTATTATTCCAATTCTTTTTTATCACTCCAATAATTTGCAACAAATCTTTCTTCATACCTTGCCAAATTGCAAATGAATCTTTAACAAACTCTGCTTCTCTTTCTTCAGAAAACTGAATATCTAATTCAATAAGTTCAACTTCCTTTTTAGCTAATTTTTTATATATCTCAGAAAGTATTTCTTTTTCCGCACTTCCCAATGTCTTTATAATTGTAAAAACAAGAACCTGCGCATTAACTGGATTAAGAATCGTCTCGATAAATCTTAAATAATTTGAAAACTTATCTGCCATAAATTTCCTTATTTCTCTAATTAAATATTCTGTCTCAACATCTGCTAATTTTTCTATATTAAAATCTTCATTAAGTTTATCAAAATCTGGTAAAGAATATTTTTTCTGAATTTCCAAATAAACTTTTTTCAATTCGTCCAAACAATCCTCTTCTACACTTGATTCATTTTCCTTTTCCATACAAACTTTCAAGAACAAGCTTATATAAAGCTAATTGATTAAAAAAATTTTAAAATTTAATCAACGTTTCATCAATTTCATAAAAAGAAGAACTAAAAAAGACAAGAAAAAAGCTAAGCTAAGAAATGAAAATAATAATGCTAATAAGAAAAATAAATTCAGAAAAAACAAACTTTGAGATGCAGAAAATAAAACAATTGAAATAATTGCTAAAACTAAAAAGAAAAGCAAGCTACTCAAAACAAGATTAATTTTTCTTTTAGTGGCACGCATTGGTTTAATCAAAGGTTCAGATTTAACAGCTCTTTTAACAACTCTTTTCTTAAAGACTTTTTTTACAGCTTTTTTACGAGATTTAATTACCTTCTTTTTAGTAACTTTTTTTGCCCCAGAACTCCGAGACTTGGGGTACCTACTTGGTTTAGCCATTTTATACTATTTATTGGAAGATGCACTATTTAAATCTTGCTCTGGCATCCAATCCATCTTCACCACTTGCCCAGTCACAATCTGAACATTGCTATAAATTTTTTCTAGCCACCCTAAATATAACTCTCCAAACAAACCAATATTTTCATCTTTAATCAAAGACAAATTAGAATTACTAATAATTAATAATGCAGAAATAGCAAAAAACATCAACAGCAAAATCCAAAATTTCATCCAGTTAAGTTCCCTTTCCAATCCATTTTTACTGCATTAACAGTGAGAGATTTAAAATTGCCTGCAATAGAAAACAGCCAACTAAAATATGTTTTTGACATATCAATTAATCCTGAAACAGATTTATAATCTATTTCCTTACCATTAAATACATAAAACCCAGTAAAATAAACTGAAAGCATAAAACCAATAACAAAAATGGCCAAAAATTTATGTTTTAATCTTTGAAATTCTAACATCAACCAAACTACAATTACCAAAATCGCAACAACAAATAAAATTACACCTATCATTTTAATAAATTAACAAAGCCTAAAGAGTATAAAAATGTTTTGGGAAAGTAAAAAAGAAATTTTTAAAAACTGAATTATTCTCTTATTCTTATAGCCCCTTAGTACAGTGGTCAAGTATATCGGACTCTGAATCCGGTGACCCAGGTTCGAATCCTGGAGGGGCTATTTGATTCGAACCAAGGTTCGATACCTAAGATGGCACAAGAACCTGAGGACAGGATCCTGGAGGGGCTATTCCAGTCTTCGAACCTTCCAGGTCCGAGCATCGGAAAAAAGTTCCTCGCTGATTTCGGTCTTCACTTTGTTCAGCTGCGAAACCAATCCAAGAGGGGCTATTCTAAAAATTTAAATACTCTTTTTGTTGAAGATTATTATGCCCTCGTAGTACAGAGGCCAAGTATGCCGCCCTCTCAAATAAGTTGGTTTGTATAAATTATATTGATTGATTCAGATTGACCTAAAGAGAAGGGATCTTTTCTCGATGAGAGATTAAGGTCTAGCATCTCAATGCAACCTTTTCTTATGGAGTTCGGCGGTGACCCGAGTTCGAATCTCGGCGAGGGCGTTGAAATTCGAACAGAGAAGTTCGATACCCTTCGGAGGGGCACGAGAACCTGAGGACAGGATCTCGGCGAGTGCGTGTTGGAGCGTAGGTTATTGAATAATCTATTCATCCAAATTAATTTTAAAATAAACAATCACCTGATTTTTAGTTAGATTTATAAGCTAATAATTTTGTGATTTATTATGAAAAATACATCTGAAAAGGAATGGCAAAGGAAAATTTTTAGGGAAGAAGACATCTTAAGTAAAAAATATCCTACTTACCACACAAATACTCTCAGCCATCACAGGAGAATAGAAATGGTTTTTAAAGAAAAACTTCCAAAAATAGATAATGGTTTAATTTTAGATATGGGATGTTCAAGGGGATTCACCACACATGATTTATCTGTGTTCTACTCTACTTCAAAAGTCATTGGAATTGATATCAATAAAGAAGCAATTGATTATGCTATTTCTTCTGGAAAAAAAGGGATTTTCCTTGAAGGAGATGGATATAGACATAATTTTCAAGATGATTTTGATGCGATATTTTGCATGAATAATCTCTACTACAATCTTGAAAACAGGAAATATTCTTGGAAAGAATCTTTTAATCATTTAAAAAATAGTATAAAAGAAAAGGGATACCTGCTGATTTCAGGAGTTTCTGGAGATTATGAAGAAGATTTTATTATATTAAAAAAACAAAATGGGATCTTAACGCTCCATGACAGAAGTAATTATTTTAAAGAAAGTAGGTTAAAGACAATTTTGAAATTATCTAGAAATCAAATAACTATTCGATCATTTATTTCGAATCTCCGTCGCACTTCGGCGAGGGCGTAACCAGCATTGTTAAATGCTGTTAAACTCGTAGAGTTTTGGAGTAAATTCAGAAAGCTTTTTATAAGTTCGATGAGCAACTTTGATTTTAATTAAATCCTGAAAGTAAATTATAAAATTAAAAATCAGGGTTGGGAACTTTTTCGGCGAGGGCGTTTTCTAAAATACATTTATATAATCATTTTCCTATTTATTTATAAGGTGAAAAATGCAAATACTAATTTTCAATGTAGGAAGCTCTTCAATAAAATATAGTTTATTTCAAAATAAAAAATTAATCATTTCAAACAAATACGAAAAACTAAAAAGCAAATCAGATTACATAAAATCATTCAATAAAATAAAAGAATCAGTCAAAAAGAAAAAAGTTGATTTAATAATCCATCGAGTTGTCCACGGAGGAGAAATCAAAAAACCTTCCAGAATAAATTCAAAAATAAAAAATCAAATAAAAAAATTTTCCCAATTTGCTCCTCTCCACAATCCAAAACAACTATTAATTATAAACTTAGCCGAAAAAATAAACCCAAAACAATATGCAGTATTTGATACTCAATTCTTTTCCAAACTTCCCAAAGTTGCAAAAATTTATCCAATCCCAAAAAAAATTGCAAAAAAATATTCCCTACAAAAATACGGATTTCACGGGCTTTCACATAAATCAGTTTCAGAAAATTTAAAAGGAAAAACTATCACCTGCCATTTAGGGGCAGGAATAAGCATAACTGCTATAAAAAATAAAATTTCAATAGATACTACAATGGGACTAACCCCCAATGAAGGAATAATAATGGCAACTCGTTCAGGAAACATAGACTCTGGATTAGTAATCTTTTTAGAAAAAAAAGGATTTAACACAAATAAAATTTTAAATACTCAATCAGGACTAAAAGCAATTTCCGGCTTTTCAGACTTCAGAAAAATAATAAAAAATCTCCGCAAACCAAACAATAAACTAGCTTACGAAATACTGTGCTATCAAATAACTAAACAAATCGGAGCATACACTGCAGCACTCAACGGACTAAACAATTTAGTCTTCACAGGACCAATCGGAGAAAATGTTTCAAAATTAAGAAAAGACATTTGCAGTCACTTAGAATTTTTAAAAATCAAATTAGATAAGAATAAAAACTTACAAAACAAAGAAATAATATCATCCAGAACTTCAAAAGTAAAAGTTTATGTTCGTAAAACAAATGAGGAAAAAATAATATTAAATGAAGTATTAAAAATAATATGAAAATTTTAAAAACAAAAATTCCAATAGAAATTTCGGGAAGACACATTCATCTTTCAGAAACAGATATGAAAATTTTATTTGGAAAAGACCACAAACTAAATCCAATAAAAATGCTTTCTCAAAAAGGAGAATTTTCAACAATAGATAAAGTTAAAATAAAAAATAAAAACAACGAATTAAAATTACTTGTTTTAGGTCCATTAAGAAAAAAATCTCAAATAGAAATCTCTCTTACTGACGCATACAATCTCAAACTAAGCCCACTTCCTGAAATTAGAATATCCGGAAATCTTTTCGACACTTCCAAAATTATAGTTTATGGGCCTGAAGGAAAAATAAAATCTTCAATAATAATTGCTAAAAACCACTTACATCTTTCAAAAGAAGACGCAATAGAATTAAAATTAAAAGATAAACAAAAAATAAATATCCAAGTGGACAATAAGAGGAAAATAATTTTCCAAGATGTAATTGTAAGAATCAAAGAAGGAAATCTGGCATTACATTTAGATACTGACGAAGGAAACGCCGCAGGAATCGCAAAAAATGCATTTGGCAAAATTTTATATAGAAAAAAATAAACAATTCTTTATGAAAAATATTAATAAAATTATGAAAATCCTCTCTAAAAAATATCCTAATAGAGGAGTTACCACTCTAAATAGGATGAGCCAAGAAGACAAAACAAATCCTTTTAAAATTTTAATTTCTTGTTTACTTTCTCTAAGAGCCCGAGATGAAAATACAGAAAAAGTTTCAAAACAACTTTTCAAAGTAGCTGATACACCAAAACAAATATTAAAACTTTCAATCAAAAAATTAGAAAAATTAATTTTTTCTTCAGGACATTATCACAAAAAAGCCCAAACATTAAAACATGTTTCTCAAGAATTAATAAACAAATTCAATTCCCAAGTTCCAAAAACAAAAGAAGAACTTTTATCTATAAAAGGAATTGGACCAAAAACAGCGAATATAGTTTTAAATTTTGCATACAATCAGCCCGTGCTTCCAATAGATACACACTGCCACAGAATCCCAAATAGAATAGGATGGATTCAAACCAAAACTCCAGAAAAAACCGAAACCGCACTCGAACAAATCCTTCCAAAAAAATACTGGCAAAAATTTAATTCAATTTTTGTTCAATTCGGACGAGAAATCTGCCAACCGATTTCTCCTTGGTGCTCAAAATGTCCACTTAACAAATTCTGTAAAAAAATTGGAATTAAAAGAAGTAGATAAACCCCCAAATTTTCTTCCCAAAACCTTTTTAAACCAATTTCTCTAAGAATTCTTATGAAAAGATCAAGCCGTAGATGGAAAAAGAAAGGACAAATGCGTTGGAAGTGGCAACGTAAAAAACTTAGAAAAGAAAAGCGAAAGAGAAAAGTAAGAAGAGCGAGATCTAGATAATTCTAAATAGAGTTTAGAGAATAGATTTATTTTTAAAAGGAGAATAATTATTTTATTAATATGAGTAAAAGAAGAAAAATTCCCCTAAATCAAGAAATTGTAACAGAAATATTCCGAGAACTTAAATTAACTAGATGCCCAAGTTGTTCAGGAACATTACAACTAACAGACAATCATAAAAGTACATTAGGTTATAAAAATACAGGACTAGAAGATGGAGAACAATCAAGATATTGTCCAAAAGAAGATTATTGGTTAGAACTAGAAAGCCATCAATATAGGGGAAATACTCACGGGACAGAACTAACTTTGGAAGTATCTACTAACTCCAAAAATTCAAGCTTATTAGCTAGATTATACCGAAATAGAAAAAATGAATTTGTGAGAGTTGATGCTTATTAAAAAATAAGTTAAAGATTTAATATGGCATATTATCCAACAGGGAAAAAATGTGAAAATGATGTTCAAAGACTAGTAAAAAGAACCCTTAATTTTTTAGAAGATTTAGAAAGAGGAAAAATTCAATTAGATAGTGTTGAGAAGGATCAAATAGTTGAACTCTTAGAAGAATTTGTAAACTATCCAGAAATAGAAAATCTTACTGCTCCAGAAAGTGATTATTCCGAATTATATCTACCATAATGCAGAGAAGAAAACATTAACAATTCCTTCTTACTAACCCCCCCAATTCTATCTATTAACCATAACAATATTTATAAGCCAAATCATCTAAATTAAAATATGACATCTGAAATCTGGACTGAAAAATATAGACCCTCAAAATTCTCCGAAGTCGTTGGTCAAACAGACATAATCAAAAGATTAGAAGCCCTGACTAATTCGCTAAATATCCCACATCTACTCTTTGCAGGCCCAGCAGGAACAGGCAAATCAACACTAGCATTAATTATCGTAAAGCAACTTTTCGGCAAAGACTGGAAAGACAATTACTTAGAACTAAACGCTTCTGATGAACGAGGAATCCAAATAGTTAGAGAAAAAGTTAAAAATTTCGCGCGAACAAAATCCATTGGCGGTGTCCCATTCAAAGTCATATTTCTCGACGAGGCAGACGCATTAACCCCCGAAGCTCAACAAGCCCTGAGAAGAACAATGGAAAATTACTCAGCGACCTGTAGATTTATATTATCATGTAATTACTCAAGCAAAATAATCGATCCAATACAGTCACGATGCGCTCTTTTCAGATTCAAATTACTAGAAAAAAAAGACATTGAAGAATATTTAAAACATATAGCTGAAAACGAAAGATTAACAATTAATCCAGACGCATATGAAATTATCTATGAAGGTTCAGAAGGCGACTGCCGTCGGGCAACAAACATTATTCAATCAACTGCTTCAATATCCCCAAACATAACTTCTCAACTAGTTGAAACAATTATCTCTAATGCAAAACCAAAAGATATCAAAGTAGTTTTAGATTACGCTTTATCAGGAGATTTCTTAAAGGCAAGAGAAAAACTTTTAGACGTAATGTTAAAAGAATCAATCTCAGGTCAAGATGTAATCAAGGGAATTCAAAAAGAAATTTGGAACCTCCCAGTTGAACCAGAAATAAAAGTTAAACTAACTGAAAAAACAGGAGAGGCTGAATTTAGAATCGTCGAGGGTTCTGACCCATTTATTCAACTCCAAGCTCTATTAGCAAGTTTTGTCCTTGCAGGACTTGGAAAAGAATGATAACTGCAAGGATTCTCGTGCCCTTTAGGGTATCTTAGCAGGATTAGGAAAGGAATAAAAATACATTCATTAATAAAAATAATTATAATTTAATCATAACAAAACATCTTTTATGTTTTGCAATTTGGGTTCGCGGAATTCCACAATAAGGGTGGGCTGATTGAATTATAATTATGACAAACTAAAATGTTTTTAAAACCACAAACAATAGAAAATCTTGAAAGCAAACTTCAAGAAATATCTGAAAGATATCCAGCGGGAGCAAGAAATTTAATAGAACTGGCACAAGAGATAGGAGCGAGTAAATCCAATGAAGAAGAAAACAAATGTTTTAAAGGACATTTTAATTATCTAACCCAACAAGAAATCCAAGAACACATTTCAACTTTAAGGACATTAAAAGATAAATCAAAAAGAATTCCATTAACCAAACTAAGATATTCTCCCATGAAACGAGGAACATTAATGAGAATAGAAGGATTTGTAAGAAGAGTTGAAGAAATAGAATCTATTTCAGGAAAAGGAGCATATTCTATATCAGCCATGACACCTGAAGAGGAAAGAGAAGAAACAGAAGCATTTCATAAAAAATATGGCCATTAAAAAATAAAATGAAAATAAATCTACCCAAAAGAATAAAAACGACAAAATTAAAATATCAAATTCATGGTATTAATTTTAAAACTCAAGAACATTCATTATCATTATCTAAAAGATTTATCCAAGGCAGTTATCTAAAATCTCCCTTAGAAAGAGGAGATTATGCGACGGATATTCCCGAAGGAAGAGTCTATCAAGTTTTAAGTAAAGGAGAAAAAAGAGGGCGCAAAAACAGAGAATGTCTTTGGGTACTTCCAACAAACTATCAAATAGAATTCAATCCAATCTTAAAAGAACATAGAGAAGAAATAGAAAGAAGAGGATTAGAAAATCCAAGGGATCCAAAAGGATCTGCATTAATATTAAAAAAAATAAAATGAAAATTTTAATAATAGGAAAAGATTACCCAGCAAGATATACTGCACTTGTAGAAGCAGTCAAATCCGCAAGTAAACAATCACCCCCTGAAATAGATCAATCACCAGAATCTTATGTACAATATCTAAAAGATATAAGAGAACTAAAAGAAGAGCATCCACATTTGATAGTTTTTGATATATACTCTTGGAGAACCAGCCTCAAATTAACTGGAGAACAAATAAGAGCACGAGTAGAAAAAGAAAAAGCTGAACTACTCCTAGCACAGCTACCCGAGGCTGAAGAGTTCTGCGAAAATCCGAGAAGATTATCCCACAAAGAATTAAAAAGATTAGAAAGAGAATATTTACCTTATTTAAATCATGCCAGAGGCAACTAAAATGCTATTTTTCAAACTACAAACAATAAAAAATCTTGAAAACAAACTTCAAGAAATATCAGAAAGATATCCCATAGTATTTACAAGTGTCTATGATTCAAAAGGAAGAAAAAAATATCAAAGAAATTCCCAAACACAAGAAGATATTACAAGACACTTAAACACTTTAAATCAACTTCAAACAACTTCCACAAAAATCCTCTTTACTAGCACCACGTACTCTCCTCAAAAACCTTACAAAATTCCCCAAATAAAAAAATTCATTTCAAGAATAGAAAAAATAGAAACAGAATATGGAAAGGGAACTTACTTTGGAACAGCCCTAACTTCCAAAGAAAAAGCACACTTTGCTAAAATTGCGAGAAGCGATCACTCTCTTTGTAGAAAATAACTTTGAATCACACAATTATTTATAAATTCAAATCCATTATCAACATTATTAAAATGGAGGACTTAAAATAAAATGCCATGGACAGAAATACACCGTCCAAAAAAATTTGAAGAAATTAGAGGGCAAGAAGAAGCAGTTGTAACAATTGAAAATTTTATCACTAATTTTCCTAAAACAAAAAAGAAAGCAATAATTTTGCACGGCCCACCTGGAACCGGAAAAACAACTTTAGCATTAGTTGCAGCAATTGAAACAGACTCAGAAATTTTTGAATTAAATGCATCTGACTTCAGAAATAAAACTAAATTACAAGAAGTTCTTAAACCTGCAATCGAACAACAATCTCTAATAAAAAAAGGAAAAATAATTTTAGTAGACGAAGCAGATGGAATCTCTGGAACAGACAGGGGAGGTGTCCCCGAATTAATCAGACTAATTGCAGATACAAAATTTCCAATAATTATAACTGCAAATGATATCTGGAATTCAAAATTCAGTGCACTAAGAAAAAAATGCGACCTAATTCAAATTAAGGAACCACACTACAAAATTATCAAGGACGTTTTGATTAATGTACTAAAAAAAGAAAAACAATTCATTGACTCAGATGTTCTAACTAAAATATCCATTAATGCAAAAGGGGACATAAGAGCAGCAATAAACGATTTACAAACAGCAGCAAGCCTCCCAGACCCGTCACAAATTGAACTTGCAGAAAGAAACAAGGAAGTAGATATTTTCCACGCATTACAAAGAGTTTTCAAAGAACAACCAACAAACGAAATCCTTAGAGTATTTGATTCAGTAAAACTTTCAATGGATAATATAATTCTGTGGGTAGAAGAAAACATTCCAAAAGAATACAACGGTCTTGAATTAGCAAAAGCTTACAAAGCACTTGCCCACGTAGATTTATTCAAAGGCAGAATTTACAAACAACAATATTGGAGATTTATGGTTTACGAAAATATTTTTTTGAGTTTTGGAATATCAGCTGCAAAAAATTCAAACTTTTCAAAACAAAATTTTACAAAATATAACAAACCATCTAGAATCCTAAAAATTTGGTTAAATAATCAAAGAACAGCAAAGAAAAAATCCATCGCACAAAAATATGCAAAACTAGTTCATGTCGGTCAAAAAAGAGCACAAAAAGAATTCCCAATAATAAAACAAATTATTAAATCGGATGAAAAAATACAAAGCGAACTCAAACTCAACGAAGACGAAATTGCATATTTAGAAACTCATTAAAAATTAATATGATTCTTTTTATTCCATCGATGAACAGCTTTAGCAACCTTATGCAAAGGCAACTCATTTAATTCTCCTCTTAACCATTTATTTTTAATATCCTCAACCTCACTCAAAGTAACATATCCATCCTGATTTTCATCTTCATCCGCGTCGTCTTTTTCCTCTTTTTCTAATTTATAATGCTCTTCCTCAGGAGGTTCAATATCTGAAGAAATAACTTTCACCAAAAAAGCAACACTATTTGTATTACGAAGAAAATCCATAACACGGAAATTAAGACTATACTCTCCAACAATTAATTCTGAAATATTTATTAGCAACCCGTTTCTATTAATTAAAAAAAGTCCCCTTGGAGAAAGCGAATAAGAACTGACTCCAACGCCATCATCAGAAAAATTAATAGGATATTCCAAACTTTCATTATCAAAAATTGTAATATTTTCTAATCCAACTAAATAAGGACCAGTAGTGTCAAAAATAAATTCCACAACAGAACTAACTTCATTTCCAGAACTATCATTGCAATAAACAGTCCAAACATTAATCCCCTCGACAGCAACAAGATTCGTAAAATTGCCCACCTTTCTAATAGGAGTTACATTAAATAATCCCCCGTCCAAAGAATACCAACATCTATCAACAGCAACGTCATCAAACACAGAATACTTCAACGCTAAAGGAGACCGAACATAACTAGAACCATTTTCAGGAAAAAGAATTGTAACTTCTGGGGGCATATCTTCTAAACCCGCAGAAAAATCCACATTAACAAATCCACTTATCAAAAAAATAAACAAAAAAACAATCACAACTTTTTTCATATTCTACTGAATAAAAAGTGTATTATAAATATTTCTACATTAAAGCTTAAAAAACTAGCTAATTTTAAGAAGCACCATAAATTAATTTGGTTACTTCATCAAGCAAAGGATATAAATGGGAATCAATTTTAGCCACAATCTCTAAATAATCTTCTTCTAAAATATTTCTTAACGCATCAACAAGTTCATCAAGTCTCTTAACAGCTTTTTGATTTTTAGGCGTAATTACTTTTTCATATGTTTCAGCAGGATAACGTTCCCCATACTTTTTTAATGTACTTCGAATTGCTGGAAGATTAGATTCAAAATTTTTTAAACGACGTCTATACGCCATACAATTTATAGATAAAAGCACAAAAGCATTCACGTAATCATTACTTATTCCTGTTTGATTATTCAATTGGAGCATTTTTTCCATATCTCAAAAATGGATTATCCATTTAAAAAGTTTTACTTAAAAAATATTCCACCCCTCATTAAATTCTAGTTAATTTAATTCTTTTAGGAAAATTTACTAAAACCTCATTAGATCCAATTTTTTTCATGGTAATTATCGCACCATAATCTGTATCTCTTAAACTTTCTCTAAGGTTCCTTGCAAAAGACACAGCAAGATCTGAATAAATCCCATAAGGAAGGGTCAATACATTAAAAAAATCTGTTTCAGAAGTTTCTGCTCTCTGTCCAAGAAAACCCCCCGAAAAAAAAGTCTCAACTCTAACTACATTCTCACCTCGAGGCGTATCCCTTAAAACAAAATAACCAGAACACATACCCTCCTTTCCGTAAAAAACTTCTCTTTCTTCATCCATCAATACTTAACTAATCCCCCATTTATAAGAATTTATATAATAACATCAAATTAATTTTAACAATTACCTGCAGCTGCTGCTGCACTTGAATCTAAAACTTCTGAACACTCTGAAGGCGCGTCATTAAATGCTTCACAAACTGCTGCCTTAATTGATTCAGCATTTCTTGCTACACTTACTTTAACTCCATTAACTAAAATTGTTGGTGAGCCTTGAACTCCATTCTGCCTCGAATAGGAAACTGCTTCTTCAAACAAATCATCTCCTTCTGAATCCACACATTTTATCACTTCATCAGAATCAATTCCCAAAGAATCCATTAACTTAATTGATTCACTTTTGTCACATTCAGCGTCCCGAGTTGAACCACAAGTATCATAAATATCTTCTACAAAACCTGCAGCGTAAGCCCAATATTTATCTGTATCTAATTTTTGAATACATGATTGAATTTTATTTTGTTGCGCTTCATATTCCCCATGTCCATCGTAATAAGGAACAATTACAAATTCGGCAGCATCTCCCAAAAGAGAAACAACTTCAGCCATAGGACCTTGAGCTTGAACACCATACGGGCAATAACTCCAAACAAATAATTCAACTTTTGGTTTATCTAATTTAGGCACTTCTTGAGCATCAGTTCCAATATCAGAAGTAGCTTCAACAACCAACGAATTCATCGAACCTGCCAATGCCCCATCTTGCGTCATGTAAATTGGAACAATAGCTCCTTGATATTCAAAATTAACTTTATACAATCCATTCTCTTCCTCAACTGATTCTAATACTAATCCTTGAGCCCCAGTTGATTCATAATAAGCTAAAAGTTTTGCTCCAGCAACGTCTGAATCAATAACGTCGCCAGTCATCCCTCCCTGAAAATTACCAATTAATAAAATTAATGTGACAACTCCCAAAATCATAGTTGCAAACATCCAAGGATTTTCTCTCATTCGTTCAGTCAATGCTTTTTTAGTTTCACGAATATTATTTTCCTTTTTCTCGTCAGGTTTCTCCTCAGAATAATCCATACTTGAAACCACCTCATTTTTATGCTCAAACTCTTCCATATTTTAATTCAGTAAAAATTCATTTATAAATATTTTGGTAAAATTTGTTTCAAACTACAAAATATTAAAAACCCTGAAGACATAAAATAAAATATGAAAAAAGAAGGAATTTTTTAATGGCTTATGATATAATCCTTGGAAGAAATGCAAGTGATAAAAAAACATTTGGAAAAGAAGGTTTAATTTATATCGGAAAAGGATTTGTAAAAATGGGGCAATACACTTCTCTTTCAAATAAAATTTTCATGGACGTCGCCAGATCGCACGTTGTCCTAGTGGCAGGAAAAAGAGGTTCAGGTAAAAGTTACACATTGGGTTCATTAGCAGAAGAACTTACAAACTTACCAAAAAAAGTTTCTCAAAACTTATCCTCTCTAATTTTTGACACAATGGGAATTTACTGGACAATGAAATATCAAAATAAAAAGGATAGGGAACTTTTAGAAGAATGGGATTTAAAAGCCAAAAACTTACCAATAAAAGTTTTTGTCCCAGCTGGACATTTTAATTCATATCTTGAAAAAGGCATTCCCATCGACGAAAAATTCGCACTAGACATTGCAGAAATGAATCCCGAAGATTGGATTCTAACTTTTAACTTAGACTTAACTCATCCAATCGCAGTTTTAATCGAAAGAACAATCACAAAATTAAAAGAAGAAGGAAATTATTTTTTAGAAGAAATAATTTCTGAAATTGAAAAAGATGAAAAATCTTCTCAAGAAACCAAAAATGCAACAATGGGATTATTCGAAGCAGCGAACACATGGGGGGTATTTGCAAAATCAGGGGACAAACCAACAGCGGTAACAGAATTAATAAATCGAGGTATGACTTCCATTTTAGATTTAAGCGTTTACAATTCTGTTGGAGCATTTAATGTGCGGGCATTAGTTATAAGTTTAATTTCAAGAAAAATTTTCAATCAGCGAATGGACGCAAGAAAAAAAGAAGAAATAAATGCAGTTTCACAAGGGTTGGATATTTTAACGACGCAAGAAAAAAAAGAATACCCCCTTGTTTGGATATTTATCGACGAGGGTCATGAATTTTTACCCAAAGAAGGAAAAACTTTGGCAACAGATGCATTGATTCAATTATTGAGAGAAGGACGACAACCCGGCATTTCAGTAGTTCTCGCAACACAACAACCCGGGAAAATCCACACCGACGTTATGACTCAGTCAGATATAGTTATTTCACACAGAGTTACTTCTCAACCCGACATAGAAGCCCTAAATCAAATTATGCAAAGCTATCTTTTAAATAGTATTCAACAGTATATGAATGATTTACCAACCCTGAAAGGTTCAGCCATAATTTTAGATGACAATTCAGAAAGAATTTATCCAATGAGAATTCGTCCGAGATTTACTTGGCACGGAGGGGAAGCACCAACCGCAGTCAAAATGAAGAAGCGGTTGTGATTCGCTGGAGTGTCTGGCATGGCGAGCAACTTTGATTTTTGGGGCTTTCAAATAAAAAAGGGGTAATGGGAAAAAAATCAGGGTTGGGAATTGGCGAGGCTCCCACCGCAGTCAAAATTAACGGCGACCAAGCTGCGCTCCGAGATATCATATCCCGACTAAACCCCAAAGTCAATTTCTTTTAACCCAAACATAAGTTAAAATCAATCCTAGAACGAAAAAAATAATTCCTAAAAAATTCGAAGCAGAATTTGACAAATCCATGATTGCATTTCCGGTCATATTAGGGGACAAAAATAGTAGCGAAAAGATAAATAAAAAAGCAAAATAAGAAGGACGATCTTTAGCTAATTCATTAAACGCTTTAGAAATTCCCTCGAAATCCAAAGGATCTCTTCTAGCCTTCATAGAAAGCAATTTATAAATTCGGGAGTTCTTCTCACGTTTCTCTCTTTTTTCTGAATCTCCTCCCTCACCTGAAGGGCCACGATATAAATCAGCAATCATCCTCTCAAGAAAACTTTTCTGCCCATATTCCTCACTTGTTTCTTGAGGATTCTTAATTCTCTCTGCAATTTGCTCAGGAGTATACTCTTTTTTAGTCATCATTAAAATAAGTAAATTAATTTTATAAACTTTTCTAAACCTCTCTCCTTCTTTCCCTTATCCCCATACCACCATAATTTTGTGAAGATTTTTGAAATTAGATCGAAGATTTTATTTTACAAAGTAAAACGTGTCTTCGAAGTGTAGTACACTACACGAGAAGATAAAATCTTCGATATAAAACAAAAAGATTACAAAATTATAAAATCAACCCGCACACGATACTTATACGGAGCAATATCTCCCGCCAATTTCTTATTCACAATTCTAATTTTCTTCCCAGCTTTTTTTGCCTCATCTTTAATCTTCTTAATAATCAAATCAAAATACTTTGTTCCTTCAAGAGCATCAATTTTACAAAAATCATAATAATAAATTCGCGTTCCGCGTTTTGACAACTTAAACGCCTGCTCCAAAAAACTATCTTTCAACTGCGGTCGCGGCATTACAATCACATCAAAGCGAGGCAACCCCTTGTTTTCCTCGCGCTCCTTCCTCGAAACACTGATACCCTCAAGGGCACGAGAGGGCGGCATCTTTTCTTTGCCTCCTACAGATACCGCATGGTTTTCCCTCCACCCCTTCAAAATTTTCTCAGTAACTTTTTTGATATCACCAGGCAACAATTCAACCCTCTCTTTCAATTTATTTAATTCAATATTTAACTTCGCGTATTTATTTGCTTCGCGATTTATCTCATTTGAATATACCTTAGCATTCCGCAATTTAGGGTACGCAGAACTACGCCCAATTTTTGAATTCTTCGCAATAACAATTGAAAACGGTGACACCCCTGCAAACATAACTAAAACATTTTCATCTTTCTTAACCAATCCTGCAATCTCTTTCCGCTCATTACTCAGCCTCGGAGAAAAATAAGTTGAATCAATATTAAATCTAAAAACACAATTATTTTCTTTATACAAAACTTCTTTATTTTTTTCCCCCGCTAACCATTTAGTTGAAATCTTCCTCAACCTCCCAGAAAATTTTCCCACTTTTTCCAAAACAGTCTTAACTGATTTGTTCTCTTTCAAAATTTTCTTAGCAAAATTAATTTTGCTTCCTTTAAATTCCCTCGGAAAATTAACCAACGCTATATTCCCCAAAACACTATAAGATCTCATTTTAATTTAACCTTTACCTGTTTTAAAAATTTGACTACTTTTTTTGCATATTCTTTATCAAATCGTTTTCCATAATACAAAATTCCATTCCTAAAATATCTCAAAGAATTAATAAATTCGATTTGTTGTTCATTAAATTCCAATTTTTTTAAAAAAGAAACTTCTGCTTCATGAGCTCCACTTCCAGAAGCGCTAAACCCCTTCAAAAACATTTTCGAACGTATTAAACTAAGAATAATATCGCAACAATTTTCAATAATATCATTAGCATTTGCGTCATCAATTCCTATTTTCTTAATAACACGATTCATTGAACTTAATTTTCTTTCAGCTTCAGAAACCAAATCTTTAGCTCTTGGCTCATTAACAGATTGTTTTTTAACCACCCCTCTTTTTAGAAAGTCATCAAAATCTTTCATAAACTAATCCTCCCGGATAAAATAATTCCATTAAAAATATTACTCATAAGATTTTTATTCACTTCATTAAAATCTTTATAAAAATTAACTCTAATTTCTCTTTCCAAAAAATCATCAAATCTAGATAAATTCAAATTTTTTTTAGAACTCCCAAAAACAGCAATATCAATATCTGAATCAACATTATCTTCACCATATGAATAACTACCAAATAAAATAATTACTGAACCAGGAAAATTTACCTCAAGAAAATCCACTAACCCAGATTTATAAATAAATCCCATATTTTCAACGCGTTTTAATTCAACAACTTTTTTTGAATCTTGATTTAATCCAATTAAATTTAAATTCATAGTTTTATTTTTATTCACAATAATTAATTTTTCTTTCTCTAATAAATCTAAAGATTTAGAAATAGCAGTAGCTGAAACCCCCAAATTTCTTGCAATTTCTCGCTGATTCAATGTTTCTCCAGTTTTTATACAAAATAATCTAAAAATCCGAGTTTGTAAAGAGGTAAACTTAAGTTCATACTTATTAACCATAATTTATACGTGTCATAAATAGTTTATAAACCTTTTTATTTAAACACTATAAGATCTCATAATATTCTTTGTTTACAAAACTTTATAAAACTAATTGACTTATTAATTACATGAAAAAGGTGATGGGATACACTCTCTCAATATTGGGTCTAATCGGCTTAAGCCTAACTTTTGATAAAGTTAAAGAAATTACTCAAATCAAATTTCTAGAATCCATTACAAATTTTCAAATGATGATAATCTCTGTGGTGGTAATTGTCATGGGGATTATATTGCTTCGAGGGAAAAAATACTCACAAAGCAAAGGCGACATCCCAATTTACCAAGGTAAAAAAGTAATTGGTTACAGAAGAGAGTAGGGAAAGAATTTTAAAGTAAAAAAGATTAAATTTTATATGGCAAAAAGTTTGGTGAGAAAATTAGTAACTTCTCCATTTACAATTACAAAGGGACTTGCTAAACTTTACGGAAGATTATGGAAAGGCATTGCATCTGGTGCAGTAAAAGCCGCAACGTTATACGATGAATATCAAACAATTTCTAAAGGTTCTGCAATCCATCAACAACTTGGTAACGCGGCAGAAAGCTTAAGCAAAGAATCCGGAAGAACTATCACCCGCCAAATGATACTCAACGAAATAGCTGCAAGAGAAACTTTATCTGCCTATGGATTAAATCAAAATATTGAAGAAGTTTTTGGAGGCATAGGTAATTTAGAAGATTATATTGAAGGAAAAGGAAATTATAATCCAAATAGATCTAGAAAATATGCAGAACAAGAAGAGAGAAATCAAGCTCAACAAACTGCTATAGCAAAGTACCTCGTCGCAAGAAAACAAAGACCCACCGCAGAGGATGAAGAACCAGTTACTGATTTAGAAGATGACGGAACAGGCACATATGGAACCGCCCAAATAATAATAACCCTCCTAAGTTTTCTTTTAATCTCAGTTTTTTTAGCAACACCAAATATAACTGGCAACGCAATTGGGGGAATAACAAAACCTATAACAAATTTAACCGCAATTATTTTTTTTGTTTTATTCATAACCCTTTTTATTAAAGTGAGAAACGCAAACAAACTTTACAAACTAATTGAAATTGCAAAAGCTAACGCAAAAAAAGCTAAAAAAGAAGAAATATGCCCAAGCAAACCGCAAAAAGGGGTACACTGAGCAGTGTTAAAAAAATAAATCTCAAAAAAATTAAAGCCCTTCTTTTTTTAACTTCTTACCATACTTTGGAACTTTTGGAATCTTAGGCGTTTTAATTTTCTTAGAAATTTCCAATGAATCTTCCCATGCTTTCTCAAATAATTCAGATTTGGATTTCTTTCCAGTTATTGGATCTCCATATTGAATAATTGGAGTTCCTGCTCCCGCTCCTTTTCTGAAAGGAATCTTACCACTAACAATAGCTTTAACTTCTTCCTTAGCTTCTTCTGCTTTCGCTTCTGCCTCTAGGGTTTTATTGTCAAAAAACTTTCTCTTAACCCCAGTTCCCCAATTTTCAAAGGCTTTTTCCAAATTTTTAGAATAAGCATGTAAAACAGCTAAAATAGAAAAAAAGACTAACACAAATACAATCTGATTATACCAAGCATCAAGTTTAGAAACCTGATTAAAAATAGTAGTCAAAATAAAATGCGGAAAAAGAGTAAACCTCAAAATTAAAATAATCCCAAACGTTCCTGCCCACCTTAAATAACTCCCATAATTAATTGAAAACGGTATAAAAAAAGCAGAAATCCTAAAACCCCAAATTGATAAAACTAAAAAGAAAAGTAAAGTCAAAAAAAACTCAAAACTCATTGCATAAGAAATTCCTAAAACATATTTAAAAAAAGGACTCACCCAAGTAAAAACAGAATCTAAAACAGAAAGTGTTTTTCCAATATACGGCTTTGTTTCAAAAATCTTTGTCCACTCTCTCCTCAAATAATCCAGAGCAGTATCTGGTTCAGAAAAAAGCTCTTCAACTTTTTCAACAGCTTCCCCCCCCTTTACTATCTCGTCCCCACCAACTTGAGCACCCAAATTCCCCAATAATAAGAACAAAAAAAACACCCCAAAAATAAATTTCCCCCTCATAGATTAATAAAAAATCATAAACTTTTAAACTTATCTCAATTAATAAAACAAATAGTTTACTTTGAAGTAGTAACAGAATAGAAAGGTTTATAAAGAATAAAGTGTTTAGAAAAGTAAGAAAATGACACAAACATTAACACAAAAATTGGTAGAAAATGCCTCAAACAAACCAGGAATTTTAGGAACTATCTATGAAGTCGGAGCCCAATTTTTAGACACAATTTCCGAAGCTGGAAGATGCTGGTGGCAACTAACTCAAGCAGGTTCAGAAATGGCTCAAGCAGGATATTCAATATCAAAACCCACACTAAAAAGAAGAGATAAAATTAAAGAAAAAATAGCAGAATATACTATTGAAGACGTGGCAACAGATAAAGAAAAGGAACTAATTGGACAATGGGAAGATGCAACAGCAGAAGAGGTATTTGAGCAATATAAAAATAAAGAATTTGATACCTTTTTTAAGGATCAACCTGAAAATGAAACAATGTTAAACCTCTATAACACTTTTGAAAAAAGAAAAATACAAAAAGCAAAAGAAGAAACTAGAACAAAAACAGATTTATCTGGTTTAAGAAAATACTTCTTTAAAGAAGGAGCAAAAAAAGCCCCAGAAATAGAAGCTGGTTACAAAGCAGTAATGGAGCAAATAAAAATGCAACAAAAAGCAGAAAGAAAAGCAAAGATGCAAGACTTCTATGAAGCTATGATGTATCAACAAGCAATAAATGGACAATATGGACAAAATCCAAATTTTAACATGGGTAGCACTCCTGAACCAGAATAAACTTAATTACTAATCTCCCCGAACCATTTTACCAATAACACGATTCATTGCTAAACCAGCAGCCATATTTCTCATACCTTCTAATTCAGCAGTTTCTTTTTTCTTCCTTCTCAACGCAGGAAAAAATCCAATTATAAAAGCACAAATAAATAAAAAAATGGCTAAGAAAAAAATTCTTGTAATCTGATTTAATGGCCAAGGTAAAACACTCCAAATAATACCTAAAGTTATAATATCAATAAAAGTTGCAAGTACAGGCACAACCATCAAAACAGCATAAATTAAAGCAACAATCAACACCATAGATTTTTTAGTCTTACTCCCTTCTTTAAAATTATCAAAAAATCCCTCTTCTCCTCCAAGAACCCTCCATTTAACTAACAAAGACAAAAGTACAGACACAGGCCAAAACGCAAGTAACCCAATTAAAAAAAATCTAATAAATTTACCAACAGATCTCACAAACCAACGAGCAATCATTTTACCCGTGCCTGACGCCGTTTCAGACAAATTTAACATAGAATAAAATTTATATCTTACAAAATACCCCATCTCTTTCCATTCTTTATTTTTAAATGAAAGAAATATTGGAGGATCATATTTCTTTGTTGAAGAATCATCTATAAACATTTCTTTCCAAGACAACTCGCCATATTTCCCGGGACCAACACTTAAAGGAATCCCTTTTGGACCAATTAATCCCTTACTAAAAGGTTCAAGAAAATACTTAACCACAACAGAATCATCCTTATCTGGGAAAGATTTAGAATTAAAAGAATAATCAAATACCCGAATAATTAAAAATAATAAAAGAAGGAAAACTATGGCTATTGCCCAAAATTTTATACTCTTTAAAAAATCCCAAGAAACTCCTCGCTTATCACCAACTAAACCTCTTCTTTTCATAAACTAAAATAGAAAATGTTATTTAAATATCTTCTTATAATTTAACTCTATATAAGGTTTGATTTTTTACAAATTTTTGGGGCGAAGGGGGAGGGATGGCGAGGGTGGGTCGTTGAGCTAAAGCTCAACTAATAGTGGGAATCCAAAAAATCAAAACCCAAACCATTCTGCACAATTCAAAAAATGATAAACTATTTAAAGAAACTTTTCATATTCCAAACATGAAAGAGGGAAAAATATTTTTATCATTAATGATTCTATCAATTTTTTTAATAAGTGTTTTCTCAATTCAAACAGTTCAAGCTCAAAATGCCCCCGCCCCTCCAACCACATCCCCTTCAGCAACGAGCCAATCTGCGTACGAAACAGCAAAGAAAGGATTAGAAAAAGATGTAAAAGAATTAAAAGAAGAAATAAAAAAATTAGCAAATGAATTAGGAACCGTTAACGAGGAATTAGATAACTTTGAAGAAGTAAATAAAGATGCAGAAGGAACTACATTATATGATAATGCTTTAATAAAACTCTATGAAAGCCTTCCAGAAATACAACAGCAATTACTAGACAAAGAAAACACTCTAGAAGAAAAAGAAAAAGAACTAAGAAATTTATTAGGAAACTTTATCCAAAATGAATTCAATACTATCTGGAACATATTAAAATATTTCCTAATCCCTCTTGTGATAATAATACTAATAAGATTCTATCTTCTAGAACTAATTGCAGATAAAATCCCTGTAATCAAACCCGTAGCAGAAATTCTTAAATTTGGAGGAAGTATTAACACAGGTCTTTGGCTGGTATTGGGAGGAGCATTTTTTTATACAATACAAGACAATAAATTAATAATTAGTCTCAGTAATTTTTTCAAAGAATGGCTCTTCAAACTAGTTACAATTCTTTTTGGAATTATCAAATTTGAACCCAACTTTAAAAATACTTTAATAATATCAATCATAGCGTCGATACTAATCGCATTGATTTTAGCGTTAATCTTTAAACTATTAGACAAAATAATTTCTGAAGCATTTGGCTTCCGAGCTAAAGCAAAAAGAACTGCAGAGACAGGAATCAAAGGATTAAAAACTCTCGGAGCAGTTGGTGAAGCAGCAGAAGAATTAGGAAAATAAAATTCTCATAAAAATATCCTGAATCTAACATTATAGAAACTCCAACCAAAATTACTTATTATTTAAAACTCCATTCTAAAACTTCTCAAAATTATTTCTCTTCAAAAATTAACTATCTCAAACAAAATTATTTATCATCACTACCAAGATTAGCTGCTGCACCAAGATTAGCGCTTGCTTTTTTCACAGTATCTGCCCAAATATCAATTTGAGAATCACTTAATTTTTCCATCATCCATTTTCTCCACTTCCCAACTAATAAAACCCCAAACACAAAAGTTGCAATTCCTAAAATCATCAATAGATATCCCCAAATAGGCTCGATATTTTCTATCCCTACAATTTTAAAACTCTCCTCAGAAAGTCCTGCTTTTATAAAGAACTCTCTAGTTTCATACCAAAAAGGCTGACCAAAAAAGTCTCCAAGAAAAGTGGGGGTAGCTTTACTCATTAAAATCACTGCTCCCTTAAAAAATACATATAAGGAGTAAATCACCCATAAAATTATAGAAGAATAAATTCCAAACATATTCCCTTTCTTACCCATTCCAAGAGTAATAAACACCAAAATTATAATTGGCAAAAATACAGTTATAGCAAATCCTAAACCAGAATAAGAAACCAAAACAGCATAAAGTTCTGTACCTTTAATTAACCAAGTTCCTAAAAACCCTACAAAGACGGAAAGTAATAATCTTATAACTCCACTCCCCTTCGAAGGAAAATTCATAACTGCAAGAAACATAAAAACAACAAGTGTGACAATAATCAAAAGCATATATTTCAAAAGGTCATTATTAATCTCTCCAGTTTTCCAACTTGCCCAAAATCCTTTTTCTTCTTGAGCAGAAATAAAAGCACTACTAAAAATAGTTAACACCAACAAACTCGCAAACACTAAACTCAATCCCTTTTTCATATTATGTTCATGCAAAAATACTTTATAAAGATTATCCTAATTTAAAATATCCAAAAATTTATAAAAAGCAATTCCCAAAAGATAATATGGAAAAGAAAGGATTATTTTTAATTGGTGTTTTTTTAATAAGCCAAATAAGCGCACAAGGTGCAAGAGACTTCATAGACAGCGTTGATTCCACCTCGGTAATTCTTATCACAACTTTCGTTATTGCCTTCGCTCTTTTAAGTTTCGCGTTAACAAAATTCTTCAAAGACGAAAACAAAAAAATAGGAAACATAATTGCACTCTCCCTAGCAATATTAATAACTTACGGAATAGGTTCAATGAAAAGCCCGAGTTTCAATTTCAGCTGGAACATCTGGGATTGGTTTGACAAATTCGAATTCGGTCAAGTTCTATTTATTTTAGTATTAGTAATTCTAGGAATTATAGTTTATCAAGAATATAAACATAAAAAATAAACTTTATTTTGTAAAATATATTTCAATTATTTTTTATTCCATATTTAATTTCTAAATTCAATCATAATAAAATTTCTAAAAGAAATTTTACAATTAGGGTTTGCGGTTGGGAAAATGAGCGAGAGCGAATTGGGCTGATTGAATTTGTTTCTTAAAACCACTTATCCAAACCTTTTTGTTTTCCTTTCTCTTCAATTTTCCTTAATCTCTCAATCTGTTTTTCAACTCTCTCTTCAGAAAATTCGTGTCTTGTCACAAGTATTTCACGAATTTTATCTTCATCAATTTTCCCAAAATCAAATTCCACATCCTTAACAGGATGTTTATGAAACAATGCAAAAATTTCTTTCCAATCAAATTGATCTTCCTCTGGCAAAGAAGAAATTTTTTCATTGATTTCCTTAAAAATTAAAACCGGCTGTTTAAATTTCTGAACAATTTGTAATGCCTTCTTTTGTCCAATCCCTGGAATCCCCTTCGGATTATAATCTGTGCCAACCAAAATTCCCAAACAAATTAATTGATCTAAATCAATTTCCAATCTATCCAAAACTTCTTGCAAATCAATTAATTCAGGATTTACTTCTCGATAACCTGAAATAGTTTTTCTCTTTCTTGCCAAAGTCAAATTCTGAATTAAACGAGGAGTTCCAAAAAGCAAACTATCATAATCTTGACTCGCTGCAGCATAAACTTCTTTTTTCTTTGCCAAATAAGCTGCCTCTGCTTCTCCCTCTGACGGTGCCTGCACAATTGCCACTCCCATAGCAATCAATAATTCTTTACTCTCTTTAATCATCTCATCATCTAAACGAACTAATTGGCTAGAATATCTTTTCATTCTCATAATGTCCTCTTCTTGCTTTGCCTCTTCATATTTTTCAGCAGCCAGTTCTTTAGCTTCCTTTCTCTTTTTGTGAGTCTTCGCTTTTAAATCTGGGGCCTTCCCATCAAAAACATAAACTAATTTAATTCCTTGCTCTAACAAAGCCGCATTACGATAAAGAATCCCAGAAAGATGAGAAGTAATCTGTTTTTTAGAATCCATCAAAGGCGTCCCATCCATCTGCCGCACACTTGACAAAAACTGATATAAAGTATTAAACGCATCAACACAAAGAGTCTTCCCATTCAAACTCTCAAGTTGCAATTCTTTTTTCGGTATAATATCTCGAATATTTAATCCCATTTTATTTTTATTTTTAAATTTTATTCCTTTTACTTTTTAATAAATTTATTCATAACTGAAATTTCTATGAAATTTCAGCAAATAGGACTCGCGGTTGGGAAAATGAGCGAGAGCGAATTGGGCTGATTAAATTTATTCTATTAATAAAACTAAGAAAAACAGAATATAAATATTTATTGATGTTGCAGTTCAGTTATTTTATTAGCTAAAAAATCTCTTCTCATCCAAAGTTTCTTTGAAAGAGGAATTTTCCTAGATTTAATAGGTGCAAGACCATACTCTTTTTCAACCGCTCTAAGAACTGGCAAACCATATATCCTCCAAGTATCTTCGCCCCAAACACCCCAAGCAAAATCACATCTGCCCAATAAATTTCTAGCTTTCCTTAACTCAGCATTATCTTCAAGAGTCTCAAATTCATCTCCTAAAAGTACTTGTCTTCCCCTACACGATTCTTCAGAAATATCAATCAATTCTTTAACGCTAGGTTCTTGATCCTTTGTTCGGCCATATTTTACTTCCAAAGCATCATAATCAACAGGATCTGGTTGATTTGCGACACCAACAGATACAAGTGCTCCTCCTTCACTGGAGAGAAATCCTTCCGAATAACCAGTTGTATCCATATTACTCATAGGGCCCAGGACTATATAAATCTTTGGTATTTAGCATTTAAGAGGGGTAACAAAAAATACAATCAAATATATAAATCTACAGTCTTTTACCAAAACATGGAAACAAAATTCATCCCAATTGACTACGATTACTTTGATTTTAAAGGAAGAAACTACGCGCGAATCATCGGAAGAAACGAAACAGGCAAACAAATTTGCATTATAGATGAATGTCCAGTTTATCTCTGGGCAATTCTAAAACCAAAAATTTCTCAAATCAAAACACCCAAGCACTTGCTCCAGAATTCAAACTTTTTGGAGTATGCCGATCGGTCCGCAAAGAAAGGCACACTGAGCAGTGTTGAAAAAATAACTAAAAAAATTCTTAAAATTCAATTAGATGTAAAAGGCAGAAAAACAAAAGTTGAAAAAGTAGAGTTACATGAAAAAAATTTCCTTGGGCAAAAAGTCCAGGCCCTAAAAGTATTCGCGACAAACTATAAAGACATGCACGACATTGCAAGCCACATCGACTTCCCAGAAATTGACAAAAGAAGAGGCTATGACTTGGGATATATCAGCCATTACATTATAGAAAAAGAATTAGTCCCACTAAACTGGTATAAAATTGAAGGAGAATTACTCAACAACTCAGAAGAATTCGGAGGCATTGACATGGCACTTGATGTTGATATGTGCATAAAAGTAAACACAATAAAAAAAATTAGAGAAAAGGATATCAAAAAAACTTTTACTCCAAAAACCCTTGCCTTTGATATTGAAACAGATGAAATCGGAATCGGGGAAGGAGAAATTCTTATGGTGTCTTTAGTTTCAGACAATTTCAAAAAAGTTATAACATGGAAAACGAGTGATTTTGCGAGAAAAAATTCCGAAGGTAAAAATAAAAATTCCGAGCGAGGTCAGGAGCCATCAGAACATAAATCAAATGAAGTGGAATATGTCGAGGACGAAGCAGAACTAATTGAAAAATTTATTGAATATGTAAAAAAAATCTCCCCTGATTTTTTAGTAGGATATTATTCAGACGGTTTTGACTTACCCTACATAAAAGCAAGAGCTCAAAAATTCAACATTAAATTAAACCTAGGACTCGACGACTCACAACCAAGATTTTCAAGAACCGGCGGAGGCAGAGATTTAAAATGCAAAATAAAAGGCATTCCCCATATTGACTTATTAAAATTCATCAGAACCGCATACTCTCAGTACATGCAATCAGAAACTCTCTCGCTAAATGAAGTTTCAAAAGAATTTTTAGGCGACACAAAAAAAGACTTTGAATTTAAACACTCTTCAAAAATAAAAGAAAACGAATGGGAGAAATATTATGAATACAATTTGCACGATTCACTCTTAACATTCCAGTTATTCAATAAATTCTGGCCAGACATTTTAGAATTCTCAAGAGTAATTCAAGAACCCCCCTTTGATGTCTCAAGGAAAGGAATGTCTTCAAATGTTGAAGATTATATTCTACATAATTTAAAACGCTTCAACGAAATTCCAGAAAGAAAAGCAGGCTACAAAGAAATCCAAGAAAGAAGAGAAAGAGAAAAATACGAAGGCGCATTTGTCTTCGAACCAATCCCAAATTTATACGAAAACATTGCAATGTTTGATTTCACAAGTTTTTGGCCAAGCATAATAGTAACATTTAATTTATCAAAATCAACCCTCCTAGAAAAAAAAGAAAAAGATTCCGTCGAAGCTGAAGTCCTGGGAAAAAAAGTTTACTTCACAAAAAAAACAGGTTTCTTTCCAGAACTATTAAAAGAAATAATTGAAAAAAGAAAACAATACAAAAAAGAACTGTTTGAAAAACCAGACGTTTTAAAAAAAGCGCGAAGCAATGCTTTCAAACTTTTAGCAAACGCATCTTATGGTTATATGGGATTTTTCGGCGCAAGATATTATTGTCCTGAAGCCTCTGGAGCAGCAACCGCAATCAGTCGCGACTTCATTAAAAACACAATCAAGGGAATTGACAAAGAAGGCTACAAAACAATTTACTCTGACACAGATTCAATCGCATTTTTAATCAACGAAAAGACCAAAAAAGAAGTCAAAGAAACTCTAAAACAAATCAACTCCAAACTTCCAGGAATAATGGAACTCGAACTTGAAGGATTTTTTGAAAAAGGACTTTGGGTAACAACTCGCGCAGGAACAACAGGTGCGAAAAAGAAATACGCCTTAATCGACAAAGAAGACAAAATAAAAATCCGCGGTTTTGAAACAGTTCGAAGAGACTGGTGTAAACTAGCAAGAAAAACACAAAACAAAATTATCCAGTTAGTTTTAAAAGACGGAAACGAAAAAAAAGCCTTAATTTATATCAAAGAAATTGTAAAAAAAATAAAAAACAGAGAAATTAAATTAAAAGAATTAATGATTAAAACCCAACTGAAAAAACCCCTCTCAGAATACAAAGCTCAGGGCCCACATGTGATTGCAGCAAAAAAAATGAAAGAACAAGAAATCCCTGTTTCTCAAGGGAATTTAATTGAATATTACATCGCCGAGACAGGAGGGAAAAAAGTAAAACTCGTACGAGATAAAGTAAAACTTCCAACTGAAAAAGGAGAATACGAAATTGAATATTATTTGAACAAACAAATTCTTCCGGCAGTAGAAAATATTTTCCAAGTTTTAGATGTCAATATCAAAGAAATTCTCGAGGGCAAAAAACAAATGACTCTTGGAGATTTTTAAAACTAAGAATTAATATTTTTTATAATAACGTCCACGTTTATTTTCCATTAACCATAAAAAACTAGCAAATATTCCTAACAAAAAAGAAATCCCACTTATTGAAGAACTAATTCTACTTGAGAACCCTAAAATAACATTCCCTGTCAAATTAAATCCTCCAAAAATTAATCCAAAAAGAATTCCTCCAACTGCTAAAATAGAATAAAGTTGTTTTTCTAAATTAAAAGTAGATTTTCCCCCTTCCATTTCTCTCTTTAATTTTTCTCCAGCAACCTGTCCAATTTTCTTCAAAGTCCTAATATAAGTTAAAGCCCCCTTTTCAGCCCCCCTAGGTTTTCTCCTCCCTGCCAAACTAGCTTTTCCCTCTGCTTCTAATTTCTTCAATTGTCCAGGAGAAAGCTCTCCATAAAAAGGAACTTTTCTTGCAGATTTACGATGAGCCCCAAAAAATCTTACTACCGGAGCAACTTCCTTACCCTCGTCTACCGGACCAGGCAAACCTTTATAATCAAATAATCTATAAAAATATCCCGGATATACCCACTCCTTGAGCTTCAGTAAATCTAATTTTGTGCCAGATATTTTTGCATATTTATTAACCATATCCCTAGCAAAACCAGAAGAAGTTCCTAACTGATCATCTGAAATAACAACTCTCGCATTTTGAGGAATTTTTTTCCCAAAAAAATCTTTAAGAATTTTATCTGACCTAAAAGGTGCTTTTGGATCAATAGTATAAAAAGCCGGAATCTTCTCTCCAGGATAAGCAGCCTTCCAAGCTGATTTAACTGCCCACCCCATTGGAACTCCAGAAGCAGCACAAAGAAATACGCAATCAGGATCTGATTTTCTTAAACCTTCCATAAATACTCTTGAATAATGTTCAAGCTGAGACACTTCATTTTCAGGAATTCTACCCGAACCTTTAACTGGAACAACATAACCAATTTCATTCGGATCAATACCCGTTATTTGAACGACTCTTCTTTTATCCTTCTGAGAATCACCAGATTCATCTTCCAATTTATTAACAACGGTTTCATCCCCCAATCTACTTATCGCATCAGACATAAAACCAGGAATATCTTCAATATTTTTTCTCTCCTTAGCTCTCCTACTTAACCTTTTTAACCAATTAGCAACATCTAAAATTTGAGGTTTAGAATATTTCTTTAAAACATCTACCAAAGAAGCAGCCAGATAAGGATGAGCATCCATCAACCCCTGCACAGCCACCTTATAAGGAAGATTATCGGTAGTTAATTTGCCTAAATAATCTACCACTTTTCTATCTCTAAATTGTTCAACTCCCCCTTCCACTAATTCTGGATTTCTTAATCCATAATTAACTAAAGCATTTAAAACTTCCAAATCTCTACTGTACAATTTAGACACATCAACAATAGAACGAACTCTCTCTTTGCCTATCTTTGACTCCAATTTTTGTAATTTTCCAGCAATTCGTGAACTATATTCTTCACTATAACTTTTTTCAACCATAAACAAATAAAACAAAATAAACTTTTTAAATATTAACCCCAAACAATAAAAACCTCTCAACATTAAATCAATTATGGAATTCAAAACAAAAGAGCTGCTCCATGAACTAAAACACCACCTCCCCTTCACTGCAATTGCTAGTTTAATCGGAATATCATCTATATTATTCATTAACTATATTTTGCAAGCAAACATTTCAGAATCTATTTTTGAAGTAATTCATCCAATTCATATAATTTTTTCAGCAATTGTCACTTCTGCAATATTCTATAGTTATCAAAAAAACAAATTAAAAGCAATCCTTGTAGGAATAACAGGAGCAATTCTTATCGGCAGTGTGAGTGATACTCTCTTTCCATATCTAGGAGGATTAATTTTTAGATTAAATGTCCAACTCCATTTACCAATAATAAACGAGCCAATAAAAATTTTAACTTTCGCTTTAATTGGAGCAAGCATCGGAACCTTAACTACAAAAACAAAAATGTCCCACGCTCTCCATGTTTTCTTATCTGTCTTTGCCAGTTCATCATATCTTCTAGCCTTCAGTCAAAACTTTAACACATTATTTTTCATAGCAGCATTAATAATTATCATAATTGCCGTGATAATCCCGTGTTGTGTTTCAGATATAATATTCCCTTTCTTTTTCTTAAACAAAAAAATTAAATGTTGTAAGTGTTAACCCCACATTTAAAAACACAAGTTCTATTCTGTTTTTATGACAAAAATAAAAATTCCAGAAATGAAACCTGAATTCGAAGAACGAATAAAACAGCTTCTTCCAGATAAAAAAGATTTTCAATCCTATTTGGATATCCTAAAAATAAAACCAGTAAATTCTATCCGTTGCAACCCCTTAAAAATATCTCCTGAAAAATTAAAAAAAAGATTAGAAGAAAAAACATGGAAAATATCTCGCCCGTGGGAATCAAACCCGGAAGTCATGATTATCGAAGGAAAATATAATTCTGAAAATAATTTAATCTCACTTGAACCAGGAGAACTCGGAAGGGCAGAAGAACATTTACTCGGATATTATTATATTCAAGAACTTGCCTCAATGCTTCCGATAATTGCACTCAAACCAAAAGCAGGAGAATTAATCCTAGATCTAGCCGCAGCACCCGGATCCAAAACAACTCAGATAGCAGCAGCAATGGAAAACCAAGGAGCAATAATCGCCAATGAAATTTCAATGGGCCGACTCAGAATTCTTTCTTCAAACCTAGAAAGATGCGGAGTCACAAATACAATAATCAGCAGAAAAGAAGGAGCCGCACTTTGTAAAAGATTAGCAAAATTCAACCCAGAAATAAAATTTGACAAAATCCTTGTGGACGCCCCGTGTTCTGGCGAAGGAACTTTAAGAAGCGCTTATAAAACCTACAAAATGTGGAACATAAAAAATGTAACAAAAGCACTCCCACAAATTCAAAAAAGATTATTCAAACACGCTTTTGAAATTTTAAAAGTTGACGGAGAAATAATTTACTCAACTTGCACTCACGCCCCAGAAGAAAACGAAGCAATAGTAAGTTGGGCCCTAGAAGAATTTGGAGATAAAATTAAAATCAAAAAAGTAGAACTCCCAATAAAATGTCGAGAAGGAATCACAGAATGGAATCCAAAAAAAGAAGACTTTGCGTTAATTAAATCAAGCGAGCTAAGCGAGTCCCAGGGTGGTTCGCGGGAGGGAACAGCAAAGTCTGAAAAAAATCCAAAAATAAATTTCAACCCAAAAGTAAAATTATGTTGCAGAGTTTATCCTCATGATAATAATACCGAGGGGTTCTTCATTTCAAAATTCAAAAAAATAAAATGACAAGCAGAAGATTCAATAACAATGAAGGTTCACGAGCAGAGGGGTTCTTCATTTCAAAATTCAAAAAAATAAAATGACAAGCAGAAGATTCAATAACAATGAAGGTTCACGAGCAGAGGGGTTCTTCATAAGTAAATTTAGGAAAATAAAAGAATGAAAATATCAAAAATAAAACAAAATAAATTAATCAGCTCATGTGGCATCCGACGGAGGCAATTTAAAGATGCTACCCTCTCGTGCCCTTCGGAGTATCAGAGCTTCGAGGAAGGAGCGCGAGGAAAACAAGGGGTTGTCTCGCAATGAAACAACACAAATTTTCCAGAGAATATAAAGGATTAAAAATAATGACTAGAAAAGAAAAAGAAAAGATAGTTCAACTTCTAAAAAAACAATTTGGAATTCAAGAAGTTCAAGGATTAATTGTTCAGCGAGGAGAAGAAAGATTATTTTTATATCAAGGTTCATTAACCGCTCCTGAGATATGGGAACTTGAAAAGACAATACCAATAGAAAGAGTTGGGACTTACTTTGCTAAATTAATCCCTGGAGAAAACGAAATTAGATTGAGTATCGAGGGCACACACATACTAAAAGACCAAATAACAGAAAACATTTTAGAACTCACTGAAGAACAAGCAAAAAAATATCTCAAAGGAGAAGAATTATATTTTGATGAAATAAATTATCTATCCTCCAAATCCGAAAACGAAATTGCAAATGAACCAGAAAAATTCACTAGAGGATTCAAAGTAATAAAGTTCAAAGAAGATTTTTGGGGCTGTGGAAAAGTTTCAGAAAAAAAGATTTCAAATTTCATTCCAAAAAACAGAAGAGTCAAAGAAAAAGCAGTTAAACAATAAATAAAAATGATTCAAAAATCAATCTCCCCAAACACTATGAGAACTAAATCCAACTACATTTATCAACCGATTTCTAACAAATTCAACTTCTTCACTATTTTCATCTCCCTCTAAATAGAAAAGAGTATAACTATCATCACAACAAAAATCATTTAATCCCGGCAACGCACTATTACGACGACCTTGAATTATGTGAAAACTTAACCCTTGTCTTTGTGGAAAGGAAAGGCTTACTTCTAACTTCTTACTTTTCCCCTCCTCAGATATAGAATAGGAACCATGAGAATACGCCCCAAAAGCTCTAGAACAATTATCAACTACCATTTTCCCGAAAGTAACCGGGTCTTTGCCAAGATATTCATATTTTTCTCGCACTAATTCTTTCATAATATTTACAAGACCCTAGAATATTTAAGTATTGCCATAAAAAGAAAAATTACAAAAATTCTTAAACTCTAAATTTCTTAAAATAAAATGGAACAAGAAAAAATAATCCAAGCTGGAAAGATAGCAACTCAAGTTAAAGAATATGCAAAATCATTTATTAAAAAAGATATGCTACTTTTAGAAATTGCAAAAAAAATAGAATCAAAAATAGAAAAACTAGGAGGCAAATCAGCTTTCCCAACAAACCTTTCAATAAATGAAATAGCCGCGCATTACACTCCAACTTTCGACGATGAAACAAAAGCACACGGACTTTTAAAAATAGATTTGGGAGTTCATATAGACGGATGGGTAGCAGATACAGCTTTCTCAGTAGATTTAGAAAACTCAGAAAAAAATAAAAAATTAATTTATGCAGCTGAAGCTGCTCTAAAAAACGCAATAGATTTAATACAAAAAGAAAAAACAACTCTTGGAGAAATTGGCAAAACAATCCAAGAAACAATTGAAGCAGAAGGATTCTCTCCAATACTAAATCTTTCTGGACACAGCATGGAACAATACGACCTTCACGCCGGGATCACTATCCCAAATATTAATACTCAAAATCAAACTGAATTAACAGACGGACTTTATGCAATCGAACCATTTAGCACAACCGGCTCAGGAAAAGTCCAAGATGGTAGACCTTCTGGAATATACCAAATAATCGACGACAAAAACACTCGAAGCCCGATAGCAAGAGAAATACTAAGCTATATCACAGAAGAACACGGAAGCTTACCCTTTTGCGAAAGATGGTTAATTAAAAAGTTCGGAACAAAAGCAAAAATCGCATTACATCAATTAGAATCACAAGGAATTTTACATCAATATCCTCAACTAATAGAAATCTCTAAAGAAAAAGTCGCGCAGGCAGAGAATACGATTCTAATCACTAAAGATAAAAAGATTGTAACGAGTGAATAAATTTATTTCTTCTTAATTTTTTTATTCTCAGTTAAATTTCCTTTTTTCCCTGCCCCAGAAATTTTCCCAGTCTTTTTATCTACAAAAATTTCTCTTCCAGAAGAATGTGCTACAGTTTCTAAGCCATAATCAAAATCTTTTTTTGTAATTTTAAATCCTTTAGAACTATCCAACTTGTAAACTTCCTTAATCGCATTTATCCCAGCATTTCTACAAACAGCCTCAATGTCTGCACCAGTCCAACCTTCACTCTTAGAAACATACTCATCTAATTTAACAGATTTATCTAAAGGCATTTTCTTAGTATGCACTTCAAAAATCTTTTTTCGAGTATCTTTATCTGGAATCTCTAATTCAACCAAAGCATCAATTCTCCCAGGACGAAGAACAGCAGGATCAATTAAATCCTTCCGATTAGTCGCCGCAATAACAATAACTTTTTCCAACTCTTCAATTCCATCAAGCTCAGTCAATAACTGATTAACAACTTTCTCAGAAGAATCATTCAAACTTCCCCCCCGAGATTTTGAAATTGAATCAAACTCATCAAAGAAAATAATTGCTGGTGCAACTTGCCTAGCTTTCTTAAAAATTTCCCTAACATGCTTTTCTGATTCACCAACCCATTTACTAATCAGCTCAGGTCCTTTTACTGAAATGAAATTTGCCTTAGCCTCATTTGCAATTGCCTTCGCTAAAAGTGTCTTCCCCGTTCCAGGTCCTCCAGAGATTAAAACGCCTTTTGAGGGTTTTATCCCAGCCATATCAAATAAATCCGGACGCACCAACGGCAATTCAACTAATTCACGTAATTTATCCTTTGCTTTTTCAAGACCTCCAATATCTTCCCATTTAACATTAGGTTTTTTAATCAACACTTCTCTCATCGCTGACGGCTCCACAATTTTCATAGCATAATCAAAATGCTCTTTGGTTACAACAACCCGAGAAATCAATTCTTGTTTCTTTAAATCCAGCGACGAGGCCTCTTCTTCTGAATCCTCTATCCCCACCAACTTAGCATAAAATGGTTTAACCGCTCGAAGCGCTGCTTCTTTACAAAGCACTTCTAAATCAGCTCCAGTATAACCAAGAGTCTTATTAGAAAACTCTTCCAAAATTTCCTCCCGATTACCTAACGGCATATTTCTAGTATGAATCTTCAAGATTTCTTTTCTACCTGCATCAGAAGGAGGATTAAGTCTTAACTCCCGATCAAATCTTCCTGGCCGCCTAAGAGCCTCATCTAAATCTTCTGGACGATTTGTCGCTGCCATAACCACAACTTGCCCTCGAGACTTTAAACCATCCATCAAAGTCAAAAGCTGAGTAACAACCCTTTTCTCAGACTGGTCATGAGTCTCTCCTCTCTTCGGAGCAATTGCATCGATCTCATCAATAAAAATAATCGCAGGAGAATTCTTTTCTGCCTCCTCAAACTTTGCCCTTAAATTTTCTTCAGATCCCCCATGATACTTACTCATTATCTCTGGACCTGCAATTGAAATAAACTTAGCATCAGTTTCAGTTGCAACAGCTTTCGCTAAAAGAGTCTTACCTGTACCAGGAGGGCCTGTCAACAAAACTCCCTTCGGTGCACTAATCCCTAACTTCTGGAAAATATCTGGATGATTCATTGGGAACTCAATCATTTCTCTAACCTTTTCTATCTCTTCTTTTAACCCTCCAATATCTTCATAATAAACATTAACTCCTGAACCCTCACCAACCTCCTCACTTACATCAACACGAGTACCTTCCGCAACAATTCCCGAACTACATTTTTTCGGCAAACACTTTGAAACAACATAAGTCAAATTGCCCACATTAGTTGGAACAGAAATTTTCTGACCTAAAGTAAATGGAGAATCAATCAACACCTTCCTAAAAAATTCATTTTCTTTTAACTGAGCATTAAAACTCTTTAACTGATCATTGCTATAATTATTATCTGGCAAAATAGAAAGAGTAATCCCTTTTAGTTTGTCTAATTTTTTAGCTTTTTCAACTCGAACTTTTTCCCCAACAGAAATCCCAATAACTGATCTAGCTACTCCATCAATCCCAATAGTTCCTTCCTCGGAATTAGTTCTAATTGCTCGAAAATATAACTCCTTTTCTCCGTTAACTTTTAAAATATCTCCTGAAACAATTTCTAATCTTTTCATATCACCAAATGACAACGTAACAACATTTTTCCCAAAATAATCTTTTTCTGCTTCAACAATATCTAACATCAATCCATTTTTCATTTTCTATCTCCTTGTTGAAGCCCACAACATTCCTCGGAGGCCGAAAGTTTACGCGAAATTAACTTCCGAAGGCAAATTTCAAATTTACGAGCGTGGACTTGAGTTATTGAAAGATGTTGCCGAACCGATATTTGAGGAAGTTCAAAAGAAATCAACGAGTGTCTTAACAACCTTGCGATTTCGCAGGAGGCAATTGGAAATCGCCGAGCCGAGCTTTGAGGAAGTTCAAAAGAAACCAGCGGGTGTCTTTTAGGTTTAACAATATCTAACATTAATCCGTTTTTCATTTTTTAAAACTTACCTCCAAGATTCCATTATTAAATGTAAACTCCAGCGTTTTTAATTTAATCTTTTTAGAAAGAACAAAATTTCCCAAATCTTTACTAGATGATTTAATATTCAAAACTTTTTGTCCAGTTGAAACTTTTTCCCCATAATTATTAGAAACTAACTCATCTCCAACTTCAACATGAACATTATTTTCTCCAGAAAAATCAAAAATAAAAAAAACTTCATCTTGAGAAACAACCTGCTTCGCAGGAATACCCTTTGAATTTCTAGGAGTATTTCGCATAGTTCTTTTTTTTCCGTCTGAACCAACAGTAGTATATTCCGCAACATTTTCTCCCCCATTAAAATTCTTAAAAAACTCTTCTATTCCAAATCCGTCTTCGTCAAAAAATCCCATTATCCTAAATATCCCTCTGCAGCAGGAATTGCGGCCTTGGCAGATTGTAAAAAACTATCCTCAATTTTTTTATAATTAGCAATAGTATTTTTAGTTACAGAAGGTTTCACTTTTTTCAAAGCTTCATCAAAATGACTTTTCTTAATATCTTGAGAATCCATATTTTCCCTCAACGCCAACATCGCAGCTTCACGAGTCACAGCCTCTAAATCCGCTCCAGTGTAACCCTCTGTCTTTTTAACAAGATTACCAATTAAATTTTCCTTTCCCTTAATCGGCATACTTCGAGTATGAATCTTTAAAATTTTTTCTCGTCCTTTTTCATCTGGAGCATTCACAAATAAAATTTTATCAAATCTTCCTGGTCTCAAAATAGCCGCGTCCAACATATCTGGCCTATTTGTAGCTCCAATTATCAAAACATCATTTAAATCTTCAAGACCATCCATCTCTGCTAATAACTGATTCAAAACTTTAGAATCTTCAATTGCAACATTAGACTCCCCTCCTCTTCTTCTAGCTATTGCCTCAATCTCATCAAAAAAGATTATACATGGAGAAACCTGCCTTGCTCTTTCAAACATTTTTTTCAAGCCAGCATGAGAATCATTAATCCATTTACTCAACAATTCCGGCCCCTTCACAGTTATAAAATTCGCTTCTGATTCTTTTGCGACAGCCTTAGCAAGCATAGTCTTTCCTGTTCCAGGTGGACCATAAAGTAAAATCCCTCTCGAAGGCCTAATCCCCATTCTAACAAAACTCTCAGGATATTTCATAGGCCATTCAACAGCTTCCTTTAATTCCTGTTTAACTAGATCTAATCCCCCAACATCTTCCCAGTTAATATTTGGAGTCTCAACAAGAACTTCCCTCATAGCAGAAGGTCTTACAACTTTAAGTGCATCTAAAAAATCTTCATGACTCACTACTAATTTTGATAAAATCTCAGGAGGTATTTGTTCAAACCCGTCCTCCAATTTTATTTCAGGTAAATATTTTCTTAATACAACCATTGCAGTTTCTTTAGTTAAAGATTCCAAATCAGCTCCAACAAACCCATGAGTCAAAGTAGCAATTTCATCTAACTTCACATTTTTTATTAAAGGCATTCCCCGGGTATGAATCTTTAACACCTGCAATCTTCCGGCTTTATCTGGAACCCCAATTTCTACTTCCCTGTCAAATCTTCCTGGCCTTCTTAAAGCAGGATCAAGTGCATTTACTCGATTAGTTGCACCAATAACAATAACTTTCCCTCGAGACTTTAAACCATCCATCATTGTCAAAATCTGAGAAACAACCCTTCGCTCAACTTCCCCATGAACCTCTTCTCGTTTTGGAGCAATAGCATCAATCTCATCAATAAAAATAATTGAAGGAGCATTTTTTTCTGCTTCCTCAAAAATATCCCTTATCTTCTTTTCTGATTCACCATAAAATTTTGACATAATCTCAGGCCCATTTAATAAAATAAAATTAGCGTCTGATTCATTTGCGACAGCCTTGGCTAAAAGCGTTTTACCAGTCCCAGGAGGCCCATGCAACAAAACTCCCTTTGGTGGCTCCACCCCAAGCTTATGAAAAATTTCAGGATGCTTCATAGGAATTTCTACCATCTCTCGAATCTTCTTAACTTCTTCACTTAACCCTCCAATATCTTCATAAGTAATATCTGGAATTTTTTCATCAGTAGTATCTACTGCTTTTGAATTTAAAACAATCTCAGTAGTTTCATTAATTACAACTGCTTGACTAGGATTAGTATTTACTACAACAAATTTAATTTGAGTAACTCCTCCCCCCAAATTCCCTAATCCTGCATTTCCCAACATGTCTCCTAACATTCCACCAAAATCCCCCATATCTCCCCCCATCAAATCCATTCTTCGACGAGCACCTCCAATCATCAATATATCTCCTTTAACTAATGCTCTTCCCAAAAGACCCCTTCTCAAAGTTTCTGAATCTGCTTGGACCATAATCCCTTGCTGAGCAGGAGCAATGCTAATCTTTTTAGCCTCTTTAACTTCCGCCTTCAAAATAATTACATTATCACCAATTCCAGTTTTAGCATTCCTTCTTAAAATACCATCAATACGAATTATTCCTGTCCCAACATCTGCTGGATAACTTCGATCCACAACAGCCACAGTTTCCTTATTTCCCTTAATCTTAATTATATCACCTCGCCGCACACCTAACTCCCTCATCATTTCCATATCAATTCTAGCAATTCCCTTATATGCATCATCCTGTAAAGATTCTGCAACTCTCAAATTTATTTTTTTATTTTTTTCTACCATTTTAATTTAATCCAATCTCATCTTTAATTCCTTTCATAGCGTCAATAGCTAACTCCAAAAATTCACTTAACTCTAAACCAGTTTTTTCAATTTCAAGAATTATCTCTCGATCACAATTTGCTGCAAAAGATTTATCTTTAAATTTCTTTTTTAATCCCTTGGATTCCATATCTGAAATTTTTCCTCCCCTCATCAAAGCATATGCATAAATTAATCCAGTCAATGTTTCCGCAGCAGCGAGGGAATTTTCAACTTTCTCTTTCCTTTCCTTTTCTTTATGGATAGGAATTTCAACATAACCATATCCATGACTTTGAATAATCTGAATAAAATCTTCATCAAAACCTTTTTCTTTTAATATCTCTTCTGCTTTAATTGTATGTTCTGCCCAATTATCTTTTGTATCTGCCCAGTCCACATCATGCAACAACCCCAACATACCCCAATAATTCACATTCATCCCAAACCGCTCTGCAAGTTTTTTCATGATTGCTTCACTTTCCAAATAATGATTCATATTAGATTCTTCTTGATTCATCGACTTCAACAATTCAATTGCTTGTGTTCTATTTAAGGGTAAGCTTTCATTCATTGTCCAATTCTCCAAAATTTAAACTTAATCTTCCAACATCTTCAAAACATAATTTTACCATATCATTCATTACCTTTTCTTGTTCCTTCATAAAATTTACTATTTCCATTGGGATTGAAACTGCATAACTATTTCCGACTAATCTCATTTTAACACTAAATTGTTTACGTTTCAAATTTTTAAATCGATCATAACTTTCTTGATCAAGGGGATGAATTATCTTTTCATGACAATTAAGATTAGGACATACAACCGCCCTAAAACCAAATCCATTTTTAATTAACTTTGCCCTCTTCATTGGACGTTTGCATTTTTTACACAAAATCGTATTGTCAAATATATCTGTCATTTTATATACACTTAGTTGTATACACAATAAATATACACTATTTAAATATTCCGATGTTCCCCCATTCCAAAAGCTCTCCAATCTTTTTACTATCATCCTCTTGTCTAGCTTCATCCATTGCTTCAGCATAATCACATTCATGAGAACAAACCAAAGAATCTTCAGCAGATTCATAATGAATGCAACCTCTCACCCTCATATTGTGCGCATACTCACATTTTACTCTTCGCTCCATAACACATATTAAAAAAGTCATTTTATAAAAATTATCAAGGAAAAATCTAAAAATTAAAATAAAAAAAGAAACAAACCCTCAGATCAAAGGGCCTGCATCTTATTAAAAATAGAAACAATTAATCTCTCTTCGTCCTTGGAATTCAACTCTCCAAACTCGTCTGCATAAAAAGACGAATGAGAAATACTGTCGAGGACATACGCTCTTTCTCTCAAACTTAAGCAAGCCCCGTTCTTCACATCACTGCAAAGAAGCATTTGATTTAACATACCCAATTAAAATACACTTTTTATTTAAACATTTATAACAACTAAAAAATAGTTTAGGAGCATTAGTAAGTGAAATAGAATTACTAAAAAGTGAGCAAAGTTAAAGAAAATTTTTGGCTTCCCAAAACCACTGATCTTGAATTTCGTCTGTAATTACATCTCTATGTCCATTCTTCATTTTACGAATAACTTTAAATCCCAATTTCTTTAGAACCTTGTGTGAACCAAAATTATCTGCTTTAGTTTCAGCTAACAACTTCTTTAACTTTAATTTTTTAAAGACAAAATTTACCATTAACCTTCCTGCTTCAGTAGCATATCCTTTCCCTCTAGCCTCATTCCCTAACCCATAAGCAATCAATCCTTCATTCTTTTTCAAATAAATAGTAATCCAACAAAACCCCACAATTTTCTTTGTTGTTTTCTCATGTATCGCAAAATAATATTTATCATCGAGGGTCAAAACTTTTTTAATCCAAAATTGAGCATGCTCTAAAAGATACGGAAAAGGCATATCTCCAAAAATCAATTTAGGATCTTTAGCTAATTTGACAAATTCCTTTGCCTCTTTCAATTCCCAATTCTTTAATAACAATCTTTCACTTTCTAATTTAGGCGATATCATTTTAAATATAAAAACAGATTATTTTATTAATCTATCCCTCCATAAAACCTTCTAGCATTGCCAGCATAAACCGCCATTAATTCATCCTCAGAAACTTTCCCAATTAATTCATCTCCCAGAGTCCAATCAAGAAAGTCATAACTTTCAGTATTCCAAGCAAAATCTACATCATAAGTAAGTTTGGATAAATCTGCCATACCTAACAAAGCAGGGGTATAATCAACTCCAGTTGTTTTTACTCGATGAGATTGTTTTGTATCCAACTTAGGTCCAAAACCAACAATAAACTGCCCTCCAGATTTAGAAACTTTTTTCCAAGATTCTTGACAAAGTCTTAAACCATGAGCCAGCGAAGCTCTCACTCCATATCTTTGACACAGATCAATCCAAACTAATGGATCATTCATTTTTTGAATTAAATGTCTACCATTTTGTGGATCTTGATTATAATCCGTATGAACTATTAATGGGACATTATATTTTTTTAAAGTCTGAAAAAAAGAAGGAGAAATATCTTTAGGATTAATCCCCCAAGAAGAACCATGTACTTTTACTGCAAGAGGTTTTTTTTCCAAAGTTTCATTTAAATGCATCTCAGTATCCAACAAAGGATGCACATGAGGGACAAAATCTAACTTCAAATCTGTAGAAGAATTATTCTTAACCTGTGTTTCTAAAAGAGAATTCGATTCAGCAAAAGGGTTTTCTTCAACATTCCCGCGAATTAAATTTCCATCAGAATCTACAAATTCAGAAGCAATAACAAAATTAATTCCAGAAAGATTCCAATTAAGAGGGGTAAATATCCCTCCTTCTTTAGGATAAACCGGTAACGGCACTCCAATTAAAAGAGATCTATTAATTCCATTTTGCTTGGCATTTCTTACATAATCTTCGATATTTGAAATGAAAGGATGCCGCGCATCAACTCCAATATGACTATGCGTATCGAACTTTTTGTATTTTATTTCCATACAATAGTAACAACATCTAAATATTTAAAGCTTTTTTAAGATATCTTTGTAATATAGTTAAATTTATAAATAAGAATACCTATAATACAAATATGGAACTAAATTTATTAGATTCAAAAATATTATATGAATTAAGCATCAATTCAAGACAAACAGATTCGCAGATAGGCAAAAAAGTTGGAAAATCACAACAAGTAATAAATTATAGAATTAAACAACTAATCGAGAGAGAAATCATAACTGAATTTTTTACGGTAATCCACTTTTTAGCGTTTGGACTCTCCAATTATATAATTATGGTAAAACTAAAAAATTTAAATGAAAAAGAAAAAGAAAAAATTATAAAAGAGCTATATCAAAAAAAGGAAATCTTATCTGTTTCTGAATGTGGAGGCAAATGGGATCTAATTGTAAATACGATTTCAAAAAATTCAGTAAATTTTCAAAAAGAATTTTCAAAACTTTTAGAAGAATATTCAGATCAAATTGTAAATTATGATTTATTTATTTCAATGGGAGGTTCAAGTTTTGGAAGAAAATATATTTATCAGAAAAAAAATGAAAGAAAAACAATTTCATTCGGAGAAGAAAAGATAGTTTCACCTTCTGCAACTGAACTAAAAATATTACAAGCCCTTTCTAAAAATGCCAGAAAAAATATAATCCAAATAGCATCAGAAACCGGTATCAATTACAAAACCATTATCCGAAAAATTAAAAAATTAAAAACAGAGGGAGTAATAACTGGATTCAGACCATTTATTAATCTGTCTAAAATAGGTTATCTTCCAAGCAAAATCTACCTTGATTTAAATAAAATGACTAAAAAAGAAGAAACAGACTTTATAGAATTTTTATCTTCTAAAAAAAACGCAATAGGAATATTAAAAATGGTGGGAAAATTTAATTTCTCAATAACTATTGAAACAGCAACTCAAGAAGAAATGTGGCAATTTTATAAAGAAATCCAAAATTACCTAAAAGAAAAAATTAGATCCATTGAAATAATACCAATATTCAAAAAACATGAATACAAATTCTTTCCAGAAATCTTATTAGCAAATCAACAACACTAATTATATAAACTAAAAAAAGTTCTTGAGTCCATGAAAAAAGAGGATTTCAAAAAATGGTGGAATAAATTTTATTTTACTGTTTGGAAAGACGACTCATTTAAAGGCTGGATAATCTCTATAATCTTCCTATTTATATTAATCAAATTTATTTTTTTCCCGACTCTAAGTTTAGTAACTGGAACAACTCTCCCATTAGCAATTGTAGAATCATGCTCAATGTATCACTCAGGAAATTTACTGTCGAACAATGCCAATTGGTGGGAAAATCATAAAACAAAATATTCAAACTTTGATTTAACCCAAGAAGCATTCAAAAATTTCATATTCCAAAACGGATTCAACAAAGGAGACATTTTATTTATAATCGGCGCAAATACAAATAAACTAAAAGTTGGAGATGTAGTAATATTCAATGCAGGTAGGGCCCATCCGATAATCCACAGAATAATAGCAATAAATGAAACTGAAGACAAAAAAACATTTTCAACAATTGGCGACAATAACAATGGACAATTATCAATTGAAAAAAATATCCAAGAAAATCAAATAGTTGGAAAAGCAGTCTTCAAAGTTGCTCCATATTTAGGTTGGATTAAATTAATATTTTTTGAAGGTTTAAAGGCACCACAAGAAAAAGGATTTTGTAAAGAAAATTAACCAATCAAAACATTTAAAATCTCATAAATCCTAAATAAAAAGTTTTAAAAAGAGTGACTTATAAAAACTATAATGGAATTTTATCTAATAACTTCAAATATCGTTGATGCAGAATTAGTAAGGAGTATCTTCTAATGGAGTTTTGTCTAACACAGCAAAGCATTGTTGATGCAAAATTAGTAAGGAGTATCTTCTAATGGAGTTTTGTCTAACACAGCAAAGCATTGTTGATGCAAAATTAGTAGGGAGATTCATATAATGGAATTTTGCCCAAAATGCGGAGCAGTACTAATAAAAAAAACTAAAAAATTAGGTTGCCCAAGATGCAGTTACATTTCAAAAGGAAAAGTCACAAAATTAAAAACTTCTGAAAAAGGTCCAGAAATAAAAAAAATAACTGTCCTTAAACAAAATATTCAAACAGAACCAATTGTTCAGGATAAATGCACAAAATGTGGAAACGAAGAAGCATACTTCTGGACAGTCCAAACACGAGCATCAGACGAAGCAGAAACAAAATTCTTCAAATGCACAAAGTGCAGCCACACACATCGAAACTATGACTGATTTCAAAAAAATTTTATTCACAATAATTTTAATTTTATTTACCTCAATATTTTTCTTCCCCCCAAAAGCAATTAGTTATATTTACTGGATAATTATTTTAGGAGTTATACTCATTATAATTTATAAGAAAATATGAAAAAATTATTTCTTTAATATCTTAAGAGGAACATCTGATCTAACTAAGTCTCTATATCCTACTCCATAAGTATCATTCAGATAGCCATCAATAATTTCACAACCATGAGAATAATTTGAATCCCATTCAGACTTTTTATCAGCGATAAATTTACCGGGATCAACTCCCAGCTGATCTGCTTGACATTTCAATCTCTCACTATTTGGACCATATAATTTTAAAGGACCAATATGAATTCTTAAAGAAAGATTTTCCACCTCAGAATCTACTCTTTCCAAAAAACTTTTTAAAGTCATAGGATTCGGATTATAAAGCTGAGGATAAATATCAAAACCCGCTCCTATAAATTTTTTAAGTGAATATAATTGAGTTTCTAAAGAAGTCATAGCTTGAACATTTTCTTGAATATTCCTTTCATCGGTTCCCTTAAAAGCAGTCAAAACTTTAATTGGATATTCTCCTAATTTTCTTAAAATATCTTGTTCATATATGCCCCCATTTTCAAATTGATCTACCAAAGGACCAGTGGATAAATTACTATCTAATTGTCCAACAAAATCTAAACCTCTTCTATCAATTTCCCTCCAAGCATTTAAAATCCAATCTAATGCAATTGTAGGTTCCCCTCCAGAAGTTCGAAAAGTTCTAATACCTAAATCCAAACCATGCTCTTGATAAGCGGCATGAATTTTTTCCCTAGCCTGAAGCATACTTTCAATAGCAGATTTATAACTTAAGAAAGATTTTCCTTCCCCTGGAATTCCATCATTGCTAACGTCATCCACAAAACAATAAGTACATCCCCCCACTTTTGTCCCATCATGAAAATTGCACCCTGCAACTTGAAGTATAAATGGTAAATTAAAATCTCCCACTCTCCTCATTTCAAAACCAGAATCATTTTTATACCATAGGGGAAAATCAAACTCTGATCTTTTAATCAAATCTTCAATTTCAGAATCATCCTTTTTAGTTACATCAAAATAATCCACTCCATACTTTGAAGCAGCAATAGGGTCAATGTCCTTAACATTCACTTTAGCTCGAAAAACATAATTCCCTGTTTCAACATCTGGCATTAAATCAATAACTCTAGAAGTATCTTTACCCTGGAGAGTTTCTGAAAAATCCGCAACAAGCAATTTATCCCCCCTTAAAAGAGTTTGTCTTAACTTTAAAGCTCTTTGAATAGCATCAATTCTTTTAACCATAAAGAAAAATAGAGATTCTCCTTTTTAAAATAAATTGTGATAAAACAACATCTTTTTAAATTGTTAATAAATAGTTATTTTATATATGGCTTCGTAGCTCAGCCTGGTCAGAGCACCAGACTCTTAATCTGGGTGTCGAGGGTTCAAATCCCTTCGAGGCCATATTTATAATCTTTCTCAAAAAGATTATAACAATTTCTGAAAGAAATTTTAATGTTTGGAAATTCAAAAATATTTTACTTCCACAGAAGTTGTCGATGGTTTATGTCAATTTTAGCGAAATTGATGTTCAGCGAAGTTGAGAGCGAAGCGACTAAATCCCTCCTGCCTACAGGTTCTCGTGACCTTTAGGTTATCGAGGCCATATTTATAATCTTTCAAAATTATTGATATCTTTTCAATCCCATACTCTTTCCTATCTGATTAGGCATATCTAGCACAGCTTTATACAATCCATAAACAGCTCCGAGAATCAAAAAGGGTAATAAGATAGCCACATAACCCGGCACCTCTTGGTTAATTTCTAAATCATGTTCCACGCCAGAGTTAGGAGAAACTTCAACACGAGTTTCAATATTTTTCATAATTTTATTCATTATATAATCTTTATAAATTTATCTAAGAAAACAGAACTTGTAATATATTTTATTACAGAATCAAGAATAATTATTCTAAATCTCTTTTTTCCTTCTTTTCTAAAAAAAATTGGGCACCTCACCTCAGAGTGCCAAAAATAATTACTTAACTAGCTTTTGAATATTTTCAATAGCATCTGCAACATCTCTTCCTTTCTTAGTCAGTCTAATTATCTTTATTCTTCCTCTCTTCTCAAACTCGACCAACTTCAAAATTTCAAGCGTTTGCAGGATTTTCACAGCATGACTGTATGTGCAATCAACTTCTTTTGCCAAAATACTTCCATACCGCATTCGCGTATTCTTCTTCAGAGATACCAACATCAAGGCCGGCTTTCGTCTAAAAAAGATATCAAAATTATCTTTCATTTTATTTAGTAGGCTAATATATACTTTAACCTATATATTCAGATAGGGTTGTCCTTATAAAACTTTTGTAATATATATATTCATTACATAGTGGGAGTGAAAATAAAGTTTTATAAGGGAACCTTTGTGTTTTGAAAAACTTTAGATAATTTCAAAATGCAGCAAGGATTTTATATCCGACGTTGTGTTTTGAAAAACTTTAGATAATTTCAAAATGCAGTGAGCGACTTGTTCGCGAAACATAAAACTTTTGTAATATATAGATATTCATTACATAGTGGGTGAGCAATTACGCGAAATTTAATCCCGGAGGTAAAAATAAAATTTTTAAGCGTGAATGCGAATTGTGAAAAAGAGAATTATTCCAAATTCAAAAATTCTCCTCGAGAAACCCTCAAATAAATTGCATTTGCATTATTAACACAATCAACTAAACTATCTCCAGAAATATTATTACAATCCCAATTAGATTCAGAAACAAAGTCTCCAAGCTTTTGTATAGCTAAAAATTTTTCATTTAAAATTTCCGTAGGCAAACCCTTTAAAAATAAAAGTTGATCTGTTGGAGAAACATCTTTTTTGCCTGCAATTTTCCAATAATCCCAAACATGAACTTTCTCATAAGATTGAGTAAATTCTAAATGATTTGAAAGACTTCTGCTTTCATGTCCATGCAAAGTACCACGATTAACATTGGGCCTCCAAGATTCAAATATTGACATGCATTGTTCCAACTCTTCTCTAACCTGTTCATAAACTTGCTTCAATTTAACTTTATATCTCTCCTCAACCCCGGGCACTTGGCCCAACCAAGGCAAAAAATTTTGCACAAACAATTGAAAACCATAATCTCCCAAAGCAAAGTCCACTACTCCATTTTTAAAAGTCGGAGACAAAGTAAACCCCTTCCAAGAAACTTCCTCTTTCTTCCCATCCACTGAAGCCCATTCAGGAAAGTGCAAGTTGAGTTTTATCCAATTAAATTCTGAATCCATCAATTAAAAAAATACAGATTGTTTATAAACATTATCCTCTTTAATAAAATATGACAAAAATTTTAGCGGTCGGAGACATTCACGGAGATACTGGCCTCGTAAAAAAACTAGCAAAAAGAGCAACAAAAGAAAAAGTAGATTTAGTCATTCTAGCTGGCGATTTAACAATGGGAGAAATGTCTACCAAAAATTTAATTGGTCCTTTTTTAAAAGAAAAAAAAGAAGTCATCATAATCCCGGGAAATCATGAATCTGTAGCAACAACAGAATTCCTCGCAGAAATGTACGGACCAGGAACTACAAATCTCCATGGCTATTCAATTAAAAAAGGAGATTTAGGAATTTTTGGAGCAGGCACAGTTGATTGGGGAATTAAGGGACACAAATCTAAACAATTATTTAATTTACTTGAAAAAGGAAATAAAAAATTAAAAGATTCAAAAAGAAAAATAATGGTAACCCACATGCATCCTAAAGGTGGCCAAGCAGAATTCACAGGTTTCCCAGGCTCAGAAGCAGTAACTAAAGCAATTAAAAAATTCTCCCCAGACATTGCAATAACTGCCCACATTCACGAGGCAGGAGGAATTGAAGAAAAAATAGGAAAAACAAAAGTAATAAATGTTGCACGAAAACCTGCCATTTTCGAAATTTAGATTAATCCTTTTACTCTGAAATAAAAAATTTACAATCCCGATACTCTCCAAAATAATCACATTTAGAAAAATCTCCTGGACCTCCTAAATCTCCAACCTCTCTTTCACCTTTGGGAGAAGTACACTTCCATTCTCCTGAATTATCTCCATACAAAATATCATTATGCAAAAATTTTCTTAATGGGCACTGATGTTGATGACCATCCGGGAGACAATTAAAATTTACATCTCGCCCTCCAAAAGAATCTGGTCCCAAGCATTCAAAAGAAAATTCACTTTTTCTCATATCTCTTTTCATTTTATTTTTCACCTCCTTTCACAAATAGAATTCTTAACAAACCAAGCTCGCTGCATTGCATTATCTAATCTATCTTCACGAAAATTAGGAACAATAATTAATGAATAACCCAAATTCTTGTAAGTCTCCAACACGCAATCATGAATCCTTTGAGCCTCTTCCGCTCCGCTTTCGATTCTTTCTTCATCTACAATAAATTCTCTTTGTTCGAGATTAAAAACCAAATCATATCTCCCCCTCAATAAATTTTTATCAATAAATGAATCGTCAACCCCAAAATAATTTGTATAAGCCAAAACATCAACTAAACTTCGATCATGAAAAACCAACCCAGAAGATTTTTTTTCATTTTCCAATTGTTTTTCATACATTAATTTTTGTCTAATAAAATGTTCTTGCAAATCAGGATTTTCATATTTCCCTCTGACTAAAATCTGTTTTCTTTCTTTCAAAACTTCTCTTGCAGTCTCATGCAAACACTTACATCCTCTTCTTCCAAATTCATTTAACAAAGTTGTTTTTCCGGAACTACTTCTTCCAATAAAGACAATTTTAATATTTTTAATCATTTTAACAATCTTCCCCCAGATATTTAATCCAAGAGTCATCATCTGAAAGATAAATTGTTTTATTCTCTTCGCAATAATCCCCACAAATCTTAATCTCTTCTCCTTTTTTCAAAAAAGAATTAAACATCCAAAAATAACTAAGAATTCTAATTCTTCCAAAAGGAGAATCTATAAAAGCTATACGGGGAACAAAATTAGTTCCCTCTGATTCAACAACAATTCCTTTCAAAATAGTTTTTGCTCCAAATTTAATAAATAGATCTTTAGGAGATTCATCATTGAAATAAACGAATCTAATTGTACTCAAAACTCCTTTTCCAATCTGTATCCCTGCCCAATTTCTTTGAAGAATTTTTCCGAATTGATTTTCAGAGGAATATAAAAAAGCATATTTTTTAATTTGATAATCTATATGCTCGGGGGTTATATCTGAAGTATGCAAAATTTCTTTTATTTTTTTTATATTCTTTTTAATAATTTTAAAATTAGCCAATCCATAAACAATAAAATCCACATCTTTAATAATTTCAAACCCTAACATATATGATCCAAAAATTCCTATATTCTCCTTGGAAATGCCGACACTCATTAAAGCAAGAGGAATTTTTTTCCAAGAAAGGGACATTACCTCAAAGTTATCTTTAAAAAATTCTCGTGGTTTAAAAATACGTTTTATCTTTCCCTTAAAAATCTGGATAGAAAAATTATCTAAAATAACCTTAGAATATTTTTTTTTAGTTAAAGCATTATATCGATCCCCATTTTCATCCACATTAAAAACCCGATTAGCATAAACTTCTTTTCCCCCTTTATGAACTATCCAAAAATTATCTTCTTCATCCAAAATATAATCACAATCTTGAAACATCATATACCCCCAAAATTAAGAATGAAATCTGGGAAACTCCCTTTTTTAATAATATTGAGTAAAATAGCCTTCTTAATCATTCTAACCCTCTTATCTTTAATTTCCTCAGAAATTTTACCTATAAATTTAGAAGCTTTAGTAAATGGCCGATTACTATATTTAAAAATTTTAACTCTATCAAAAACTCCACTTTTAACCAAAGACAGGGTCTTATCAAAATCAAAATCTGTTTCCCCAGGAAAGCCCACAATTAAATGAGTATTTATTTTAACTAAAGGATTTAACTTTTTAATAAGTAAAATTTTATCAATAATCTCATTGATATTATAACACCTATTCATTTTATCCAAGATTTTTTGACTTCCACTCTGAATCGGCAAAGTGATATAACAAATTTTAGAAGAAGTTAATAAATCCACTGCCCTTTCATCCAATAAACCTCCCGGATTAAATTCTGTGACTGCTAATAAAAAATCTCCATTCAAATTTAAGACTCCTGCCAACAAATCATAAATATTTTCATCATTATCCCTTCCAAAAACAGAAGTATCATCTGAATTAAAACAAAAAATAGAAAATCCTCTTTTTATCCCCTCCTTGAATTCAAAAATTAGATTGTTTATCTTCCTACTCTTTAATTTAGTGGTGAACTTTTCTGAACAATAACTACAATTACCCAAACAACCTTCAGAAATCTTCAAATGAAAAATCTTATCCCTTTTTAACCGATAATCAATATTTGGATTCTGCCATAAAAAAAAATTCATAAAAGACAAAAATTGTTTATAAAAAGATAATTTTTCAACGGAAGTATAACTACAAGAAAAGTCTGTCTTTTTAAATTTAAAATATTCAACAAACTGCTCCAATCCTCTACCAAATAAAACAATCTCCTTATTTATCGCCTCAATTCTAGATGGATTCGAAGAAGATAAACACCCAAAAACAAATATTTTTTGACTTCTCTTTTTTGAAAAATCATAACCTCCAATTTTTTTAATAAAAAAATCTTCTTTAGATTTTAAAAAACTACAAGAATTAATAAAAATATAATCTGCGGTCTCTAAAGAAGTTTCTTCCCATCCGTTCAAGATAAATAATTTCTTCAAATCCTCTCCAAACAATTTTAACCTCATACAAATTTGAGAATTAAAAATATAAAACCTCATTTAAAAATAGTCTCCAAACATTTATTTAAAGAAAAAATAAGATCCTCATTTTTCAAAACAAAAACATTATTTGGCAATTTCTTAAAAATTTTACCCTCAATAAAACGTATAATTTTTAAATTTTTCCCCCATCCAGAATAATTAATCCTTCTACAAGAATTTTTCAAATCAAACCTTCTGATTAAACCAGAATCAGACTCAACTCTTAAAAAAAAGAAGTGAACATCAAATTTACTTGTATCAATAAATTTGCAAAAATTTGGTATAAGATGCGCTCCTTCAATAATTACATCTCTCCCCTCTATTGCAGATTTATTTATAATAAATTTTAAACTTGAATAAATTATCTCACAATGTTTGAGAAATCCCCCCCAAATATTTTCATTTGTTCTCTCTCCAAGAATCTTCCAAGCCTCATGAGTAACAGTAAATAAAAAAGGGTTAGAATCACAATCAGAAACACTTTTTAAACACGCCCTAACAGTATCAGTAGAAACGACCTGATCAATCCCCAATTTATCCGCAAGTTTAATTGCCAAAGTTGTTTTACCTGTTCCAGGACACCCGCCGATTAAAATCAACCTATTTTTTTCCATAATATTCAAAGAGTTGTATTATTTATGACATTTACCTACAAAAATATATACACATAGTTGCACAATAGTTAAAAACTTCAAAATATTAATTTCTATATGTTAAATCGAGAAATAATCAAAAAAATAGAAGAATTTGTTTCTCAAAAACCACGAAGCATAAATGAAGTGGCTGAATATATTAAAAAAAATTGGAGGACAGCCGATAGATATATCCAACAAATAACTCAAGAATTTGGAACAATCGAAACAAGAACTTTCCGAGGCGGAACACGAGGAGCATTAAAAATAGTTTACTGGAATTTAAATGAAAATGCTAAACAAACCAAACTTCAAGAAAACTTAGAAAATCAAATAATGAATTCTAAAACAAAAGAATCTTTTTCAGGTTTTGATATTTTCCAACAAGTCAAAGATAAAGATAAAAAAATAACAATCGAAAAAGCAAGCTCCGAAGATAAAACAAATTTCCAAGAATTAACAGAACTTTTTGAAAAAGCCAAAAAAGAAGTTATTATTTTCTCAGGAAATTTGTCTTGGACCAACCTCAAAGATAAGGCAACAAATTTCTTAAAATTACTTGAAAAATTAATCAAAAAAAATATAAAGATAAAGATAATCTGTAGAGTAGATTTAATAGGAAAAGAAAACATAGAAAAAGTTTTAGCCTTAAATTTCAAACACAATAAAAATCTAATAGAAATAAGGCATAGAGAACAGCCACTAAGAGCAATAATTTTTGATGATAAAACATTTAGACTAAAAGAAATAAAAGAACCAACTGGAAAAACCGGAGAATTAAACAAAAAAATATTTGTCTTCTATACAATCAAAGATAAAGAATGGACAGAGTGGATAAAAAAAATCTTCTGGAAAATGTTTTCTTCTTCAATGGATTCTGAAAAAAGACTGGAAGAAATAAACAAATATTTTAAGATATAATCCAACAAACAAAAACATATAAAAACTAATTCCCTTATAAAAGCATAAAAATGCCCCTAAAAAAACAAAAACCCCGAGAAGAAAAAATTGTAGAAAACTTTTTTAGAGTAGATGAATCAAATGTAGAAAGAGCAACCGAAAAAAAAGTAAAAAACACAATCGTAGAAGAAAAAAAAATTACAGAAAGAAAAATACCTGAAATGCCATTATCAAAAGAACAAATCTCCAAAGCAACCATTGAGAAAAAGTTCAGCAGACCTGATAGAGAATCTTTAGAAACCATTGAATCAACTCCAATAAAACCAAAAAGAAAATATAAAAAAAGAAAGGGAACAAGAAAAAAAGCCAAAAAAAAAGCAAAGACAACAACTTCAAAAATAGTCAAATATAATCCTCAAAAAATAGGATTAAAAAATACAGGATATGAATTAATTATAACTGAAAAACCACAAGCCGCTCTTAAAATAGCAACCGCACTTGGAGATACAATAACTCAAGAAAATAATAAAATACCCTATTATGAAGTTGATAGAAACGGACAAAAAATAATCGTCGCTTGTGCAGTGGGTCATTTATTCACTCTCAAACAAATAATTGCTGGATCAAGTATTCCAATATTTGAAGTCAAATGGATTCCAAACTATTTAGCCAGAAAAGGAGACTTCACAAAAAAATATCATGATACAATTTTAAAATTAACAAAAAATGCAGGATCATTAACTGTCGCAACAGATTTTGACATAGAGGGGGAAGTAATCGGCATGAACATTGTTCGTTATATTTGTAATCAAAAAGATGCAAAAAGAATGAAATTCTCGACCTTAACAAAAGATGAACTTAATAATGCCTATGAAAACAAACTCCCCACCATTGAATGGGGACAAGCAATAGCAGGAGAAACCAGACACTATCTAGATTGGTTTTATGGAATCAATCTTTCAAGAGCTTTAATGAATGCAATAAAAACAACAGGCAAATTTAGAATTATGTCAATTGGACGAGTACAAGGTCCAGCACTAAAATTAATAGTTGATAAAGAAAAAGAAATCTCCAAATTTAAATCAGAACCTTTTTGGCAAATATTCATAACAATTAACAATAAAAAAAATAAATTAGAATTAAAACATAATCAAGATATCTTCGATAAAAAAGAACTTGAAAAATTTAAAAATCTTAATGGAAAAACAACCATCGCTGAAACAAAAAAAAGAGAACAAATATTGCCTCCACCAACCCCCTTTAATTTAACAGACCTCCAAAGAGAAGCATACAAATTACATGGAATCACCCCCAGTAAAACTCTCCGTTCCGCGCAAGCACTTTATTTATCTGGATTAATATCTTACCCCCGAACCTCTTCACAAAAACTTCCTAAAGAAATAGGATACAAAACAATTTTAAAAAAAATTTCCAAAAGATATAAGGTTGAAAACTTAATTAAAAAAAATACCCCCACTGAAGGTAAAAAAGAAGACCCTGCCCATCCATCCATCTACCCTACCGGAAACGAACAAATTTTATCAGGCAATGAAGAAAAAATTTATAATTTAATCGCAAGAAGATTCTTATCTCTATTCTGCGAGGACGCAATAATTGATAACAAAACTGTCAAAACAAAAATGAACGAATTAATCTTTTCAGCTAGAGGTGCAGTAATACGAGAAAAAAATTGGCTAAAAATTTACCCCGCAAAAATAAAAGAAGAAAAAATCCCTGATATGGAGGGAGAAGTAAAAATCACCAATTCAAGGATAGAAGAAAAAGAAACACAGCCTCCGAAAAGATTTTCTCCGGCCTCAATATTAACACAACTAGAAAAAAGGAATTTAGGAACAAAGGCAACGAGAGCATCAATTTTAGAAACTCTTTACGACAGGGGATACATCCAAGGAGAAAGCATCAAAGCTACATCATTAGGGATATCTTTAATAGATACATTGGAAAAATATTCTCCAATAATAATTGATGCAGAACTAACCAGAAAATTTGAAGGAGAAATGGAAAAAATCCGCGAAACAAAAAACAAAAAAAACCTAATAGAAAAAGAACAAGAAACATTAAATCAAGCAAAGGAAAAAATTACCCAGATAGCCAAAGATTTTGAAAAAAATGAAAAAGATATTGGAAAAGAATTACTTGAAGCAAATGTTAAACAGCGAGAACAGCAAAAAATTGAAAACAAAATAATCCAATGTCCAAAATGTAAAAAAGGAGACCTTGCAATAAATTATTCAAAAAAATGGAAAAGATCTTTCATCGCTTGCGATTCTTACCCAAATTGTAAAAATACTCTTAGTCTTCCTCCAAATAGAACAATCAAAAAAACAAAACAAATTTGCAAAGAATGTCAATACCCTCTGCTAATGGCACTTCAACCAAAAAAGAAACCATGGATATTCTGCTTTAATCCAAAATGCCCCACAAATCAAGCTTGGGAAAAAAAGAAAGAAGAGTATAAAAAAGATATGGAAAATTCTGCAAATTAATTTAAAATTAACTAAAAAATTCCCAAAATCTTTACCCTTGACTTAGAACCATTCTCCCAAATTCCGCTGATTTTTTATCTGCAATAATAATTTACTTTGATTCAAAATCTGATGTGCATCAAAATCATATTTTATCTTTGCAATTTTTTTAACACTCTCCAAAAGTTCCTCTCGAGAATCAAATAATCTAACTCCATTTTTAATCGCTTTCCTGACACTTTCCCTCACAACCCAAACCCCCAAAGCCGCCCAATAAGATGGCGTTTCCAAACGAATAACCAAAACACTGGCCTGTCGCTTAATTGATTCCAAATACTCTAAAATCGGCAACCGCGCAGCATAATACCCTCCTGCACAATTAAATGCATAACTCTTCCGCCCACCATAACTTTCAAAATCCGTCGAAGCCTTAATCTCCGAACTCGGATTCCAAGAACTTCCAGGATAATACAATTCAAACAGCTCATAACTCCAAACATTCGGAAACAGCATAATCAAATACTGATTTCCCATAAACTCTCCAAAAAACAATTCATAATCTTCAATCCATTTATAATCTCGAATATTACTTAACAAATTTTTCCCAAGAGAATCATCAGTAGCAGTAATCGACCAACGCGTCGGAACCAACTTTTTATTTTTCTTTAAACCCAAAGCACCAATACTCAAAATTTTACTCAAAGCATATTCATCAATATTAGTCTTATACAAAATTCCCAAAGCCTCTGAAGCCTTCACCTCATCATTCATCATTTTATCAACTTTCTGATGAACTTTAACATTTGAAGTAATCCTTGCTTTTTGCAACGGAGCACCCATCGCCTGCGGCATTGTAACACGGTCTTTCTGCCTATAAACTTTAACACGTCGCTTTAATTCAATCTCAACATCAACCGGCTTATAAGCAACAGCTAACTCTTTTGCAATATCCAAAAACTTATTTTTCCGACGCACATCTCCTGCCCGAGTTCTAAATCTAGAATTCAACAAACTCTCTCTCAATTTAATAACATCAGAAATCTGAAAATCATTCTGCGCCCAATATTTCGCATCATCATAAACCCACGCATTTTCCTCCCGTTGAATCGGAGACAAAATCCCCACATTCATAAACGGATACTTCAACTTCGAACCAATAAAAACACTCGGCGGACTAACAGAATTCAACTGCGAAATTTTATCTAAATTCTTAAGTTTAAAATTAGTCTCAGCAATTTTCTTCACAACTTCAAAACGAATATTATCCCCCATAAATAAAAATAAACTTACAACTATAATAACATTTATATTCTCAAACTAACCAATCTCAAATTTAACAAAACAAGATAACAATTCTTAAAAAGGACAAACAATTAGAGAGGAGATGGCAAACTTAGGAGATGTACAAAGAAGTCGTGAAGCAAATACAAGAGCATGTGAAAGACAAGATAAAATTCACAAAATGTGGGAAGAAAAGTTCCAACGAAAAAGAGAAGAATTAGATGCAGAGGGAATAAGCGGCTTAATAATAATTCCCTGGGGAAGAGCATCTTATAGATTAGCATTTATTTCAAAAACATCCCATAGAGATACTTGTTTTTTTGATGAAACAAAATTAAATAAATCAACTAGTAGTGAACACTTACCCGACATGGAAGAACCAATATCAACATATCAATGTCCAAAATGTAATGCTATCTACCGACAACCCTTATCAAAAAGAGAAAAAGAAATACTAAACAAAACAAGAACAAAACTTTACGCTAATTAAAAATCTTAACCTCTAAGATCTACCAAATTTCTTTCAAAAGAATTTATTCCACCTTTTCTCAAAAAAAACCCCAAAGAAGAATAAGAACAAACTCCTTCTCTAACTAATCTCTTCCAAGAATTAACCAAAGGCAAATCTAATGAAACCAATGCTGTAGAACCTCTTGATTTAGATAAGACAGCCCCAGTAGATAAGTGTTCAAAATCAACCTCACTCAATCCATACTCTCCTTTAAGTCCAAAATATTCACTTTCAAATCTTTGCTTAGCTAATTTTTCTTCCTCACTTAAATCAACAACAAAACCTCTTGACTTAAGTCTATTTCCTAACCTTCTTGTATTTCCCGCCAATACCTTAGTTAAACCTCTATCCTTATCCCCATTACTCCTGATTTTTATTCTCTTCCCCCCCTTAAATCTATTATCCTTTTTTCCTTTAACCTTTTTTTTAGAAGCACTCCTTAATTCATTATAAACTCCACCTATAATATAAAAAGAAACAGTATCCTCCTCAGAAAGTCTATCAAAAAAAGATAAAGCATTAAGTCTTAATTGATCTGAACAATCATTTATCCAACGATTAGATTTATCTGGATCAATAGTCCAATAACGGGCAATCGCTGAAGTATCAACTAACACAATTGGATATTCTTGTCTCATCTCATCCAAAGTCAAATATTTTTCCATAAATTTTATCATTCAAAACCATTTATAAATCTTTCTAAATGTAATCACTTTATAGGAACACCTAAAACAAACCCTTTTTCTTAAAAATTCCTTTATCCCGAATCTCAAAACTCATTTCTTTTTCTGGCAAACTTCGATGTTTTAACAAAATAGCTTTCCGTTTACTCGAACTTTTATTTAATTGAATAATACATTTACTCCAATACTTAAACAAATCTCCCCCAATGATATTTACTTTTTTCTCCTCAGAAAATGCATCCCCTTCAACATAACTTGAATAAACTTGATTAGTGATCAAAACCGGAATCTTCTGCTTCCGCGCAATCTCTGCCAAAGTCCTCATCTGTTTTGCCATCTCCCCATTTACCCCACGCACTTTTTCAATATCTTTAGATTTTGACGCATCCATTAATTCAATCCGATAAAGCATTGACATCCCATCAATAACAATCAAACCTACCTGCTCCTTTTTCAAATATTGCAAAAGTTTCTTAAACGATTCTGCCTGCTCCTTAAAATTCACAGGCTCCAACAAAAAAAACCTCTCCAAAATTTCTTCAAAGTTTTCCCCGACAATCTGCTTAACCCTTTCAACAGAAAACCCGCCCTCACTATCAATAAAAATAACTTTCTTCCCCTCCCGCGAACAACTACATCCTGCAAGAATTCCCAAATTAGTTTTCCCAGACGCCGGCGGCCCAGCAATCATAGTGATAACATCTTTTTCATAACCTCCATTAAGAAACTCATTAAAATCAAAACTACCACTTGAAATTCTCTCAGACATAATTAGCAATAGAAATAATAAGTTATAAAATTAATTGTGATAAGAAACAAATAAATTTACTGATAATAAAAAATTACTGCCCGTATATAAAATATTTTCTGCATTTTTCAAAGGGCAACTCTCGAGACCTATTAGATGCGAGATAAATATGAATCTTCCCCCCCAATGAATCTCTAGCAACACGCTTCAATCTCCTTAAATGACCATCAAAACGATTAATAAACCCACTATATTCCGCATCCAGCCTATATCTATCTTGATCCTCGGACAAATCATCGTTTAAAGGAAAACCTCTTTTCCTCAATTTACCTAAAAAATTAAGGCAAGTTTGATAATTACATTTTGCTTCCAACAAAGCCACATCTCTCACTTCTTCATCATCTAAATGCTTAGTAACTTCTTCAAGCACTCTATCCCTCTCCTCATTTAATCTTTGTAAACAAACTTCATAATTTTTCATCTTATTTTTTAATCCTTTTTTAATAATTATCAAACCAAAACCTGTTCGGGAATTCCTTCTTGCGCAGGCCAAATCCTAGCTGTTCCAAGTCCATAAATTCTATCCAAAACTTCTTTAGTCCCTTCAGCACTCAACCCTTGCTCGAGCATATAATCTCTAACAAGCGGACCCTCTTCAAACTTAAAAATTGGAGAAAACAAATTTAAATCATCAGCATCATAATCTTTACCAAAATCTCTAAGCCCTTTTTTAACGAAATGTAAAAATTTATCTGGAAAAGGAATATATTCCTTACCTTCTCTTGCCATTCTCTCAGTAAACAAAGAATAAACATGTCCTAAAGGAATTTTAGCACCCTCACAAAAACCAGAATCTAATTGAAAAGCTCTTCTATCACCTCTACCTTTAACTTCGCCTTTAAGCCCATTTTCTCTTGCCCATTTTTCTTCTTCTGAAGCTCGTTCTTCTTCAAGTTGTGTATGATTATAAAATGTTTTCATCTTCTTCTCCCAGAACTATTCTCTGAAGTCAATCATCTCCAATTTATTTCAACTTAGCAAAGTCTTTTTCAAAACTATCCAGCTCTTTATCAATTCCAGCAATAGCGTCATTAATCACTTTCTTAGCCGCCTTACCTTCTGTCTTAACTTTCAAAATAGGATTCTTTGTTGGATGTTCTCTCTTCCAAGCCGCAAACTTTACAGACGAATCTTTATTCAAATACACCCTCAAAATTTCCACAATTGTCAAATTATCAAATTCAACTTCGATTTCATTCTTCTCATCCTTTAATATCTTAATTTCCATATTATCAAATTATAAAATTCATTTATAAAACTTGCTATTTTTGAGATTATTAATCTAAATCCTTTCTTGTTAGATAAATCATTTTTGAGGGATGATCTCCACCCCATTGAATTCTCCCAACATATTTAGAAGCAGAGACTACATCAATAGGTTTACCCGCTATACAACCTAAACTTCCATTCGTCATCCATCCTCCTGATTCAACAGCATTTGAAAAAACTAGATAAAGATCTTTCGTCCCCTTCTCAAATTGTTCATCAATTCTATCAATTAACCCTTGCAAAGGAACTCTAAAATAGATTTCATCATCTAAAAGTTCCACTTGAGGAATTTTGTTTAAACTTTTCATAAAATTTATTACTATAATTACTTTAAAAAGATTATTATATTCTATTTTCTACCAAATACTAGATCATCAATTTCTTCCTGACTTAATATTGCTTTACCAGAAGGGTTCTCGGTTTTTCCCTCAACTTTATCATTTACTCCTTCTACTAATTTAGATTCTTGTTCTAAATCCTCAGTTTCATCCCAAACAAATTCAGGTTCATTTTCCCTCGCCCCTTCATTAACAACCAATGCCTCTCGCTTATTTTTCATCTCTTGTAAATCAGCAATTGTCAAATTTTGGGAACCAACAGAATTAACATCTAAAACCTCTTCAACCCCTGCATTATCTAAAACAACTGGTCTTGCTTTTTGTTGCATCTCTTCCACAATCTCTGGCTTAATTAATCTTATATTTAAAAACAACTCAATCTTTCGAATCAAATCATACCCTGTCGGAACAACCCCCTGCTCTGCCAAAATAATTGATTTCTCAACCTCTCCAATCTCCTCGGCAAATTGTTTTGTGGTCAACTTTTTCATTCTCCTATATCTTTTTATTAACCAATGAAAATTCTTAATTAAATCAACCCTATTCTTTGCAGATTTATTAACTCCATTACAAACATTCTTCTCAACTAAATCCCTCAGGGTAGAATCTTGTTCCTCAATTTCTAAACTTACATTATTCAACTTCCGTTTATTTTCAATTCCCGCAACCCGTGAAATCCGATCATAAATATCATGCTTTCTCTCAAACTCTTTTAACTCCTCTAAATCCTTATTTTTCATCAATGGAACACTTTCCTTATGAGAACATCTCCGACAAATCTTTTCAACGCCTCCAGGCGTAATCGCATCATAAAGCAATGCCTTTTCATTATCAATCCCGCATCTAAAACACTCTACCATATAATCAAATATCAATTTCCATTTTTAATTATTGCTGTGATAGAAAAGATATCAATTAAGATAAATAATCGAACTTCCATCGCTCTCATCTTCCGATTTTTCCAAAGTCTGCTCAATTTCCTCAAGATTCTGCGGATTAAAAATCTTTATTTTTTCATTCACAACAATAACTGGAGATTCACTAATATCATATTTTAACTTCAATTTGGAAATCAAATTACTATCTAAATTAACATCAAAAGAATATATCAAAAGAGAATCTGAATTCCGCGCATAAACAGTGTTCAACAATCTTCCAACTTCTTCACTTTGCTCAATCCCTTTCTCTTCATTAGAATAAAAAAAGAGAATAGTAGCCATTCCCAAATCACATTGGTCATTTAAAATATTAATAAATTCCAAGTGCTCTAATTCCACCAAAGTATAAAATTTTTTCTGAAATAAAACATCCTCATTATTTTTACCAAACTTTTTTTCAAGGTCATCAATTATCCTTCCCTGAAAATTCAAATCCTTTGAGACTTCTTCAAACACTTCCCCCCCACAAACATTCTTTTCAAAAAGAGTATAATCCAATTTATCCTCAAAGATCTCATACGCCACATCTTCCTGAAGATTCGAAACTCTCTTTAATTCAACATAAGAGAAAAAATAACTACTATAAATCACCAAAACAAACAACACAGTAGCTATCACAAATGACCAAAAATATCGCCGCCCACTTTGAATTTTTCTATTTTCCATTTTCTTTTTTTGATTTTTATCCTTAAATATATTTATATGATTTTATCTCCACTTAATACTCTTAAAAAACACAGCATAAAATATTGAAACCATCCACCAGATAGCAAATAAAGTTGCAAAAAAGATAAAAAATAAAGGAACATTAATCAACAAATCCCAACGTCTTCCGACTTTTTTCTGTGCATAATAAAGATATGCAAACAGAACTCCCATAAAAATTACCAAAAAAATCAAGACTGGATTACTCAAAACACGATGCAAAAATCTCTCAAAAATATAAGAATTAAATCGATAAATGCTGGGCAAATCAAAATTAACATTTCTCAAAAATAATAACTCTCCACGAACATCAAAAGCAGTTTTAATAAATAAATATCCTGTCACAACCAAAGAAAAGAAAACACTAATAACTGCAATAGGGATGACAAACATTCCCAAATCCCCGTATTTTTTACTAATCATAAATTTATATTTCAAAAGATTCTGGATCAATCCAAAATACCATCTTCGACGCTGAATCAATAATGTCTTAAAAGTATTCATTGGAATTGTATAAACCGGAGCCTCAGGACAATTCTCAATAATATATCCTTTAGATTGAATTCTTAAAGCCATTTCCAAATCTTCAGTAATATTCCCTTCCTCATAAACTCCGTATTTGTCCATAAAACTTTTCCTATAAGCAGTGAATGCTCCAGGCGTAATATAAATTGCATTCAAAGATGCAAAAGCTTTTCTCAAAAAAAGTCCCATTAAATATTCAACATGCTGAATCCTTTCTAAAATACCTTTAACCTTTGACATAATCATCGAAGGGGTAACCGCCATCACTTTTTTATTTTTAAAATATCTAACCATTCGCTGAATTGATTCTGGATCTACCATAGTATCTGCATCCATACTAAGAATAATTTCTCCAGTTGCTTTTGTAAAACCATAATTAAATGCAGCCGCCTTACTTCCCCCATTTACTTTTTTAGCAAAAACCCGCACAATTTTAGATTTAAATCCACGAGCAAATTTCAAACTATCATCTGTACTTCCATCATCAACAAAAATAATCTCCAATTTACCCTTAGGATAATTTGAAGCAGTAATTGATTCAAGAGTCTTAGTAACCGCATCCCCCTCATTATAACACGGGATAATCACCGAAACTTTCGGAAGCTCAGCATCAGTCAAAAACTCTCGCTTCTTTTTTGTATCAACAACAAAACTCCAAATATAAAAAGTCGTCGCAAACAATCCCAAATAAATCGAAAGATAAATCACCACACTTATAAATTCCATAACCTAAGAATTAAAATTTAGTTTATAATCTTTTATCTCCTTAAGAATATAAAAGATTGCGATTAAAGAAAATTGTTTAACCGGAAGGATATTGAGGTTCAATTTTAATCTCTTCTCATTCCCTTCTACCCTCAGCCACTACCTCTACCCCTTCACCATAACCTGTAGGATTCTTGCCCAAGCACTCCGCAATCTCGTGCCCTTCCTGAGGGTATTGGGGTACACTGAGCAGTGCTTTCTTCTCTTCATCATCGTCAAACTTTCCAGCAGCTTCCTCCTTAGCAACCTCTTTCTCTGCTTCCTCAATTTCCTTATCCAAATCATCATTCTGATATTCTTTAGACTCCTCATCAATATCCATTCCTTTTCCATCTTCTCTTTCTTTAACATTAAAATAATCATAAAACGAATCTCCCAAAGTCAACTCATATGTATGCCCAACTTTTTTCTTTTTAAGTAACCCCAAATCCGCAAACTTCTTAACATGTTCATAAGCCTTATTTCCCCGAATTTTAATTATCACAGATTGTTTAATTGGTTGCTTGTAAGCAATAATCGCCAAAGTCTCTTGCTCAGCTTTTGAAAACTCTGCAGACCCTGTGGCCAAACGATTAACCAGATAAGAAAATTCCCTCCTCAAATCCATTTTCAAAGCACCTTTCTTTTCAAGAATTTCAATTGAAGAATCTTTTTTATCATATTTTTCTTGCAACTTTTCTATAAGCTCTCGAATAATAATTGGATTTAAATCAGTCAAACTAACCAACTCTGCCATACTCAACCATCTACCAGAAATAAAAAGAACAGCCTCTAACTTTCTCAAATCCTCTTTTTCTGCAGACTCATCAATCTCTTCCAAAGTCTCAGCCAAAACCCTTGGCTGAATGGAAACATCTTGTTTACTCCTCGCCGGCACATCTGACATGTAAAGAATAAAACAAAAGTAGTTTTAAAGGTTATGATGAAAAACCAGTGATTAATTAAACTAAAAATTAAACAAAATAATATGAATTTTAAAACAAAAGAACACCAAAGCATTTTTCTCATGTTTATTCTAACAACTTTCTTTCTCATCTTCCAACACAAAACAGCTCAATCATGGGACTTCAGCGTTTATGTACTAAATGCAAAATATTTATTTTCCAACGGCACATATTTTGAACTATACCGAGCTCCATTAGCAAGTGGACTATTAGGATTATTATTTATCTTTGGAAAACTCAGCGAATACATTTACCTGATTATTACCTCTACACTTTTCCTAATCGCCAATTTGAAATTATCTAATTCAATCTTTAAGAAATATCCTAAAAAAGAATTAGCTCAATTAATTTTTTATTTTTTTAGTTTAAGTATTTTCGTTCTAGTATACGCAACAAGTGTTGGAACAGAACTTTTGGGGCTAGCTTTTTTTGAATTATTTTTAGCCGCACTAATAAATAAAAAAGTTTCTGGACATTATTTGGGCCTTGCAATTCTAACCAGATATAACTTTCTGATTTTTTTTCCTTTTTTATTTTTCAATAAAAATTATAAAAAAATAATCAAAAATACATTTTTAACATTCATCATAATTTTACCGTGGGGAATTTTCAATTTCATCAGATACAATAATTGGTTTGCAAGCATAATTGATTCATATGCACTTAATGTTTATTTAAGAGATTACATCTTTCAATCATTTAATTTTTTAATCATTGCTAAATTAACCACTTGGTTTTTACCATTAACAATTATTGGATTAACATTATCAATATTACAAATTATAAAAACAAAAAATCTCAAATCAAAAAGCCTGAGCATAATATTTATTCTTATATCAATCTTAATAATTTTTGATTGTTACCAAATACCATTAAAAATAGAAAGATATCTTTTCAACCTTAGCCTCCCAATCGCATTTTTCTCCTCGATTGGATTTCTCTATCTCTATAATAAAATAAAAATACCTAAAAAAATAATTATTTTTGCATTAGTAATTATTTTCCTTCTTATCATCAGCACATTAACTTTTGGAGCATATCAGCGAAGACATTACACAGATAAATTTTACAACGCAGCCCAGGACATAAAAAAACTAGACCTCACATCATGTGAAATCCTATCCCCACATTGGGTACCTGTAACTTACTATACAGAAAATGTCTACGCGCTAGGAAGCAACAGTATTCAATCAAGTATCTACAATAATAAAATAATTTTAATATTCAAAGGAGAAACAACCATCGACGATTTATTCAAAACGTCGGAAATAGAATCTACAAATAAAATCTACGAAACAGAAGAATACTTCTTAATAGGAAAAGTAAATTTAACAAAAATAAATTGCGCTCCAAAATATGTATACAATTCAACAATTGTAAATAATCACTGTGAAATTTTATCCAAAAGATTCACAAAAATAAAATTAGAAACTATTTCTTACAAAACTTGCGAATTAATTAATTTCAATTTTTAGAAAATCTAAATATAAACAAAGTTAAAATAGCTTTTAATCCATCAATAGGTTTAATTTTTTTACCCTGAAGAACAGACCGCGGGTTATAACTTATTGGAATCTCAATTATTTTATTTCCCCTATTCAAAATCTTAGAAGTCAATTCAGGTTCAAGTCCAAATCTCTTACTTTTAATTTTCATCCCTTTAACTATTTCTCTTTTAAAAACTTTATAACAAGTTTCCATATCAGTTATCTTGCTAAAATATAATACAGAAGTCAAGAGAGATAAAAATTTATTTCCAAAATAAAACTTAGTCTTTGGAATTTGATTATTTCCAAGAAAACGAGAACCATAAACTACATTGGTTCTCCCATCTAAAATTGGTCTTAAAAGTTTAGGGTAATCATCAGGATTATACTCAAAATCAGCGTCTTGAATAATTATCAAATCCCCTGTAGCAAAATTCATCCCCTTAACAATAGAATGTCCTTTACCAAAATTTTTCTCACTAAACAAAACTTTTATTTTATCATCCTCCATTGATTTTAAAATCTCTCGAGTACCATCTGTTGAAAAATCATCAATAATAATCAGCTCTTTTTCAATTTCTCCTAAATCAACATTTTGAATTCTCTTAATTATTCCTAAAATAGTCTTTGATTCATTATATGCTGGAATTAAAATAGATAATTTCATCAACAAAATACATAAAAAGCATATAAAAAGATTTAGATAATGAAATCAAATAAAAAAAAATTTACATTATTCTGTATAGTAGGTATTTTGAGTATGTTTGTAGATTTATTAATTTTTAATTTTCTTTTCAACTTTAAGATAAATTTTATTCTTTGTAGGGGCCTGGCAGTTTTTGGAGCAACAATTTTTAATTTTTTTATAAACCGAAGTCTAACATTCTCTGCCAAACAACACAAAATAATAAATCAACTTCCCAAACATATTACAATTTACAGCATCGTCATGCTAATAAATATCCTCGTAAGTGCCACACTTTTAGAATTACTTGGAAACCAAGTCCTCTACGCAAATATAGCATCACTCTCAGGAATAATCTATGGAATTCCAATAAGTTTTATCGGTTCCCTACTATGGACATTTAGAAAAAAAGATTAAATCTGGAATCTCAAAATTACTCCAATACCTTTTTTAGTCATACTCAAAAACTGCTGACCTTCTTCTGTCTCAATTGAAACCACTTCAACATTAGAAGAAATCTGCTCTGCCAAAGTTTTAAGTTCCTTAGCCAAAACTTTGTCTGTTTCTTTTGAAAGAATTAAAAGTTCAACCGCCCCGTATTGAAATGCTTTCCGAATCCCCTCTTCATCATAAACCACCAATTCAGATTTCTCTCCCAAAGTTGTAAAAAACTTTTCAAGAATTTTTTTCTCTTTAATAATTTCTTGACTTGCTAAAATATCTTGAGATCTTTTAACCAATTCCTTTAACCCAGATTCATCAGTATCTCCCAAATCAATTCTCCCCAAAACTTTTTCCTGCAACTGATTTGTTAAATATTCTCCATCTAAAAACTCATCTTTTGTAGGAATCGGACCCCCAATCAAAATCCCCTTTAATTTTGGATTTTCAAAAAATGCTTGTTTCATTTCTTCTGCTATTCTTTTGTAAAAATCTTTTGTGAGTCCCTCAGTAATCCTATGATATCTTTGAGCACTCTGACCCCCCGCCTTAACTTTACCCGGAACCCCAGAAGTCATCTTTTGAATTACTTCAATCCTTTTTCCTTCCAACACCCCTACAGTTGCTTCTTTCCTATCCATCACTAACAATCCAAAAATTTCCTTCACTTCCAATTGTTCATGTAATGGTTCTAAAACAAATTCTTTATCACATCTATACATTCGATGTTTCATAGGTAATGGCGGCTCAATATCCCATAACTGCAAATCCCCTTGTCCTTCAATCTGTGAAACATTCCCCGAAAAAACAGCCAAACCATTTTCCGGAGTTACTTTCAAAGTTTTAAGGTATCGAACAATTTTATCCAAAGCGTCAGTCACATTCTTCCGCGTCGCTGTAGATTTAATATTTTTAGCTGTACTTTTCTCACCCTCAATCTGACGCTGAACAGCATTAACATCATAACCTGCTGGAATATAAACAGTAATCAATTCAGTATGTCGCCCACGGTGTTCACTAAGTTTTTCTAACAATTCTTCTAAATCAATCTTAGATAATTTAACCATATTAAATTAAGAAATAATGAGTTTAATAAAGTTCGGGTCAAGAAAAAACAACTACTCTTTCTAAATCACAATAATTAAAATTGCCTGAAGAACCATCCTCAAAAGTCAAATCATAATCTAATGAATCAAAGTAAGTCACATCCCCAATTAAAACCCCAAATCTCTTATCAAAAACACCAATCTCATCTTGATAATGATTACGCATAAATACTTCTTTTATCCCTCTTCCTTTTTCACCACATGTCCCGCAAAAATCTCTCAATTCATCAACTCCCTCCAAGTTTTCAGACACATTAACAGGAAGGAACTCTAAAGGTTTAAGAAATCGCCTTGCATCTGAAAGTTGTGATTTAGCATTTATCATTTTGTAAAAAAGAAATTTAAGTTTAAAAACATATCCTTAAAAATTAAATTTTATGGCAAGATTTTAAATCTTTTTCAAACTCTTTTAATCCCTTTGGCAACTTAATCCCCTCAATAGAATCCCTCAAACTAATTCCAGCATCTCTTTTCTTTTTCCAAATCTCGGAATTAAATTCCATAATTTTCTCAACCAACTTCAAATCAGATTTCCCTAAATTTGCTTTCGGCCAATCAGCTTTCAATAAATCAATTCCTTTCTCTTCAGCAATTGTAGTCGTTACTTGTGGAATTATTGGATAAATTAAACACAAAAATCTTTCAAGCAAATAATGCAAAGTCCATTTAGCCGAATTACTTTCTTGTTCTGAAAATTGATCCTCTTGATTATACGCTCTTGATTTCACAACTTCTAAATAATGTGACGCAAAAACTTCCCACAAAAATCTCCTTAAATCTTGAGCAGGGTGATTAAAATCATAAACTGCATAACTCTCATCACATCTCTTACTAAGATCTTCAAGATAATCTATAAATAATTTATCTAAAGATTCCACCTTTGGTTTTTTTACCGGCTTATTAAACATCATTACAAATCTTGAAACATTCAACAACTTAGTCAAAGTTTTCATCTCTGCTCGCATTTTATCTTTCGAACAAATAAAATCACCCTTCGACAAATCTCCTTCAACTGCCGCCCAAAGTCTCAATGCCTCTCCCCCATAATCTTTCAAAATTTCCTGAGGATTAATTATATTCCCCACCGACTTAGACATTTTCTTCCCTTTACCATCAAGGATATGTTGATGAATCCAAACATCTTCAAAACAAGATTTACCAGTTTCTAAATATCCTCGAAGCAAAGTATAATACAACCAAGTCCGCACAATCTCTTTTCCCTGGGGCCTCAAAGTTGCAGGATAAGCTTTTTTAAAAAATACATCGTCAGATTTATACTTCAATAAATTCAATTCTGAAATAGAAGAATCCATCCAAGTATCCAAAACTCTTTCTTCACCTTTCCATTCCAACTTAAAATCTTTTACTTTCTTCATAGTATTTTTTCCCTCACACCAAACCTCAGCATCTTTAGGAACTTCATCTTTCCAAGGCTGAAAATATTCTATGGCTGTAGGAACCGCAATTAATTTTTTCCCTGCATCTTCTGCATACCATAAAGGAATTTCAGTTGCATAAAATCTCCGACGAGAAATTGGCCAATCAATTGAAATTTTATCAATCCAATCATCTAAAATTTTCTTTGATTTTTTAGGATAAAAATTAATTTTAGTAGAAATCTTCTCAACCTTCTCTTTGAATTCCATTTGTTTCAAATAATATTCCGGCATTTCAATAAACTCAATTTCTGCTCCAGACCTTTCAGAAACAGGAGTACGATGAGAAATTTTTTCTTGCTTCACTAATAAATTTTTCTCTCTTAATAATTCAATAATTTTCTCCCTTGCCTCTCTCACTTTCAAACCTTTCAAAACTCCCGCCTGTTCATTCATCCTTCCATCTTTCCCAATAGCAATTCGAGGTTCCAAACCTTGCTCTCTAAAAAATTGTATATCTGACAAATCCCCTGCCGAACACATCATAGCAATTCCAGTTCCTTTTTCAATATCTGCCAAAGGATGAGATTTAATTTTTATCTCTTCTTCAAAAATAGGAGAAATAACTGTCTTCCCACCTAGATGTTTATACCTCTCATCTTTTGGATTAAAAATAACCATCCCGCAAGTGCAAATCAATTCCGGCCGAGTAGTTCCAATAATAATTTCCTCCCCTGTTTCCTTCACTTTCCATTTAATATCATTAAAATTAGAAGACAAATCTTTATACTCAATTTCTGAATCTGCAATTGTTGTCCGCAATTTAGGATCCCAATTATTAATCCTAGAATCTTCATAAACCAAACCTTTCTTAAACAATTCAATAAAAGTTGCCTGCGTTAATTTACGATATTCTGGAGAATCTGTTTTGTAAACTGCCCCAATAAAATTCCCTTCTTTATAAGAACTAAAAGAAATTCCAATCCGCGCAAAACTATCAATTGACTCAACCCCACATTCATCAATCAACTTTTTACAATAACCTAAAAATTCCTCACGACCCATTTTAAACGCAGAAATTTTGTATTTTTTCTCAGCACCCATTTCAATAGGCAATCCATTATTATCTAATCCTAATGGAAACAAAACCTCAAAACCTTTCATTCTTTTATAACGAGCAAACATATCCATAAACGCATAAGTAACAGCATGTCCCATATGAACTGGCGCATTAATATACGGCGGAGGCGTGTCAATAGAATAAATTTTCTTTTTGGTATTTTTATCAAAATTAAACAGCTCCGCCTTTTTCCATTTATCTACAATTTCTTTTTCAACTTCAGGCGACCAATTCTTAATATCTTTCAAAGCCATAACTTAATCAGCATATCTTTGTTTTTAAAATTATTCTCCTTTTTCTTTTCTCTGTTTTTTAATCTGAGTCCTCATTCCAGAAGCATAAATCCCAAAAAACATTTTAAGATCTTTTGCTAATTCAGAATTTCCTTGATCATGTTTTCGAATATGGACCCCAGTTTCTCCAGCTGAAAAAGAAACAAAATTCTGTAAATAACTTAAATCCACAAAAGCTAAACATCTTAAAAAATGAGATTTAAAATATTGATGCAACCGAACTTGAGAAAATTTCTCATCTCTTTTTCTAATTCGCACAAAAATGCTTCTATCATCATTTACTTCTAAATGTTCACATTCATAATCCATCACCAAAGTTTCAACACGATATCTCATCCTTGCCTTCCAATTTAATAAATCCCTATTCTCCTCCCGATACCCCTCAATATTTTCAGCCCTATTCTTTCGATATTTTATTTTTCTCTCTCTAATTTCTTCTCTATGTGCTTCACGATACTTTCTTGCTCTTTCTAAACATTCCTCTTGATGACGAGAATAATAATCCCTTGAACTTTTTTTCACACCCTCTCTAAACATAGAATCAGATTCATATCTCAATTTACGATTTTTATTATAAGCAACATTATTCTTATCCCACCACTCCGCAAATAAAGCCGCTTTCTGCTCCGCAGTTCTTACCATAAAATAACTCAAACCAACACCTTTAAAAATAATTGTATTATCAATTTATCATGGCAGATACAGGATTAAACCTTCCAGGAGGATTCGGTGGACTAGTGAGATACAACGAAGAATACTCAAGCATGTTCAATTTAAAACCAGCACATGTAGTTTTATTTATAATTTTTATCGTTGGAATTAGAATCGCACTACCAATAATTTTTTAATTATAGATTTGGCCGATTGTTTGAGTGAAAATATTTTAATGAATTAATATCAAAAGTTCCTGCAAAAATTTGATTTGTTTCATCACTCCTATCAAAATCCTTCCAAACCAAAACCAATAAAAACCCTTTTTTCTTAAACCAAATATGTTTCCAGGATTAGGTGGATTAAACCCAAAAAAAATGCAAGGTCTCATGAAACAAATGGGAATCTCACAATCAGAAATAGACGCTTCTAAAGTAATAATTGAAAAAGCAGACGGAGGAAAACTAATTATTGAAAATCCTTCTGTTACAAAAATGAATGTTCAAGGAAACGAAATGTTACAAGTCTCAGGAGAAATAAAAAAAGAAAATGAAGCACCAACAATTTCCGAGGACGACGTAAAACAAGTTGTAGAAAAAACAGGTGCAACAGAAGAACAAGCAAAAAAAGTTCTTGAATCAGTTAACGGAGATTTGGCTGAAGCAATTTTAGAATTAAGTGCTTAAAATTATTCTATTTAGTCAACTTCCCACCAAAATTCGATAATTAAAAAATTAATCATAACAAAACATCTTTGATGTTTTGCAATTTGGGTTCGCGGAAAACCACAACAAGGGTGGGCTGATTGATTTTTTAATTTCCAAACCAAATAAAAAACCACATACAAAATATTCCAATTTTATAATTCCATTTAAGTTCTAAAAAATAAAAAGCCCCGTAAGGGGCCAAAAAGAAAAAAAATTAATTTTGTTTTTAGTTTATCTATGAAGATTCACAACAAATACAAACCATATCAATGTCAGTTACGGCAGCAGGATCCTTGTCCACTTCAGAATTTCGAACAATTTCATTAATTGGATCATCTGTACATCCTATTAATAAACTCAAAGAAGTACTATCGTTAAATCCTATTAATGTCTGTCCCATAAGACAACTAACACCATTGTCGACACAAACCTGATGACAAGAATCCGCACCAGCATCTATAACAACGCCGCATTTACGATCCAACATCTCTAAAACACCTTGATAAGTTACTTTTGAACTTTCAGATTCATAACCTTCACAAATATTTGCACAATCGCTTGGCCTGGTAATTATCCCTGAAACTACATCATCTCCAGAACTTGAACATTCTGATTCTTTATCGTAGCTAGATATATACGAAAAATCACCTTCTTCAGTTCCACAGCAACATTTTGGGTATTCTGTCTCAGGTAATTCGTTAGAATCTAAACACATATCCTCAAACTCAATAGATTCAAGACTAGAAAAAAACTCCACAACCCTTGTATCAACATTAATAGATTCCACAGTAAATTCGATATCTCCTTCGAAAATAGTCTCAGAAATTCTCAGATTATCTCCGATTCTAAGCCAAGATCCATTTCTGTAAGCACTCACATCAACAATAGATTTTCCAGAAGATTCCATAATACTATCTGCTGTAAAATAAGACTTAGTTCCATCATAAGATACAACAAAACCATCGCAAGATTCAGAATCAAAAGTAAAAACCTCCTTATTATCATATTTCCACTCATTTTTCTGATTCATATAAAGCGCATATCTATAACCTGATTTAAATTCATCGTATCTATTTTCATCTTTATTTGGATACCAATAACCTTGATGTTTCCAATTAGAATCATAAGTTAAAATATATCTCAAACCCTCTAAATCCGCGGTCGCGTCTTTAATAGATAAATCTTCATCGCTCCAAGTATACCAATAATTCCAGCCTCTTTTAAGTTGAACACCGTCGGCCAAATCGTCTAATCCGAAATTACTTGGAGAAAATAAAACATCTCCCTCGTCGCTGGGCTTAGGCACTCCTTGAAACAAATCACTAAACCATCCAGCACTAACCAAAGAAACAGCCAAGACTCCCAAAATCATTAAACTTAATATTTTTTTATTATTCATTTTTTTATACCTCCTTTTATAT
>JABHWZ010000002.1 GCA_018657525.1 archaeon | reverse complement strand
CTGGGAAGTATAGTCGCAAGGCCGAAACTTAAAGGAATTGGCGGGGAGACACTACAACAGGTGACGCGTGCGGTTCAATTAGACTTTACACCGTGAACCTCACCAGGAGCGACAGCAGGATGAAGGTCAGTCTGAAGGGCTTACCTGACACGCTGAGAGGAGTCGCAAGTCCGACGTCAGCCTGTGCCATGAGGTGACCTGTTAAATCAGGTAACAGGCAAGACCCACATATATATTTACCATGTGTACAATATATAGATTGCCCGAGTAATTGGGATGAGAGTGTGGGCTACGTCAGGTTATTTCAGCCCGAATCCCCTGGGCGACACGCGCGCGTCAAAGGTGAATACAACGAGATGCGACTCCGAAAGGAGAAGCTAATCCCTTAAAGTTCATCCTAGTCTAGATCGAGGTTTGCAACTCAGCCTCGTGACATTGGAATCTGTAGTAATCGTTTGTTAGCAGCGAACGGTGAATACGTCACTGTCTCTTGCACACACTGCCCGTCAAACCAACCGAGTTTATTTATGATGAAACCCTTCGGGGGAGAATCTTGGGTAGACAAGGTAGGTTAAGTCGTCACAAGGTATCTGTAGGGGAACCTGCAGATGGATCACCTCCTATTTTGTTTTATTTTGATTGATACTATGTTATTCCATTTCTTGCAATGCGAACATTGCGGCGAAATGAAATGCCTTGTCTCAAAACAAACTAAATTCAAAATTATTTTATATTATTAGAGACGCACATTGCAATCAATAATTTACTACATACTCATCTTGTTAGAGAAAATTTAAAAACCGAATTGGGTTTATATCTTGAACCTATGGGCCTGTTATCCAATGGTTAAGATACTTCCCTTGCACGGAAGAGATCCGTGTTCGATTCACGGCAGGTCCATTGTTTTTGAATTGCCGAATCGAAGTTCGATACCCCTTCGGGGCACAAGGACCTCAGGAGAGGTTCACGGCAGGTCCATAACTTTTAAAACTTCTACAGATGACTTAGTTAAAATAAAATTACAAAAACAAATAAGAAAATGACAAACGAAAAACAATATGCAGTTTACAGAAGAGATAACGAAAAGTTAGTCGGAGTGGTAAGGGAAACGACAAAAGCTGGAGCAGAAATAATCTCTAGTGGAGTGGGAATTCCAGTGAGATATGGATTAGTAACTGACGAAGAAGCTTCAAGGCTAAGAGCTGCACAAAGAGAAGAATTAATAGCTCAATAAAATTCACAAAATCAAAAAAATAAAATGACAGAAACAAACGGAAATCACACCTACGTAGTAGAAGGTCGAGGATTAACAGATGATTGCCACTTATTTAGAATGGGATTCATTACAAGAGAATATCAAGCAATAAGTGGGTCTAAAGCTAGAAACAAAGCCATAGCAGATGGAATGAACCCAATATACAGAGTAACTCTTAAAGAGCCAACTCAATAATCATAAATCATATTCACTTCGTGAAGTTCAGAGATGAACTAAAACATCGTCGGTAAAACGACATCTGACAACTCTGTTGTCGGCGGTGTCTGGAAATGAATTCGGATATCGTAGGGAGAATATCTCTTGGAATAGAGATTTATATTCAATGAAATAAGCAGTAGGAAATTTCCCACATACAGAAGGTATGTGAAATAAAATTACAAGACTACTATTTTTACTGTTAGACGGATAGCTTGGTTTGAGTTCTGATGAAAGACGTGGCAAGCTGCGATAAGCTTGGGGGAGCCGCATGCAGGCTTTGATCCCAAGATTTCTGAATTTCTCAGAGATGAGAAGAAACGCTGGGAATTGAAACATCTTAGTACCGGCAGGAAAAGAAAATAAATAATTATGCCCCTATTAGCAGAGAGCGAAAAGGGTACAGGGCGAGCTGAATCTACTTTTGAAAAAGAGTTAGAGATGTGGTTGGGAAAGTCTAAGGAATCGAGAAAAAGTTTTCTGGAAAGAAACGCCTCAGAGGGTGATAGCCCCGTATTTGAAGATTCTACGACGGAACCTTAACAGAGTAGGGCCTCCTGGATTGGAGGTCTGAATATGGCAGGATTAACTGCCAACCCTAAATAAAACTCAAGTCCGATAGTGCACTAGTACCGCGAGGGAAAGCTGAAAAGTACTCTTAATCGAGAGTTAAAAGACTTGAAATCTAACAGTTACAGTTGGTTACTGCTCTATTCATTTTAATATGAAAGGGTTGTAACGTACGTTTTGAAAAACGGACCAGGGAATTATTCTATGTGGCGAGGCTAATCTTTTTTAAAGAGTAACCGTAGCGCAAGCAAGTCTGAAAGGGCGATTAGTCACATGGATCAGACCTGAAGCTAGATGATCTATTCATGGGCAAGTTGAAGTCTGGCGAAAGCCGGATGGAGGACTGAACCGTTATTGTGGACATGCATTTGGATGACCTGTGAATAGGGGTGAAAAGCCTATCTAATTTAGCAATGGCTGGTTCCTGCTGAAATATGCCTACGTATAGTCTTACTTTGCTCATTTACGGTGTAAAGTACGGATAAATCTTGCAGGGGCAAATGCTTACGGAGATTTTTCCAACTCAGAAACTGTAAATTGCATAAAGTAGGAAACAGCGTGTGTATGTAAGATACATTCGCGAGACCTGAACAAGGGAGACTTAAGTTAAGGTCCCAAAATCTATGCTAAGTGTTATAAACGGTGTCTTGAACCTGAGACACTAGGGATGTAAGCTTAGAAGCAGCTATCATTTAAAGAAAGCGTAACAGCTCACCTATTGAGGTTCGAGGCCCGGAAAATGGACGGGGCTCAAGCATAGTACCGATACTTAAGAGGCACTCATAAGAGTGTTCTGGTAAGCAGGCGTGGTCTTTGCGCAGAAGATTTTTCGAGAGAAAGGTTGGAGCGAAGACCAATGAGAATCCTGGTAATAGTAGGAAGTGATTTTACTGAGAATGTAAAATGTCGAAAGAGCAAGGTTTCCTTGACAATATATGTTAGTCAAGGGTTAGTCAGCACCTAAGTCGTACCTTAACTGAATACGACGATGGATGACAGGTTAATATTCCTGTACTGATTAAATTTTTTGTAAAGATTTGCTTTCGGATAAGTGAGCACTCGAGAGAGTGTTCTAGTAGAGAAGTTTGTCGAGGGTAAACCTTAGACGCAAATGAATCTACTAGACAAAATTGCTGACTCCAAGAGCCAGTGAAAAGATTTTTGCTTAACGAATTTAATTAGCTGTACCCACAACCGACACTGGTGCTCAGGCTTAGTAGGCCAAGACATGAAAGGGAAAACCAATTAAGGGAATTCGGCAATTTAGTCCTGTAGCTTCGGCTTAAGGGATGTCTATCTTTGTGTATTTTCGAAAGTTGTATGCATTGATAGATCACAGTAACGCGGATGGCCCGACTGTTTACCAAAAACGTAGCCACGTGCTAATCAGAAATGACTTGTATACGTGGTGAGACCTGCTCAGTGGTGGTGTCTCAAACCCTCTTTCAAGGGGGCTAAGGTCCATCAAACAGCGGGGGTAACTATGACCCTCTTAAGGTAACGTAATACCTTGTCGTCTGAATGGCGACTTGCATGAATGGTTTAACGAGGTTGTCGCTGTCCCTAGTTGGAGCCTTCTGAAAATATTCTCCTGGTGCACAGACCAGGGACATCTAGTGGGAAGCGGAGACCTTGTGGAACTTTACTGCAACTTGTTGTTGTGAATTTAGACGAAATGCACAGTATAGGTAGGAGCGTCGAAGCCGTCATTTTGGTGGCGGTTGAGCATCAATGTAATACTACCCATTTTTTTTAAGTTTGCTTACTCTTTATGAGGACAGCAGCAGGCGGGCAGTTTGACTGGGGCGGTGCCCTGTCGAAAAGATATCGATAGGACCCAAAGATAGGCTCATCCTGCTTGGAAATCAGGAGTTGAGTGCGAGGGCAAAAGCCTATCTAACTGTATTTTGAACAGCAAGAAACACAGAGAAGAAATTCGGGCCTAGTGAACCCACGAGCACTTTTAATAGGTGCCGTGTCTGATAGAAAAGTTACCCCAAGGATAATAAGCTGGTCGCCCCCGATAGTCCGTATTGACGGGGCGGTTTGGTATTTCGCTGTCGGCTCTCCCTATCCTGCGCGTGCAGAAGCGTGCAAGGGTGTCGGAGTTCACGCATTAAAAGGGATCGTTAGCTGGGTTAAGAACGTCGCGAGACAGTTTGTATGATATCTACTAGATGTGTTATTGTCTGAGTGGAACGAGTTAGTAGTACGAGAGGAACCTGACTCGGATGCCTCTGGTGAGCAGTTGTCATATGGCAGGCTGCATAGCTACGCATTGTACGGATAAGAGCTGAATGCATCTAAGCTCGAAGTCGTCCGCAAAACGAGACAATTAAGGCCGTTAAAGAAGATAACGTTGATAGAATTCTTGTGTAAGATTCAAGCTTCGGCGAGAATTTCAGCATAGAATTACTAAAAGCCTCAAATTAGTTTGTAATTTTAAAAATTTCCTACTGCTTATTTTTTTGTATTGATTCTTTGTAATTTTAAAGGAGTAACAAAATAGAAAGGTTTATAAACTATTAAATCGCAAATATAACACAATGAAAGATATGTATTATCCTGGAACTGGAAATTTCGCCTCTGTTAATGGAGAACTTGTTAGAATTGGAGAAGGGTCAACTTTTTCAAGTGGTGAAAGAAAATATATAAGGTCTCAAAGACAAAAACTGGAAAAATTAATCGCAATGAATCATCTTCCTGGAATTAATTGGAATGCACGTCCGAGATATTATAATCCAAAAATAAGAAAAAATTAATTACAACCCAAAATTCTCAACGAAATTTTCTATTGTCTTATATTCTTGCAAAAAATCGTAACCTTTTTTTGTTAAAGAAAAAGTCTTTTTTTCTTTTTTGTCAATGTCAATTTGCATAAATTTTTTTTCAACTAATTCATTTATGTAATCCTTGAACATCTGTGGAGAAAGATTTGAAGCGTAAAGCAGCCTCGTGGGTTTGATATTTTTCTTTGTCTGAATTGCTTTTAAAACATCCCTAATAACTTCAAGCCGTTCTCGTTTTTTCTTTCCCATGCGAGGCAACCCCCTGTTTTCCTCGCGCTCCTTCCTCGAAGCGCTGATACCCTGAAGGGCACAAGAGTGCGGCATCGAACGCGAAGTTGTTTTCAGCTTTCGCTGAGTGGTTTCGCGATGTTGTTGATACCGCACAAAATTTAGTTACTTTGGTATAAAAATTTTTAATCATTTTGTTAATTTAATTACCCCAAATAAGAATAATAAGAATACAGTTATATTTAATATGTAAACGTCGATTATTACCCCAGAGTTCCAGCTGAAAATGCTTGCGGCCATTGCGTTAAGGATCCATGCGAGAAGGCTAAGGATCATGGCAAGTAAATAAAATTTAGGAAATGGTTTGCTTGGTCTTCTCAAATAATTTTTATAACTAATTATTGATGCTAAAAAGAAAATTAAAATTTGCGATGCAAACATTGATAAGTAAAATTTCCAAGTTAAATCGAGTACAACTAATGTTAATGCAATTGCATAGAATATCAAAGTTATTGGACTCAGTAATGAGCTGAGATATTTTCTTTCAATAGGATAAGTTCTTTTCCAGATTAAACTATGAATTAAAAAAAATCCTGCGCTGATTATAAAAAACTCAAAAAGGATGACCGGCAAATTTGAATCATTTAAAAAATGCACTAGAATGTATCTTGTGAAGAATGCAAGTCCGTAAAAGAAAAACGCATTTCTAAAATAACGGATTCCGTTGTGCAAACTAAGATTGAAAAGGCGATGAGATTTGAAAACTATAACTGTGCAAATTAGAGAGATTAAAATTCCATAGAGTATTTTTATCATTTCTTTGTTTTGCAAAATAGTTGAGTATATTTCCATGAAAAACCAGAGAGTTTTTCTTTTTTAAGGATTTGGGTAGTGCAGATTTATAGAGGATAAATAGTTATTTTTTCTTCTTTTGATTTATAAAGTAATTTTGGATAATAATTCTGTAAATTAAATTTCAATAACCTCTTAGGCAGGGGATTTCCCCTGTCTCATATTCTTTTTTAAAATTTTCAAATTCTAGGGATAGCGAAAAATTGTAAGATAATAAAAAATAAATATAAGAAAATTAATGAAATTCCCTCAAAAATGTCAATTTTTCTTTCGCTTTGGATAAATACTACAAATAAGAAAGCAGACAAAAGCATAAATAATCCGGAGATAAAAAATGGCATTTGCGCGACAGTTATTGGATGAATGATTGCTACTACCCCTAAAATTAAGGCTATATTTGTGAAGATGGTTCCGGTTTGATTTCCAATTGCCATTTCTGGATGTTTTTTTAAGACAGCATTAATTCCAAAAATTAATTCTGGGAGAGTCGTTGCAATTGAAACTAAAAATATTCCTACAATAAGTTCAGAGAAATTAAAATCGATAGCAATTAATTTTGCATATTTAACTGCGGCAGCAGATGCAAAAAATAAAAGCAAAAGTGACCCGATAAAAATTGCAGTAAATAAAACCCCCTGATATCTTTTTGAAGTATCTTTTATTTCCGAGGGGTAATCTTCTCTTTTTTTGAAAATTCTATAAGAGTTAATTCCGAATAATCCTACCAAGATAATTCCGTCTATTCTTGAAAGAGAATTCCCAACGAGATATAGAATTAAAAGTAAGACTATTGACGCGAACATAAAATATATTTCTGAGCCAACTTTTTTTGTTTTAAATTTTATTCCTCTAGATAGCAAAATAAATAACCCAGTTATTAAAGTTAAATCTAAAATGCTAGCACCTATAACATTCCCCATACTTATTGCAGGAGAACCTTGAATTGCAGAGTTTATTCCAACTAATAATTCTGGCAAAGATGTTGCAAATGCCATTAAAATAAATGCGGCAGTAAATTCAGATATTCGTAAAAACTTTGAGATTCTCTCGAGAGATTTCACAAGATAAATTCCACTAATGACTAAGAAAAAACCTGCAAGTGCAAATAGTAAAATATTTTGTAATAGCATCTTATCTTTTAATTAACTTGTAAACTTCAAATATAAATATTCCTGAAACTGCAAATGGTAAAATGAATAGCCAGTCTCCGAAAGTTAACGGAACTACTCCGAATACAAATCCTAATGGAGTGTAGAGCAGTGCAAGGTGTAGGGCGATTGAGATTAAAACTGAATAGTTTAACCATTTATTTGAGAAAATTCCAATTTTAAAAAGTGATTTATCTGACCTACAAGTGTAAACAAATAATAATTCAAATAAAATAATTGTGGTTAATACTAAGGTGGTTATTTTTGCGTAAGACAAATTTTGCGAGGTTGCTAACAAATATACTGCGATACTTGCGATAAATGCAAACAGGCCAGCGAGGAGGATGTATCTCCATATTCCGTCGAGGAGACTTTTTTCCTTTCTTGGTTTTGATTTCATTACATCTTCTCCGTTTTCAAAAACTAAAGAGAGTGCTGGCAAAGAATCAGTGATCAAGTTTACCCATAAAATTTGTAGCGGAAGTAAAGGAAGAGGTAACCTGAGGAATAATGTGGTGGCCACCAAAAGTATTTCATCGAAATTTACTGCTAAAAAATATTTTGTGAATTTTTTAATATTATCATAAGTTCTTCTACCTTGTTTTACTCCTTGAACAAGAGAAGCGAAATTGTCGTCGATTAAGACTAAGTCGGCAATATCTCGTGCGACGTCTGTTCCTCTTTTTCCCATAGCAATTCCGATATCTGCAGATTTTAATGCAAGAGCATCGTTGATTCCGTCACCAGTTATTGCAACCACCTGATTTTGAGATTGTAAGGCTTTGGTTATTCTTAATTTTTGATGAGGAGTTGTTCTTGCGAAAATTACTATTTCATTTATTGATTTGGTTAATTCTGCGTCAGACATTTGGTCTAAATCTGTCCCGGATATTGCTTTTCCTTTTATGCCTATTTTTTCTCCTATTGCCGAAGCTGTTAGAAGAGAATCTCCAGTTATCATTTTTATATCAATGCCTGCATTTTTGCATTGAGTGATTGCAGATTTGACTTCTTTTCTTGGAGGATCTAACATTCCTACAATTCCTAAAAAAATTAATCCTTCCTCAGAGGGTTTTATTTTTTTAGGAATATTTTTGTAAGCAAATGCTAAAACTCTGAGAGCTTTTTGTTCCATTTTTTTTGCTTGTTCTAAAATTTCATTTTTCCTTTTTGAAGTTAAATGAATTAATTCTCCGTTGATTAATTCTGCACCAGAGACTGAAAGAATTTTTTCTATTGCCCCTTTTGAATAAATAACCTTGCTTCTCCCCAAATCTCTAACAACAGACATCATTTTTCTTTTTGAATCAAATTCAAATTTCTTTATGCTATGTTCAGCTTCAATCATTTCTTTTTTATTTAGCCCGAGGTCAAGAGAATTTCTTACGAGGGCTTGTTCTGTTGGGTCTCCAATTATTTCATATTTATCTTTAATTATTTCGAATCGGGCATTGTTACAAAGGATACTTGTTTTAATTAATTGGAATAAAGTTTTATCTTGGGGGAAATCTATTTTTTTATTTTTGAATAATATTTTGTCCCTGTCTCGCAGATAGAATTTATTATTTGAAAATATTTCTTGGACTTCCATTTCCTCATGGGTCATTGTTCCGGTTTTGTCTGAGCAAATTACTGTGACGCTGCCGAGAGATTCTACTGCAGGTAACCTTCTGACAATTACATTGCCTTTTGACATTAACACTGCAGAAATGGCAAAGGAGATTGTTAATACTGCAGGGAGACCTTCAGGTATGGCGGAAACAGCAAGGGCAACTGCAGTAAAAAACATTTCGATTAAATTAAAGTGTTCGAAGAATCCTAGGACGACAATTAGGGCTACGAATCCTAAAATCACAAAACCTATTTGTTTTGAAAATTTATCTAATCGTTTTTGCATTGGAGTTTTTTGTGGTTCTATTTTTTGCAATGTCTTTGCAATTTTTCCAAATTCAGTTTGCATCCCAGTTTTAATTACTAAAGCCTTTACAGAGCCCCTTACTACTTGAGTTCCAGTAAACAAAATATTTTTCTGTTCAGTTATTTCTGATTTTTTAGAAATTAATTTAGTGTTTTTATTGATGGGGAGAGATTCTCCAGTTAAGATTGCTTCATTGGTTTGTAGATTTTCTGATTCAATAATTCTACAATCTGCATTTATTTTATCTCCAGGATTTAAAATCACTATGTCTCCTGGAACTAACACCTCAGATGAAACTTCAACTAATCTTCCCGCGCGCATAACTTGAGATTTAGGAATTAAAAGCTCTCTTAATTTCTGTATTGATTTTTCTGCCTTGTATTGTTGGAAGAAACCGATTATAGCGTTTAGTAAAACAATTGCGGAAATTACAAACCCGTCTATATAATGTTGAATTAAAAAAGAGATAATCGCGGCGAAGATTAAAATATAAATGAGGAATGATTTAAACTGAGAGAGGAATATTTTTAGAGGTCTAAATTTATGGGTTTTTTTTATTTTATTTTTTCCGTATTGTTCAAGACGTTTTTCTGCTTGTTCGTCTGTCAACCCTTTTTCAGATGTTTCTAATTCTTTGAAAAGTTCATCTTTGGTTTTTGCATACTCCTCTTTTTGCATATAATTATATGGAAGAGGGATTTAATAAATTAATGAATTTCTTTATTGAATTCATTTATTAGGAAATGACTATCTGCCCAACTTGCATAGGCTTTCCAACCTTGGAAAATTTCTTTGATTTTCTTTGAAGAAATCTCTCCTTTCTTATAAAAATTAATTTTATTTCTCATAATTCGAATGCTCCTTTGTTTTAACAACTGATGAAAGTAAAAATTTCTAAATCCAACAAACTCTATTCCTATAGAAAGGGGGATTATTCTAGATTTCTCTGGATGAAGTTTTAATTCTAATTTTTCCTTTAGAAAAATCTCTATTTCTTTTTTCCAAATTTTTAATTGATTTTTTGAATTGTGTAAAAGAACAAAGTCATCCACATAACGAAGGTAATATTTTACATTTAGTTTGTGTTTTATAAAATAATCTAGTTCACCTAAATAAACATTTGCAAAAAATTGCGAGGTTAAGTTTCCTAAAGGCAAACCTTCAGAAGAATTGTTGCACTTGAATATTAATTCTAAAAGATTCAATAGATTTTCATCTTTAATTTTTCTTTTAATTATTTTAAAAAGAATTACATGATTGATATTTTGAAAATAATGTTCTATATCACACTTTAAACAATAACCAAAAGAGCTAAAATTATGGGTAATTTTCCTTCTAAAATTTTCGAATCTTTTCAAAGCAAATAAGGTTCCCTTATTTTTTCTTCCAGCACAATTATTGTAAATAAAACTTTTTTCAAAAATTGGTTCAAGGATATTATTAATTGCGTGATGAACTATTCTGTCTCTAAAATCCGCTTTACTGATTTTCCTTGTTTTTGGGTCTCTTAAAACAAAAGTTTTTAGAGGAAGAGGAGCATATGCTTCTTCTTGTAATTCGTAATGAAGTTTGAGCAAATTCCTTCTTAAATCTTTTTCAAATTCAATCACATAATTCTTTTGTGTTTTTCCTTTTCTTGCTTTTTTCCAGGCGGAAACTAAGTTCTTCTTATCATAAATTTTTTTATAGAGATTTTTGTAAGTTTTCATGATGAAAGTCTAAGGTGCTAAGTCATTGACCATTGCTATTCGAGTTCGATAAATCGTCATCATTCGAGTTAGCATTGAGATTCGTGTTGAGATAGAATCTATGCAAACGCAACTATTTAGCCAGCTTACTCTGTGCCACCTTTTCTTCAATGTTCACAATCCCTTTTTTCTAAGATCATCGCTACTAATTGTCGAAAATGAATTTTATGACTTAAAATAAATCTAAATAATGTACTAGTGAGCTGACGTGTGGCCTAGCACCCATGCTAGACAAGATAATAATTAAAATCTTCTTTTTAAAAGTTATGTAAAAAATTCGTTTGCTCAGCCACTTCGTGGCTTCGTCTACCCCCCGCCACCACACACCGACCACCGCCATTCGAGCCCGACAAATCGCCATCAAGCGAGCCAGCACCGAGATCCGAGTCGAGATAGAAACTACGCAGACCATTATTTGTAGTCCAAATTCGTCGTGTTCCTGAAAGGTCTTTTTCTTTTGGTAAACCTACCTCGTCTGTTTGAGAATACCTAGTTCCAGAATCCCAATTTAAACAATCTGCTTGTTTGTAAGTTGATTCATCTGTTAGTTTAAATTCTAAGTCTTTTGTTAATTCCACACCTCTTAAATCTATGAACATTGGAAAGATTTCAGAATCCTTTAATCCTCGTGCTCTTAATTGATTGTAGAGATTTATTGCTTGAGCTGAATTTGGGTTGTCTTTGCTTCTTAAAACTAAACCTGAATCCATGTAAAATCCTTTGAATTTTTCTAAGTCTGTTTCTAAATCTCTTTGTCTTGCTATTCTAAAATTTGGATAATTATTTTTTAAAAACATATCAACTGCAATTTGAAGATAAGGATTTGAACCTTTCATTACTCCATCTTGAAAACTCAGTTTGTAGTCTATATTCTGATGTTCGGATTTTATGTAATTTCTAATTTCCCTAAATAAATCTTTATCTTCTACAAAGGACAAATCAGTAGTTGGTAGAACTGGGTTTAGGTCTTGTTCTTCAATTCCAATGATTCTTCCGTGACTTACTTTTATTTTCATTTTGTTTTACGTTTAAGCATTCGTTTGCTCAGCCACTTCGTGGCTTCGTCTACCCCCCGCCACCACACACCGACCATAGCTATTCGAGTCCGAAAAATCGTCAACACTCGAGCTAGCAACGAGATTCGTGTAGAGACAGAATCTACGCAAACCATTATTTGTAGTCCAATAGCTAATGACAAAATCTCCTGCTAATTTTAAATTGTCAGGAATAGCTTCGTCTGTTTTACGATCAATTTTTATTCCTAACCTTTTTTCAATTGCACCAGTCAATCCAGGAGCAATTCTATCTAACTGGTTTGAATGCACTGCATCAGGATTACTAACAGTATGATTATAACGACTTTTAATTGAAACATTATTATGTTCCCTATGAATTTGAACATTCAATAAACTTGTGCTATACTCATCTTCCCTCCCTGGATTTGGACTTCTTCCTATTCCATCTAAATCTTCTTTAAATAAAACAAGCATATGATAATTCCTCAATCTTCCTTCTGGATTGTTATAAGTACATAAAACCTCTCCAGGAGCATAAAACCTCCTAAAATCAATCAATCCTTGAACATCCCCGATTACTCTATGTTTATACCCTTCTTTTTGCAAAATATCCCCTAAATCTCCTTCTTTCTCTGCTTCCTTTTTATCTTTATGTTCATTTAAATATAAATTTTTGAGAAATAACAAATTTTCAATATTTCCCAGAATATGTCTTGCATTTGTTTTGGTGTGGCATTTTCTGGAGATAAAATCTAAGAACTCTGTACTATCTAAACTCTGAGGATAATTCTCCCTAATTAATCTAGTAGCAGTTTCTCCAACTGCCCTTTTGTAGCTTTCATAATTTTGGTTGCTCATTATCTTTCTCCAAAAATTTATTTACTGAATATTCAATTATATGAGATTTATTTCTGAATAAACCTTCGGTTAATTTTTCTTCTACTTTTTTCAAAGTGTCTTCCCCTAATGAAATGCTTACTTTTTGTTTCATCTTAATTCTTACTACTTTTGAGTAGTTTAAAGTAAAGATTAGGGGAAAGTAGGATTTTTAAATGTTTCTATTTTGTTACCCTTTTTAAAAAGTAACTACCTCATAAAAATTTGTAATTTGATGAATTCGTAAGATTTTTAAGGCACGATATGTATTGTGTATTATGTGGGTTGCTAAAATTAGTTTTGATTCAGAACATATGACCATGGGTAGCAAGGCCATGAAAAATAAAGTTAACTTTCTTGTTTTTCCAGTTTCATGGGAATATAAGGCTAAAAAAATATTTGTTAATTTTGCAGGAACTTTAGAGGGCGAAGAAAAGGACAAAGAAAATTTTTTTAGAGATTTAAAAAAACAATCAAATTTTACTAAAGTAGAAAAGAAAAGAGATTTTTTAATTGGCACAGTTATCGAGCCGTTTTGGTCTAAGACAATTTACAACAAAAATATCTTTTATCTTGAACCAGTGGTTATTGGAGAAGCAGGAGAAGAAATTATTACAGTTGGTTCATTTGATAAAAAACATATTGACAATTTAATTAAAACAATGGAAAAGCGAAGAAGAACAATTCTTCACTATTTAAAACAAAAAAAAGTTGAAAATGTTTCTGTGGTTAAAACTTCGCCCAAACTTACTTCAAGACAAAAATTTGCCATTGAGCTTGCTATTAAAAATGGATATTATAAAGTTCCAAGAAAAACTTCTGTTCAAGAATTGGCAAAATTAGCTAATTTAAGTTTTGCAACCTTTCAAGTTCATTTGAGAAAAGCTGAAGAAAAATTAATTCCTTATTCTTTTAAATAGCGATATATATCGCTACAATATTTAAGTTGATTATTTATGGTTAATTTTTATGAAAGAAAGACAAAAATTTGAAAAGGCTCCAACAGAATACCTTGAGGATTATTTATCTGGAACAAGATCGGTATTTTTAGGGAGGGTTGCGTTTCACTTATTTCCAATTCATGAACAGAGAATCATTAAAAAGATCTTAACAGAAAGATACAAAGCAGTAGGTAAAGATTTTAGTCATTATTATCTTACTGAAAGTAGAAGAAAATTCGAAAAGAGGTCCAGGAGAAAATGATAATAATGCCCTTACGCGAACTTTGGAGTTGGTATGATGAAGCGAAATATATCCCGAAGGGAGCGAGAGATATTGAAGAGGAATTGAGGAATGTAAGTGATAGAAAACTTCGGTCAATCGTTCAGGCGTGGGATAGAAAAGTTTCTTGGTGGAATAAACATAGTATTGTAGCAGATTGTTGGCGTGATGCAAAATGGGGAAAAAGGGACTTTAGATATTTTACTGCAAAGGAACTTTTGTTAGGAAATTTAAATTGGAAAGAAGTAGATAAAGCTAGGCAAATAGAAGCTCAAATAAGAAGAAAGGATGGAGGATATTTGGGGGAAGAGTTATAAAGATTTAAGAAAAAGTTTTTAAGCAGGGAATTAATATAATGGACATTTTGAGATAGGAGCATTATCTAATTCATTTAAAAGATTTGCAAAAAAAGAAGCTCTTCGAAATTCTGGCAGTTTAGTGGGTGCTGGAGAAGATTCCAAAAATATTTCTCCCTCAATAGAATTCATTCTGAAACTGAGAGGTGATTTATCTAGAGCGTTTATAGAATCTCTTGACAATTCTCTAAATTGTCTTTCATAATCTTTTAATGAGGGGTCAAGTTCTCTAGAAAAAACTTTTTTTCCACCAACCACTATCTGATAAACCTCTCTAGTTGTTCTTGGATTGATTCTTCTTATTGCAGTGTAAACATCTATTATGGACATTTTATCTTTTTAGAATTCTATCGCTATTCTTTGCGATCACCTAAAAAATAAGTTAATCAAATATTTATAAAACTATTCTTTTCGACTCAACCCGTTTTCTTTTTGTAATTTTATTACATTCTCTACAAAACCTTCTATTTTCTGTTCATGTGAAACAATTATCAATTGAGCCAAATTAAGCTGTTGTAAAATATCCCGCATTTTGTCTAGTTGTTGATCTGAAAATCCGTCGGTGGGTTCATCTAAAATAACTAGATCTTTTGTTTTTATTTTGCTTAGCAATGAATTTATCACTTGATTTAAAGAAAGCCTATATGCCAAAGCAATTGCAGTTCGTTCTCCTCCAGAAAGATAAGCATAATCAATTTCATAATCTTGTTGTTCAATTATTGGGGAGAAATCGTCAGACAAATGAACATTAAAATTATCTGAGACCAACATGGAAAACCATTGAGCAAATAATTCTGAAAATTCTAATTTTAATTTGATCATGACATTTTTTTCTATATGTGCAATTATAGGGGTAAACTTTTTAGAAATCCATGTTTCTAAATTAGTTAAGTAAATTAATTTTTGTTTTATTTCCTCAGTTTTCTCTATTCTTTTTTTAAACTCTTCAATCTGTAAAGAAAACATATGTATCTCTTTTTTCAATTCAGCGACGCTAATTTCAGTCATCCGCTCTTGTTGCCTTGCCTCGCGGAGTTCAATTTGTTTTGTTTGAAATAAATTATCATACTTAGAAAGATCAAAAATTGAATCTTTTAATGAATCCATTTGAGAAGCTAAAATCTGTATATCTCCTAACAGAGAAGTAGTTTGTTTTTCTAACCCTTCAACACGGATTTGTTTTTCTTTAATTCCTTCCAACTTAACTTTTGCTAAATTTAATTCACTTATTTTTTTTTGAACTTCAGTTACTTCTTGTTCGAAAAATAAAAGTTTCTTATTGATGTCCTGTTTTTCTAAAGTTAATTCTTTTACTCTGTTTGAATTCTGAGAGATATCTGTATCAAGTTGATTCGCAACATTACTTTTGTAAACTGAATCAACATCTTGTAAGCAGGTTGGGCACATATCTAATCTAGTTACTTTATTCTTGGTGTTTTCGTTTTCTTGGTTTTTCAAATTTAAAGCGTGTATCTCTGAATTAATCTCTAAATTTTTTTCAGCAAAGGTAGATTTATTTAGATTGATTGAATTTAGTTGTTTATCCAAATCCAAAATTTGAGATTCATCAAAAATTATAGAAGACGATTCTTGAATTTGGTTTTTCAATTGTTCTGTTGATTTTTTATTATCAAAGATTAATTGCTCTTTTGTTGAGATTAAAATTTTAGTTTTTTCAATTTCTTGTTGGAGTTTATTTTTTTCTTGCATCTGTAATTCTATTTCTTTTTTTTCCTTTTCTAATTTTTCTCTTGAATCTGTCTTTAATAATAATTCTCCCTCAATCTGTGAAAGCCTGATATTTTTTAATTTCAGATTTTCTTTTTTGCCTTGGAGAACTTGCTTATCACTTTCTAAATTTGCAATCATTCCCTCTTTCAATCTTTTTCTTTCTCTTATTTTAGTCGCGATTATTGTAATATTTTCTATAATTTTTTTATATTTATCGACCCCAAAAACATGTCTTAAAGTATTTAGGCGAGTGTTTGAATCCTGCAGAATTATTTGTTTCATTTCTTCTTGTGGAGTGTAAACTGTGAATCTGTAAAGCAGGTTTTGTTTTTTGGAAAATTCTTTAGGATAGTTTAATAATTCCAAAACTTGGGTTTTTAATTCAGAGACAGAGATTTCTTTTTTTTCGCCATCGATAGTTATTGAGGAATAATCTTGAGAAATAGATTTTCCTCTTTTTAAAGTTCTTTCAATTTCAATATATTTCTCATCAATCTCAAAGTCGATTTTTACTCCACCCTCTTCTTTTCCATTTTTTAAAAGCATTCCTCCTCGCTGTCCTGGTTGAAGTCCAAATAATGCAAATTCTATTGCTAAAAGAATTGAAGTCTTGCCTGCTCCGATATCCCCCCATAACAAAGTTGAACCGCCAGTTAATTCTATCTCAACATCTTCATAACTTCGTATATTGTTTAGTTTTATTTTTTTTAATATCATTTAAAATTTCAAAATCCTCCTTGCTGATTCTAATAATCTTGTTTCAAACATTTCTGTTTTTTCCCCTTCTTGTTTTTCAGTTGTCAAAGAATTCATTAATTCTGGAATTAATTTATTAAAATCAGATGGGTTCTCATCAGAATAAACCTTGATTGTTTCTTCCTCTATTGCTTCTTCTGTTTTTGCCTCAATGTCAATATTTAATTCTTCTTGTTTTTCCTTTAAGTCGTGAGTATTTCTTAAAATAAAATATGCCCCCTTGTCCTTTGCATATTGTTCTATTTGTTGAAATTTTATGTCAGAGGGTTTTCCAGTTGAAATTTCTCCTTTCATTCTTAGCAAAATTATTTTATCTTGTAATGAATACTTTTCTAACTCAGCTAGAATTATTTCATTAGCAGTAATTGCATTTGTTATCTGAATTGTTAGTGGAAGAGTTTGCTTTATTTTAAGTTCTATTTTTTGCCGCTGATTTATTGATTCTGTATCTACAATATAAAAACTTCCGTTTTCTAAATCTTCTAATTCTGCGAAATTATTTGGGAAAACTGGACCGGGGTAGATGAAATTTTCGTATTGGAAATCAATGTGCAAATGTCCGAGGGCATAGTAATCTGCGGGGGGAAGAAGATTTGATTCTATAGCGTCTATGGGTAATGTTCCTTTTGCTTTGTCTAGGGTAGTGTGCAACATGAAAATTTTAAATAACCCAGGGGCGTCGTTTAATTTTACTTTTCTTAAATCAGAAATTTCTAAACCAGATTTTTTTCCAGGGTAACCATAAATTGCTACGCGTCCGTGAATTACTGGATTAAGAATTATTTTTTCTTCTCTTTGTTCTGCGGTTGCTGTTTCAGGATCAAAAGAGGTTACATTTTTACAGAACCCGGCTTTTTCTAAAACATCTAAAAAGGTTTTTCCTGAAACTGAATAATCATGGGACCCAGCGATTATGAAGCATGGAATTTTTGATTCTTTTAATCTTTTAAACTGGGCAAATGTTTCTTTTAGAATTTCTATTCCGGGGTAAGCTGTATCAAATAAATCTCCAGCTATTAAAACAAAGTCCAATTTGTTTTCGATGCATTTATCAATAGTTAATTGAAATGATTTGGAGTTTAGATCTCGCATTTCTTGCTGTTTCCATCCTCCTAAATGAACATCTGAGATATGTGCGAATTTTACCATCTTTTATGTAAGCAAAAGAGGATTGGAGGTTTTTAAGAATTGTTGAGGTGTATTTTAAAAATTTGTAAGAATCTGGCTAAAAATGTAAGTCAGTTGATAGGCTGAGCAATTACGATTTTTGGGTTTTCAGATAAGAAAAGGGGTCATGGGAAAAAATCGTAATTGGGAATAAGATTCTGTAAGAATCTGGCCAGCTAGAAATTTGTAAGTCAGGAATAGGCCAGATTCTGTCTTTCCCTGATATCAGACGGAAAGTGTTGACATTCAACTATGCGGTACTTAGACCTTGCACCAGTCGGGATGTTCGTTTCATCAAATCTTGCTTATCAAAGTTCCTCCCACGGATTCATTACTCAAAGCAAACTGTGGCGTTTCTGTAACAGAGCCATACCTCGCGACATCTTTTCTTTCGAAAAGCGACTTTTCATGGTGTCCGGACCTTCCTCAGAACTAGAAATCATATATTCTGATCTCTTGACAATTTAATGCCCAGCCCCGAAGTCAACTACCTGACTTACAAAAATAGTTGTATTACTGGCTTTTTAAGGGTTTTGATTTTGGTTTTTTCCTATAACTCTATCCAACATAAAATCCAAATTTAATCTTTCTTGATAATAATTATTTCTTAATTCTTCTGGAGACATTTCTAAAATTTCTTGAAGTTCAATTTCTGTTTTTGATTTTAGGAATTCTCTTACTCCTTGTTCAGTGTGCATAAAATCGCAATCACTACAATCCCAGATTCTTCTGTTTTCAGAAATTATATTTGGATTATAAAACCATTTTCCTTTTGGTGAATTTATCTCACAGTCTCCTTCTGGATGTTCTTGGTCTAGTCGATAGTGAGGGCAATAGCAAGAAAAACAAACGTGTTGTTCAGTTGGAAGATTATGGCAGTTTGGATTTCCCTCTTGGTAGTTCGGGCAAAAATCTAAATATGTTTTGAATCTGGCAAGGAATTTATTTTTCCCAATAATTTCTTGAATTAACTTTTCTCTGACCATTTTAAAAAAGGGGGAGTTTAAGTTTAAAAAAGTTGGTTAAGAGAATGGGGCACCGGGAATGTTCGCTCCCAGACTTTTGTATTAGATATTTACTTTCAGAATTTAATTAAAAGTCTAAAAGCTCATCGAACCTCAAGAAAGCTATCTGAATTTAGTCCAAAACCCCTAAATGATGTGACTTTAGAATATTTGAATATCAGTCACATAAATGGGGCACCGGGGAGTCGAACCCCGCACACCATGATCTTCAGTCATGTGCTCTCCCGCTGAGCTAGTGCCCCTTATAAAAATAATAGAATTATATGCTTTTTAAGTTTGTTGGAAATGTGTGTTAGAATAAATTAAAATTTTCAGTCAACACTGCTCAGTGTACCCTCCTTTGCGGAATTCTGGGGTAACATTTATAAAACAGAATCCACTAAATAAGTTATGGCAAAAGAAGAGGTAAGTGGAATTGTAAGCTATATTTTAGGGATTGTTAGCGTAGTGTTGGCTTTTTTTCAACCTGTTGCAGGCCTGATTTTTGGGATTATTGGGATTGCGCAAAGCAAAAAAGAAAAATCAGAACTTACAAGAAAAGGAAAAAAACTAAGTGTTTGGGGAATAGTAATAAGTGTAATTGTGATAATTGTTAGTATTTTATTGACAATTTATGCTTACAAAGCAGGACTAACAAACTTACAATAAAATGAATAACTTAAAGATCACGAGCAAAAGAGGGGCGATGGAAATGACTATTGGAACAATGGTAACTATAGTTTTACTCGTCGCTGTTTTAGTTATGATTCTTTTCTTTATAACTCGAATTACTGAAACCGGTACAACAGCCATTGAAGGAATTGATGCGGCTGTAAGAAATGAAATTAATAATTTGTTCTCAAAAGATTCTTCAAAAAAAATCGAATTAATTCCCCGAACAAGACAAATAACTTTGAAGAAGGGAGAAAATAATTTAGGTTTTGGAATTATGATTAGGAATACTGGGGAAGCTGGATCATTCCATTATGGTGTGACTGCAAAAGAAACAAATTGTGGGATGAGACTCCCTGAAGCAGATAATTTAATTTTTGGGAGAGAGGATGACGTAGTAATTCCTGCGGGCAGTGTTACTGAAGCGGACATAATGGTTAGATTTGATATTCCTGAAACAACTCCCCCTTGTAGAATTAGATATGCGGTTGATATTGAAAAAGCTGGGCAACCTTATGCTTCTTCGATAAGTATGGATGTTTTAATTGAGGGAGAATAATTAACCACAGATTTTTAAATTAGTAATTCTTGAATAAAATATGAAGTTAAAATTATATAATACTTTAAGTAGAAAGAAAGAGGAGTTTAAACCAATTAAAAAGGGGGAAGTTGGTTTTTATGGATGTGGTCCGACGGTTTATTGGTATCAGCATATTGGAAATTTGAGGAGGTATGTTTTTGAAGATGTTCTTTATCGAACTTTAGTTTATAACGGATTTAAGGTTAAACATATAATTAATGTTACTGACGTTGGGCATTTAACTTCTGATTCCGACGACGGGGAAGACAAAGTTGAAAAAGCGGCTAAGAAAGAGGGTAAAACAACTGAAGAAATTACTTCACATTATTTTGATGCATTTCAAGAAGATTTAAAAAAAATTAATTTTATTCAACCAACAAAATGGACTTGGGCGACAAAACACATAAAGGAGCAAATCGCATTAGTTAAAAAACTCGAAGAGAAAGGTTTTACTTACAAAACTTCTGATGGAGTTTATTTTGATACTTCTCAGTTGGAAGATTATGGTAGACTTGCTTTATTGGATGTAGCAGGATTGAAAGCAGGGAAAAGAATTGATATGGGCGAGAAGAAAAATAAGACGGATTTTGCACTTTGGAAATTTTCTACTTCTGGGGGAAAAAGACAGCAAGAATGGGATTCTCCGTGGGGGGTTGGTTTCCCAGGGTGGCATCTTGAATGTTCAGCAATGAGTTCGAAATATTTAGGGGAACAATTTGATATTCATACGGGAGGAATTGACAATATGAGTCCGCACCATATTAATGAAATAGCGCAATCAGAAACAGCGTTTGGAAAAAAGCCGTGGGTGAAATATTGGTTACATAATAATCATCTAAATCTAAAAGAAGGGAAAATGTCGAAATCTTCGGGCAAAATAATTCGTTTAAAAGACTTGGAGGAAAAGGGTTATACTGCTTTAGAATTTAGATATTTTTTATTGACTTCACATTATCGGAAGAGAACTGCATTTGATTTTAAAACAATGGATGCGGCAAAAACAGCGTATGAAAGATTGAGAAATAAGATTTCTGAATTAAAAGATGATAAAAAGATAAACGGCAAATATTTGGAGGAATTTGAAGAAGCAGTGAATGATGATTTGAATACTTCAAGGGCTTTGCAAGTTTTATGGAAAATGGTTCGGGATGAAAAAACTGGAGGGCAAATTGGGGCAATTAAAAAAATGGAGGAGGTTTTAGGGCTGGATTTATTGAAGAAAGGAAAAAAGGAAAAAATTCCTAAGAAAATTTTAGATTTAGTTAAAGAGCGAGAGAAAGCAAGAAAGGACAAAGATTGGGGAAAGGCAGATGAATTTAGAGAAGAGATTAAAAAACAAGGTTGGATAGTTGGTGATTTAACTAATGGTAAAAGTGGAGTTGAAAAATTATTATTCCACAATGAGCTTGGGATAATATGAAAAAAACAGGGATTTTGGATAGAAAATACTTTCGAGCTCATTTTGCAGATTGTAATGCAGAAGAATGTGAAAAAACTCGAGAAGAGAAAGAATCATCAAATGAAGAAAACATAATAGCAAGACCGGGCTATGAGGAATATGATACTGAAAAGATTTAAAAACCTAAGTAATATTCAGTTTATGTAAAGAAAATAAATGATGTACTTTTCTTAAGATAATATGAAAAAAAAATTTAATAAAAAAGGCTTTCAAAAAAAGTCGTTTAAAAAAAGCGAAAGCGCGGATTCTGTTGCAGAACCGGTTTTAATTGAAAATCTTAATTCGAGTTCTTTTAAGAAAAAAGTTGCACTTTCAGGAATGATTGATAGAATCATCCAAACTGGGGGACCGACGATTTTTGAAATCCGTGATGGAACTGGGACTCTTGCGCTTAAAGGATTTATTGCACCGGGGGAAAGGGCTTATCCAGAACTTAACGAGGGAGATTATATTAATGCTACAATTAAATTGGAAGAATTTAATGGAGAAATTGAGGGAGATATTGTTAAAATTAAAAAAGCAGAAAATGAAGAAGAAATCAAGAATACACTTCAAAAAAGGGAGAGGGAAAAGGCGAAAGTTCAACCAATTGATTTTTTAGTCAAGAATAAGGTTTTAGATAAATTAAAAGATAGGATGATTGTAGCTGCTACTGAGATTAGATTAGCTATTTTTCAGAATCGACCGATTATTGTGAGGCACCATAATGATACTGACGGATATTGTGCGGGCTTTGCTTTGGAAAGGGCAATACTTCCTTTGATTGAAAAACAGCATAGTTCTGAAAAAGCAGCGTGGGAATTTTTTACTCGAGCTCCGTCGGCTGCGCCGTATTATGAAATTGATGATTCGATCCGAGATACAGCGCAATCTCTAAAAAACGTTGCAAAGTTTTCAAATAAAATGCCATTAATTTTAATTGTGGATAATGGTTCTGGCGAAGAAGATTTGATGGCGATTCAACAAGGTAAAATTCATGGGGCAGATTTTATTGTGGTAGATCATCACGGATTTGAAAAAGATGTCATTTCAGCGGAAGTTTTGACACATATAAATCCTTTTTTGGTTGAAGAAAGCGGGGCAGAAATTTGTGCAGGAATGCTTTGTGCAGAACTTGCTAGATTCATTAATCCAGATGTTGCAAATGTTAAACAAATTGCCGCGATGAGCGGGTATGCTGATCGAATTGATTTAGCGGCCCCAGGGACAATGAAAAAATATTTGAAGGTGGCAGAGGAAGATGGATACGCTAAGGAATTATTAGGGGACATCTCATTAGTTATTGATTATGTTTCTGCAAAAGTTAGATTTATGGAAGTTCGAGAATACATTGAAGTTTTATTTGGTGAACCTCGGGATAAACAAAAAGAGTTAGTTGAATTAATGGCTCCGCATATTAGAAAATTAGATTCCAAAGGTCTTGCTATTGGAGTAAGTAATGCTAAACAAGAAAAAATCGGAAAAATTATTTTACAATCTATGGATATTGAGGATACTTTTCCGGGGTTTGGATTTTTCCCGAAGCCAGGCAGAGCAACAGGTCTTGTCCATGATGATTATCAGAAACAATCTGGAGAAAAAGCAGTTGTGACTGCTGGCATTATGAGAACTGCAATTACTTTCCGTGCAACTGATGCTGCGAATTTTTCTGTTCACGAATTGAAAAAATATATTGAAAAAAAATGCCCAGAGGCATTTATCGAAGGTGGTGGACATAAAAATGCAGGAGCTTTATCATTTTTGCCATACAAAAAAGACGAAGTTGTTAAGTTAGTTAAAGAGTTTATTAAATAGTAGATGATTGTAACCCCTTTAGAAAAGTAACAAATAGAAAGACTTTTAAAGTCTAAACACTACTTAATTCTATGAATAAATCACTTAGAAAGTTTATGTTTTTGAAGACAATTGCAACGGTTTTCCTATTAGCAAATTTGGTTTTAAGTACTCCTGCAATTTCAGAAGTTAGTGCAAATGTGGTTTATGGTGCGCATAGAGGGGCATCATTAGAGCATAAAGAAAACACACTTGATGCTTTTGAGGAAGCATTGGATAATTCGAAATACAAATTTATAGAGTTTGATGTTACTTATACTAAAGATGGGGAAAAAGTAGTAATTCATCAGAATAACATTTTTAGAAGACCAAAAAACGGGGCTGTTGTTCGTGATTTAACTTATGAAGAATTACAAGAAAAGTTCGAATTTCATATTCCTACTTATGAAGAAGTTATGGATTTAATTGCAGGGGGAAAGCCGTTAGATATTGAGATTAAAACTACTGGAGATGTGGAAAAAGATAATGAATTAGTTGAATCTATTATTGAAGATTGTGAGGCAAGAGGAATTTTAAATCAAATAATGATTAGTTCTATTTCAGAAGACGTTGTAAATTATATTGAAGAAAAATATCCTGAAATAAAAACAGGGAAGATTTATTGGGTTACTTTGACTTCGTTACTTCCTTGGGAAAATATTTGTGAAGAAGTTTATGACACGCCAGCAGATTATGTTTTATTACACGGGCACAATGTGCACAACTTTGAAATTTTGATGGAATGTAAACCTGAAGATAAAACACTAATGATTTGGTATTTTACAGACGAAGTTTATATAATTCAGGACAAAGCAGGGTGTAATTTCTGGGAAAGTTGTTAATTGAGATATCCTTTCTAGCACATCAATCCTTAAAAATTCTTTTTTGACTTTATTTTAATGGAAAAAAAAAGAGCCTTGTTGATACTTTGTGTTACCATGATTTTTGCGTTTGTTTTTTGGAGAAGTTTAGTTTTTTTAAAATCTGGAGAAGTTAGCATTTTAAGATCAGTAACTGGTTTGAATTTGCACCACTATCACTATGGAATTTTTTTAATCTTTATTTCTAGTTTAATCTTTATTTTTTATAAAGTTGAAAAATACTCTGTCGCTTTGCTCGGATTTGGATTCGGAAGCTTCTTTGATGGATTAGTTTCAAGACTTTTGGGATTAACAGCAAGAATAGTAGAAATTAATGATTATTCTCGTGGCTTTTTCCCAACAGTTTTATTATTTGGAGTTTTAATTTTATTTTGTGTAAATATTTATTTATTTTTTAGGCGGAAAGTATAAAAATAAGAAATTGTATTTATAAATATGAAAAGAGGTTTGGATTTTTGGGACATTTTAGCGTGGCTGGTATTAGCAGGAATTTTAGTTTGGTTAGTTCTAAAAGTTACAGGAGTTATTAATACTCCAGTTTTAATTCAATATGCCCCGTATTTTGGAGTAGTTTATTTGGCAGGGTGGCAAATTCATAAACTAAGTTCTGTCGCAGGAGAAGTTGAAAGTTTGAAACGATTTGAAAAAGAAACTGTTAAACAAATTCATGAAATTAAAACTAATTGTGTGGGGAATCATAAATGAAAAAAGAAGGTGTTTTGTTTGATTTAGATAATACTTTATATGGATATAAATTGCCACACCAAAAAGCATTGAATGTTGTTTATTCTTTTCTCAAGAAGGAAATTCAAATATCTAAAATAAAATTTATCCGACTTTATGATTTATCTAAACAAGAAATTAAGCGAGAGCTTTCTGGAACAGCCTCGGCCCATAATCGCATTTTATATTTTCAGAGATTAATTGAAAAAACTCATAACACAGTTCATCCCCATATTATTTTAAAATTATATAATCTGTACTGGAACACTTTTTTGAAAAATATGAAATTAGATCGAGGAGTTTTAGAAACATTAAAAAGAATACATAAAGATAAAATTAAAATTGCAATTGTTTCGGATTTAACTACAAATATTCAATTGAAAAAGATTAAAAAATTAGGGCTCACGAGATATATTGATTTTTTGGTTACTTCAGAAGAGGCAGGAAGTGAAAAGCCACATTCAATTATGTTTTTACTTGCTTTGAATAAGATGCGACTCAAACCAGAAGCCACTCTTTTTGTTGGAGATGATTTGAGCAAGGATATCGCCGGTTCAAATGCAGTTGGAATCGAATCTGTTTTAATTAGTAGAAAGAAGAATAAGAAATTATCTGGAGAAGATTATAAAAAAGCTAACCATGTTATTAAAGATATAAAAGAGGTTTTAAAAATTTTAAATGAATAAAAAACTTGACTTTATTAATTTGAAATATAGGCCAAAGGGAAAGGATTTAATTTGTTTGTTTAAGATTGATCCTGCAAAAGGGCTGAGTGTCAAAGAGGCAGCAAATACAGTTGCACTAGAATCGAGCGTTGGAACGTGGACATCAGTAAAAAAGATTGATTATTATGAAAAGTTAAAAGCTAAAGTTTTTTCTCTTGGAGGGCATTTAGTGAAGATTGCTTACCCTCAGGAACTTTTTGAATATGACAATATTCCAAATATTTTAAGTTCTATTGCAGGAAACATTATGGGGATGAAGGCAGTTAATTCTATCCGACTTGAAGATATTAGTTTTCCTAAATCTATTCTTAGAAAATATAAAGGTCCGCAGTATGGAATTAAAGGGATTAGAAAAATGATGAAAGTTAAAGGGAGGCCGTTGGTTGGAACAATTATCAAACCGAAGTTAGGGCTAAATGTTCGGCATCATGCAGAATCGGCTTATGAATCTTGGATTGGGGGTTGCGATATTGTTAAGGATGATGAAAATCTGTCTTCACAGAAATTTAATAATTTTGAGAAGCGCATTGCAAAAACTTTGGATATGGCAGATAAAGCAGAGAAGGAAACTGGGGAGAAAAAGGGATATCTTGCAAATGTTACAGCAGAAACTAATAAAATGATTCAGCGAGCGCAAGCAGTTCAGGATTTGGGGGGCAAATATATTATGGTGGATGTTATAACTTCGGGTTGGGCGGCTGTTCAAACTTTGAGGGAAGTAGGATTTAAAATGGCGATTCATGCACATCGAGCCATGCATGCTGCGTTTGACCGAAATCCAGATCATGGCATTTCTATGATGGTGATGGCCGATTTTGCAAGGCTGGCTGGGATGGATCAATTACATATTGGAACAGGAATTGGTAAACTTGAGGGAGATATAAATGTCATAAAAGAAATTGAACAAGAAATTGAAAATAGCAAAGTTAAAGAAACTAAGATAAGATTAGAACAAAATTGGAGAAATATTAAATCAACTCTAGCAGTTTCTTCTGGAGGGTTACATCCAGGGCATGTTCCATTTTTAATGAAAAACTTGGGGAATGATTTGGTAATACAAATGGGCGGAGGAATTCACGGGCACCCCGACGGCACTAGGGCTGGTGCTAAAGCCTCACGACAAGCAGTGAATGCAGTTCTTAACCACCAAAGTTTGGGAGAATATTCCAAATTAAGAAAAGAATTACGACGGGCATTAGTTTATTGGAAATATTTTAGAAAATGAAATATCGAAAAGGAGTTTTTATTGTAGTTTATGCAAAAATTGGGAATGGTTTTGAATATTTAATTTTAAAAAGACAATTACATTGGAAGGGGTGGGAATTTCCAAAAGGAGGTATTGAAAGTGGAGAAAAATTAGTGGAAGTGGTAAAAAGAGAAGTTAAAGAGGAGACTGGTTTAATGGCCAAGGAAATTAGAAATTTTAAAATTACTGGGTCGTTTAAATATGGTAAAAGAATAAAAGATCGTTTAGGCATTATTGGTCAAAAGTATATTTTATTTTCAGCAGAAGTGGAGAAAAGGAAAGTTAATTTAAAGAAAAATTCCGATGCTGAACACTCAGATTTTAAATGGGTTAATTTCGAGAAGGCCCTACGATTGCTAACTTGGCCGAATCAAAGAAGGTGTTTGCGGATTGTCAATAAATTTTTAAATTAAAAAATCTTAGGTAAAATATGGAGTTAGCTATTGACGAGGATTATCCTGTTACAATTGAAGATTATTTTTTGGAATTAGAGAGAAGAAAAGTTATCTTTGACCGTAAAGAATTATCTCATTGGTTATATGAATATGCTTGTCAAACTTGTGAATTTGAGGGAATTGATCCTAGAAAATCTGGGGAAGATATTAGAAGAAAAACTTTTATAAAACTCAGACAAACTTATGGAATAGCAAATCAGATTTATCAAAATGGAGGAAAAGCAAGGATACAATTCCGCGAGGAAGAAATACCCTCGCTTGTGAAAGCTGAGCATGACTCTAAGACTGTTTGGGGAACAAAAGTTTTTTTTCATGAAGATGGAAAGCCAGAATGGGAAAAAGAAGATTTCTGGAAAGAAGCAAATTATTCCTTAGAAGAAGGGGAAGATATTACTGATCCGTATAAAGAAAAAGATTTAGACGAAACACTTCAAGAAATTTGCATGGAACTTCATTTAATCTGATATATTAAAGGAGCATAAAGAATAAAAAGGGGATAATTGTGATTTAATTATGGTAAAAGAACTTAAATTTAGAGAATATTTTACGAGCCTTGGAAGTTTAGTTTTGGCTGGAAGAAATTCTAAGAATAATGAAGAAATTGTTGCGCAGACAGAACCAGAGGAAATTGTATTACATACTGTTAAACCGGGTAGTCCGTTCGTAAATATTAAAGATAAAAAACCAACTAAGCAAGATATTTTAGACGCGGCGATTTTTTGTGCAAAGCATAGTAAGGACTGGAGAGATAATAAAGAGGATGTTGAGGTTCATATTTTTAAGGCGAAAGAAATTTTCAAAAGCAAAGGAATGAAAGAGGGAACTTTTGGAGTTAAGAAATTTGATGTTCTGAAAGTTAAGAAATTTGATATTAAGAAATTGTGATTTTAGAAAAAAAATAAGTTTTATTTCTTTCCCGCTAATTTATGTTCAAAAATTTCAGCTACTCTCTTTTGAAGATTAACGGCTCTCTCTAAATTCCCAGCAAGCCTATATACTCGTGACGCACTTTCAGGATATCCCTCTCTTCTTTTCTTTGATTCTGGCACTCCCCTAAGTATATTTCCGGCCTCAATTTCAAAAGAGGTGGGCACCTCAAATTTCCGATATTCTCCCAATGCAATCAAACCTATTCCAGGATGAGTAAAATCTACAAGTCCAGTACTATCAGGATCAGAGCAGCTAAAATTATAAGCCGCTCTTCCATCCTCACCAATACAATCATACATAAATTCAAGAGCTTTTTCTAGTTCATTTCTCATTCTCTTTCACCTCCTTTCAATTCTATCCAAATTATGGCTAAGCCAATCATTTTTGGAGAATATAAAAAAGAGCCAGAAGATTTTACAAGAATTCTTTTTTCACAGGAATTTAACAAAGGTTTGTTATTCATCAATATGTGCCTCTGTTATGTTGAGTAAATGGGTTTATAAAGTTTTTGGCAGCGTCGGTAAAATACCTTAAAATTAAGAAATTGGGATATAAAATAAGTGAATCTTAAGGGTATTTAAATATTTTGATTGGGAAGATTTATTAACTCGACAATTCTTTAGAAATTATGCCATTATCAAAAATTCAGCTCGGGAAATCAGGGATTACAGAAAATTTTATTGCGACTCTTAAAACGCATTTTAAAAAACACTCGAATGTGAAAGTCAGTGTTTTGAAATCTGCCCGTGAAGCAAAGGATTCTACTAAAAAGTATTCTGAAGAAATTTTGGAAAAGTTGGGGACAAATTATTCAGCGCGAGTGGTTGGATTTATTATTAATTTGAAACGACTTCGAAGAGGCAAAGTTGAATAGTATTTTTCTATACACAAATGTTTAAAAATGGTTGATTAGTTGGTTTTTTATGGTAGAAGGAAGATATACAACTGATAAAGGAATGCTTCTGGCAGAAAAATGTAAGCAAAGATGTCAGACATATTGTGGAGAGTGGGTTTTTAGACCTCATGGTCCGAAAGATCAAGACCAAAGCAATTATCTGAAAGGCCGGTGTCAATTAGGACTTAGAGACAAAGAAGGGCATTGCACAAAACCTAAACTGAGTCCATTGTATTTGAGCAAATAACAAGTTTTATAAAGCAAGAATTTGAATAAATAGTAGGTAAAAAACTCTAGGAGTTTATCTAACATCGCGAGATGTGCCTAATAAAAATGAATATAGTATACGAATTAGACGCTCAAGAATATAATTTAAAATTAGCTGCAGCTTTGAAGAAGGTTCCGGAATTTGAGGAGCCAGAGTGGGCACAGTTCGTTAAATCTGGTCCGGCGAAAGAGAGGCCGATAGATGATTTAGATTTTTGGCATAAGAGGGCGGCTTCAATTTTAAGAAATGTTTACAAAAAGGGAATTCTAGGAGTTAATAGATTAAGAACAAAATACGGAAGTAAAAAAAACCGAGGGTTTAAACCTGAGCAATTTAGGAGAGCTTCTGGGAAAATAATTAGAACAATTTTACAACAAGCAGATGCGGCTGGTTTTACTGAAATCGCAGAAGACATTAAGGGTGTGCGGAGTAAAAAACCAGGACGACAATTAACTGCAAAAGGCAAAGAATTTTTAGAAAGTGTTGGGGGTAAGGAATAATGACAAATAATGAAAATCAAAAAGGTAAAAGAAAAGAACGGCTTGCAGTGAAAACAAGGCAGACTAAGTGGGCGCCGGTTTGGGCTGTTTTGAGAAAATTTGGGGTCGGTAAAAAAGTTCATCCTTCTCACATCACGAAAAATAGAAGGTCATGGAGAAGAACTAAATTAAAAATAAAGCCACGGAAGATTAGAAAGTGGCATATGGGATAAAAATGAGATTTAGACTAGAGGACGCAAATGGAGATAAAATTAAATTTTGGAGATTTCACAAAAGAATGAGACAAAGGGGATATCAATGGATGGGAGATTTAACAAGGGGAGGCCAATATGAATCTGCTAATGGGCAGATATTGGTATATACGGAAAAAGGAAGAAATAACAAAAATTTGATTATTAAGGGTATAGAAACATTGCCTACCACTGAAAGCTCGGAAATTAATGGATCATTACTCACGATGGCTATCGTTAATTCAATTGATGAAAATTGGAGGCTAACTGAAAGATCTTAAAATGGCTAAAGAAGATTATACTGTTGAAAATATGGAAGGGCTCCTAGTCGGAGAATTGGGGATGACACTTGCAGGGGATTTAAATGAATTAGAGGACAGAGAAAGAATTGATTTGAAAACTCCAGGATATAAATCAAAAATGGAAAAAGAACTATCCAAGCAACAAAGAAAAATTTTGATATCAATGGCTCGAGAAGGAAAACCTTTGAGAGTTAGAGAAGTTGCAGTAGTTTCTAGGATGTTTCAACAAAATGCTTGTTCTTCCCAATTAGGAAGAATGATTACAAAAGGATTTTTAGGTAGAACAGAAGAGGGAAAGTATGAAATTTCTGGTAAAGATTCAGATTTTAAATTATATTTAAATTTAAGACATGGGGGAAGATTAGTTGTTTAAAATGGCGGAGAAAAAAGAAACAAAAAAAGCTGTGGATAAGAAAACATCTAATGTTCTTGAAAGAGAATATGTTATTCCACTTAGAGCTCGGTATCAGCATGTTGCGCGTTATAAGAAAACGCCGAAGGCAATAAAGACAGTTAAAGAATTTTTAGTAAAACATATGAAAATTTATGATAGAGATTTGAACAAAATTAAAATTGATAAATATTTGAATGAATTTTTATGGGCGCGAGGAATTAAAAATCCGCCGCATAAAGTAAAGGTTAAAGCCATTAAAAACGGAGAAACTGTGAAAGTAGAGTTAGTTGAATTTTCTACAAAGTTGAAGTTTAAAAAAGCAAGAGCTGAAAAAGCAGAGAAAGCAGTTGCAGAAAAAGTTAAAGGTAAAAAAGCTGTGGCCGACGCTGTGAAAAAGGAAACTTTAGAAAGCAAGACTAAGGAAGCCGAAGCAAAAGTAGAAGAGAAAGAAAAAAAGGCTTCTGTTGTTGAAGCAGGGAAGGCACTAGAAAAGGCAGCATCAAAACGAGCAAAACATGACACTGGTGGAAAAACAAAGGCACCTAAAAGACCTCAGAGAAAAGCTTTAGCGAAATAATTTTAAAATATGTTAAATAAATTAAAAAAAGATTTAGAAAAAGTTGCGGATTCAAAACAGGCAAAAATTTTCCAGAAATTTTTTAAAACCGGGGCAGGGGAATATGGAGAAGGAGATATATTTCTTGGGATAAAAGTTCCAGTCACTCGCCAAATTATTTCAAATTATGAATTGGATTTAGAGCAGATTCAAAATTTGTTAAATTCCAAAATTCATGAACATCGTTTGGCTGCGCTAGTTAGTTTAATTAAAAAATATAAAGAGGGGAACAAAATTGAAAGAGGGGGAATTTTTAATTTTTATTTGGCAAATGCTAAGAGAATAAATAATTGGGATTTAGTTGATATTTCTGCTCCGCAGATTGTGGGAGATTATTTACTTGAAAATCCTGGAATAAAAAATATTTTAAAAAAACTTGCGAAGTCTAAAAATATTTGGGAAAGGAGAATTTCAATTATTTCAACTTTTGCTTTTATTAGAAAAGAAAAATTTTCAGAAGATGTTTTGAGTATTTCAGCCGAGCTTTTGGGAGATTCAGAGGATTTAATTCATAAGGCAGTGGGATGGATGTTGAGGGAATTGGGGAAAAGAGATAGGGAAAGTTTAAAATGTTTTTTGAGAATGAATTGCAAAAAAATGCCTCGGACAATGTTGAGATATGCAATTGAAAAGTTTGAAGCAGAAGAAAGGAAAAAATGGTTGAAAGGGGAATTTAATTAAAGAGCTTTTTTTACTGCAGGTCTTATCATACCAATGTACTTCTGGGGATTTCTTTGAACTTCGTTTATTAAAGTATCATGAACTAATTTTGCGTATCCATTAGGTTCAGAAGTTATCTCTCTTTTGTTAGGAGACTTCCATAAAGTTGAAATTTCCAATTCTACTGCTAGACGATTTAAACATCTAGTAATTTCATCTGTTAAAGGGTCATCTTGTAACTCTTCGTCCATTCCATAAAAATAAATTTCTTGAGTTAAAAAATCTCCAGGCATTTCGTCCATTCTTCCAGAACCATCCCATTCAAAATGAGTCACTTTTGTTTCAATTCCAAATTGATATCCCTCTCCAGAAACTCTTCCAGAATATGTTATTGGTTTTCTTACCATATTTTCAAAAACCAAAGATTCTTTAAAAGTATTTCCATAGGATAATATATGAAACAAAAATCATTAAAAGAACTTTTAGAATTTGGAATTTTGAATATTGATAAACCTTCAGGTCCTACAAGTTTTGCGATTGTAGATTTTATTCACAAAAATTTAAATTTGAAAAAGGCCTCGCATTTTGGAACTCTTGATCCAAAAGTTACAGGGGTTTTGCCTATTGCTCTAAGCCGAGCGTGTAAACTTACAGGATTTTTTCTTTCTCATGATAAGGAGTATGTTGGAATTATGAGGATGCATGAAAAAGTTGAGCTGAAGAAAGTTGAATCTATGATTAAAAAAAAGTTTCTTGGAAGAATTAAGCAAATTCCCCCTGTTAAATCACGAGTTGCTCGGAAAGAAAGAGAAAGGGAAATTTATAAGTTTGAATTATTGGAAACAGACGGCAAAGATATTTTGTTTAAAGTGAAATGTGAGGGAGGAACTTATATTCGGAAGTTAATTGATGACTTAGGAAAGGAGCTGGGAATTGGAGCACATATGTTAGAATTACGAAGGGTAAACGCGGGGATTTTTTCAGAAAAGGATAAAGAATTTATGAATTTATATGAACTTGAGAAAGCCATTGCGCATAGGCATCGCGATATCGGAAGGGGCATCTCCTCATTGCCTCCGACTGATGCCAGGGAAGCCATTGCGCATAGGCATCGCGAATTGCAGATGGAAGAGAAGAAGATTAAAGAAGAGGATTTGGTAAAATATATTATTCCAGCTGAAGAAGCGATTAAAAAAATTATGAAAGAAGTTCAGATTGAAGAAGATGCAGTTCAGAAATTGTATCATGGAAAAGTTTTTCTCAAAAAATATGTTGTTAAAATGATTAGATTAAAAAAAGATGAAATTGTTTCTGTGTTTTGTGGAGAAAAATTTGTGGGAATTTACAAATTCCTCGGAGACGAAGAAATTTTTGCAAAGCCAGAATTTGTTATGCAACCTATTAAAGGATAATTCTAAATAAAGCTACCACTGCAATTATTCCCCAGATAAATTGAAGTGTCGCAATTGAAGCTGAGTGTTTTTTAAAAGCAGTGTAAAAAAGTGCGGAAGCTCCAAGAAGATTCATTGTTTGATAAATTAAATTTTCAGAAATTAAGAAATTATAACTGATAAGAAAATATGCTAAAACAATCAGAATTGTTCCAATCCATCCTATCGCCTCGGCGGTTTTCATAGATAATTAAATTTAACAAGTTATAAAAAGGTTTGGATAGTTTTTAGAGCATGAAATCAAATCTACCGAGTAGGTCCAAAGGAAAATTTTCATTCATTCAAAAAAAAATACAGAGGTTATTTTGAATGAGACATTTTATTTATTTTTCAAGTTCAGCCTCGACTTCTGGGAAGGCACTTTCAGGGGGAAATTTAATGAAGGCTGGAAGGATGGATATTGCTATTCATAGTTTCATTCAGGGAATTTTTTTGAGTCATGGTTTTAGAGAAGATGTTAAATTTCATTTTATTTTTTATGGGATGCCTGACCCCCCGAAGCATATTGAAATTCAAGTTAGTGAAGAATTGGAGATGTCTAAAAAGGATGTGGCGAATTTGATTAAAAAGATTTTGTATAAATATCATGAAGGAAAAAAGAAAGAAGTTTTACCGGGGTGTTTTGTGGAAAAGAAATCTTTTTTGAAAGTGGTGGGGGAATTAGAAAATGAGGGCAAAGAGATTTTTATTTTGGATAAGCGTGGGGAAGATATAAGAAAGGCAAAGATTTCAAAAGATTGTGTTTTTATTATTGGAGATCATGAGGGTTTGCCACACAAAGAATTAAAGAGATTGAAAAAAATAGCAACCGCTGTTTCTGTGGGGAATAAAATGTATTTTGCTTCTCAAACCATGGCTGTGGTGAATAATGAATTGGATTATCGTGGGATTTGAGAATAAATATGGTTTTTTAGATTGTGAAACTTTATAAACTGAATTTTATATGAGGTATTATGGATTACAGAGAATTCGAGTATGAAAAACTTTTGGGAGCACCAGATTTTGTAAGGGATGATTTGGGACTTCAACCAGTATTTATTCCTAGACAAGATGGTTCTATGGAACATTATGCATTTTTAGATCAAGATGATTCTGAAGTTTTTAATTGCAGTGGATTGAGACAGTTAGTTGAAGAAGCAGAAAGAAGACGCGAATTATAGGCGGATACAAAGTAGATTTGAATATATTAATTTTAGAGAATTATAAAAAATGAGAAATCCAAAAACTTAATAAGAAGGGTTCTTTAGAGATTACAATATGAAAAAGTCAATTAGATTATATATTAATGGAACTGTGCAGGGAGTTTTTTTCCGTGCGTTTATTAAAGAGAATGCCGAGCGACTTAATGTTAAAGGATTTGTAAGGAATCTTGATGATGGGCGGCTTGAAATATTTTTAGAGGGAGAATCTAGTGCAGTAAACAAAATGACTGAGTTATGTAAAGCGGGTCCGAAGCACGCTCAGATTAGAGATATCAAAGAAAAACCTGAAAGATATCAAGGGTTTAGAAATTTTAAGGTGTTACATATATAAAATGGGGTTCTTTTTTCAAAAAAAGAACCTACAGTGGTAGAAAAAAATATGTTGACAAATCTTGAATAAGATTTGTGAGTTAGAATCGTTTTCTCTTTGCCTCCTGCAAACGATTCCCTTGGGGTTCTTTTTTCAAAAAAAGAACCTACAGTGGTAGAAAAAAATATATTGACAAATCTTGAATAAGATTTGTGAGTTAGAATCGTTTTCTCTTGCAATCCTTCGAACGATTCCCCTTCCTCCCCTTTCTTTTTTCAAAAGTTCCAAACAAATCTCAAAAAAGATTCTAGTTCTAAAAATATTTAAACCTTGGAATTTTTTTAATCTTATGATTCAAACAAATTCTGACGGCGGAGCAAGAGGGAATCCTGGTCCGGGAGCAATTGGAGTAATTGTTCGACGAGAAAATGAAATCTTGATTCGTTATAGTGGAGGAATTGGGCAGAGAATTACAAATAATCAAGCAGAATATGAAGCGCTTATTAAAGCGCTTGAACTTGCTATAAAAGTTAAAGATAAGGAAGTGGAATGTTTTCTTGATTCTGAATTAGTTGTCAAACAACTTCTTGGAGAATATAAAGTAAAAAATCCTATCCTACTTCAATCATTTTTAAAAGTACAAAAACTAATTGAAAATTTTGACAAAATCAAATTTACGCATGTTAGCAGATGGGATACATACCAGCAGATTGCTGACGAACTTTTGAATAATGAACTTGATTCTTTGGGATATGGGAGATATAGGGGATACAAGGGAACTTTAGGAAGTTAATCTGCAAAACAATTAACTTTTTAAATAAAAACTTGTAGAATGAATTATGAAAGAAATAGTAAATTTAATGGGAGATTTTTATCAAGCATTGAGAACACATAAAACTTTTTATTCTGATAGTTTATTCTACAGAGAATTAAAATTAGATTATGCGGCTGAGACTCAGGGAGCATTTATCAATCTTAATGATCCTACAGGGAGATATGCATTTAAAATTCACCCCCTAGAAATTGGTGAACCAGAGGGGGAGGTTTGGTATTCGAAAATAGAAAAAAGAGGGAATGCTAGATTTAACGGATTTGTTAGAGAATTTCCCTTTATAAAAAATTGGAGATTAAGGGGAATCTTAAGTATCCCAGAAGAATCAATGATGAGCATTGGAGTGGTTGCAAGAAATGGAAGAATACTTCAGGTAAAAAATCATAATCAACTTGAAGAGGAATCAATGCCAGTAATTTATGCAATTGGGATGGCTAGTCATCTTGCCCGCAAGAAAAAGACCACTGACGATTCTAATCCAACAATTATTTAAACCCTTTTTCTTATTTCTACATATGGGACGAGAGAAACAAATTATTGGAGAAAGAATTCGAAAGCGAGATGAACTTAGAGCTGAAGGAATCGAGCCATATGGTTATAAATTTGATAAAAAGCAAAATACAGAAGAATGTTCAAATTCTAAAGTTGGATCTAAAGTTAAAACCGCGGGGAGGATTATTATTAAAAGAGATTTGGGAAAAATTGCATTTGCAAATTTAAGAGATATTTCTGGAGATGTCCAAATTGTTTTACAGCAAGGAGAGACTTCTGAGAAAGTTAGAAAATTCTTTAAAAAATATATTGATGCGGGAGATATTATTGGGGTGGAAGGAAAAATAATCAAAACAAAAACTGGGCAGATTTCTATTTTAATTAAATCTGTTGAACTTTTAAGCAAAGCAATTAAACCTCTTCCGGAAAAATGGCACGGTTTACAGGATGATGAAGAAAAATACAGAAAAAGATATTTAGATTTAGCTATAAATCCAGAGGTAAAAAATATATTTTTAATTAGAAGTAAACTAATGGAAGCTATGAGAGAATTTATGAAAATAAATAATTTTATTGAGATAGAAACTCCGTTGCTTCAAAGCATTTATGGAGGAGCAGCAGCGACTCCGTTTAAGACGCACTGTAATGCTTTTGATTCAGATGTTTACTTGAGTATTGCTCCAGAACTTTATTTAAAAAAAGCTTTAGTTGGAGGATTTGATAGAGTTTATGAAATTACTAAAAAGTTCAGGAATGAAGGAGTTGACAGAAGCCATAATCCAGAGCACATGACAATTGAATGGTATCAAGGTTATGCAGATTATAACGAAGGAATGAGAATGGTAAAAGAGTTTTTGAAATATATTGTTAAACAAGTTTTTGGAAAATATACTTTTGAATATCAAGGAAATAAAATTGATATTTCTAAATGGGAAACTTTGACTCTTGCAGAAGCAATTAAAAAATATTTGAAAGAAGATGTTTCTAAAATTAAAACTGATAGTGACGCAAAAAAAATGGCAAAGAAACATGGAATTGAGGAGGATGGAATCACAAAAGGAAATATTGCAGATGAATTAATGAAAACTTTTAGAGATAAATTAATTCAACCAACTTTTTTAACTGATTATCCAATTGAACTTGCTCCTTTGGCGAAACCTAAAAGAGGGGACCCAACTAAGGCGGAAATTTTCCAACCGTTTATTGGGGGGATGGAATTGGCTAGAGCTTATTCAGAATTGAATGATCCTGCTTTGCAAGCTGAACATTTTAAAGAACAAGAAGAAGAAAGAGAGAAAGGAAATAAAGAAGCAATGCAAACAGATAATGATTTTGTGAATGCGCTTGAACATGGAATGCCTCCTGCTTATGGAGTTGGTTTTGGGATTGAAAGAATCATGATGCTTTTGACAAATCAGAATTCAATTCGGGATGTTTTGACGTTTCCATTTATGAAACCGGAAATTAATAAAGAAAGTATAAGTAGAAAGAAAGGCAAAAAATAATGGCATTGATTATAAAATCTAATATTCGAAAAGCGGTGAAAGAGTTGGATAAGGAGAATTCTGTTTCATCTGTTGCTGATGAAGTTGAGACAGCGCTTGATAGAAAAGTTGAGGGGATTCTAGTTGAGGCAATACAGCGGGCGAAAGCAAACGGAAGACGGACCTTACAAGCGCGGGATTTGTAAATGTGGCCTGGTTGTTATCTTTATCTGGGAATATATCATTGGGATAATCTAGATATTAAACTTTTTTGGGAAGAAGAAAGAGAAAGAAGTTGGGAAACAAGGAAAGAAATAAAAGTTAGATTAGAAAATAATTCTAAACCTTACTTTCATAGGCGAACTATGCGAGCGAATCAGTTGGGACGGAAAACTCGGACTTGGTAGATAATTTAATAAAGAAAAATTATTGATTGATGAGCTCCTCTGTCTTGTTGATAAATTTTATTACATCTCTTTGATAATCTTCGATTAATTCCTTGGTAAACTTTATATCTGTTGAATAACTTGCATCATGTCTATCTTGTTTTAGATTGGTATATAATTCTGCATCACTCTTGCCCAGAGAGAGTTCATTAATTAAATTTGCTTGGTCCTCAGAGATAGAATATTCTCTAATTAAAAGGAGGATTGTTGCTGAGTGATTTTTTGAGGAATAATTTCTATGCGTGATTAATGCCAAAGAAGCATGATAAAGAGAATAATATAGAGAAACAATTTGCCAATCTTTGTATTCGCTATACTTCTTGTTTAATTTAAAAAATCCCAGATTATGTTTTGCTTTTTCTATGTGAGACTGAACCAGCTCAGGATTTGATTTAATACTTTTAATCTGTTTATTCTCAATAAAAAATTTTATCTGGTTATCCAAATAATTCCTATCTAAGAATAGTTTTTTAATATTCATTTAACAAAACCTCATAAAAATTTTGTTCCTTGTAAATTGGAAATCCATATTTCCTTGCCTGGATTATCACTGGATCTTTATTTTGAATTAATTGACCCACAGAACATTTGAAGATTGATAGTGGGTGATTTGAAGATTGGTTTATTTCTTTTCTTAATGATTCAAAATTAGTTTTTTTATCTGTTACAATTAATATGTCTATGTCGCTCTCTTTCTGCTCTTCTTTTTTTGATGCTGAACCAAAAAGGATTATTGTAAAAATATTATCTTGTACTTTTTTTAAGAAATTTTTTAATGGAACTTTTACCTCTAAATGAAGTTGGTTGAATTTTTCTAGAGCAATTTTAGAAAACTCTAAAGAAAATAATTTTTTATTTTTTATTTGATAGAATACATTTGATTTCGTTTTATCTATTTTTAAAATTCCTAATTCTGTAAATTTGATAAGAACATTTTGTAAAGAACTATTTGATAAATGAGTGTGTTCTTTTAATTGATTAAAATAAAGTTTATCTTGTTTTAATTCTAAATAGGCCAAATATACTTTTTCTTTTGCTTCCATACAAATATACAAAAAAGAGACTATTTAAAGGTTGCCATTTTTTGGCAGTATGTTGCCATTTTTTGGCATTATTCGTTTATTTATCTCCTGAGAATATCTTTATATAGTTTGTTTGCTAATATCTTTTAATATTAAAAGATATTAGCGTTTATTATTTTAGAAAATTAAAACTTAAATACCACTTAATACTAAATTTCTTAGAGAAAATGAAAAAAGTTGATAAAGAAAGAGTTATGGATTTAATTGAAAAGGCAGGGGATGCAGAGAATTATGAAACAGCGTGGGATGAAAAAGGAAATTGTAATTTCAAGAAAAAAACAAATATAAAAAGAGGAAGGATTTCACGAGCGCGCGGAGCGCGATTTGAATTAAAAGTGCGAAAGGATTTAGAAGAGAAAGGGAGAGTTGTAGATAAATGGTCAAATAATATTGAATTTGAATCAGAAGAAGATTTTGAAAAAGGCAAGATTATTCCAGCAAAAAGAAAGTTTAATCCGTTTTCAAAAGTTATGACAATTGGCACTGGCTTCCCAGATTTTATTTCTATTAAACAAATTTCTGAGGGGATTTACAGTGTAATTGGGGTGGAAGTCAAGATGAATGGAATTCTTTCAAAAATTGAAAAAGAAAAATGTCGTTGGTATTTGAAACATGTAACTTTTTCAGAAATTTGGGTTGCAAAACAAAAACAAGTTGGACGAAGAATCGAAGTTGAATATGTTGATTTTAAAGAAAGGTATGGAATGTAACAAATATTTTTAAACTACTTTTTTCTTAACCAAAAAAATCCTGCAATTAATCCCATAGCTAATGACCCAATGCCAATAAAAGAATTAGTATTATTAGAAAAATTTGATATTGCATTTCCGGTTAGATTAGATTGAAGAAAAAAGATTCCTGCTCCCAAACCAAGAGTTGCTATAACTGAAGTTACTTTTTGTTCTAGAGATTTTTGTCTTTCTAATTCTTCGTGAAGTTCTTGACCTACTTCTCTACCAAATTGTTTATAGGCGGTGGCAATTTCTTTTGAACTAACATTCAAAAATTCTCCATTTTTTAATTTTATTTCCGACTTCCCCCTTTTAATACTGCCAGTGAAACGGATACGGTCTCCTTGCGTGAATGGAATATTTGGTGACCCTCCTCCAAAAGAACCGGGAATGTTACATTTTTCAGTAATCTTCGCAATAGGATAACTCATTCCCCCCGAAGCTATGCTATTAATCCTCTCAACATTTGAGCATTTAAACTCCTCCCCTAATCCTCCCGCAGAAGGCCTTAGAAGAAGTTTCTCTAGCTGGTACATAGAAACCCCCGTTGCGATTTCATCATCATAAATAACAATAGGGGCACTTGTGTCCTTAATCCTTTTTCTTAAATATTCCTCCATTTTAGTTTTTTCTGCATTTGCAATATTTACTTCTTTTGTCATATCCTTTAACGCCCATTCTGGCTGATACAAAAGGGGCTCCCAGTCATCAAAATACTGCATTAATCTTCTAGGATCCATTCTATAAAACAGGGGAACGTCCCTTTTTGGGAGCATAATTTTCATTGCTTCTTTCAAAAGCTCACCGGTAGGTATGGCGCCAGTTTCAGTTAAAAAAATATACTTTGGGCGAGCTTTATACACTGCACGGAGATTTTCTTTAACCCTTTCTCTATCATGACGTAAGCGAATTTCTTCCACTAATCTATCAACATTACTTTTATTCATAATTTTCTAATTCATTTAAACTTTAAAAAACTATCACAATAAAATTTAAAACATTCTTTATTTTTATCAATTGATGAAGAAATTGATTTTATTTTTCCTCGCAATATTTTTATTTCAATTAGTAGTGGCGGAATGTTCCGGAAATCAGATTGATGTTAATTCAGCTTCGCTTTCTGAACTTGATGAAATTACAGGAATTGGACCAGCAAAGGCGCAGGCCATTATTGATGCGCGGCAATATGAAAGTTTAGATGATTTAACAAATGCTTATGGAATTGGACCTGCAACTTTAGAAAGAATAAAAAGTCAGGGGCTGGCATGTGTGAGTTCGGAAGTTACTGAACCTGTTAAGGAGCAGAGTGATTCTGAAGTTAAGCCGGAATCAGAAGAGGATAATTTAAATGAACTTAAAAATTTTGCAGATAAAAAAGTTGAGCAAGAAGAAGCACGAATTGAAGCGATTAATTTAATGCCACAAACTATAAAAAGCGAGGAAAATTCTGAAGGGTTAGGAAATAAACGCGCGATATACGGTCTGGTTATATTCTGTATTTTGCTGGCGATATTATCTATTGTTAAATATAAACCAAAAAAAGAAGATCAAAATGAGTTCGATGAATGAAACAAAAAACGTTAGGGCAAGATTGATTCTAGAAGTAATTGGAAAACCCCCTGAACATTTGACTGCTACGCTGGAGGGTTTAATTAAAAAAATGAGCGAGGAAAAAGGAGTTAAAATTATCGGCGAGAAAATTAAAGAGCCAGTCTTAATGAAAGATTCAAAAGAGTTTTATACGACTTTTGCAGAAATAGAGATTGAAGTTGAGGAAGTTTTACTTTTGGCAGAATTAATGTTTAAGTATATGCCGGCACACATTGAGATTATTTCTCCGGAATTTATTACTCTGGAAAATAATGGATGGAATGAAATTCTGAACGAGTTAGTTAGAAAGCTTCATGGTTATGATGAAGTTGCGAGAGTTCTTCAGATGCAGAGTGCGAAAATGCAACGTAGGATTAGAGAACTTGAAGAAAAATATGAACCTAAAAAAGAGAATTCTGAAGAGAAGAAATAATTAGAAAGTTAGATTTATTCCCTATATTCTATTTCTGCTGGTCGAACTTCATATTTAGATAAAACTGGTTTTCCGTCCACCATTCTTAAAGCATAAGGTATTTCTCCAATTTGAACATATGTTTCTGATTCTCCGTTTTTATCTAGATCTCTGCATTTAACTTCAAGTTTACTTGGCGCTATAAATCCTTCTTGAACTTGTTCTACTTGAGGAATTCTATGTTCAACAAAAGGACTCCATCCAGAAACATAATTTCCAACTAGTGCAGCTAAAACTCCTGCACCAAATCCATAAAGAGTATTCATAGATTCTTTTTTCATAATTTTTCAACTAAAGTTTTATTTATAAAGATTTAGGTAGTTTTTAATTCAAGAAAATCATTCTTTTTTCATCTTTGCCAAAAGTTTTGCCGCACCTTTTGCTGGCGCTTTTGCGCCTCGAAATTTCTTAAAATAAAATAAGATTCCAACTAAAATTAAAACTACTAAAAGAATCCATCCGATTAATTTAAATGAAGTTCCTCCCTCGCTAGTTTCCTCTTCACACAACCCTAAACAACAATTTTTACCTTCGACAATTTCAATTATCCCGTCGCAGGCATTAGCACTACATGTTGCTCCCCCAATTTCAGAACATGATTTTTCTGTTGTAACTTCTTCTACAATTCCTGGAAAAATTGTTAAATTTATCGGCAGAATAATTTCTACTCCTGCTGAGAACGCAGTTAAATTTTCGAGAATCTTGTCTGGCAAATCTCCTGAAACAATTGTTAATTCTACAGGATATAAAAAGTCAGAACTTAAATTAAATAATTCGTATTTTGAAAGCTGGGCATATCTTTCTAATTCATCGTCTAAAGATAATTTAACTTGGAAAATTGTTTCTTCTCCTGTGTTTTTCACATAGATTGTCCTTGTTGTATTTTTATTTAAATCTAAACTTACATTCAGAGAAGATATGTCAAATTCAAACTTTACTGGAGTTTGTCCTCGGGGTTTTTCTAAAACATAAATTGGGATTTCATAAGTTGTTGTGCTAGAAGATAATTTCAATGTTTGAATTTCGGATGGAATAGCCTCGACAATTTCAAAATCTAAAGTTTTTATTTCGCCTGAATAAAGGTCAGTTGTTGTTGAAATTATATAATCTGAGGCGACACTTATTTTTTTATCTTGTAAGTTTTGGATAGTTATTGAAAAATCATCTTCAGTTATTATTGCCCCAGAATTTATTGTAAAGTCCACAGTTGCGTTTGTTATTGAAAAATTTCTTTGTATGTTTTCGTTGAGAATTTTGTTTCCTTGTAAATATTCTATCTCTTCTAAAACAATTGAATAATTATTGGGGGATTTATCTAAGAGGTTTACATAAAGATAATAAATGTCTTTGATTTTTTTTAATTCGTAATTGAAAGGTGCACGGACATGCCCTCTGTAAAATAATATATTTTCTTCTGTTAAAGTTTCCTGAAAGTTTCCAGAAATCGTTGTTAAAATTGCTCCTCCTTGAGAATATTCTGAATTAATATTGAATTCAATTGCCGAAGTTAAAGGGAGTAATAAAAGCAGGGCGAATAGTAAACTCTTTTTCATAAAAAGATTAAAGAAAGAGGGTTAATAAAGTTTTTTGGGTTATTGAGATTCTCTAATAACTCGGGCTAGTTCGTTTAAACCTACTTGATTATCTATGTGGTAAGTGTCTACTGTTGATTTTGCAGTTAGTTGATCAAAAGTCTCTTGATCTTTCACAAAGTGGTATAATTTTGCAATTTCTTGAAAATGAAAATTTGTTGCAAACAGCCTCTCTTGCTCTCCATCTGGATCTAACAATAATTGACGTCCTTCAGAATCATAATGTCCCGCCCCTTCATGAGTTGGATCTGTATCTTTGCTCTTTATTAAAAAGCGGGCAACTAACCCCACTGATCGAAGATCACTATTTATGATAGGATAATTTTTATTAGATAGTTCTCTGGCTGCATTTAATGGTAATCCTTCTCCTGCAGGAGCAGAAGCCATCCAATAATTTCCTCTAATAAATTTCCAGTCTCCCAGTTGACCCATAACTGTTGAAAATCTAGTATCTTCAGTATTTACCTTCATAGGTATTCCTGCTAAATATAATTCAGTTTCGACTATTTCGAATTCTTGAAGGTTTATTAATCCATCTAATCTTTGCATAAAAAAATAAGAAATCTTTAATTTATAAAGCTTTCTTTTTGTTACTATTTCAAAATTAATAAAAAATACTCTTACATTTCTTTCAGCTTCTTCAGAACATTATCAACATCTTTTTGAGATTTTTGAGTTGGTCTTCGCATTGGCATTCTGGATTGTTGCGGAAATAATGGCCTTAATCGTGGTTGCCCTCTTGGAACTTGGGCTGGTCTAACCGGAGGAAATCTCGGAGGTCGTCTTCCAGTTTGTTGAACGGGTACTCCCCCTTTTTTTCTTTTAAATTTTGAAGTTATTTTATTCCAGTAAGGTTTTAGTTTCTCTCTAAAAATTATTGCTAAGATAATCAAGAGAATTAAAATTGCCAGAAGGATTATCCAGAACCAGCTAATTCCGCCTTTGTCGGATTTAGGCAAACAACAATTGTCTCCGAAGCCACAATTATGCTCTGAAGACTCTTCGTCGTCTCCACAACTAAAAGAACGGCATGTTCCTCCGGCGGCTTTACATTCATTTTGTTCTACTTCTGCTTCGCATCGTCCGCTTACACAACAAATTTCTCCGCTGCCTAAACCTGATGCGCTCGGAGTTGTTCCTCCAATACATTGCTCGTCGGACAAACAGATGTCCCCTCCTTGTTCAGAACATGGATCTAATATTTGGGCAGTGTCACAACAAATGTAAACTCCTGACGCACATTTATATGGACTTAATATTTGTCCCTCACAACTTGCTTCGGACATACAATAAAAACCAGACGAAACACAATCTTCTCTTGTTTCTTGTGCGACGACTTGTCGAGGCCATAGGGAAGCTAATAAAAATGAATTACTCAGAACATTTCCTCCATCCCAGCAACCATCTTTTCCTTGGACACTTTCTAACCAGTCTATTGAATTTTCTTTTTCTTGCGCGCCAGAATATTGGAAAGGAAATAAAGCGAGGGCTGTGTCGTAAAATTTGTTTCCAGATTCGTCCCAGTATTGACTATTCCGTTGATCTTCTAATAAAGTATTTCGAAATTCGTCATAGTTTGTTAATAAATATAAAAGCGATTCAGGTAAGATTTTTGGATATTTTGATGCACCAGTTATCAAGTAAGGCATGTAAGCTTCTACATCATAACCTACGGATTTTAATGCAACTGCCCCCCAGAGTGTTCCCTCATAATTGCATTTTCCATCTTGTTCCAGGCATAAAGAATCTACTTTTTCGGTGGTAGTTCCTTCGGCTGAACTAACTGAAGTTTTTTCAGAGACTAAATAAGTTGAGGAAGTTTTTTCTTTGAATAATAAACTTGTTAAAAAAGATTCATCGCAAGATATTTCGAATTCTGTGTCGTAGCAATTTGGGGAAATTCTATACCACCATCCTCCTGAAACTAATGATAAACAGCTTCCCCCTGTTCCGCTTAATTTTTTGTCGGCTCTTACTGTTATGTCTTGGATTCCTCCAGAAGAATATTTTATTGTGCAATCTGTTTCTACAGAGGATTCGATTTGTAAAAACCAGTCGACGTCGGATGGCGTATCGTTTTGTGAAAGCAACCAGTCTTCAGCACTTGTTGTTAATTCGTTTACTTTTTCTAAAGCTAAAATTGCTTGAGCGGTTGTCTTTAAATTACAATCATCTGAAGGCCAACAAATTAAATCACGCGAATCTGATTTTGTTTCTCCCAAACATTTTCCGGTAGCCATTAGAGCAAAAATTTTTTCAGTTGGAGAAAGCTTAGCGCAAGTTCTGTCCTTGATTTGATTTTCTAAACAATCGTAAGCCTTGTCATCGATAGTTTCGTTTTGTGCTGTTAAAATTGGCGAGACTAAAAGTAGAGAAATAACTAAAAGTAAAACCATCACCTTTTTCATAGAATATATAGAAAAGACTTATTTAAAAAGATTTAGTTGAGGGGTAGCAAATAAGAAATAAAAATAATATAAAGAAGTTAAAGAAATAAAAAATTAATAAACTATTCCACGTTTTGCAGACTCTTCAGTTGCTAGTCTATGAATTTCTTCCTCATTTTCTCCAACAGTTGCATTCATTATTGCTTCATCAAACTTATCAGATCTTTCTTCTCCAGCCCACGAAGTTTTATCAAGAGTTCCATATCTAGGACTTTCTCTTCTTTTAAATTCAACAATGTATTCCTCACGCGCCATATCTTCCCTCTTAAGCTTGTTGTTCTAAACGAAGTGCATATTCTGCAGTCATATCTTTCCTAACTCTTTCTTCAACTAGCCCCATTGTACAATCTCCTAAAACTTTTAAAGATGCGTCAGACATTCTCGGTCCAGAATCTATCTCGAGAATTCTTCCGTGTCCTGGAACATTTCTATCTTCTGCTTTGTATATGTATTCTTCTGTCATAAAAAAATTAGAACTCTGAACTTTATAAAGATGATTATGATGGGGTAGATAATCTTCAGAAAATTATTTTGCTAATTTTGAATGTTTCCACATAAAATCAAAATAAGATTTGTAAGCTTTGGCAGCGGACGGATTTTCGATTACTATTGCTTCTGGTTCATCAGTCCAGATGATTATTGCTATTTTGTCCCCGTAAATATTTGTAACTGCAGGGGATTCTGAGACATTTGGAATATATTTGTGGTCGGAGAGTTTAGTGTCTATTTCCCTTGTGGATTTTCTCATTAAAACTTTGGTTTTAATCCCGGCCTGCTTTTTCAATATTTTAAATTTATGAGCGAAGGTTTCCATCCTTTCTGAGAATTGGCCTTCAGAACCAAAAACATAATTGTCCTTGCCTGTTCTTATAATATCTAGGAAAACTGTTTGAATGCCTTTGTTCCCTTTGAATAATCTAACCTGACCTTCTTGCTTTTTTGTTTTATGTTGTTCTTGAAGTTGGGGCAGAATGTCCTGGACATCTGATGCTTGTTCTTTCACATAATCCAGAATCCTTCTTGGTCCTGTCGCTTGAAAGAACTTTATTTGCCCAACAAGGACATAGGAAACCATGCCTTTTTCTTGAAGAGATTTTAATGCATTATATGCCGAACTTCTATCGATATGAGCGAGCTTTGCAATCTTACCTGCTTTTGTTGAGCCGTTTTTGTTAAGCGTTAAATAAACTTTAATCTCGTTTGGAGAAAATCCTATTTTTTCTAAAACTTTTTCTGGTGATTGTGTCATAAAAAAGAAAGGTATCACCTCTTTTTAAGCCTGTTGTTGAAGTTTGGTCAACAGACTTTATTCTTGTTTTCTAGGGGTAAAGGCGTAGTGGGCAGATTTTGTGCCTAGGCCTTTTGAATATGGTTCAAACCCTACACTTCCAAATCTTCCAAGAAGCATATTGCCTTTTTGCATTCCCTGCATTAAAAGCCCATCAATCATAGAAGCATCAATCGCCTCCATCCCATAAACTGGCCTGTTATGAGGGACAAAAAAGTCTATTGAAGCAGGCTTTCTCCCATAATCAGAGTCTTCCACCAGTGCAACAAGGACTCTGGAAAGTTCTTTATGCTCCTCCTTTCTATAGGTCCCATCAGATTGTCTTCCTTTTTCATTCTGCACTACTTCAGCTAGGAAATCTCTGCATTCTTTATCAGTTTCACTCATTTTCTTTCACCTCCTTTCAATTCTATTTTTTCCTCTTTGAGAAGTATTCTGATCTCTTCCTTTGCCTCTTCTTCGTTCTCTGAGGTGTGGATTATATTTTGGGTTACTTTGCCTTGTTGATAGAGTTTTTTCATGTCTCCTTTGGCAAAGTCTCCGCGGATTGTTCCTTTCGGAGCATCCTTGGGATTTGTTGGTCCGGCTATTTTTCTTGCTTTTGCGGCTGCTTTTTTTCCTTCCAGGATTAGGATTACTATTTGTCCCGAGGTCATGTATTCTATAAGGGGGAGGTATATTCTTGGGTGCTTTTTCTTAATATCTTTGTAGAGTTGTTTTGCTTTTGTTTGAGTCAGTTGGCAGATTCTAATATCTATTAATTTTAGGTTCTTTTTCTGGAGCCTTCTTATACATTCTCCGGTAAGATTTCTTCTTACCCCGTCTGGCTTTACTATTGCTAGGGTTTTTGCTTTCATCTTATAAATAAAGAGAGAAATTTCTTTTTGAAATATTGCTGTAGAACGTTCTTCAACAGAGTTTTATTAAAAAATTGTGGAACAAAAAATTAATTTATTATTTTTTCTACTTCTTTTTTGAGGTCATCAAATAATGATCTTGCAATTGAAATTGCTTCTTTGGATTCTTCAATTGTTGATAGATGTCCGTTATAATTAATTTTATGTCTAAGTTTTCTAAGGCTATCTAACAAATTTAATGGTCGGGAAGTTTGGATTTTTAACTTGAGTAATTCATTTATAGATTGTACGTGATCAGAAAATTTAATGCCTTTGTTTACTAAAATAGACTCTCCCATCATTCTAAATGATTCGTAAATATTGCGGATTATTGTATTTGATGACTCTTTTGAAACTGACAAAGTTAGAGTAAATTTTAAATCTTCTTCTGCAGTTTTAATTAAACTCAATGCTTTTTGTTTATCCCCTTTTTTTATGCGTTCCATTTATTCTAAAAATCCCTCCAAGACAATTCCGTTTCTTATATTAGCTAATAAATTATTGTTTATATTTTTATCTGAGAAAATGTGCAATTCCACTTTTATGTTCTTTCTAAAACCAAATTTTTTAAAGGTTGTAAACTCCTGAATTTCATATTTTTTATTTCCTAAAACTTGAACTGCAATATCTATATCGCTGGTTTCTATGTCGTCACCTTTTCTATAACTTCCAAAGAGGATTATTGATTTTATATTGGAAACTTTTTCTTGGATTAAATTAATTAAATTAGACTTTAAAATTAATTCTAAATTGTAGGGAATTTTTTTAGATAAATTAAACTGAGAATTTTGGTTTAGTTTTAATCTCCAATTTTTTCCAATAATTTGTCTTTCTAAAAAATTTTCTTTAATTAGTTGGGTTATGACTTTATTTGCGGTTGTCTTAGAAATTTTCAGTTCTTTAACTATTTCATTTAATCCAAATTCTTTTGTTGGGAATGAAAAAAACCAGTAAACGATTTTATTAAAAGCTTCGCTAGTTTCGGGCATTTCTAGAGATAATGGTTTAATTTTCATAGTTATGGTTTCATTTAGAACTATTTAAACTTTTTGGAAACCACGTGGTTTTATTTGAAACTATGTGTGGAAAGGGAAAAGAGAGGTTAAGAAAAAAAAGGTATCACCTCTTTTGTGAGAAGGGAAGTTTATTCTGTCTTACGTATTTTTCTTCCAAAGATTCCATCAGTTCGATTTTCCTCAGAATTTTGTTCTAAAGAAAATTCACCAATGTGAAGCTTGCCAGTTACAGAAACGTGGAAAGAACCACCACCATACACTTCATGGTATTTTAAGAATTTGGGCCTTTCATCCTCTCCTATCCAAATTGTCCCCAATGTATGACTGCATTGATCTCCTCCTGTAAAGGCATTTGTTCCACCTCCCCGCATATACAACTTTCTTAATGTCGTCACTGGGTCTAGAGGGGTTATTCCCAATCTACATAATTCCGCAATACAGGAAAAATCATCACCTCCCCTAGGCCTGGGATACATTATAGATTCATGTTGATATGGGCTGAATACTCTTTCTGCTTCTGCTCCCATTTCCTCTAATCCCTTGATAACTAAAGCTACTTTTGGCTTATCCCTACTTCTCCAAGAGCATTCTTCCCCCTGTTTTTTTAAAGCTTCTTTGAGCTTCTCAATTTCTTCCTGTATTGTTCCAGGATTAGAATCTATCGCTCTATTGCAGTACCATCCACTTAACCGTTTTGAAAAGTTAAAAGGAGGATGATTGTCTCTAAAATAGTCTCCAGGAGTTCCCTCATAGGATAAGATTTCTTCAACTCTCTCTTCTACAAGGGCGTTTGGGTTATATGGAGTTAGATCTAAGTTTGTTTTTATTTCCATTTCATTTCACCTCCTTTCAATTCTATTTTTTCCTCTTTGAGAAGTATTTTGATTTCTTCCTTCGCCTCTTTTTCGTTTTCTGAAGTGTGGATTATGTTTTGGGTTACTTTTCCTTGCTGGTAGAGTTTTTTCATGTCTCCTTTTGCGAAGTCTCCGCGGATTGTTCCTTTCGGAGCTTCTTTAGGATTTGTTGGTCCGGCTATTTTTCTTGCCTTTGTGGCTGCGTTTTTTCCTTCGAGGATTAGGATTACTATTTGTCCCGAGGTCATGTATTTTATGAGGGGTCGATAGATTCTTGGGTGTTTTTTCTTAATGTCTTTTTAGAGTTTTTTTGCCTTTGTTTGGGTCAATTGACAGATTCTAAGATCTATTAGTTTTAGATTCTTTTTCTGGAACCTTCTTATACATTCTCCTGGGAGGTTTTTTCGCACCCCGTCTGGCTTTACTATTGCTAGGGTTTTTGTTTTCATCTTAGAAATAAAGAAGAAAAGTTCTTTTTGAAATATTGTTGTAGAACGTTCTTCAACAGAGCTTTAAGTAAGAAATTCGAAAGATTAAAAGATTTAAATAGTTCTAAGTCTAAATAAAGGCAAGATGGTGAAACAAAAAATTATTCTAGCTTCGACTTCGCCTCGGAGAAAGGGGCTTTTGCAGCAAATGGGAATCGATTTTAAAATTATTCCTTCAGATTATGAAGAGGATATGGCGATGAAACTTTCTGCAAAAGAATTAGCAAAAGTTCTTGCATACGGAAAAGCTAAAGATGTCGCAGACAAAATCAAAGAAGGAATAGTTATTGGAGTTGATACATTTTTAGTTTACAAAGGGAAGAAACTAGGTAAACCACACACAAAAGCGAATGCTCTAAGAATGTTAAGAATGTTTTCGGGGAAAGAAATTAGAGTTTATTCTGGTGTTGCTCTTATCAACGCAAAGACTGGAAAAGAAATTAGAGATTACGAAGTTTCTAAATTTACATTTAAAAAATTATCAGATAGAGAAATTAAAAACTACATTAAAACGGGTGAACCATTAGATAAAGCTGGAGCAATCGCAATTCAGGGATTAGGAAGTATTTTTATTCGAAGCATTAAAGGTTGTTATGCGAACATTGTAGGTTTTCCAATTTATAATATCGCAAAGAATCTAGAAAAAATGGGCGTTGCTATCTTTAACCACGGCGGTTGGCGAGGGAAATAGGCCGGGCTGTTGGGGTTCAGAATCACCTCTTTTATTGATTCAAGAAGTTAAATCTCCAAATTTTTCAGCAAGATATTTCCAACCTTTCTCCATTCCTTTTGTGTGGAAACTATAGTCTTTACTTCCTCGTAAAACTCCTCTTTCTCTGTTCGAAGGGGATTCATTATTTTTTGTTCTGTACTGGCTCGATCTTCCCCTCTCAAAAAGAGGCAATTCCTTATAATCAGGCTCCACAGAATACAGCAACAGCATCGCTCTTGCTAATGAGTTCTCTTCTCCTTCAAACTCTTCATTTATCTCTTTCATTTTTTCTTCCCTCTCTCTAGGAGTATATTCTGGGAACTTACTTTTCCAACCTTCTTGAGATTTAGGTTGCCTTACACGAAGGATATACTTTTCTACTTCATCGTGCTCTTCACACGGGCAAGAACATCTCTCGATTTTAAGATCTCTTCTAGCATAAAGATTTTCCTGAAACGTTTCGTTGTAAAATCTCTGCCTTTCTGTAGATATTAGCCTCCAGACGCCCTCTCCCCAATCATTGGAATAGCCATCTGATCTTGTTTCTTCTTGCTGTGGAAATAACCTTTTGATTATTTCTTCGCCTTCCTCAAAAGAGTCTGGCATCCAAATTTTTCCTTGTTGTTTCATATTTTCTTTTCCTCCCTTGTGTTCCTGTTGTTTTGTATTGTAGGTTGCTTCATTGCGTCGTACTCCCCTGAGCTATGCTCATTATAATTTCTGCGTAATTTGAGTATTTAATAAGATGTTGTAGAATGTTCTTCAACAGAACTTTAAGTAGCATTCTTGGGTCAAAATATTACAGAGCCAGACAATAACAAGCTGGCAACAACGGAGGATAAAATGAGAAAACAACAAAACATCGGAATGAGCTGCGACGAACTATACATAAAAACTCCTTGTATAAAATGCGGTCACGAATATAGCATAGGAGATAGCGAATGCCCTGAATGTGGGGCTGGACAATGGACCTCTGAACTGCCAAGCATGGGAGATCGAAACTGGTTCGCAGATTACGATGACGAAGATTACGAATAAAATGCAAATAACGCAAACAAAATCTGAGATACTGGTAAGAATTGCTCAGCTCAAAGACAGATATGAAAAGCTTCGGGGAATTTGCGGAGCGATAAATATTAGCCGAGATACAATGGAAAGTTATTCGAATAAGATTGCAGAATTAGAGAAGAATCTGTAAACTTTAATCTCTCCCAGAAAGCTTTTTTTTAGAAGTTTTTTTCTTTGGAACTTTCGGTTTTTTGTTCTTAAACTTTTTTGTCCCAAAACTCTTTGACTTGGAGTATGCTGAGGGGCGCCCTGAATTATTGACTGCCCAGTTCTTTCTCATTACATAATTTACTGGATTTTTTATTTTCGTGCAGAGGTTGTCTGGTTGACAGCACGCTATTCCTTGATAAAATTCTTTGCAGTTCGGGGGCATTATTGGTTTCCGTCGGTAAGACCATTCAAGCTGAGATTTGATATAACCTTTTTTTAAAGGGGGATTATTTTTCTTATTCCATTCTTCTATTTTTTTTTCGAGAAGTTCTTTTTCCATTCCTATTGAACGAAATAAATTTAGCAAAGCGAAAAGTCCTCGTTTTTTTCCGTCGACGATTCCTTGCATAAGTTTTTGAATGCACGGCGGAAGTTGTGCATCTGAAACATTTTTTAATTCAATTTTTTTGAAATTTGCATATTTCCCGGAGACTTTTTTATTTTCTTCTGGACTATCAATTTCATTTTGTTTTGCCCAATCTAAGGCCTGAGTTAAAAGCTCTGTTGCTTCACCTTCTCTAGAATCTGGGGTAAACTCTTTGATTTTTTCTGGGGAAAGTTTCATTGGGTCAGCGTCTTTTAAATCGAATTTTTCTAATTCCTGTGCGGTTAAAACAATGCTGGCGAGAGCTGTCTTTTCGTGAAGTGAGTATGGCATTCTGAACAAATGTCGAGGTGAAACTAAAATTAAATCTGGGATGACTTCTTTTGATGCTTCGTAATCGCGCACATATTTTGCTCCCGGGCCCATTGAGATTTGTGTTATTTCTTTAGTCAAATTTGGGTTTATCTTTTCAGAAATATAGTTAAGTAAAATTCTTGGCCATTCTGGAAATTTGTCTGAAGTTTTTACTCCGTTTATTTCTTTAGGAAAAGCTTTCCATGGAATTATTAAATGAAATCCTTTGGAGCCTGAAAATTTTAATCCGACGTTGGTTACCCCGTGGAATTTTAAAAAATTGCAAATTTGTTGGGCCATTATCTTGCTGTAATCTATATATTTTGAATCAATGTCTAAGAGAAAATCCCATCCGATTCTTATTTCATCTAATTCTTGCTCGTTTAAATCTGTTGAAATGTCGAGGGGATTTTTCCAAATTTCTTCTGAGCAATGGAAAGATGTTGCGCCTTTTTTTACTAACTCGAAAACGTCGCCAATATATTCAAACGAATCTGGGCGTTTTCCGAAACCTTCAAAATATCGCGGGGAAATTTCTCGGTTTTTTGCGAATTCAAATAATGCTTTTTGTATTTCTGGACGAGAATAATAAAGTTGGGTTAAATTTCTAACTCGAGTTTCTTTGAAAGACTTTTCCATGATTATTTTGGGGTAAGAAAGTTTATATAAATACCCTCTATTTAGTATAACAATACTTAAAAAATAAAATGAGTGATTAATAAAATGTTAGTTGAACTTCAAAGTCCGGCGATGCTTACAAAGGCAATTGAGATCATTTCTGACTTGGTGACAGAAGTGCGTATCAAGGTAAACGAGTTTGGGATGAGTATAACTGCGATGGACCCAGCGAATGTAGCGATGGTGAATTTTAAGTTACCGAAAAGTGCGTTTTCTAAATTTGAGTTGGATTCAGAAGTTTTGGGAATTAATTTAGATGATTTAAAAAGAATTTTAAAAAGGTGCGGAACAGGGGGCTCTGTTATTTTTGAGAAAAAAGATAATATGTTAGAGATCCAGATTAATGATAGAATTGCGCGGAAGTTCACTTTGAATTTAATTGAGATAGAGTCAGAGGACAAAGAAATGCCGTCGCTGGAGTTTAGTTCAAAGGTGGGAATTAGTTCGATTGATTTGGTTGATGCAATTGAAGATTGTGGAGTTGTAGCAGATGCTTGTAGTTTTATTGTAGAAGAGGGGAAATTTATTGTAGCAGCGAAAGGAATTAATTCTGCAAGAGCAGAGTTTTCTGGAGACGAAGCGACGATTCAGGCAGAGAATTGCAAATCAAGATATAGCTTAGAATATTTGCAGAAATTTATGAAAGGTGCGAAACTTTGTGAGAAAGCAATTATCAAATTTGCGGCAGACCATCCGCTGAGATTAGATTTTAGAACAGGCGAATTAGAATTAAGTTTTATTCTTGCGCCTAGAGTTGAGACCGAGGATTAATGATTAGTAAGATGGAAGAAAAAATTGTTAAAAATAATTTATATTTGTATTTCTAACTTGATACATTGCTAACGCTGGCGCGGTCTCTCTGAATCTATTTTCTAAAATATAAAATAAAGAATTGGGGGCCCGATGAGTCTTGAAACAAGATGATGCAAATTTGTTGCCCATTAATTCCTTAAACTTCTCTTCTCTCCCAGTCTGAATCGCCGCTACTAATTCACCAGTTAATTCTGGACTTATTTGTGTTTTTGCTAGAGCAACTAAAGAGCCCACGTGGGCTAATAACTCTCTTTGATTCTTAGGTGGAACCCAAAATTTTAAATCTTCATCTTTATAATTTCTATTAAATATTCTTCTTATTGCTTTATCAGAATCAAAAGCATATTGTTCGTTTAAGCAGTCGAACTCAAAACCTTCTTTTTTTGCCGACTCTCGTAGAAGCTGTAAATTTCCAGTGGAAGAAAAAAGATGTCCTTCTTCATGACCTAATACATGTTTATAAAGAATGCCTCTTAAATTTCTGCACCAATCAATAACAATGTCGTAACCCTCTTCTCTTCGACTTGGTCGATGTTCCCCAAAAGCTCGAGTATTTGTTTGCGGAGTTGAATCTAAAGTTGGATCGTGATGTGTTTGGTCTGCATATTTGAATCTTATTCCTTTTGGTAAAGAAATTGTTTCACCTATCGCTCTTAGTTTAACTTCTCCTTCGTGCCAAGGTTCATACTCTGGAAGTTTCATTAAATAACTTTCATCCCTATAAGTGCTTGGAATCATGAAAAAAGATAATTGGAGGAGTATTTAAAGGTTTCTAATTTGTTGTTACTCGGAAGTTAATAAATGTTAAAACCTAGCTTTATATCTCAAGAATGCATTAGTGTTCTTACCTGTGCTTGCACCAAAAGCAATGTGACTATTTGGAGTTAATTGTTTACTTACCTCAAAACCATATTTTGAATTCTTTCCTCCAGCAACCCTTTGGCGTCCTTCTAATTCTAAATAAAATCCATTTGGAAGTTTTTTTTCTGCTTCAAATTTGATGCAAGAATCGTTTGGTTCAAAAATGTATTCTGTACGAATTTCCTCGAATTCCATATTCCAAAGTTTAGGATTTCTTAATTTTACAAAATAGCCCACAGAATCTAATGAATGTAAATCAACTCCGGTCCTAAACTCGCTTTCATCACCAAATAATTTATTTAATACTTCTCTGGGGGTCTTATCTCGAGTTTTTGCAGAAATTGCGTATTCGTCCTCACGCCTTTCTTTTTCTAATTTTTGCCTTGCTTCAGGAGGAATTCCAGAATAATCCCCACTATGAACAGAGGGTTTAATTTTTAGTTGGGCTTTTCCTTTTGCAAATCCTCGCAATCTTTGGTAAATTTTATCAATATGGGGAAGTTCATCGGCTGCCCCACTCAAAGCATCTTTCAGAATCTCCTTTGTTAAATCTTCTAACGCATCTAGATCTTCATTAAAAATATTATTTTCTGAATCCCAACTTGGTTCTTGAGATTCAGTCATTGAATAATTCAAAGCCATTAATCGAGGGTCTAATCTTCTGACTGCCTTTTCACATTCTTTATCCAATTCTTTTTTATATAATTGCGGAAATAAATCTAAATCTGCATCAACTCCTCTAAAAAAAAGTTGCATTCTGGAAGGTGCTTCAATTTTATCGTCTTTCTTCAGAGGATCTCCTGCTAAACTCACTGAACCTGCCAATGCGGAGAGTAAAAGTATTTTTGATAAACCTTTCATTTCAATTACCCAAAATAAACAAGGAGAGTTTTAAAGTATTATTGTTTTTAAATGCTATTTTAGAAACATTTAAAAATAACTTTTTCATTATGTAGATACATAGTAATATTACTATGTTTTATCATTGGTAAATTATTATGAATATTCATAGAAATAAGATAATTAGTTTAATTAAAAAAGAAAGAGTTGTTACAAGTTCGGAGATTGCGAATAAATTTGATCTTTCTTGGAATACTGCTGAAAAATATCTTTTAGAATTAGTTATTGAAAGTAAAATTATCAAGATAAAAAAAATGGGGGTCAACTTGTGGTTGATAAAATGAAAAAGCAAGGACAGATAACTATTTTTGTGATAATTGCACTTTTATTTGTTGGAGCGATAATTTTATTTTTTTTAGTTAGAACTGGGAAAATATCTGTTCCAGGAGCTTTTGAGGAAGATCCACAAAGGTTTATTGAAAATTGTATTGAACCAAAAATTAAGGAATCTATAAATTTATTAACTTCGCAAGGAGGAAACACAAATCCTAGATTATACAAAACATTTAAATTTTCCGAGGATAAAGTTTACAAAAATATTTCCTATTTATGTTATACTCCAAAAAATTATATCACATGTGTAAATCAAGAGCCACTATTAATTAATCATTTGGAAATAGAAATTTTTAATTATATCCACGAGGAAATAGAAAATTGTTTTGTTTCTTGGGAAAATAAAATGCAGGCTTTAGGGTATGAAGTGAAAATGGAAAATTTGGATTTTCTAGTTGAATTAGAACCAGGACAAGTAATTGTTGAAGCAGATAGAATAATTACTGCTAATAAAAAAGAAGAAAGTTTTTCGTATGATAATTTCAGAGTTGTAATCCGAAATAAAATTTATGATTTGGCTATTGTGGCACAGGAAATTTTGAGTCAAGAGGGAGAATATTGTAGTTTTTCACAACAAGGTTTTGGGCTCCTTTATCCTGAATTCAGAGTTGAAATTTTTAGAACAAGTGATTTGAATAATATCTACACTGTCACAGATAAAGGTAGCTCAGAAAAATTTCGATTTGCTGTAAGGGGGTGTGTTATTCCGCCAGGTTTATAAAATGCAAAATAAATTAAAGTTCAGTTTAGTATTTGCAGTGGCGATTCAAATTGCTTTGTTGATTAATATGCCTGTGGCTAACAGTTATCAAGTACATCAAACAGAAAAAATCTTAGAAAAACAAATTGAGGAAAAAGATTTTGGAGAGGAATTGCTAGATGCCGGATTGAATCTTTTAATTGGATTTTTGAGTATTAAACAAATTCAATCTGTTGCAGCTCAGGAAATTTTACAGGAATGTTGTTTGGAAACTGAACAAGGGGAAGGGTGTGTTGACTTCTTTGTTGCGCAAGAAAATAATTGTGTAGTTGATTTAATAGAAGGAGATTGTAGCAATGTTGCATTATGTGAGTTGGGTTGTTGTACTGATCCAGATGAAGGAACTTGCACGACAAAAGTCACAAAGCAAAATTGTGAAAATTCTGGAGGAGAGTGGAACAGCGAAGAGAACTGTGCGATTGCAGAGTGTCAGTATGGTTGCTGTGTTCTCGGAGACGAAACGCAATTTGCTGTTGAAGGAAGGTGTGAAAGGTTAGCAGGAATATATGATTTGGCAAAAGATTTTAGGCAACAAATAAAAAATGAAATAGAATGTTTAAATTTGGGCGCGAGTGCAATTAAATCTGCTTGTATTTTTGAAAAAGAGAGATGTGAGAGATTGTCTGAAGTTGAATGTAATTTAAAAGAAGGGGAATATTATCTTGGAAAATTATGCTCAAACCCTACACTAAATAATTCTTGTGAAAGACAAGACTCAGTGGGATGTATTAAGGGTAAAGACGAAATCTACTGGTTTGATTCTTGTGGAAATCCTGAAAATATTTATTCCTCTGACAAAGAGGTAAGTTGGAATTTGGGAAATCTTTTGACGAAAGATCAAAGTTGTAATCCTAACGACGCTAATGCAAACTCTCAAGAATGTGGAAATTGTAAGTATTCGCTTGGAAGTTTTTGTTCTGAAAGTGGAATTGTCGGTAGCAAAATACAAGATGGAAATTTTATTTGTAAAGATATTAATTGTATTGATGAGCAAGGCAATGAAAGAAGTCATGGGGAAAGTTGGTGTGTTTATGATGGATTTATTGGAGAAGGAAAAGATACAGTTGGAAGTCGACACTGGAAAAGAATGTGTATTGATGGGGAGATTGTTGTCGAAGCTTGTGCAGATTATCGAGGACAAATTTGCGTTCAAGGTGAATTAGAAAATCCTGACACAAATGAAAAATTTGATTTAGCAAATTGTGTGATGAATGAAGCAAGTATTTGTCGGTCGTATAATTCAAAGCAAGAAACAATGGTGGGAAATTGCCAAAATAATTCTATGTGTTATATTAATCAAGTGGATGTTGATGAAGGATTCAAGTTTGAAGTTTGTGTACCTAAATATCCCAAGGGAATGGATTTGAGCGGGGAAAGCGAAGATTATGGGAAGGAAGTATGTGGAATGGCCACTCAAAAATGTACTGTTTTATATGAAAAGAAAACAAGTGGATGGAAATGTATCCATAATTGTGATTGCGAAGATGCAATTTTTGGACAAGAAATGAATGACTTATGTATTTCCATGGGAGATTGTGGGAGTTATGTGAATTATCTCGGGGATGGAACAGATAACTCGGTAATTAAAAAATCTCCACCAGTAAAATGGCAGGATTATACAAATTATGCAGAAGTGGTTTTAGGTCAATTTGCAGAACCGAAAAGTTTGGATGAAGTTCTATTGCAACACTCAAGTTTATCAGACCCAGAAGGATATGATCCTACAGAGAGTGATGGAGCGGCAATTAATGAAGCGATAGGTTTGTTGGGGGAAGTAACAGGGGGATTGGGGACGGTGATAACTGGCGGATTTGCAGTTCATGGTTTAGTTACAAGTGGGGCACCGTATGGTCTTTCGGTTGTATGGGCTGATTCTATGGCTGCCCTCGGAGCTAGTGCTTTTGGTCCAGCTGTAGCCGCAATTGGTGCTTTCGGAATTATGATGGCAGCCGCAGGTATTATTTCATTTGCGTTAGGGTTGGAAGGAGAAGCCGCAACAATCATGATGATTTCTGGAGCAGCAGTAGGAGTTTATGCAGCAGTTGCGATTTGGGGATTTGGTTTAAAGTTATCTGCTGCGTGTGGACCTTTTGCATGGATATGCTTAATAATCTTAGTTATTATTGGTCTCCTCTTAAAAGTTTTTGGAATTGGAAAAACAAAAAAAGTAATTGTTGAACTTGATTGTCTACCCTGGGAAGCTCCAACTGGGAGCGATAAATGTTCAGTATGCAATAATGATCCTTTAAAGCTGTGTTCAAAATATAGATGTGAAAGTTTAGGCCAAGCATGTAAATTGCTAAATGAAGATACAGACAACCCAAGTTGCGAATCTGTGCCAAATGATTTTAAGCCTCCAATTATTTCTGCCGGGACAATCGAAAGTGGATACGAATTTATAAGCGAAGAAAAGTGGAAAGTTAAATTAGTGGGAGCTGGCGGGAAATGCATTCCTGAATTTAAAACAGTATTATTTGATCTTGAAATTGACGAACCTGCACAATGTAAATATGAATTTCAACCGACGTCGAATTATGAAGAAATGGAAAATTATCCGCTTGAATTAAATGCGTATACTTCGAATCATACTTTTGGGATTATGATGCCAAGCTTATCAAGTTTGGAAATTTACAATCTTTCTGGAGATTTAAAACAAATGTTTGGGAACATGAATATGTATGTTAGATGCCAAGATTATTACGGCGACAAAAATACTCGTGAATATTTAATTAATTTCTGTATAGAAAGTGGACCAGACTTAACGCCAGCATATATCACTACTTCGACGCCAAGAGAGAATAACTATTTGAAATATGGAACTACAGAATCCCATGTTACATTTTATTTAAATGAACCTGCTGAATGTAAATATGATTTAATCGGAAACAAAAGCTATTCTGAAATGAGAAATGCAATGGATTGTAAAACTGATTTAGAAGATTCTGCAACAGAAGGATGGCCTTGCTCCACCAATTTAACTGGATTAACAAAAGAAGAAAATAAATTTTATATCAAATGTAAAGATCAGCCATGGTTTAAAAATACAATTAATGAAACAGAGAGAAATATTAATGTTCAAGATTTTTCTTATAGTTTGTATAAAACAAATAGTGAATTGAAAATTGAAAGTATTTCGCCGAAGGGGGATATTGAAACTGGGCTTCAGCCAATGTCAATAGAATTTGAAGTGATTACTTCTGGTGGGGCGTATTCTGGAGATAGTCAGTGCTTTTATGATTTTGAAGATTATAATAATATGAATTCATTTATGCAAACTTTTTCAAATGTGCATTTTCAGACAATTAACCAACTGATGAGTGGACCATATATTATGAAAGTTAAATGTATTGATGAGGCGGGAAACGAAGCAAGAGATTTTGTTGAGATAAATATTGATTTAGATGAAACCCCTCCTGAGATAATCCGAGCATATAGGGAATGGGGGGAATTAATTATAACCACAGATGAAAGGGCTGAATGTTATTATAGCCCGAGCAGTTGTTATTTTGATGTCGCGAATTCTACTTCAATGACTATTGGTTTTTCAAGCCAACACAGAACACCTTGGGAAGAGGGAGATATTTATCATATTAAATGTATTGACACTTGGGGGAATTCGCCGAATGGATGTAGTATTAGATTGCTCCCAAGTTTTATTTAGGAAAGTTTAAAAGATGGAGAAGTATAATAAAAATATGAAAAGAAGAGGGCAGGTAACCATATTTGTAATTATCGGAATTTTAATTGTGGCCCTGGGAATTTTGATTTATATTTTTTATCCGAAGCTCCAATCAACTTTAGGATTCGGAGACGAAAGACCTTCAGTTTATTTACAAAAATGTATTGAAGAAAAAGTTTCAGAAAGCGTTGAGATTTTGAGTTCACAAGGAGGAAGTATTGAACCAGAAAACTATTATTTATACAAAGATGATAAAATAGAATATTTATGTTACAATGAAGAATATTATTTGCCGTGCATTATGCAAAAACCAATGTTGAAAAATTCTATAGAAGAAGAGATTAAAAAAAATATTGAAGATGATTTTGCGACTTGTTTAAAAAATATGGATGAAAGTTTTAAAAAAAGAGGATATCAGGTTAAGAGGGAAGCGGGGGAAATTGGAATAGAATTGTTGCCAAACATAATCTCATTGTATTTTGAGGGAAAGATTGTTTTGACAAAGGGCGAAGATGTTAAAACATATGACTCAGCGAAGGTGGTTATTACAAATAATCTTTATGAGATGATCTCAATTGCAAATAGTATTTTAAATTGGGAAGCAACTTATGGGGACGCTGAGACTACAACATACATGAATTATTATCATGATTTGAAAGTTGAAAAGTACAAACAATCAGATGGAACAACAATTTATATTTTAACTAATCGAGACACAGGGGAAAAGTTCCAATTTGCTTCTCGGAGTATTGCATGGCCAGAAGGATACGAAGGAGGGGAATTTAGATGAATAAAAAACAAATTATTAAAAAAATTGAAGAAAATAAAAAAAGAATTGGAGAAAGAGGAGTGGAAAGGATTGGATTGTTTGGGAGTTATCTTAAAGGTAAACAAAAAAAAGGTAGTGATATAGATTTTTTAATCCAAATTAAAGATGAAAAAATTGCAGAGAATTATTTTGAATTGTTGTTTTATTTAGAAAGATTATTTAAAAGAAAAATTGATTTAGTAATCGAGGGAGATTTAAGACCTGAACTAAAATATGTTAAAAAAGAGGCACACTATGTTAAAGTATGAAATTTATGTAAAAGATATTGAAGAGATGATTCAAAGACTCGAAAGACAATTAAAAAAAGGAAGAATCAACTTTGATAAAGATGTAGATAGTTATGACTTAATTGTATTAAGGTTACAAGTAATTGGCCAGGCAATTAAAGAAATCCCAAAAAAAATCCTTTCTCAAATTCCAGAAGTCAATTGGAGAATCTTTGTTAGTTTTAGAAATATCTCTAGCCATAATTATGGAGCAATAAATAAAGAAATTTTTGTTAGAATTTTGAAAAGAGAGATACCTATCCTAAAGAAAAATATAAAAAAATTAAAAAAGGTGTTACATGATGAAGAATAAAGTAATTTTAGTATTAATTATCGGAATGTTTTTGATTAATTTAATAGTTGCACAAGAAGCATCTTATTGTTCTGAAAAAACTATCGACGGTGCGTGGTGTCAGAATGTGCCTGAAGCAAAAATTGATGCGAATTATAGAAGTGCTCCCACCTCTTGTGATGCAACATCATTTTGTAAATCAGGATGTTGTTATGATAGTTCTGAAGGAACTTGTATGAGAAATACTCCTCAAATTGTTTGTGAAAATGATGGGGGAGTCTGGTCAGATAGTGCAAGTTGTGAAGTCCCGCAATGTGAATTAGGTTGCTGTTTAATTGGAAACCAAGCAGCGTTTGTTTCTCAGCAAAGATGTAAAAGATTATCTTCGCTTTATGCTTTAGATATTAATTTTAGAACAGATATCGCAAATGAAATTCAGTGTATTTTAAGTACTACATCGGAAGTGAAAGGAGCTTGTGTTTTTGAAGAAGAATTTGAAACAAGATGCCAATTTTTAAGTAAAGCAAAATGTTTCGGTTTGGGTTCGGCAAATGTTTCGTTTCATGAAGACTATTTATGTACTGCAGATGAGCTAAACACGATTTGTGCTAAAACCGAAAAGACAACTTGTGTAGATGGTAGGGACGAGGTTTTCTTTGTAGATAGCTGTGGAAATGTGGCAAATATTTATGATGCTTCTAAAAAAAATGATGCTGCTTATTGGACAAAAATTGTAGATAAGGGGGAAAGTTGTGGGGCAGGTGGAAACAATGGAGATTCAGCAGTTTGTGGGAATTGCGATTATTATTTGGGGAGCACTTGTAAAGAATATAATCGAGGGGCAGATAAAAGAAGACCGCAATATGGAGATAATATTTGTAGAAATTTAGATTGTGAATTAGATGGAGTGCCTTACCAACATGGGGAAACGTTTTGTGCAAATTCAAAAGGAACTGATGAAAGTTTGCCTGGTTCAAGAAATTTTAGATTGGTGTGTTATAACGGAGAGATAAGTGTTGAGCCGTGTGCAGATAGGAGAGCGGAAGTTTGCCTTGAGTCAGATATTGATGGTTTTAAAACAGCGGCGTGTAGAGCAAATCGATGGCAAGATTGTACTAAACATACTTTAAAGAAAGATTGTGAAAATAAAGATAGACGGGATTGTGAATGGATTGGAGGAACCACAATTAAATGTGTCCCTGCATTTGCGCCAGGTTTTGATTTTTGGTCAACTGAAGAAAGTGGAGAGGCAGAAGAAATTTGCTCAACAGCAAGTGTAACTTGTAAGGTCACTTGTGCAGAAGGGCTTACAGGAGATGTTGAATGTGAAAGCTTTCCAGACGGATGTGGAGATGAAGAAGGATTGGATTCTGGATGGGAAGCACAACAAGATAAGGTGTGTCAAGGATTAGGAGATTGTGATGGGGGAAATAATTATATTGGAGTTGAAGGATTTAACTCGGAGGACGAAGAGTAAAAATGAATAATAAAATTTCAGCAATAAAAAAGAAAGTAATTCCCACTCTGAAAAAATATAATGTGAAAAGGGCTGGAATTTTTGGAAGTTATGCTAGGGGCAATGAAAATAAAAAATCAGATATTGATATTTTAGTAGAAATAGGGGACAAAAATTTCAGTTTATTTGATTTAATTAGATTGAAGTTATACTTGGAAAAAAAATTGGAAAAAAAAGTAGATTTAGTGGAATATTCATCAATCCACCCATTGATTAAGGAAGAAGCATTAAAAGAGGAGGTCAGAATAATATGAGGAAAGATAAATTATATATCTATAATATCTTAGAGAGCATCAATTTAATTAAGGAATATACAAAAAAAAATAGTCTTAAGACATTTTCAAATTCTAGACTAATAAAAGATGCTGTAAGTAAAAGGTTTGAAGAAATTGGGGAAAATGCTAAAAATATTTCAGAGAAAACAAAGAAAAAATACTCAAAAATAAACTGGAAAGAAATTGTAGAAAATAGAAATTTTTTGAGTCATGCTTATAAATTTGTAAATAACGAAAGGTTATGGAATGCTATAAAAAATAATCTTCCTGTTTTAAAAAAACAAATTCAAAAAATAAAAGAGGAACTGAAAAATGAATAATAAAGGGGCGATGGCATTGAGTCAGATTTTTATTTTAGTAATGGGAGTTGTAGCTTTTGGATTTATTGTTGGGGGCATGGGAGTTGTTAGGGGGGGGGATCCAAGCAGCATGACAACTCTAAAAAACTACTTTCTTTCATCAGATACAAGTCAATATGGTGCTTTTGGCTCAGACGCTACTAAAAAATGGTTGGGTCCAACTTTTGGAGACGCACATTCTTTTTTTGGAAATACTTATGTTCAAACTTTTGCTCAATCAGCAGCGTGGGCAGGAATTGCATATGGGGTAGTTACAATGGTGGCTGGATTATTTGGAGCAGAAGATGAATTAACTCACTCACTTGCATCGGCTGCATCCGCAGGTTTTGGAACAGGAAAATTAGCTTATAATCTTGCGAGCAGTCAAGAATGGGTATGGGCAGAAGGATGGTTTGGGGAGGGATTTACTGGATTTGGAGCAACTGCTGGCATTGTTGCAGCTGCAATAGTTTTCTTTTTGACTTATAAAAAAACAAAAGAATCTACCTATGAATACACTTGTGAGGCGTGGGAAGCACCGGCAGGGGGGAGAGATTGTGCTAAGTGTAACCAACAAGGTATTTTGCCATGTTCTGAATATCAATGTCGAAGTTTAGGACAAGCTTGTGAACTGGAGAATGTTGGAACAGAAGAAGAAAAATGTATATGGGTCAATTCACAAGATGTTAAATTTCCAATAATAACTCCGTGGGATGATGCACTTTTAGAAGATTATGAATACACTCCGGATAACACGATAAGTCCGCCAGATAGAGGAGTAATAATTGAAAACACTCTTTCAGAAGACAAATGTGTCAAAGCATTCACCCCACTGAATTTTGGAATTGAATTAAATGAACCTGGAAAATGTAAAATTGATTATTTAAGAAAACCAAGTTTTGATGAAATGCAGTACTATTTTGGAGGAAGCCAATTATTCAGATACAACCACACTCAGATCATGAGCTTGCCAGGGAAAGCAGCATATGAGGCAGAAAATATTGAGATAAATAATGACGGCAATTATGAGTTATATGTTCGGTGTCAAGATAAAAATGAGAATTTTAATACTGCGAATTTTGTTTTCAAATTTTGCGTAGATCAAGGGCCAGATACAACTGCTCCTGCAATTGTTACAACTAGTTTGATTAATGACATGCCAGTCGGTTATGATATTTCTGAAGCAGACTTAATTGTTTATATTAATGAACCAGCTGAATGTAAATGGAGCAAATTGGATGAAGAATACGACGCTATGACTGAGATAATGGATTGTTCACAAAGTGTGACTAACATGAACGCGCAAATGCTTTATGAATGTGAAACGACTTTAACTGGATTAGAAAATGATAATGAAAATAAATTTTACTTTAGATGTAAGGATCAACCAATTGGAGTGGAAGAGGGAAATAGAAATACAAACACTGAATCTTATGAATTTAATTTGATGGGAACGATTCCTTTAATATTGAATGAAGTCGGGCCTAATGGAACTGTGCGAGAAAATACTGATTTAGTTAAGGTTACTTTAACTGCAGAAACTTCAGCCGGAGCAGAAGAAGGCAAATCAATTTGTTTCTATAGCGACGAGGCAACAGGTAGTGAAGAAAGATATATAGAATTCTATTCAACTAGTTCTTATACTCATTCTCAAGATTTATATCTTCCAGAAGGGGAACATACTTACTATATTAAATGTGTGGATCTGGGCGGCAATTCAGATGAAAAATCAGTTAACTTTTATGTTGAATCTGACGCGGAGAGTCCGATTGTGGTGAGAGCGTATCGGGAAGATAACAATCTTAAGTTGATAACTAGTGAGGAATCAGAATGTGTTTATGATGTCTTAAATTGTAATTATCTTTTTGATGATGGAATTGCACTGACTAGTTTGAATGGGGAGAATCATTTTGTAGAATGGGATAGTTCAAAAAACTATTATGTAAAATGTAAAGACGAATATGGAAATCAACCATTGCCGAACCAGTGTAGCATTGTGGCCAAGCCTTTTGAGATTCATATGGAATAATTTATAAGGAATAATTCTTTATTTTAAAGATGGTGAGCCATTACGCATAGGCATCGCGTTATCGGAATAGGCATCTTTAAATTGCCTCCGTCGGATGCCCTGACCTCCATTACGCATAGGCAAAAATAAAATGAAAAATAAAGGACAGATACCCGCAAGGGGCACTAGAACCTGGGGGAAGAATGCCCAGGTGAAAATTTCTTTTGGAATGATTGTTTCAATTATCTTAATTATAGCTTTTATTTCAATTGCATTTTATGTTATTGGAAAATTTTTAGGATTACAAAAACAGATTCAAACAGGACAATTTTTAGATGATTTGCAATTTGATATTGATAAAATTTGGAAATCAAGCCAGGGTTCTCAAGAAAAAGAGTATGTTTTGCCGTCAAGGATTGAAAAGGTTTGTTTTGTAGATTTTAATTTTTCGGAGAAAGGTCAATATTTTGATAAATATAATGAATTGCAAAAAGCATATTATGGGGAAGAGAATTTAATTTTTTACCCAGTGGGCTCAGGAGAGGGGCTGGATTCAATAGTGATTGAACATATTAATTTAGAAAAATTAATTGAGAAAAATAACCCTCAGTGTTTTGTAAATACTGGTGGTAAAATTAAGTTGACTATGAGTATGGATTTTGGAGATAGTTTGGTAATCATTGAATAAAATGAATAATCTAATCACAAATAAAAAAGGAGCTTTTGAAGTTTCGTTTGCATGGGTTTTTGCGATTGTAATCGGAGCATTTATTTTATTTTTGGCTATTTTTGCTGCGGTTAAATTAATTGGATTGGGGGAAGAAGAATCCAGTGCGAAGACAAGTAAAGAAATTGGAATTTTATTGAATCCATTAGAAACTGGATTTGAAAGTGCCAGGTCAGCGTCGTTTAATATGCCTGTGGACACACGAATTTATGGGAGTTGTGATTTAGATGGAAATTTTGGGAAACAATTAATTTCAGTTTCACAGAAAAGTTTTAACAAATGGACTGAAACAGATTTGGAAGTTCAATTTTTGAATAAATATATTTTTAATACAGAATTTGTAGAAGGTAGAAAATTTTATGTTTTTTCTAAGCCTTTTGAGTTTCCATTTAAGGTTGGGGATTTAATTTATTTGAGTTCTTCAAAAGATGAATATTGTTTATTGGATGCCCCAGATGAAATTGGCAGAGAAATTGAAAACTTGAATCAGCCAAATCTGGTTTTAGGAAATTGTTCTGAAAATGCGATTAGAGTTTGTTTTTCAGGAGGAGTTGAGTGTAATGTGGAAGTTGATTATGTGAGTAAAGCAGTTAGGAAAAGTTCGGGAATAATGTATTTTGAAAATGACGCGCTGATGTATGCTGCAATTTTTTCAGATAAAGAAATTTATGAATGTCAATTACAGAGATTAATGAAAAGAATTTCAGAGTTGGCCACTATTTACGAAAATAAAATAATTATCACCTCGCGAGAAGGTTGCGATTCTAACTTGGCACAGGATTTAGCTGCTTTGAAGATTATGGTGAAAAACGTAGAAAGTTCAGGCAATTTAGGAAAAAAATTGAATGCGATTGTGGAAGGAATTATCGAAGATAATAAATATTCAAGTGAATGTAAATTATGGTAAAATGAAAAATAAAAAAGGACAGATGCCCTTTCAGGGCACGAGAACCTGGGGGAAGAATGCCCAGGTGAAAATTCAACAAATGGCATTTTTACTTTTAGCTCTGACTTTGTTTTTTGTACTTGTAGGATTATTTGTAATAGTTTTTAGATTTGCGGGACTAAAAGAAAGCGCGACCGCGCTGGAAGAAAAAAATGCTTTATTATTGACTACAAAAATCGCAAACTCCCCAGAGTTTTCTTGTGGGAATGTTTATGGTACTGGGAATATTAATTGTATGGATGGGGATAAAATAATGGCTTTGAAGAATAATATTGAGGATTATGGGGGGTTCTGGGGATCAGGAGTTTATAATATTGAAATAAGGAAAATTTATCCAATTCAAAAAGAAAAAGAGTGCGATTTATCTAATTACCCAGACTGCAATACGATAAGAATAATCACTGGAGAAGTTAAAGGATTTTCAACAGAGAACTTTGTTTCTCTATGTAGAAAAGAATCTGAATCAGGAAAACCATATAATAAATGTGAACTAGCTAAAGTATTAATTAGCTATGAGCCATTCGCATAGGCATCGCGAAGCTCGGATAAGAGAAGGCCATTCGCATAAACAAAAAATAAAATGAAAAATAAAAAAGGACAGATACCCGCAAGGGGCATAACCAAAGGTCACGAGAACCTCTTCGAGGTAACCAAAGGTCACGAGAACCCTCTTCCGAGGGCGAGAACCTGGGGGAAGAATGCCCAGGAAGAAATTGTAGGTTTTGTGTTAATCATGATTATCGTTGCAGTTTTACTAGTTATTTTTATTGGATTTTCTTTAAGAAACTCTCAAAAAGAAAATGTAGAAAGTTATGAAGTTGAAAGTTTTATTCAATCGAGTTTGCAGTACACTACAAATTGTGAAGATAATTTTGAATACTTATCTATGGAGAAGCTCATATTTAGATGTATAGACAATGAAGTTTGTTTGAACGGCCAGAATAGTTGTCAAGTTTTAGATGAGATATTTAGGGGGATGTTAAAAGAAGGATGGAGGATAGAAAATCGGCCTTTGGAAGGATATGATCTTAAAATTGAGGTGGATGGACAAGAATTAATTCCTTCGATTTTCAAAGGCAATCTAACTAAAAATTATAAGGGTGCTGTGCAAGATTTTACTCAATCTGGAAGATCAGTTCAAATTTTATTTAGAGCTTATTATTAAACATTAAATTGAATTATCAAAGAATCTACAATTACTACTGGCCTATGGCGAGTTCGATTCTTTGTTTTTTCTTCTAATAATTCAATGAACCCAAATCTCTCCAAAAGTTTAATGTCATCAAAAACTGCCTTAAAATTACGATCTAATTTCTTAGCCAAAGCATAAATTGAAGAAGGTTTTGCAACTTTGATAGTGTGTAAAATTCTTGCTTTTTCATTATTCAATAACTGTCTTAAAGATAATAGGCCTTCAAAATCGTAATCTGATTTTGCAATTTTTGGTTTTTTAAGGATTGCAAAAGTTCCTCCTGATTCATTTATTGTGATTTCTCTTATTTTTTGTTTGGCCATTGAATATGCTGGATAATTTTTATTTTAGTTTTATTTTTTTATCGTCGATGTAGTATATATGTTTTTTTCTAATATATATGTGCAATATATATTTTAAACTTATCTATTATTAAATAATATATATTAAGTTTATGATATACATGTTAATAAAGGTTTGGTTTAGGTAAAATTTTATATAGGATAAATAGTGTTTTGTTTAAGAAGTGATAACGCAACCTTTATAAGTAAATCTTATAGTATGACAGAGATTTACCTATGAACCGAAAAAACTTTGAATAAGCTTTATAAAGAAAAATGAATTTTATTAATTAACTCACACCTTGAGTTATCTAATAGGGCGTTAGATTATGTTCATCTCAACTGGAAAGTTTAGCCCTATAACGGTCGAGTTGAGGTTGAGTTGCCTTAGGCAACTTATAGTTGATAGAGGTGAAAGGAGGTTATAAATAAAAAAGAATGAAATTTAATTTCAAAAAAATAAGTGCAATCGCTTCTAGTGTTTTATTAACTGGTATGACTATGGGTGTTGCTGCTGCAGGATCTTTCCCTGCTCCATTTAAGGCTGCTGGTACTTCGGGTACTGCTGTTGTTTATGGTGCTGGTGCAGATGCTATGGACGCAACTCAAGCAAATAGTATTGCTAGTTACTTAGCTAGTCAGATGCCTACTACAGGTGCTCCTTCTGGAGACAGTGTATTACTTGCAAAGCCAAGTGATGCCTTGAACATTGGAGACACGTGGAGTGGAACTTTTACTGGAACAATCGACGAAGATGAATTATCGACTCTTTTAGCAGAAGGTACATATATTGCAGATGATAACGACGAATTTAGTTATGAACAAAAAATCGAATTAGGTGCTCCTACACTTGAACATTTCAGAGACTCTGATTATGAAAGTGCAGCAGGATTGAATGAAAAAACACCTACTGTTGGTTTTAAATTAGGTTCGAGTACATATGTTATGAACTATACTCTTGATTTTACTCAAGATGCTGAATCATCAATCGATTCTAATGCGCGTGCTGATGATATTGAAGGAAGTGATATTCCTTTAATGGGTAGAAGCTATTACGTATCAGAACTATTAAACGGAACTGCTGCTACTGAATGGGGTAAATTAACTCTATTAGATTCAGCTGCTGTTGGTGAAGTTTCAGAAGGTGAAACAGTTACAGTTAGTGGACATCAAGTTTCTATCAGTTATATTGATGCTGACGAAGTTGTTTACATGGTTGATGGTGAAAGAGCTCCTGCAAGTGGAAAACTTACAGCGGGTAGTAGCTATAAACTTAACAACGGAGATTACATTGGGGTAAGAGATATTAGTAAATTAGAAGTATCTGGTGAAACAGGTAATACTGCATTTAGTATTGGTTCAGGTAAACTTGAAATAACTCATGGTTCAGAAATTGAACTAAACGACGAAAATGTCGGAGGTATTAAAGGTTATGTCTATAAAACTTCGGGTGGTACTACTACTGCTACTAAAATCAATAAAATTGTTTTAGAGTGGAAGACTGACGAAGAGATTTACTTAAGTCCTGAATTAGAGATGGTTATGCCTGGTTTTGAAGCAGTTAAATTTACTATGAATGAACTTGAAAGAAGTGAAGAGGAGAAAATCATTGTTGCAAAAGATAGTGATACAAGTATGGAATTAACAGCTCCTATCAAAGATGGAACAGTTAGTCTAAACTTATTATTCTCTAACGCAAGTGGTGAATTTACTGGTCTTGGTAAAGCTGTGGATGATAGATTGCTTACTACAAGTGGAAGTACTCTTGTATTCCAAGAGAAAAACTCTACTGGTGATGATTATCACTCGTACTTTGTTGCTTCATATAATGTGACTGCTGAAGGAGAATCTTATCTATTGAGAGCTAAAATTAGTGAAGATAGTACTAATGCTAGAAATGAAACAGATATTGAAAAGAATGTTGATGGGACATGGACAACAGTTTGTAAGGAAAAAATTGCAGCTGATACATGTGACATCGGAGATGTTACATTAACTATTAACGCAGTTAATTACACTTCAGGAGGTTTAGAATCAATAGATATTGCAGCTGGTACAAATGTAGTCTTTAATAGATTATATACTGCTGGTGGAATGGGAATTTACTTGCCTATCGAAGGAGTTGATACTGCGACAGTACCTGGTGCAATAAACGTTACTAATGGAACAGTTGCAGGATATAGTGCAGCTAGTTGGTTCTTAAGCTTCGATTATGAAGATAAAGATGACAACTTAGGTAAAGGTATTTTCAATTTAACTATTGATGATACAAGTACTGGAGCATTACAAGTTTCTCAGGTTAATCATGCAGGTTCTGGTGGAGGTACTGGTCTAGAAATAGATGAAACAAGTACTTACGAGGCTTATATGGTTGTTACGCAAGGAGAAGTTGCTCCTAGAGTATTACATTACACTAATCCAGATGAGGATTATGCTGAAGTGTATTATCCTACAGGAACATCGGAAACATCTGCTAAAGTATACTTAACTGAAACTGGTTCTACAGGTACTGCTGTAAACGGAGGAAGCATGGTATTTACTGACGCTGAAAAAGCATCTTGGCAAGCCAAGAATGTTGTTTTAGTTGGTGGATCATGTATTAACTCGGCTACTGCGACTGCATTAGGTGTTACTAGTGGAACTTGTGGATCTGCATTTACTGATGCTACTGGAGTTGGAGCAGGTCAATACTTAATTAAGAGTGTTGATGGAGCTTTCACATCTGGAAAAATTGCATTAGTTGTTGCTGGTTATGAAAAAGATGACACGGCTGCTGCTGCAAGTAGATTAGTTACTATGCCTGCTACAGTTGACACAACTGCTGGTAAATCTTACCTAGGAGTTGTTGGAGCTACAGGAACATCTACTCTAACAGAAATGTAAACACACACAAATTTTTTATTTTTTTATTTTTCTTTTTTTTTAAGGTTATGGCGGTAGCCTTAGATATTATCTTATTCAATTGTTAGTAAAGATATTTTAAAGTAGGAGGATTTAAATAGTTAGTAAGATTAATCTTACTATGATAGAAATTACAAAAGTAAGTTCAAGGGGGCAGGTTGTTATCCCTCAATCACTTAGAAAAGATTTTAATGAAGGAGACAAATTAATTGTGATAAGAAATGATAAGCAGATAATTCTTAAAAAAGTAGAGGATTTTGCAGATAATATCGAGGAAGATTTGGAATTTGCAAAAAGAACTGAAGAAGCACACAAGAGAATTGAAACTGGGGAGTTTGTTAGTATTGATTCTGAAAATCTTGATGAAATGTTAAAATGGTAGAAATACGTTTTGATAAAAAATTTGTTGAAATTTTTTCTAAGTTAGACAATTTTATTAGAACAAAAATTCAAAAGCAAATTAAAAAAATATCAGATAATCCTGAAGTTGGAAAACCAATGAGAAATGTTAGAAAAGGGACAAGAGAACTTTACATTAAACCATTTAGACTTTCTTATTTAATTATTAATAAAGATTTAATCTATATCTTGGGATTGTACCACAAAAAACAACAATAAAAGTATTTAAAAAGATTTATAGAATTGTTTATTTATGAGAAAATTAATTAGTAAAGAGAACCGGGCGAAAAAACAAGAGCGGAACAATTTGATTATTGGGGTCGTGCTTATTTCAATAATGTTTCTTGGGACGATTGGATATAGTTTTTATGATAAGGGGGAAGATTCTTCTATTCAAACACAAATAAATTATGGGGGACATGAATTTATTTTAAATAATGGTTTATGGATTGTTGAGAAAGAAGGTAGACAATTTGGCTTTAAGACAAATCCTAATGAAATATCTGGTCTAGAGAATTCATTGTTGAATTCCATTGGAGTCTATGAAAATAAACCCTTATACATTTCATCTTCAGAAAATGATGCTCTTTCAGAAGTTTATATTAATATGAATAATGTGGCCCAAAGAATTCAACTTGCTTGTCTGGAAGGAACAGAATGTGAAGAAGATTTGCCCATAAAAAATTGTTCGAATAATTTTATTATAATTTCTGAAACAGAAGAGAATTCAATTAAGCAAGAAGAAAATTGTGTGTTTATTGAGGGGAATAGTTCAGATTTAGTAAAGCTGGTTGATGAATTTTTATTGAAAATAATTGGAATTAAATAAAGTGAAATTCTTAAATATAATTTCTCTTTATTCATTTTATTAGATAAAATGAATAAAGTTTAAAAACCCGGAATACAATAAATTAAAATGGTAAAAAAGAAAGAAAGTGAAGAAAAAACTCACCGCTCGGTGTACCCCAAAAATCTGAATTCTGGGGCAAAGGTTTGTGAAACTTTTGAGGTTAAAAAAGGCGGAAAAGAAAAATTAGAAAAAGCTTGTGGTGAACAGGAAATTCCAGAGGTAAATAAAGGGCAAATTCAAAAAGAGAATAAAATTCTTTGGGGGGTTTTAATAATTATTGGGGGGATAATTGGTATTTTTTTAATTACTTATTTTTCGATGCAAGCGATTAAACATTTTGAATACCAAGAAAGAGATTTTGAAATTCTTGATGAAAAAGGGATTAAGTTTTATCATACAAGTTTCCCAATATCTTATCAAGGAAAACTTGTGAATTATAATCTTTATTTAAGAAATGATCCACGGAAAAATGAAATTGATATTCCATTTAGTGGAGAGTTAGTCGTCGATAAAGCGATTGTTTTGAATAGCACTGGAGATTTTCAATGTGAAGGGAAGGGAGTTCTTGCAAATCATGTGTTCAATGAATTTTTTACATATCTAGGAGCAACAATTATGGAAGATCCAGAAGCAATTTGCGACGAGGAAAATCGGTACACTTTCATAAATATTGTTGAAGGGGAAGAAAGTAAGATAGAACAAAATGGCATTAGTTGTTACACATTTCATGTAAGTGATTGTGAAATTTTAGAAGTAACTGAAAAATTTATTACTGAAGCTCTTTCTATAATTTAATTAAAAATTCTAAAATCATAATTTAATTTTTCTTTTGTAAACTAAATATCCAATTATAATTATTCCGGATAATAAAATCATTGAGATAGTTAATAAATTTTTGTTTGCATGTAACCATTCTAAATTATTTCCAAATAAATATCCAATGTAAACTAAAATAAACGACCATATTCCTGCGCCGAGTGAGGTAAAGAATATGAATTTTGTGAGATTCATTTTAGAGAAACCTGCGGGAAGTGAGATTAACTGACGAATCACAGGGATGAGTCTTCCAGTAAAAGTTGTTATATCTCCATGCTTGTTGAAGAAAGTATCTGTTTTTTTTAATTTTTTATTATCTAAAAGCATTAACTTTCCGTATTTTGAAATTAAAAAATCAATTGTATTTCTACCAAGATAAAGTGCTAAAAAATAATTAATGAGAGCTCCAAGTAAACTTCCGAAGATTCCTGCTAGCAAAACTAAACTGAAAGACATTTGTCCACTTGCACTTAAGGCTCCGGCCGGAATTAATATAACCTCGCTCGGGAAGGGAATAAAAGAACTTTCAATTGTCATTCCTAAAAATATTCCTAGATAACCTGAGCTTTGCACTAAGGAAACAATTGTTGCAATGAAGCTATAAAATAAATCAAAGATCATTTTGTTTGTTTATATAAAAATTTAAAATCTGAGTAAAATGGGATTTGTTTTATTTTAAAAAGTTTAACTTCAGAGAACCAAATTAAAACTACGAAAATTGTGCTAAGAAAATACCAAAAAAACTTATGAGTTATTTCGAACATTGAAGAATCTGCTAGGAGAATTAAAAAGAAAATTCTTAAAATATTGAAAATTAAAAGTGCGGCAAATGCGTAAAGAATCATGGTGATTCTTTTTTTTATTTTTATATTTGAAATTGAAAGATTTAGGATTAATAAAAGATAGTAGGCTGAGCCAGCTATGCAAGCAGGAATTAAAACGACAGGAAGTTTAAGAAAAGGGAGGTAAATCATATTTAAAATTAAACCGGGTTCAAAGAAAATGTCTAAGATAAAATAAACTGAATAAAGAGTTAGAGGGGTGAAAATTTTATAAAATAAATAAAGGTTTGGGATTGCAACTAAAAGTAAAATTAAATATCTAATGAAAATATTTGTGATTTGTTTTTTCATAGAAAAATAAACTTTGAAAGGTTTAAATAATTTGGGAAGTTTGGTTAGTAAGGTTCTATTAATCTTAAAGTTATTGATTTGGGGGTTAATTTTAAAACTTTAAATTTTTGGTGCCTGTATTGAAAATTATTTGTATCTCTTGGAAGAAAGATAGTAGTATTATGTGTGTTCTCACTCACTGAAAAGGTATTATCTCGTGTCAGCCCATTATAACTTACTCCTTTAAAAGTTTTCTTTCCAACTTCCAAAGTTCGAGTTAATCTGTCTGGTTCTTCTTCAGGAGTTTCTGGTTTACTGCAACCAGCCAAAGTAATTAATCCACTTAAGGCCAATGCTCTTCCTGTGTTTTTTAAAGATTTATATAATGTCATTTTAATCTCTTTCTCTAACTAGTTCTCTAATTTCATCTGCGGAATAATCTGATTCGTTAAGTTTTTTTAACCATCTTTCTCGAGAGATAGATTGAACTTCTTCATAAGTTGCAGGAGGTAAACCTTCATTCAAAAGTTGATTATATCTTTGATTATCTTTAGGTCTATCATTAAGCACAAAACCAGTTAACATTAAACTTAAACCAATAACCCCTGTAACTACTGAACAAATTTGGATTACTGGGGCAAGAACACTTTTCACAGTCAATGCACTACCAACCTTATTCGCTGCTGGAATCCCATAAATTGGGACCAATTGTGCCCATTCATCTGGAACTTTTTTTGTTAGAAAATTGTATAATTTCATTTTATTCCTTTTCTCCATATTTGCCTCTAACTAGTTCTCTAATTTCTTCAGTTGTATAATCTGATTCATTAAGTTTTCTTACCCATCTTTCTCGAGAGATAGATTGGACTTGTTCGTAAGGAGCGGGAGGTAAACCTTCTTGGAGGAGTTGATTGTATTGTTGATTTGTCTTAGGCATATCATTAATCGCAAAACTAGTTAAAGTTAAACCAATAACCCCTGTAACTACTGAAGCCAATTGGATTACTGAGGTAAGAACACTTTTCACAGTCAATGAATCACCAACCCTAGTCGCTGCTGGAATCCCATAAATTGGGACCAATTGTGCCCATTCATCTGGAAATTTTTTTGTTATAAAATTATGGAGTGATTTCATTTTAATCTCTTTCTCCTTTAACGAATTCTCTAATTTCATCTGCAGTATAATCTGATTCGTCAAGTTTTCTTACCCATCTTTCTCGAGAGATAGATTGAACTTCCTCATAAGTTGCAGGAGGTAAACCTTCTGTGATTGCTTGATTGTATTGTTGATTTGTCTGTGGCATTTTTAAAGAAGAAGTCAATAGCAATACTGCTCCAAACATCCCAGCAATTCCTGAAACTGATTGTACATCAGTTGCAATTCTATTTCTCTTTTTCCTCCTTCCCCTTAGTTCTGCAGGAATTCCAATTAAAGGTAAATATTGAACCCACTTATCTGAAAATCGATAATCAGGAATACATTTAGGTAGAAAAAATGCCATTTTAACTCTTTGCGATTCTTAGAGCTACTATGATTATTACTAGAACTAAGACTACATTTAGTGCTCCGATTGCCCATAAGTACCAGCTGTTTCCGCCGACCACGTTGCCTGTTATTCTAGCGAAAAATCCTGATGCTTTTGTAATTGTGATTGAAACTGGTTGTTTTAATACTAAATCTGTTCCTGAATAAACTTCGATCTCGAAAGTTTCATCGCCTGCGGCGTCTTTCTTTACTTCGAAAGTTAATTCTAATTCTTTAGTTGCTCCGGCTTCTAAAACAACTGTTGAAGAATCGAACTCAGCTGATTCAGCCCAGTCAGCGTAACCTGCTGCTTTGATAATGTAAGTTGCTAATTCTGTTCCAGGATTTACAATTGTAGTTTTAACTACCAAAGATTTTCCTGCTTGAGCATCTGATTCTAAACTTGCTGAAATAGTTGGAGTTGAAGATAAAGCGCAACTTCCTGAAACTGTTAAAAGTTCTTTGAATATTGCTGTGTCTTCCTCTTCGCTTGTTTCGTAAATGTCATTGTCTTCATCGTATATTCTGAATTGCAATTCGTAAATTTTTCCGACTGCGTTTTCAGGTATTGTGATTACTGCGTTTAAATCTTCGCTGTCAAATGCGCTTACGTCATCAAATTCAACTTCTTTGCTTATTCCTAATTCTGAGTTGTAAATTAAAACTGTTATGTCTTCTTGTTTTTCATCTCCAATGTTCCATAACTCTGCTGTGATTGTTAAGTCTGTTCCACATGAAACTGAATCTGCACTAAATTCTATGTTATCTAAAACCATGAAAGTGTCGTCTGTGATAACATCTATATCTTCGTAAGCTGAAACACAAGTATCTTCGTTATCGTTGCTTGAATCTGAGTCGTCGACTTTACCTTTTGCTCTTACGAAAAGTCTTAATTTGTCTTGTCCTTCTAAATCATTTAAGCTTTCGTCTAATTTGAATCTTATAATCATTTCTTTGTCACTGTCATCTTCATCTAAGTTGAATTTTGATTCAGTATCGTCTGCGATTTTTTCTCCGTCTAATGTGTATAATTCCCACTCAACTTCGATTTTTTGAATGTCATATCTTCCTGGTTCAATTGTGATTTCAACTTCTACTTCGTCGAAAGGGTAAACATATTCGTCATCCTCTCCGAATCCTTCTTTAATATTTATTTCTTCGATTGTTATTCCTAAGTCTTCTAAATTTGCAACTTCTTCGCAGAAGTCTCCTTGATAATTAACTGAGCCTGTATCTGATAAGTTGTTTGTTGATTCTTCAGCTGTGATTGAAACTGAGCCTCCAAATATTTCGTCGTAGTCTTCGTTTAATGTTACTGTTACATCTTTTGTTGCTCCAGCAGCTAAATCAAAATCATTTAAATTAAATGTAACATCGAAATCTTCTGTTGATGCTATTAATTCAATTCCTGTTAAGTCTACGTTTCCATCATTTGTTATTGTGATTGTTGTATCCTTGTCTGCTTCTGTTAATGCGTCTTCTCCGTTTGAGATTGTTAAAGAAGGTGCGGGGTTTATTGAGATATCAATAGTATGATCATTAATTGTTCTAGAACTTCCTGTTGAAGATGAATATTCACATGTTCCTCCTAACTCTCCTGAATAGTCTCCTGCATTTTTATTCTCTGGTATAGTAAGAGTGGCAGTTAATAATGAAGACTCTTCTCCAGAAGCCAAATCTAATCCGCTTGTAGAAGGCAGAGACCATGTTCCATCTGCAACTAAATCAAAGTCTAAAATAATATTTGAAATATCATAACCATTTGAAATTTCATTTTGTAATTTAAATTTAACTTCTAAATCTGAATTGTGGTCTCCTGTTGAAGAATACTCAACATCCACAAAATTTAACCCCGCTGCACTAGCCATTCCAGCTAAAAGAATTACTGCGAAAACGCTCACGAACATTAAGTTGAATATTTTGTTTTTCATCTTGTTGTAATTTCGGAGTTACTAATGGTTTATAAAGATTTCTGTTTTTTAGAATATAGGTTATGAGTAAAAGAGCGCGGTTATATTATACAGAAAGGATTATTACATGAATTCTATCCAATCCTCTACGGTCATTTTAGCCAGAGGGTGTTCGTGATCTGCATCCTTCCAACCTGGAGAAAAGTATCTTATAAATACTTCAGGTAAAGATGGAACGCAATCTAGGAGTCCATGCCAAACATTTGCTGCACCCTGTCTGGATGTTTCATCTGCTCCACGTTGATAAGAAAAATGTAATAATGCAGAAGGTATCTTTACTATTTCCTGTTGCTCTAACCAGCATTTTGCCCATGAGCGTGAATCTTGTTCAAAGCAAGCTTCGAAATTGGGTAATTTTGGAAGATGTGGAGTAACCTCAAAACTATCTTGAGCATAAACTAATCTGAATTCATTATTTGGATGTTTTTGATATAAAGTATTAATGAAATTATATCTGTCCTTTCTGAACGTATCAGGATTCAAATCTCGAACTGCGACTAATATTTTTCCAAATCTTTGATTGACTCTGTCAAAATCCCTTTCTAAAGCATCTGGATCTACCTTTTTTGAATCCATAGCATCACCCACAAATAAATCTAGCTCAGAATTTTCTGCTTGGCTATTGCCATTAAGAATAAACTCTCTAACTGCTGCTTCTTTCACTCCAAACATTCCAAATCTGGGTTCATTATATGCTAAAGTTTTTTGGGCCATAAAAAAGCGATTAGGTTCAGATATTTAAATGTTTATATTAAAAAAGTCATAATCTTGAAAATAAAAGAAACATTTATATAATTAGTAGATTTTATTTGGTCGAGGAAAATGGTGATTAGAGCGCGGGAAAATGTTATTGGTGCATGGGCGTTTTTGCTGGGTGTGATTCTTGCAATTGTAATTGGGCTTTCGAGTTCGCTTGTTTCTATTCCGTTTTTGACGCGTTATAGTGCGCAGGTTTATGGAGTGCTTGTTTTATTGGGGCTTGTTGTGGGATTCATGAATGTTGGAGGGCGCGAGTCACAGAACTTTTTAATTGCTGGAACTATTTTAGTTATTGTTAGTAGATTTGGTATGGACAGTGTGCAGGGTTCATTAATCGGCATTGGAGTTGGAGGAATCGTTAGTTCTATCTTTGGTGCGCTTTTAGCATTATTTGTTCCGGCTACAATAATAGTAGCTTTGAAAACAGTTTTCAATATTGCTAATATTTAGAGATGAAATTAAAGAATTAATATTTTTCAAAAACTTTCGAAAATAAGTGATGTGATTTCTTTTGCTTTTAGATCAGCAGTAACTTTCGCTCTGAAATTGTCTTTATCTTGATTTTCTCTTAACTCGCTCGGTACTAAATCCTCTGGCAAATTTAAACTCCCATAAGTAGTTTGAATTTTGTAAGGTTCCCTTTCTATAATATAACAAACCAAATGTTTTGGGGTTCGCGCGTCTTTGATGTGTGCCATATAATTTTTTGAAAAAAGACATTTAAAAAGTTTTTGATTATTCTATTTTTCTAATATCTCCAATAATTCATCCGACCAAACTCCTTCCAATAATAGAGTGATATTTGGGGAATATTCCTCTGCATCAATTTGATCTTCGAACGTATAATCCCCATACATTATTACTTTTAAAAGAGGATTACTCTTAGCTACCCTGAATAATGAACGATAATCTCTTGCATAGGGATGAGCTATAATTGCTTGATAATTTTCTAAAGAATGAGGTGGTTCTTCTTCTAATTGATGTAATGAATATGTTCTCTTAATTGAATATTCTCCCTCAATCAAACGGTGAAATACATCTGAAATCCATTCTTGACGTTTTTCTATTTCGCCATTACTATTCTTTGCTGGGTCTAATCTTCTATCTAATATTAAAACATTCATAAAAAAAATTTTGAATTAGATGTTTTTAAGTCTTTCTTTATTTTGGAATTTTATCTAGATTAATAATTGAAGAACTCGCCATGTCCATTCGTCTACAAGAAGTATTTACCCATGATCGTATTTGCGGAAAGTTTTCAAATTCAGCGATGTCAAGGTCGTTAGCGATAAACAAATAGGAATCTTTTTTTGCCCCAGAACTTTGCAATTTATTTTGAAATTTAATTGCGGCTTTTAAGTTTTGCTGACCAGGTTTTGTTGAAACTAAAATTCCGATCTTTTCGGCATGAAGGAATTTTAAATATGCTCCTTTTTGTTTTTTGGATAAAATTTCAATTTCCTTTTTTGAAATTTTTGAAATTTTATTTTGCTCTAAAATATAAACTGGCAATTTGGTTTCAATTGCTAAACCAGTTGCATGGAATTTTCCTTGTCCGATTAATAAAACACCTTCGGTGTTTTGGGAAAAATTAAGAAGTGAGCAACCGAGAACTTGATTAAAAAAAGTAATTTTGTGATTTTTTTCTAGAATTTTTTTTATTTCTTGAGCTTGTTTTTGAAACTGAATTGAATAAGCAATTGCCAAATTTTTTGGAAGTTTTTCAAATTTGGGAAGTTTGAACTTTGCTTTAGATTTTGCTGAAATAAACAATGTTTTCATGTAGAAAATAAGAAAGAGGGAATTATAAAGTTTTTTAAAGCCAAACCTGATGAGAATTTTATGGAAAAGCGAAAAAATGGAACAACATTAACTGAAGAAATAGCTAGGCAAATTCAAGAAGGTAAAATTAAAAGACAAAGAAAAATGGAAGTTCAATATGTTGGAAGAGGAGGGTGGCAAATTTGTTTTGGTTTTTCAGATATGTCTCAAGTAGACTGGTTCAAGAATCAAATTAAGGGCTACAGTAATTTAGGGAAAGTTGCAAGAGAATGTTTAACTCTTCCTTCAGGAGAATTAAATTATCAAAAATTATATGATTCAATTGGATTCCAAGATCAAAAATTTTTAATGGGATTACGTGCGGCAGAGCTTGATATGACAAGTTTAGAGTTGAGGCAATTCATTGAGGCTAGATTTGATTCACTCTATAGAGATTTAGATAGAGAATGTTCAATTCCAATAGTAAAAACGGATTATCATCTTTGGTGTGATTCTTTTAAATTAGAGGCAGATTCAAAATACTTAGTGAAATGGAATAAAAAGGATTAATATAATTATCTAAATCTATCTTTAGACTCTTCAGAAACTTCTGTTAAGACTTCTCTAGAAATTTTTGCGAAGGCCGGCGTTACTATTACTGTATTTTCTAAAAATCCTGCTATGTTTCCTTCAAGAGCTTCAGTTGTCTTTTTTATTTTAGAAATTGCCCGCTTTAATTCAATTGGGTCTTTTTTCTTTAGAACTGAAATGTCAATTACTGCAATCGTATAACCTTCCCTCAATACATTTAAAATCGCGTTAACCTCATTGTAATCTTTTAAGACAAAAAGTTTAACTAAAACTTTCTTAGTTTCTTTTTCTTCTGAATCTAAATCAATCTCTAAATATTCGTTGTCTGTTCCCTCTCCATCAAGTGAACTTGAGAATGCTCTTTTTATTTTATCGAAAACCATAGAAAAATTATATTGTGGATATTTATAAAGATTTCGTAAGTTTAAGATATATTATTTAGTTTACTTAGAGGGAAAGAATTACTTTTTAGTGTCAATTACTTCTTTTCTTAAGCTTTCTAATTGTTCCTTGAACTCGGATTCTTGTTTTTCTAAAGATTTTAATCTTAAGTTTAGAAGTTGCTGTTTTTCATCTAATTCTTTTTTTATTTTTTCTTTATCTGATTTAATCATTAATTGTCCAATTATTTTGAAAACGTCGTCTCCGGCTTTTTCAATCTCGTTTAATGCGGATTCGTTTTCTACAACCTCCATTTGAAAGGCTTGTTTTTGAAAAAGAATGTTTTGCATATTTTGTTCTAATAATTGTAATTCTTGTATGTTTTCTTGAGATTCCATTTAAATTGCTTTTATTTTTTTTACTTTAGTTCGCGGTTTGTTGAAAATCTTTGAACCACATTCTGGACAGACAAATCTCTTGTTAAGATCTTCTGATTCAATTTTGTGCCCGCATTTGAAGCATTTGTATTCTACCATTTAATCCTCCTGTAAGTGATATGTATTTGATGCAAATTTTTTGTTGCATTTTGAACATTGCCAGATTCCGTTAGATAATCTTTTTGCGCCTGCCTTTTGGCAAATTGGGCAGGTTTGTCTTTTTCTTTGTTTTTCTTCCACGTTAGTAAGTTTAGCTTTTAGGGTACTCCCATATCTAGCTCCAAACCTTCCTGCTGACTTTGTTTTTTTTAATTTTGTTGCCATTTTATTTTACTTAATTCAAACCCACGGTGTTTATAACACCGAATGGGACGGCGCGGATTTGAACCGCGGTCGTCAGGTCCCAAACCTGAAATACTACCAGGCTATACTACCGCCCCATGATTTTTATAATTACAGAGGGTTTTTATTTCTTTTCCTCTGTTGCTGCGGGTGGTGCTGGAGCCTCGCCTTCTGCTGTTGGTGCTGTTGGAGCTGCTTCTCCTTCTTTTGGTTCAGCGGCAGCAGCTGCTTCCTTTTCAGCTTCAGCAGCAGCTTCTTCTTCTTCTTTCTTCTGCTTTTCTTGAGCTGAATGTAAATCCTTAAAGTATGAATCTAATTGTTTTCTTTTTTCTGCATCTGTTTCTGTTTTTTGTTCTTGAATTTCATTATCATATTTTCCTGCCTCTACTTCGCTTGCAATTTTAACAGCTGGTTGATTTTCAATTAATAATCCTAAACTAACGCAAGTTCCTGCAATTGTTTTAACTGCAGCTTTCAAGTCCTTACATAATAAATTGGGTAATTTTGTTTTTGCAACAGAAATTATATCTTCAATAGAGGCGTTTCCTGCCTGAATTTTTTTCTGTTCTCCGGCGCCTTTTTCTAATCCTAATTGTTTTTTTAATAATTCTGAAACTGGTGGGGAGAATACTTTAATTTCAAATGTTTTTAATTTTGTATCAACTTCTAAAGTTACTGGAACTTTTAATCCTTTGAAACCTGAAGTAGCGTCGTTAACATCAGAAATGACTTTGCCCATATTGATTCCGGCTGGCCCAAGCTGTTGACTGATTGCTGGTCCGGGTTTCATTGCTCCACCTTCAACTAATAATTTTATTTCCATTATTGAGTTACTCCGATTTGTTTATTTAAAGTTAATGCTCCTCTTAAAGAATCTTCAAAAACAGAATAATCTTGTTGACCTTCTCTCCAAAGTCTATAATTAGTTCTTACTTGGGTGATTGCGTCTGACCTTGCTCTAAACTCTAAAGAGGTTCGTCCAAGATACTCAACGAGATCTTTCCCCCCCTCGACATTCCTACTAGATTCAACAATTGCTTTCATTCTATCATGAAGCGTTTCTTGATAGGTAGCTTGTCTAATATTGAATAACCAAAATTCTTCGAATGCTTCTGCAAATTTATCTGAAGCGGGGTCTTTTCCTTTTAAATTTAAACAAACCCTAACAGATTCTTCAAAATATCCTTTAGGCATAACTTTGCTTTTAAAGTCTCTAATTTTTCCCCTCCCTAATTCTAATAAATCTTTTATTTCCATTACTCTTCTTCCTCAGATTCACGCCTTATAACCTTTACGCTATCCAATTTAATTGAGACTGGTAATGGAACTACTGCTCCTAATAAATTTACAACGACTTCTTCTTTTTGTTTGTCGATTCTTGTAACTTTGGCTTTTTCGCCTTTTAGAGTTGCTCCAATAATTTCAACGATGTCACCTTCTTGAATTGAAATTGTCGTCGCTGATGGTTCAACCATGTTTTGAATTTCTTCATAAGGAATTGTTTTCCCAATTATTCCCTTTACATAAGGTAAATTAAAAACTGATTCTTCTGCAGAATCTCTGTCCTCAGCTTCTAGTAAGATGTATCCTCGAAGTCCGAAAGGTCTTGAAACTGAAAAAACATTTAGATTTTTTTTCTGAGCTTTCTCAGCAATCATGTCGACGGATCGTTCTTCTTTGTTTGTTGTTACTTTTATAATGAAAATCATTTTGTGTCCACTACTTCTTAACTTCAAAGAAGTAGATATAATTAATTAAAATTAGGGGTATTTAAATCTTTTTATGATTAATCTTTTTTGAATTTAGCAATTAGCCATCCAATAAAAACTCCTAAAGGGAGATAGGCAAAAAAAGTTGCTGCCCCAACATTTAAAGCAATATATCCAAAATCTGCGTAATCCTTTCCAAGATAAGTTAAACTTGTTAAAAGACCAAATAAAATTCCTATTAAACCTCCCAGAAGGGGAAGAGGAAATTTTTTTGATTCATTTGGAACAGAGAGAATTGTTTTTGGTTTATTTTGAGGATTACTTTCAATTGTTTTGATTTCCTCTTCGCCTTTTCCAAAAAAATAATCAATTAAAGCTAAAATTACCCCCACAAGAAATAAAATTACCCCTAATCCTCCAATTAATAATAATAAACCCATCATCGCGAATCCATCGGGAAATTGCTTAGCAATAAATGAAACAAAAAGAATAAATATCAAAAACAATCCGATAACTATTGGAACAAAATATTTTAGAAATTTTAAATAACCTTTTATCAACGTCATAAAATGATTAATGGTCATAACCTTTTAAATCTTTTTATACAAAAATTTTCATTGCAATTGAGATTAAAAACCCTAAAGCGCCCAAGATTAAAATTCCGATTGCTGCAACTTTTGCGGTTTGATTAAATTCTTTTTTGGATGGTTTTTTTAATGCAGTCCAAACTCGTTTGCATTGAACGAAAAATGATTTTAGTTTTTGAGTTACCATAAATAAATAGAGATAAAGGGTTTTTAAAATTGTTGGATTACATTAAGGTGTTTTAAGTTGATATTGATTAGAACGGAATATCATCAAGATCCCCCTGTTTGGATCCTAGAAAAGTTAAGAGAGTTTTACCTATTTCCTGCTCTGGAATAATTCTTTCTCCATAAAATTCAAGATACTCATCCATTTTTTCTCTCAATATTAAAACCTGAGAATAAACTTCTGGAAGAGGAGGGTTTTTATTTTTCTTTAATCCTTCAGTTAAATCTCTCTGTTGACTATCAATGTTCCTAATTTGTTGTACTTGGTCCTTAGAATATTGTCTTCCTTCTGAAGGGGATTCTTCGCTCATTTTATTCAAAAAGGAAAATGGTTTTTAAGAATTGTTGTAGTCTGCTGAAAGGTTTTTAAAATTGTTGTGGGGCCTTGTCTAAATTTTACTTCCTAATTACTTCTCTTGTTTGAACCATCCAAACTTGATAAGGATTGCCTGTTTCAAGTTCATCTTCGGAGATTGGTTCGGGTTTATGTTCTCTTAAATCATCTGAAGTTGCTTTTCTAGCCAAAGGACAATTTTCAGGACCGCAAGAATTGTCTTCAGTTCCAAGACATTTTGCTTTTAAATTATGAAAAGAAATTCCGCAATACATTCTTAGCTTAGAGAGACGAACTAATTGAGGGTCTCTGTCGCGATATTGTTTATCCATTTTATTTAATAAGAAAAGTAGTTTTTAATAATTGTTGTGGTTTAATCTTTATTCCAATTATAGTCTTTTTCCTTTCTGACTCTCAAGGGACCTATAAAATCAGATTGAAAGGGCATCAGATCATCTACTTCCCCAGTTGTAGCATCTTTCCAAGAAAGATTATAGTATTGTTGTCCCATCGGAAACCCTTTATTTGGAGTGTTAAATCTACAATCATCATATGCCTTAGAAGGATAAATAAATGCAACCCTCTGTCTCTCAACTAAGATTCTATCCTCTCCCTCAAATGCTCTTTTAGAATCAAAAATTTGAAGATCTAAATAATTAGCTTTTGCCAACGCAACTGCAGATGATGCTAAAAAATCTGCAAAGTTACCTTTAGTTAAAATTCTTATTTCATATCCATTTGATTCCATTTGCTGCCTTAAACTTTTCATTTTATTCAAAAAATTCAATCCCGAGTTCGTCCTCGATTTCGTCGTGTTTTAATTGGTCGATTGTTTTTCCGTGTCCGATTATTTGATTACTTTTGACACCGGTTATAATTATCATTACTCTTATTGATTTTTCCATGTCAGCAGAAATTTGTGACCCCCAGATTAGTTTTGCGTCGGGGCTAAGTTTATTGCCGATTAACTCAATTATTGATTTGCACTCATCTAAACTCATGTCTGGTCCTCCAACAATATTTACTAAAGCGCCTCCAGCGTTATTTATATCGACATCTAAAAGTGGATTTTCTATTGCTTTTTGGATTGCGTCAATTGCTCTGTTTTCGGTGTCTGATTCTCCCATTCCGATTAAAGAAACTCCTCCGTTTGACATTACTGCTTTGATATCTGCGAAGTCTAAGTTTACTAGTCCAGAAGTTGTTACTAACTCTGTAACTCCTTTAACTGCGTTGGTTAAAATTTCGTCTGAGATTTTGAAGGCGGTGTGAAGTGGCAATTCTGGGGCTAAATCTAAAAGTCTGTCGTTGGGGATGACTATTAAAGTGTCTACCATTGACTCCATTTTTTCTAAACCTTCTGTTGCATTTTCCAATCTTTTTTTACCCTCGATGGCAAATGGTTGTGTAACGACGCCAATTGTTAAAGCACCTTGCTTTTTTGCGATTCTTGCGACTTCAGGAGCGGCTCCGGTACCTGTTCCTCCACCCAAACCACAAGTTATGAAAATCATATCTGCACCTGCAATTTTTTTCTTGATTTCTGATTCAGATTCTTTTGCTGATTCCTCACCTATTTTGGGATTGCTTCCTGCACCAAGTCCTTGAGTTAATTCTTTTCCAATTAGAATTTTTTGGTCTGCCTGGGCGTAAAGTAAATCTTGCGCGTCGGTGTTTATTGCAATTAATTCTCCACCTTTGATTCCTATTTCTTTCATTCGAGACAAAGAATTATTTCCTCCGCCTCCGATTCCAATTACTTTAATTTTTGCAGTTTGTTGTTTTAATAATTCTTCGAGTTCTCTATCTATTTCTCGAACTTCATTAGAAACTCCGCGTGAAGGCATTTCTTCGCGAGGGACAGATTGTGTAGAATTTTGCTCTCCCCCCTCTTGATTAAAACTATCCATGTTTAAAAAATAGTTTTTAGATTTATAAGTATTGTTGGGCTAAAAGATAATTATTCGAGAGGATTGTTGAGAGGTAGAATGATTATTCAGAAGGGTCTGCTTCTTCTGATATGTCTTTCGCTTTATCTAGATTTTTTTCACTGACTGCTTTTTCAACTATTTTTTCAGCTTGTTCTGCAATTTCTTTTATTTCTAAACCTAAACCGAAAAGTTCTTTGAACTTTTCTTCAAACATTTGTGCGAATTTAGACATTGCTTTTTCAACTTCCAAAACTATTTTATTTGATTTAACCTCGAAGTTGAAATCTTTTCTAAATAAGAAATTTACAAAGGCACCAATTTTTTCGTTCATATCTTCTATTTTTCTTAAAATTTTGACATCGTAAATTACTGTCTTTCCTGCCATTGGGTGATTGAAATCGATCATTACTCTACCGCCCGATGCAGACAGAACTTTTCCCATTCTTCCGTCGAAATTAAATACTGCTCCTGGTACAGGATTTATTTTTTGTTGGGCAAAAACTTTTATTGGCATTAATTGAACTAGTTCAGATGATCTGAGGCCGAAGGCTTTTTCTGGCGAGAGTTCAATATTATACTCTCCTTGTTCTTTGCCGATTAAAAATTCGTCGATACCTTTTAGAAACATTCCTTGACCTAACGCGAATGCAAATGGTTTTACTTCTTGTTTTTGTAAACCTGCCGTGTCTAAGTCAGCTTGGATGTTTGAATCGAAAATTTCTCCGGTGTCTTTTATTCTGCCAGTGAATTCAATTTCAATAAAGTCTTTTTCTTGAAGTGCCATAATTGTAAGTTAGTTAGAGTGTTTATAAAATTAATTGAAATATAGAAGTTATGTTTTTGATAAATTTTAAAGCGTCTAAAGATTTAAGAAGTTTGAAAGGGATTGTAGTTTATGGGTAAAATTTTAAGTTTAGAATATGGGAAAATTATGCCTGACTTTTTTCCAGGTCGATCTCCTCAAGACGCACAGACTTTAGAAGATTTTAGTAGGGAACTATCTCAAATGTTATTTGAAAATTCATGTTTTCATAGCTGTTCCATTAATCTTCCAAGAAATTTGGAAGTAAAAGTAGAATACAAAAATTTTGATAGCCCAAATTCCAATTCAATTGCTAGTCAATTAATTTTCCATACTACCCACTCCCTGGGGGATGCTTTCAAGATTGCCGGAGGGAAGGATTATTCCAAGCCATTTGTTCTTAGGTCATCGCGCATTTTACCTGTTGAGGTTTATGAAGCAGAAGTTTATAGAAAGGTTTTAAGTTCATTACTTGAACAAATAAAATCAGATTAAGTAAAAAATCATACAAACTTTTATAAATAAGGAAATTTTCTTTGAAAGATGGTATTAAAAATTATTAACGCTACTGAAGCAAAAGTTGGGACGAATATTATTGTGGATGGACACCCATGTGTTGTGAAAAAAATTGATATTTCTAAGACAGGTAAACATGGACATGCAAAGGCGAGAATCGAGGCTGTTGGTTTGATTACTGGAAACAAAAAAGTTTTTGTTGTGCCTGGACACGATAGACTAGAGGTGCCAATGGTAGACAAACGAAAGGGCCAGGTTCTTTCAAAAAGCGAAGGAAAGGCCAGCGTTATGGATATGGAATCTTTTGAAACTTTAGATATTGATTGCCCAGAAAAAGAAGTTTGTGATTCTTTAGAAGAAAGTGGAAATTGCGAATACTGGGATATTGAAGGTACAAAAATCATTAAACGGAAACTATGATTTTTGCACCTATCCTTGCTGAAAAATCAGCAGACAAGGAACGAAAATAATTAAACGGAAACTATGATCCTGAATAGATATTTTTAAAAACTAAATTTCTATGTAAAAATATGACAGAAAAAAACCAACCAGAATATAAAGAAGTTTTTGCTCATTTAGGAAAAGAGCCAACTAGAAGATTTCCTCTGAGAAGAAAAATGTCTAGTGGATTAAGTGAAGAGGGATATCGAGGAGACCCCATGGCTTTTCTAGAAGAAGCAGATGTGCTCCAAGAATATAAAGATAAACAAAGAGAATTTGGTAAACTTACGTTGAAACTTTTGACTCCAGTTCTTTAAGGATTATCTCACAATAAATCCCAACATTTAAAAACCAAATTTATTCTTAATTAATATGGCAACAAAAATACCTGAAGCGCAAGCGCGATTGTTCAAGAATGTATTTGTGTGTAAGAATTGTCAGACTAAAAAAAAGTCGACTTCGCTTAAAGTTCTAGAGGGCAAAGAAAAATGTCGGAAATGTAACAAAAGAGCATTTAGACCTTTGAAGAAGAAATGATTCTTTCGGAAAGTTTAAAAGTCAATAAATAAAAGAAATTCTATGACAAAAACAGCTTTAATAGGATTGCATGATTATGTTCTTAAAGAGAATGTGGAAGCATTAGCTGAGATTCGAGGTTATTATGTTAAGGTAATAGATACTTTTGAGGAAATGGAAGCCCAGGCTCAAGCAAAAGATTATGATAGATATTTAATGGATGCTAATTTTGGGCATAGTGGAAGCCCAGATGTTACACCTTCTGAAACTATTTGGAATTTACCTCAAGTAAAGGAAAGAGTTGAAAGAGGGGAAGCAAAATTTATTGCTGTCTCGAATGGTCTAAAAACAATAGAAAATGCTACTGAAAAAGGTATTCCAGCAGAAGATACATTTTGGGCTATACGTGAATATGAATCCTTTTTTGATTAGTTCATTTTAAAAACCCTTTTTCACTTTCTTAATTATTAGGTAAAAAGATGGTTGAATTTATTGTTTATGATTTGGTATTGTTAGCTTTATTTGCAATTTTCGTTTCGTTATTTTTATATAAGAATCGTAAGAATTTAAAAAAAGAAGGTTTGCTATTTTTATATAAAGCTGGTTGGGGAATTAAACTTATTAATTATGTTGGGAATAAATACACTAAAACTTTGAAAGTTTTGAGTTATGTTTCTATTGCTCTAGGCTATGTGCTGATGGCTACGATGTTGTGGTTTTTGGGGCGGATTGTTTGGATTTACGCTTTTGCTCCAGATATTGTTCGAGCGATTAAAATTCCGCCGATAATGCCTTTGATTCCTTACTTACCTCAAGCGTTTAAATTGGATTTTCTGCCTCCGTTCTTTTTTATTTATTGGATTGTTATCTTGGCAGTAATCGCAATTTCCCATGAATTTGCCCACGGTATTTTTGCAGCGTACCATAAAATTAAAATCAAATCTACAGGATTTGGATTCTTTCCATTCTTCCTTCCAGTATTTTTAGCGGCCTTTGTTGAGCTCGACGAAGAGAATATGCAGAAGCACAAAAAAACAGAACAAATGGCAATTCTTTCTGCTGGAACTTTTGCAAATATTTTAGTTGCGATTTTCTTCGGAATTATTTTGTCTGTATTTTTTTCTATGGCATTCGTACCTGGCGGAGTTCAGTTTGATAGTTATGCTTATGAAATTGCAAATGTTAGCGGGATAGCAAATGTGAATGGAATTCAGTTAGAAAATCCAAACGTCCCACAAGTTGTAGAATTATTAAATAGCGGAGAATTAAATGAAATAACATACAACGGGGAAGTATTCGTCGGGGTTAAACAATTTGTAGGAGAAGAATATGCTTTACTATATTACGATGCTCCAGCGATTAATAATCTCCTTGGGGGGATAATAACAAAAGTTAATGGAGTTGAGATTTTAGATAGAGAAAAACTTGGGAAAGAATTAAATAAATATTCTGCAGGGGAAACGATAACCTTGACTAGTATTGAGAGAGATGTGCTGAGGACTTCGGAAATTAGTTTGGGACAGCATCCAGAGATTGTATTTATCAATCAAGAAAGTTCGGGACTTGCTGAAAAAATTACTAAGATTTTTATGCGTTACAAAAAGCCAAATGTTTATTACAAACCGCGTTGGGATGGAGCAAGTGTTTTCATTTATAATTTATTATGGTGGTTAATTTTAATCTCAATAAGTGTAGCTCTAATTAATATGTTGCCAGTTGGGATCTTCGACGGAGGAAGATTCTTTTATCTAACCGTCTTAGGCATTACTGGAAGCAAAAAAATTGCAAGAAGAAGTTTTGCAATATTAACCCAGTTTTTCCTATTATTATTGTTAGTTTTGATGATTTTCTGGGTCAAGAGTTTTTTCTAAAGATTTTTAATTGATGGTTTCTCTGAAGTTTTATGATACCTGAAAAAGTTAAGGAAGTTTTGAAAAAGCAACATTATGAAATTGTAGGGAAACATTCAGCAGTGCAAGTTTGTCATTGGACGAAAAAGTCTTTGCGAGATCAAGGAGTTTGTTACAAAGAAAAGTTTTACGGAATAAAAAGCCATAGATGTTGCCAAATGACGCCGGCGGTTATGTGGTGTCCGAACCAATGTGAACATTGTTGGAGAGCAATTGAATTAAATCTTGGGGATAAATTAGGAAATGAAATTAATTCTCCTTCTGCAATTATTGATGGATGTATTGAGGCACAGAAAAAACTTTTGGAGGGATTTAAAAAATCGTCAGGAGATCCAAGTAAATTCAAACGGCAAGTTAGGCAAGATACAAATATGGAAAAATTTGAAGAGGCACAAGAGCCAATGCAATTTGCAATTTCATTGAGTGGGGAACCGACGCTGTATCCGAAAATTGGAAGTTTAATTGAAGAGCTGAGAAAAAGAAAGAAAACTTCTTTTTTAGTCACTAATGGACTTTATCCACAAAAGTTGAAAGAACTTTTAGCAAAAGGACAAAAGCCTACGCAACTTTATATTTCAGTTAATACTTCGAATGAAAAAGATTATACAAAATTCCATAAAAGTTCTATAAAAAATGCGTGGGAAAAACTAAATGAAAGTTTGAGTTTAATGAGTCAATTTCCTAGAAGTGTTTTTAGAATTAATCTGATTAAAACAAAAAATATGTCGCAGAAAAATATTTTGGAATTTGCTGAATTAATTAAAGAGGCAAATCCAAAGTTTATTGAATTGAAAGGTTTTATGAGCGTGGGATTTGCGCGCGCAAGATTGGGTTATGATAAAATGCCTTGGCACAAGGATATGCAAAAATTCGCCAAGGAACTTGTTGAGAACTTGGGTGGAAAATGGAAAATCCTCGACGAGCACGAAGTGTCAAGGGCAATTGTTTTGGGGAAGGATAAAAAAGAATTAAAAATTAAGTGGAATTAATCACCGGCTAATCCGGCGAGGGTACAATCCTTTTCTTCCACTTCCAGCCATCTTAAAGTAATTCTTGTGAAATCGCCCCCAAAATGAGAATCTCCATCTAGTTTCCATTGTTGCCTATTATAATCAAAAAGATAATATCTATCGGAGGTGTTAATTCCCAAATGGCTCACAAGCTTAAACACAGTTTTGGGATCAATGGGCCTTCCTTCGATGTGATCAAAGGTTATGTTAGCAGCGATATCTCCTTTATTAAAAATTAAATGATCCTTGTCTAATTCCCCGGGAAATAAATTTCTCTGTTGAAGCATAGAATTTATTCTTGATTTAGAAATTATTGGGAATCCTTCTTGATATTGTCCATTCATTTAATAATCAAACCGAGTTTATTTAAAAAATTATTGTTTTGGTGAAAGATGGAGATGAGGAGGTTGAATTTATCTTTTGTTCCAATTATTACAAAAATAAACTTTGCAAGGAATTTTAGAATCATCTATATAACTTAAAACAAATGATTCTTTTCTCTTTGAAGAACGATACTGCCTATCTTTTTCGGGCAATGGTCTTGTAGCAGTATCACATATCTCAGGCATTGATTCACCAGGATAGTATAGTTCATATTTCATGAGATTAAAATGTTTTACACCTATTTAAATTTTAGGAAAATTAACCATCAAGAGAAATAAATTCTTTATATCTTTGATAAATGGTGAAATAAGAACAAGCGTCTCTTAATTCTTCGCTGTTTGAATCCCCTATTTTTAAAGGCGGAATTTTTTCCAATTGTTCTGGAGCCATTACCCTTCCTTGAGCATTAATTATCCAGGGATTTTCTCTGTTTGGAATAACTGTAGTTGTTTCTGATTTTTCTAATTTGGTTAATAATCCAAAACCTTTTGATTCTAATTTTCTAGCTGTTTCAAAATCTGCTAGTTCTTCTTCGCTCCAATTTTCTTCAGTAAATAATTCTCTAGGCAATTCAGTCATAGCAAAGGGGGTAAGAAGTTAATTCTCTGCGTTCAAGTTGTTCTTGATATTCTTGTAATTGTTCAGAAAGATTCATCCTATAAATCAATTACTCCCTCTTTTGTTAGAGCTGCGAATCTAACTCCGACTGGCAAATTGATTAATGCAGAAAGTAATGCCATATGTTCTTTTCCGTCGCCAGAAGCTAGCGTGAGTGCGACTTCAAGTCCGTGAATTTTGCCCTTTAATTTTTGAGATAAATCTTCTTTCAAATCTTTAATTCTTTGACTTAAATCAATTTTAATAAATTCGAATTCTTTTTCGTGTTTGAAATCTTTTGCAAAATCGTCACCGATTAAAATTATTTTTTCCCATTCGCCATGCTTCATTAAACCAGAAACCTGCGCCCATGTTCCCTTGCCTGAAGATAGTAAACAAATTAATTCCATGAAATAAGAGAGATAGATTTCTTTTTAATGTTTTATATTCTAGAAAACATAATATATTCGAAAACCATAAAGAATATAAAGTAAAATTGTGGCAAAAAGATATGTTAAACGAAGTAAGTGTTGCGGAATTTAAAGCTCCTTGGATTGAAATGTATGAATCAGCAAAAGGAAAATTGAATGCTGATTACCGTCAGAAAATAGTCCGAGGTTTAAGAGAAAAGTTTGACATTTATGAGGGAATTTTTAAACGGGGAGACGCGATTTATTTTATTTGCCCTACAAACACAAAGGCAGATGTTTTTGTTGATGCAGTTGTACTTCCAAAACAAGAAAGGAAAGGAGATTTAGAAGACATTCACCTGACAGAAGCTGACTATGAAAGGTTGAAGAAAATTTTCTTAAAAAAAGAGAACAATTCAGACATTGATGAAAGATTAAAGTTGGGCATGGTAAGAATAAGTAATACTTCTATAGGTATGATGGGATTGGTTGGTCTTCAAAACCTCAAAGAATTGGAACAATATGGGCATACAAATATTATGGGTGATCCTGTAACAGATTAACTACCGAATAATTTATAAACTCAAATTATCTAAAGTTTTTGTATTGCTTGACTATATCGTTTCAAAATACACTCTAGGTTTGAGACGCGTGATATAGGAGATACATATAATAAAATGGCAGATTTGAAAACCGATTTAAAAAAAGCTCTGGAAGAGTTACGTAAAGGGAAGGAACGGAAGTTTGACCAAACAGTTGATTTAATTATAAATTTGCAAAAAGTTGATTTGAAAAAAACAACACTTAATGTTATTGTGAATGTTCCGCATCAAGTAAAAGAGAAAAAAATTGCAGGTTTCTTAGAATCAGACAATAAAAATGTGGATACGATTACTCCAGAGCAATTTAAGAAATATAATGATAAGAAGAAATTAAAAAAATTAGTAGAGAGTTATGATTTTTTTCTTGCGCAAGGAAGTTTAATGCCAAAAATTGCAACAACCTTTGGTAGAGCGTTAGGACCAGCAGGAAAAATGCCTTCTCCCCAGTTAGGAATAATTCTAAATGCAGATGATAAAGCAATAAATGAAGTGAAAGCAAAAATTAGTAATAGTATAAAAATTAAAGTTAAAGAGGCTAGTATTAAACTTGCGATTGGGAAACAGAGTATGAAAGATGAAGACATAATTGAGAATATTAATACAATTTACAAAACTGTTCTGAAACATTTACCGCGAGAAAAAGAAAATGTAAAGAATGTTGAAGTTAAATTCACAATGACTAAACCGCAGAAAATTTCGATAAGATAAAATGGAAAATAATTGGAAACAATGGATTGGAAGAGAAGTTGATGATGGACGAAAAGGACTTTTAGAAGTTTTAAATGGAAGAGAGGCGAAACAAATAGTTCATAATTTATCTGGATCAATAGAAGAGAACTATGTTTTTATTTGGGGAGAGGAAGGAAGTCGAGTTTATACTAATTATGGGACAGAGGAAGAATTTTCCAGAACATATGAAATAATTAACGGAAAATTAAAAAGGAAGGTGATAGAATAAAATGGCAGAAATAAAAAAACCAGCTCAAACTCGCGCTCCCGCTCACATCAAGGGCGACGCGAAAGGTTCGCAAAAACGCTCGGCAAGAACTGATCCACCAAAGTGGAAATTGGAAACTGTTACAGAGTTAAAGGATTTAGTTAGTGGGAGTAAAACAGTTTTAATTGCTTCAATTAAGAATTTGCCTGGCTCACAATTTCAAGAAATTGTTAAGAAACTTCGAGGACAAGCAGTTGTAAAAGTTCCAAAGAAAAATTTAATTCTTAGAGCGATCGATGAAGCGGAAACAAAAGAAGGAGAAAAATTAAAGGGTTCGATTGGCGAAGCTGTTGCAATATTATTTTCAGAAAGTGATGCATTTGATTTATCTCTGGATTTATTAAGAAACAAAAGTCCTGCAAAAGCAAAAGTTGGACAAATTGCTCCGTTGGACATTATTGTTTCAGCAGGTCCAACAGATTTAGTTCCAGGTCCAGCAATTTCAGAATTGGGTGCTTTGGGAATTCAGATTCAGATTAAAGATGGGAAAATTGCAATTAAGGAAGATAAAGTTTTAGTTAAAGAAGGCGAAGAGATTTCTTCGGGGGCAGCGGCGATGATGAGTAAGTTAGATATTAAACCGTTTTCAATTGGGTTCTTACCTTTGAGTGCGCTTGATACTAAAGAGAATAAATTTTATGCAGAAATTAAAATTGATATTGAAGGGGCTCTTGAAAATTTGAAGGCAGATTATGGGAAGGCATTGTCTTTTGCAGTTTCTATGGGATATGTCTCAAAAGATACAATTTCTCACTTGTTAGCAAAAGCAAATGCACATGGAACTAAAGTTCATAGAATAATGACTGGGGAACCAGAGCCAGTGGCAGTTGAAGCACCAGCAGAAGAATCAAAACCAGAAAAAAAGGAGGAGCCCAAGAAAGAAGCAGCAGCTGAAGGTCTTGGTGCACTGTTTGGATAAAATGACAGAAAGAGATTCTATCCCACAAGGGATGTTGGATGAAATTTATCAATATCCTGCACCATCTACTGGAGAGACTCTAATGGTAAAAATAGAGGTATATCATTCACAGGGTTGTAAAAACATCCGGTTTCGTGATGTTAGGAGAGATCCAGATAATTCTTGGAATAAAATAGGGAGAAGATGTGCTCCGGACGGACAAGGAATTGTAGAAGGTTTATTAGCAGGAGTACTTATTTCAGAAGGAATGGATGAAGTTGACTTTTCAAATAAATTTTGGGTAAGAGCTTACCAAGTTCAAACTCCAAATTTAAATGGAGGAAAACAATAAAATGGCAGAAAATTTAATAATGTCAGAAGAAATTACTCAAAGACTTGAAAATTTGAAAGAAGAAGGAAAGATGTGTCCGTTTTTATATGATGGTAGTCCCTGCGCAAGTGAAATAGATCGATTCTGGGCAATGAGTTGTCCAAATGATTATCAAATTTGTAATAGATATTCAACTCAAACAGAACTAAATTCTGGGAGAGGAAAACAATAAAATGGAAAACGTATACGCAGCACTTTTACTGCATAAGGCAGGAAAGGAAGTTAATGAAGAAGGAATCAAAAGTGTTGTTGCAGCCGCTGGCATCGACGTGGACGAGAGTAAAATCAAGTCTCTTGTTGCTAGTTTGAAGGACGTGGATATCGAAGCTGAATTAGCAAGTGCTAGTTTAGTTGCTAGTGCTCCTGCTGCTGGAAGCGCACCTGCGGGTGGAGCTGAAGGTGGAGAAGCAAAAGCTGAGAAGCCAAAAGAAGAAAAGAAAGAAGCTGCAGCAGAAGGGCTAGGTGCTCTATTTGGATAAATTTAATTTATTTTAATTCAAATATCATCTACCCTCAAACACATTAGTTTGAACTTCTAAATAAGAAAGTAACAAGAGACGAGCGTAGCGAGAGTTAGAATGAATTTGGAGAGGGATAAATTTATAAGTTAGAGATTTTTATAGTAGATATAAAATGGGGTTATTTGAAGATTTTTGGGGAGAAGCTCCAAAGAGAAAAAAAAGATCTATAAAAAAGAAAGTTAAGAAAAAGACAATTAATAAAAAATCAAACCAACAAAGTTCACTATCTAGCACAAGAATAAATAATGATTTTAAAAAGATTAAAAAAATATTAATGTCTTTTAATCCAAAAGAAGTTTTAAGTCCTCACACGCTCAAAAAGAAAAATGAAAAAGATATTGAAAATATACTATTTGGAGCTTTGGGAGTTAAGTTAAAGGGGATTAAAAGTCAGATTAAGAAAAGTAATGGAATAGTGGATATGAGTTATAAAAAAATTGGCATTGAAATAAAACTATGTAAAGAGGGTGGAGTGAAGAGAATTAGAGATAGACTAAATAGACAATTAAGGGAGTATAACAAAAAATTTAAGAAATTAGTAATATACATGCTTAATTTTGAAAAAAGTTCTGGGCAAAAAAATGCTTATATAAAGAGGTTTCTAGAAAAAGACTTTGAGGATATTAAATCTGTAAAAAAAAGGGATTTTGTTTTAATAATTAAAAAAGTTTAATCCCCTCTATTTAGATTATTAAATCAGATAACTTTCTTAAAAAGATTATTTTCCCAATGCTAAATTTAGAAGCCCGATTAAAATGAATAATCCTCCGAGGGCAAATATCCATTTAGAATAAATCTGAACAATTAAATTTGCGCTTGCGGAACTTTGAAATAAAAATCCGGATAATAGGATTATTGCTCCGATTATAAAAGATACTTTTGAAGGATTTGCCATATGAATAATCTAATTATTTAATTTAAATAATTTGTGATTGATGAGATTCTTCATATTCAATAATAAAGATTTATAATCAATTACCTCGCCGGGATATGCTGACTTGAACTCTTCCTTTTTTTACAAAGCATCATCATTAATTTGTAATAATAAAAAGTAGAACTACTCCAAAGTATACTAAAAATATTTAAACTCGAAAAACTATTTAAACCTATGAAAAAAGAGGTTATTATGGTAGACGATAATAATGTCTTTGATGAACAAAAGTTCCTACAAATGTTACATTATGTTATTTATAAAACATCGGGATTGCAAAATGTAGGTAAAGTTGTACTCTACAAAATAATGTATTTTTCAGACTTTGATTTCTATGAATTATGTGATAAATCTATTAGTGGAGAAAGCTATTTTAAATTGCCCCTTGGACCTGCTCCATCACATTTCGAGACGGGAATAACAAAACTTCAGTCAAAAAAGAAAGTTAAAGTTATCAACACGAAATATGGCTCATTTAATCAAATAAAGGCTATATCATTCTCTGAACCTAGCTTAAATTTACTTAATGGGGACGAACTTAGAATTATAGATAAAGCTATACAAAAACTTTCATCTATGTCTGGCAGTGGAGCGAGCGCATATTCTCATGAAGATATTCCCTGGAAAGCTACAGAAAGTGGGAAAGAAATAGATTATGAATTAGTGTTTTATAGGGATGATAAATTTTCTGTAAAAAATGGTCTCGAAATTAGTTGTTAATTTTTTTTACCAAATAAGGTTTTATTCTATTGACATCATGATTTGCCTGTTTATTTTTTGCATAAATTGCGATTAAGATTATTTTATTTTCGTAAGGATTATAAGTGTAAATAATTCTTAAATCCCTTGTACTTTTAAGATATTTACAACGAACTTTTCTTGCCTTATATATGAAGTGAAATCCTTCTCCAAAATCTGTTAACTTTTTTACATGAAAAGTTGAATGTTCTAAATTGGGAAAATATCCCAATAGAGCTTTTATAAAAACTTCAACATCACTTACTATTGACCTATACTTCTTTAGTTTATGAATATCTTTCTCAAATTCATTAACATATTTTATTTTAGGCTTTTCACCACTTTCCATATAAAATTAATATATAAAAAGCAAGTTTAAATATATTATGAACTAAATTATATAATTAAAATAAAGCTAGTTTTATTTGGTATTATTTCTATTCTGGATTTAATCATAAATAGTAATAAAGATTTATAATAATTACCTCTTTTGCTCTGTAATTTTTTCATTCAAATCCTCCCTTGCTACGTGCCAGAGCAAGCCCAATGCACTTCGCTGAATTAAGTTATCTAATAATTACTTGCAATAATTTTTGAAAAATCTGAATCTATTATATCACCAAAATACTTTTAATTGGAATAGATTTCGTTACTTCATGACATGGTCACTTTACGAAGTTGATGAGAATTCTGAAGAAGAAAAGCATCGCGAGTTGAAACCGCTCACTTTTTGTAATGGAAAAACTCAACAGGATGTTGTTAAAGAGATTTTAAACGCGATTGAAGAAGGACATAAAATTATTTTTGTGCACGGAGTTTGTGGTACGGGGAAATCAGCGATTGCATTAAATGTGGCTCGAAAATTAGGCAAGACTTCAGTAGTTGTTCCAGTGAAGGGTTTGCAAGCGCAATATAAAAAAGACTATGAAGGAAATAAATATTTATTGAAAGAAAATGGGGATCGACTAAAAATTTCTGTAATGACTGGGAGAAAAAATCATGTTTGTAAATTTTTGAAGGACAATCAATCTGCAATTCCGAGGATAAAACAAGAGATTAATGCAAAGCTACATGATATTTTTGAGGGGAAAAAAGAGGAAGCAAAAGAATTAATTGGAAAAGATGAGAGTGCAAATAATTTTAATATTCCGTGCAAGATTGAGATTCGAGAAAAGAATTGGCAAAAAATTAAAAGATATATTAATCAAAATAAAAATGTTAATTTAAAAGATTTTGATGATATTAAAGATGTTAAACGGGCGTCAGTGGCGGCGGTTTGTCCGTATTGGAGTCCGGTTCTTCCAGATAGATATGAATTAAAATGTTTTTCAGATTCAAAAAAGAAATCTTATATGGGATTAAATAATGAGAAATATATTTTTTATCAGGGCAAACCAGGTTGTTCTTTTTATGAACAATTTAATGCATATGTCGAGGCCGATGTGCTTGTTTTCAATTCCTTAAAATATAAACTTGAAACTTTGTTGAATAGAAAACCTCTAACTGAAGTTGAAATAATTGACGAGTGTGATGAGTTTTTAGATAAATTTTCAAATTCGAGAGAGATAAATTTAGATAGATTGCAGAATTCATTAGTTAATGCTTCTTGGCTGGCAGAAGATTTTGTAGAGGTCATTAAAGAAATGGGGGAGATTATTTCGTATATAAAACGGGATGAAAGAATTCTAAATGCCATGGATAAAGATATAATTATTCCGTTAAGAGAAACCGGAATTTATGATTTGTTTAGGTTACTTTTGAAAAACCAGGGAATGTTATATGCAATTGATGAAGAAAATTACCTATTTGATTTTGAGGAAACAGCGAGGATGTTTGAAAGTTTTATTTTAGATAGTTTTATTACTGTTAGCAAAAAAAATGAGTCTTTAGTTATTAGTGTGGTTACTACAAATTTGGCAAAAATGTTTAAACAATTAATTGATAAAAATAAAGCGTTGGTTTTAATGTCGGGTACACTTCATTCGGATCAAGTGTTGAGGGATATTTTTGGGATAGAGGAATTTAAAAAAATAGATGCTGAAATTGAACAGCAAGGGGAAATTGAAGTTAAGAGAACTGGGTTGGAAATGGATTGTAAATATTCTAATTTTTCTTCTGGATTATATACTCGAGAAGATTATTTGAAAGCGTTCAGTAAATGTGTGGAAGTTGCTAAAAAACCAACGCTGATTCATGTAAATGCTTTTAGTGATTTGCCCACGGAAGTTGAATTAGAAAATTGTGATATAGACAATTTAATTTCTAGAGAGAAATTTTTAGAATTGCAAGAAAAAGATAAAACCGGGAAAATAATTGAAAAATTTAAAGATGGTCAAATGGATGTTTTATTTTCTACAAAATGTTCGCGGGGGATTGATTTTCCGGGGGAGCAATGTAATTCGATTATTTTTACTAAATATCCAAATCCAAATGTTAAGGATGCTTTTTGGAAAATTCTAAATAAAACCCAGCCGCAATATTATTGGGAATTTTATCGAGATAAAGCAAAGCGTGAGCTTTGGCAAAAAGTTTATCGAGGGTTAAGATTTAAAGAAGATAAAGTTGAAGTTTTAAGTCCTGATTCAAGAGTTTTAGATGCGTTTGAAAAAGAGAAAGTTTAAATAATAAGTTTCTGTATAAATATTAAAGAGAGGGAAAATGAAAAAAATTCTAATTGTGGATGATGATCAAAAAGATTCAGATAGCATGAAATCTATTTTGGAAGCAAAGGGTTATGAAGTGCTCGTGGAGAATAATGGTGCAGAAGCAATTGATGCTATTGATGAATCTAAATTTGATCTAATATTTATTGATATTAAAATGCCAACTCTCTCAGGATATGACTTATTAAGATTATTAAGAGAGAAAGTAGATGGAACTTCAAAAATGGTTTATGTTTCTATAATTCCAAAGAATGAAGTTAATATGGATGCGGTAGATGGGTTTATCCAAAAACCATTTTCTCAAGAAACATTGATTCAAAAAACGGAGGCACTAATTTAATGGCTAAGAAAATATTAATAGTTGATGACGAAGCAGATATTAGAACAACTGTAAAAACGGTTTTAGAAAAAGAAGGATATCAAGTTATAATAAACAATTTAATATTCAAACTTCAGCGGATGCATTTTTATCAGTGGATATTGAGACTTTTCCAACAAGTGTTACGCAAGGAGATAGCGACGTTAGTTTAATTGCCCGAGTTACGAATTTAGGAACAAAGGAAGGAACGAGCGTTTATCTAAACTGGTCGCTCCCAGATTACTTTACGATAACTAATGGTAATGAAAGTAGGAATCTGGGAACTTTAGCTATTGGGGCTAGCGGGACAAATACTTTAACAATTTCGGTAAATAGTGGAGCAACAGTTGAAAATGCAAGTATAACAGCTACTGCGACAGGGACAAATTTGACAGAAGTATCAGATACTGAAAATATTACAATTCTTCAACTACCCAGGGTAGCAGTAGTTTCCACGGGAGGAGGAGCGGGAGGAGGATCTGGGTCAAGTATAGGAGGAGCAACAAATAAAATAATTACATATGATAGAACCATAGAAATTGTGCGAGGTTTTGATGAAAGCTTCCAGATTCCAGTTCATAATCAATATAAATCGCAAGTGCTCAAAAACTTAAGGTTAAATATAACAGGATTTTTAGAAACATATATTTCAATATCTCCTGCAATAATTTCAACATTAGAATATAATGAGACAGCATATTTTACTCTTCAATTAAGTGCTCCGAATTATAGTGGTTATCAAGAATATGAAATTAAAGGGATAATTACTGGGCAAATGGTGGGAGAAGAAATCAAAATCCAAAATTATAAAGAGATTCAAACAATTAGATTAATTATCCAGGAAATTTCTTTTGAAACCTCTAATCTTAGTCTATTAGAGGCACGAAGTGCTGTGAAGGAAATGCAAGAGAAAGGATTTAATTTTGATGAAGCCGAAAAATTACTTAAAGAAGCGGAAATGTTATTGAATGTAGAGAGGAAAAATAAAGAATCTTGGGAAATGTCTCAAAATATTATTAAGATAAAAAACTCGGCTATTGAATCGGATGATTTGTTAAGAAGAGTCATTGCTGCATTGGAAACTCCTAGAAAAATTAATCTTCTTGTGGGAAATGTTATAAATAATTTTGGGGATTATGACAAAAAAACCCCTTTGAAAAATATGCTCACAGGAAGCACGGTGTTTGCAAGTGATTCAATTGAAGAAATAGTTGATTTGGGAATTATCTCTTTTGGGAGAGGGGACTATACTACTTCTCTTGAACGAGCGAAAGAAGCGCGGACATTATTATTGTTAGAAAGAAAAGGAAATTTTTTATTATTCCTATACTTGTACTGGCATTTAATTTTCATAGGGATATTCTTAATTTCTATTTCAGGGATAATTGGTTATAGGAAATACCAAAAAGTTAATCTTAGTGAAAATATCGAGGACACCAATAAAGAAGAAAGTAATGTTATGCAAATAATTGCAAATAATCAAAATAAATATTATTCTGGAAAAATGAGTATTAGTGATTATAATGAATCAATTAGGGGCAATGAAAAAAGACTGGCAATATTAAGAAAATCAAGGATCAGTTTGAGGAATAAACGAATTAAATTAATTGCGCCATCACAAATTAGAACTGACTTAAAAATTGAGTCTATGCAAATTGAAACTGAATTGAAAATAATCCAAAGAGCCTATTATATTAATAAAAAGGTTTCTGAAAGAGCATACAAATATCAATTCCATATACTTAACGAAAGGTTGGCAGAAATAGAAGAAGAGAGAACTACTCTTGCTTTGATGCAAGATAAAAAGATTAGGCAAAAAAAGTTTAAGATAAAGGGAAAGACAGCTCATAAAATCAACTTAAAAGAAAAAAAAGAAATTGTCCCTCAAGAGGGCATTTGGAATAAAATTAAAGCAAAGGTTAAGGAAGCATGGGAAAAATTTAGGGGAAGAAAAGAAAGAAAAAGAAAATTAGAAAAAGAAAAGATTATGAAAAGAATAAAAGAAACATTAGATAATGCAAAGGGAAGGGCTGCCCAACATACACCTAATAACAAATCGGAGGGGCAAAAATGAAAGATGAAATAAAAATTGTTTTGATAAGTGCATTATTTATTTTAGGAATCTCTTATTTATTTTTTAACATAAATTTTATCAGATTTACCGGCCAAGTAGTCTTAGAATCTGACATTGAGAATGGCTCTGTATTCACTCACGAAGACGCGTTGATTAGCATTGAAGAAGCAAAGGGTATAATTATTTGGATGGAGGAAAATAATTTTTCCAATATTTATTTGAAGGATAGATTATTACTAGCAGAAAAATTGTTGGAGCAAGTAAATTATGCAGAAATCTTAAGGGGACAAATTCAGGCAAGTAATGCGCAAAGATTCGAAGCAAGACAAGCTCTACAACTTATTGATTGGAATAAAATTGAATACACGGATATTTTAGTTTACACTGGTGAAATTGAAAGTCTTAAGAATAGAGCCATTAATTTGAGGGATGGAATTATGGTAGTGGAGTTGAGAATTGAAAACTATCCTAATCTTAATCTGAGTGTTGTAGAAAATTTATTGAAAGAAGTGCAAATTGCGTTAAGAGAGGAGAGATATAATGATGGAGAAGAATTGCTTCAAGAATAAAAAAAGTTGATGGAAGAGATTAGCACAGAAGCATCCATAACTAGTAGCCTCAAAAAAAATGTTGCAAATTTTATAGGAAGGAATTGGTTTTATGTTTTAATATTTTTAATTTTCATTTCCATTGGAGCTTATTTTGGTTATAAAAAATTTAGGGTGAGATTATTGCGCAACAAAGTTGCAGAATATTTAGCAAAACAATCTTCATTAATTTTCCTGATAAAAAAGACTCAAAAAGAAAGGTTCAAGGAAGGGAAAATTTCTGGGTTAATTTATAATATCCGTATGAAGAAATATAAAGAAAAAATGGCTCAAATAAAAAGAGAGTTGCCAGTGATTAATGCTAGATTAAATAAATTTTTGAAGAAACAGAAAAAAGAAAATATCCCAAAATAAAAGAAACGCCTCTGCTTATTATTGAAAAGGGCATATGTGGAATTTTAATAAGTTGTGCCCACATAACTAAAAAAATAAAAATTAAAAAATAGATTATTATTTAAGATAAAATCTATACATCGGTCTTAACATAGCTAAGATTCCTACACCTAAAAACCAACCCCAATGAATACTAAGCGCTAAAGTTAATGCGGCAGGCCATACTGTAATCAAGAAAAGAGTCAGAGCAAAGACTGTTAGTTTTGTTAATGCTATATCATGTAGATCAAGATTTTTCATTTTTTTTTCAAACATTTTTTTACCTCCTTTTACTATACCTACTAATCATTAATAGTTATAAACATTCTGCTCTGACTTAGTATTAAATTAAAGAGCCCAACATCAAAGATTGCAGAAAAATATCTGTGTTTAACCAGTTCGATTCTCCCACAAAACGCCGCCACCCTGACTCCCGATCTCGCTCGCAGTTTTTTTGGGATTATCCTGCTACCACGAAATCGCTCGAAATCGAAGTTCGATTCTCCAGAACGCCGCCACCCCGAATCGAACGGGGACGCCCAAAAGGGCTCCGGTCTCAAGCCGGATGCAATACCATTATGCGATGGCGGCATGTGTCTCTTTGGTTCTTTTATCTTAACCATCGTGTTCGCGTTAGCGAGACCAAAGGAACTATGCGATGGCGGCATATTAAAAATAGAAATGAAAGAGTTTTAAAGGTTTTGTTTTATGAAAAAAACTTCCACCATGGTTTTTTAAAATTTACCGGATTATCTTCTTCATCCATAATCTGATATGTAATCTTTGGTTTTTCTTTTAAGATTGGGGCTTTTTCTGCTAATTCTTGGTGCACTTTGTCAATTGCATTTTCAATTAAAACTTTTGAATAATCTTGATTGATTAATGCCCAACGAAGTGAGTCCAGAGTATAACCTTTTTTCAGATTTCTTTTAAGGTATTCTACTATTTTTTTTCTTTGTTCTGATTCTCTCATATAAATTTTAGGGAGAAATAGTTTAAAAGATTAGTTGTGATTCAAACAATCTTTATTGGGTTAGAACATTTTAGGAATTTAATGGCTTCTTTTAATCTTGGGAGGGAGTCTGCGTAAATTGTTAATAATTTTTGTTTTTTTGTGACCTCTGCTCCAACGTGAGAGTACAAGTAGAGACCTGCGGCCTTATCTGTGGGGCATCCAGCTATTTTGGCTAAGGAAGCTATTTTTTTATTATTAATTTCAGTTATTTTTCCTGCCTTTTTCACAAAAATGTCTTTTTTATATTTAGCTAATGGAATTTCGCAAAGCATTCCTTTTTGTTCTCGAATAATTTCCTTAAACTTTTCGTACGCCTTTCCAGAATCTAAAATATCCATTGCCATTGCAGATCCCTTGCCTTTTTTAGTTTTTCCAACTAATTCAAAAATTTGGCCAGCTAAAAAAATTGATTTGTCCTCTAAATCTCTTGGCCCAGATTGTTCTGGATCTAATATCTTAAGTATGTCTTTTAATTCTAAAGCAGGACCAATACCATTCCCAATTGGTTGGAAACCCTTTGTTAACACCACTTTTATTTTTATCTTAAAATGTTTGCCGAGTAATTCAAATTTTCTTTTTAATTTCAATGCCTTTTGTTTGTCTACTTTCGCTCCCTTTCCATAAGGAATATCAATTAAAACGTATTTACTTCCTACTGCTAATTTTTTGGACATTATTGAGGCCAATAGTTGAGATTCTGGATCTATTTTTAATAATTTTTCCACATGAATTATTCTTGAATCCGCTGGGACTAATCCTAGTGCTCCGCCCCAAACCATACAAGCGTTTGTTTTTTTAATAATTTTTTCCAACTCATCTATTGAAAAATCCACTCTTGCAATTGTTTCTATAACATCGGCAGTTCCTGCTGCAGAAGTAATTGCTCGTGAAGAAGTTTTTGGCATTATTAAACCGGCTGTTGCACAAATTGCAACAACTAGGGGAGTTGTTCTATTGCCGGGAATACCTCCAATGCTATGTTTATCTACAATAAGATTTTGTTTTAATTTTAATTTATTTCCGGTTTCTAATATTGCCTCAACTAAAAAGATTGTTTCTTTCAGGGACATTCCCTCTTCATACATTGCAGATACAAATAAAGAAATCTCAGCGTCGGAAAGCGAATTGTTAACTACATCAGAGATTATTGATTTTATTTCTTTTTTATTTAAGGTATGCTTGTTCAATTTTTTTTGAATATAAATCATGCTCTGGGGGGAAGGGGCTAAAAACACTTCTACTTTTTGCCCAATTTTTAATCCAAGTCTTGTTTTTAATTCTGATGAAACTAAAACCTCTTTCTTTTTTACTAAGTCTCCCACAATATCTACTATTGTTGCCAAAGATTTAGGGGGCCTTGAAGTAGTTTGTAAAAGAATTCTTTCTTGGGCATGGACTCCGATTTTATTTGCTGTTGTCTCGTTAAGCATAGCTACAGGCAACCCTGCAGACCATTTTAGAAGTTTAGTTTTTAATTCCATCTACCCTTTTTTAAAAAATATTCCTTGAGATTTTTTGTTTCTATGAATCTCCAATAAAATTAAAAGATATGCTAAAATTAGTGGTCCTAAAATGAATCCCATAATTCCGAACAAAAATAATCCTCCAATCATTCCAAATAATACAACAGAGGAATGCATTTCGATTCTTCGTGAAACTAAAATTGGTTTTATCCAGTTATCTAATAAATAGGAAATAATTCCGAAGAAAGTAATTCCGACGACGGCAAGCATGTGGCCTTTAATGAAAAGATAAATCACCAAGGGGAACCAAACAATGGTTGTCCCAATAATTGGGAAAACACCGGAGATAACTGCTAAAAGAGTCATAAACAATGCATTAGAAACTCCGAATAAAAAGAAACCTACCCCCACTAATAACCCTTGTAAAATTCCAATAATAATTTGACCATAAAGGACTGAGCGAGTTATTTCTTTTGATTGTTTAAATAATTTTTGTTGGATGTTTTCTGAAAATGGTAGCAAACTTTTTAGATAAATTATTAGTTCATCCCTATCCCTCAAAACGAAAAAGAAGGTGAAAAATACGACTAGTGACTGAAGAAATAATTTTGGTGCTTCAAGGATTAAGTTTGAAAAAGTTGTTACAGTTGTGTTAGCTAGACGAGTAACGAAGTCTTTTACAATTGCACCTAATTCTATTGAGAATTCTTCTGAAGAAAACAATTTAGGGAATAGAGATTTGAGAGGGGTCATAAAATCTGCTTGTTGAATTGCAAGATAAATCTTTACTGACTGACTTATAAAAATTGGAGTGAGGAACCAAAAAGGTAAAACTACTAGAACAGCTAGGAAAATACAAAGAGCAAGAGCAGAAATGTTTTTTGATTTAGTTTTTTTATAGAGTCTTTCATATGATGGAAGGAAGATGAAAGCTAAAACTATTCCTAACAAAACTGATAAAAGAATTGGCTTAAGTAGAAAGAAAGACAAAACAACTAATGCTAGCAAAATTGCAGCGTCGATAATTTTGGGGGTATTTTGTTTTTCCATTTTCTCTTTTTATTACTTAAAACAAGTAGTTGAAACTTTTAAATGTTGGGGTTCTTTTTTTGAAGAAAGGTTTAAAAATAAAGATTCTTTTTTAAATCTATGAATTTTATAAAAAAGTTGTTTGATGGAGAAGGTGATGCTTTTGCGCATCTTCAGTTTCAGAAATTTTCTAAGGGAGAATTTAGAGACCGGGCAGTTATTAAAGCAAAAAAATCTAAAAACAAACACACAATTAATACTTCTGCTGAATTTGCTAATGAATTAGTTCAGGCTGTTGCTAAAAAAGTTGGCGAGGCAAGAGTGCAAGTTACAGGAGCAATTGTTTCTACATCAGATTTAACAGGAGAGTTTGAATTTACAGGCAAGAAACAATTTCAGGGAGTAAAAAGATATTTAATTGATTCTGAAATGTCAGGTCATGAAATTTTAAATTTACAGGAAAAATTTCCTAAAACTTTTTTTGCTCTGAGTTTTAATACCCCTGACGAAAGTACAAAATTAAAAATTAAGCCGAAAGCTCCAAAATCTGGAAAACCAGGGAAAGGTGGAGAACAGCCGAAAGCAAATTTTTGTAAATTGGTTACGAATGATAAATCAATTGGGGAAAGTTTTATTTTTGAAAAACCTGATTTTACAAAAGCAGAATTAAAGCATAATTTTTTTGTAGAAAAAATCCAAATGCCAGAAGATATGAAAGACAGCAAGGATTTTGCTTTGATTCGTGAAGCCTCCAAAAGAATTGGTAGAATTATTCGTGAAGGGATAATTGATGAGGAAGAGGTTAAGAAAGAGTTTGAATTTACTGCTTAATCTTTTGTTTCTTTTTGGTTTATATCTAAGATTTTATCTTCTCACGTAGTTCACTACGCTTCGAAGACCCCTTTTACTTTGTAAAATAAAATCTTAAATCTAACCTCAAAAAATAATTCAAAATACTTACTAAATTTAGTGCAATAATATTTAAAGGAGGTAAATTAATCAGCCAGTAAAGCGATACTCCATCTTCTTTTGACATATAAAACTTGGATTGTTCTTGGGGCGTTATCGGTAGGAGAAGCATATCTTACTTTTGAAGCAGTTTTGGAAATTGGTACTCTAGCTCTTTGTTTATTGGGAAAGTTTAATTCTAAAACAGGCCTTCCTGTTTCATCTAATTGTGGATTCAAATAAATTGTGTCCCCGTGTAAAAAATATTCTTTGCCCAAATCTGGTTTAACTTGGGGAGGATGCATCATACTATTAAGACTAGGATTTTCAAAGAGACTACCTTTACCAAATATCCCTCGAAGTTCATCTAGATAACTTTTTGTCATATAAATGTTTATTAATTTTGATTTATAAAGCTTTCTTGCCACCCTTTTACGAAAGACTTTTAAAGGGTTTTTTCCCTTAGATTATATCCAGGGTAAGTAAATGAAAATCTTCGCTACACAAACAAATATAGAAAATGCCAACATTATCAAGACCACGAAGAGGAAGTTTGCAATTTTGGCCGCGGAAGCGAGCCAGAAAAGCTTTGCCTAGAGTTAACTGGAGTGCGATTCCATCTGAAAATTCTAAAGGACTTAAAGGATTCATTTGTTATAAAGCTGGAATGGCTTCGGCTTATGTTAAAGACAGCACAGAAGATTCAATGACAAAGGGCAAGGAAATTGTTGTCCCGGTAACTATTCTCGAGTGTCCAACATTAAAGATTTTTTCTGTAAGATTTTATAAAAACAAAAAAGTGGCGAAAGATATTCTTTCTGAAAACTTAGATAAAGAACTAAAAAAGAAAGTTAAAATTCCTAAACAAAATAAAGCAAAATTAGATGATGTTAAAATTGAGGAGTATGATGATGTTGCGGTGATTGCTTATTCTCAAGTTAAAAAAACTGAAATTAAAAAAACACCAGATTTAATAGAAATTGGATTGACAGGCCAAGATATCACTGAAAAAATGGCATGGATTAAAGAAAATTTGACAAAGGAAATTGCGGTTTCAGATATTTTTGAGGTAGGAAAGTTGGTAGATGTTAGAGGTTTAACAAAAGGTAAAGGTTTTTCAGGTCCAGTAAAAAGATTTGGTATTAAACTTAGATTTCATAAATCAGAAAAAGGGCTGAGAAAAGTTGGTTCAATTGCTCCGTGGCATCCGGCTCGTGTAACTTTTAGAACTCCGATGGCTGGTCAGCTGGGTATGTTTACGAGGGTGGTTTACAACAATAAAATCATTGACTTGGCCAAAGCAGATGATAAACCGATTGCAAATATTAAAAATTATGGAAATGTTCATAATGAATATTTAGTTGTTGCAGGAAGTGTGCAAGGATCGGCAAAAAGACAATTATTAATTACTGCTCCGTTGAGAGAGACTAAAAAACAAAATAAAAAAGCTTTTGAGCTGGTGGCGTTGCGATGAAAATAGCAGGAATCCTATGTAGTTGTGCAAAAACTTGTCCTGCATACAAAACAGAGATTGATATAAATGGGGATATGAAAAAATGCATGGGAGTAATTTCCCAATTAGAGGGGGAAAGAAGTGCTTATTTAGGTGTGGCCTCTGACGGAAAAGGAATTGCTTGCAGTGAAGGAGTTCACGTTACTAGAGATATTTTATATCTTGAACAAGAAGATTTTAAAAGAAAATGAAAATTAAAATATATCAAATAGACGGAAAGCAAGGAAAGGAAATGGATAGTCCTAGTTATTTTTCTAAAAAAGTTCGAGAAGATATTGTTGCGAAAGTTTTGGAAGTTAAGAAAACAAAGCAACCTTATGGGCCATCACCTATGGCAGGACTTCAAGCGTCGGCGTCGGGAAAATTAATTCGTAGAAGACATGTTTGGAAATCAGGATACGGGCGAGGAGCTTCAAGAGTTCCAAGAAAACAAATGTCACGACGAGGAACACAATTTAATTGGGTTGGGGCCACATCACCGAATACTCGTGGAGGACGAAGAGCCCATCCACCAAAACCAACTTCAATGATTAATATTTTAAAAATAAATAAAAAGGAAATGAAAATAGCTTTAGAATCTGCGTTAAGCGCGACAGCGAATGTAGAATATATCCAGCACAAATATCAAAGAATAGAAAAATTAGAAAAACAGGTTCCGTTTATTGTTGATTCAAAATTAAGTTCTTTGAAAGCAAAAGAATTGAAAGATAGTTTAAAGAAAATTTTGGGAGAAACATTATTTGAAATTGCACTTCAAACTAAGAAAGTTCGAGCAGGAAGAGGTTCACGAAGAGGAAGAAAGTACAAAAAATCTGCAGGTATGCTTTTAGTTTTAGGTAAAGACGAAAAAGTAAAATCAACAATTATAGATGTTGTTCAAGCTGGGAACTTGGGAGTGGATAATTTAGCAAATGGTGGTCTTGGAAGATTAACAGTTTATACTGAAAAAGCAGTTGAAGAATTAAATAATAAGTTCAAGGGAATTAAAAAAGTGGAGGCTAAGAAATGACATTAAGTCTTGATTCAATGTATACTTTAATTGATGCTCAACATGAAAACTTAGTTGTAGAAGCAGAATACTTTAAAGAATACTCATATAAAGATACAATTTGGCATTGTTTTGGATTAAAGGGAACTGATAGCGGGTATCGATTTAATTCTAGGATCTTGGAAGTCCATGGGACAGATATTTTAGTTTTCGAACGAACATCAGAATTAAAAAGTCTTTTACAGATAGGGAAAAATAAAAAATGAAAACAATCGGAGTTCAACTTAAACCAATAACGACGGAAAAAGCAGTTATGTTAATTGAAAAAGATAATGTTATAACTTTCACAGTCAGTCCGAAATTTTCAAAAGACGAAGTTAAGAAAACAGTTGAGGAATTATTTGAAGTTAAGGTTGAAAAGGTTAGAACATCAATTAGAAATAATAAAAAATACACTTACGTTAAATTAAAAAAGGAGTTTCCAGCAATTGACCTGGCGACTAAAATAGGTATTATATAATGGAGAAAAATATTGGAAATATGACAACTATTGAAATGAGAACTGCAAAAGAAGAAGGTGCTCTTGTATTAATCCCGGAAGTAGGAGAGGGAATTGTTATAAAAGAGCGTAGGCAAAATAGCCCGATAAGACATTGTTTAGCACCACTCCGGAGAGAGATTATATTTACTGTAGAAGGCCAGATGAAATATGTAGACGTGAAATATATCAAAAGGCAAGGCGCGAGAGAATATGGATTTCCAAGAACAATAAAGCAAAGGAGATTAATGTAAGATGGGAAAAAGAATTATTATGCAAAGACGTGGGAAAGGAAGTAAAACTTATAGAGTAAACAAGAAATCGTTTATTTACAAGATTCAATATCCGCCGCGATTATCTGGAGAAGGGATTGTTGTTGAATTATTGGCGTCGAAGGCGCACACTGCACCGTTAGCAAAAATTGAATATATTAAAGAAAATAAAAAAAGTTATTTTTATGTTCCGGCATTTAAGGGAATGCAAGAAGGGCAAAAGATTAATTTTGAAAGTAAAGAAGTTAAAGATGGGAACATTATGAAGGTTGCAGATATCCCGGTTAAAACTCCAATTCATTGCATTGAATCAAGAACTGGCGACGGTGGGAAGCTTATGAAAAGTGCAGGAAGTTCTGCAATGATAAGTAGAATTGTGGGAGATTCAATCTATGTGCTTCTGCCTTCTAAAAAGGAAAAGAAGTTAAATGGAAAATGTCGGGCTATTGTAGGAGTAGTTGCAGGTCACGGGAGACTAGACAAACCGATATTGAAAGCGGGTAAAAAACATCACATGAAAAAGTCAAAAAATAAATTATGGCCGAGGACATCTGCTTGTAAAATGAATGCAATTGATCATCCGTTTGGTTCGGGAAGAGGAAAGGTTCCTAAATCAAGGATTGCAAAAAGAAATTCAGCACCTGGACAGAAAGTTGGATTAATCAGGCCGAAAAGAACAGGTAAGAAAAAATAAAATGGTAAAAAAAACAACGACAAGCACAGAAGAAGATAATAGTGAAGCAATAAAAGTAATGGGAATGTTAAGAGAATTTGAAAAAGATTGCCCTGCTCAAAAAGGGAGAAAAGAAACTTGGGCCCCATATATGAAATCTAGTGGAGCAATTTCTCACTATTGCACATACTCTAGTAGTGATCAAGGATGTAAAAAATGTTTGTATGATGGAAATTATCGCTCAGCTAAGGATTGGAGGCAAGGAACAGATTAAAATGGTATTAGGAAAAAAGGAATTAACATTTCGAGGAAAGAAAATTGAAGAACTGAAAACTCTAGATGTAAGAGAATTTGCGAAACTTTTGAAGTCGAGAGAAAGGAGAACGGTTTTGAGAAATTTCCAAGATATAGAAAATTTTGTGGCAAGAGCTAAGAAAAAAGTAGCAAATGGTAAACAGATCAGAACTCATTTAAGAGATTTGATTGTTGTTCCAGATTTAGTTGGAATGAGAATACAAATTCATAATGGAAATAAATTTATTCCAACTGATATAACTATTGAAATGCTTGGACGTTATTTTGGGGAATTCTCTCCGACAAGAGGAAGAGTTAACCATGGAAAAGCAGGAGTTGGGTCTACAAAGGGGACAAAAACTTTAAGTAAACACTAAATAAAGACAAAATGGCAAACATTTTAACTGCATTTTTTGCAGAACAAAAAACACAATGACAGAAAAAAATTATAACCCAGAACAGAAAACTTCGAAGACAATGAAGAAGCAATCAAAAGCTGGGGCAAGGGTTCCAGTTACAGAAATAAAAAAGGATAAGAAAGTTGAAGAAGTTAAAAAAGAAACAAAGAAACCGGTTCAACAAAAAATAGTCAAGCGAGATAAAGCAGAAGTTAATTCAACTAGCGTGCCAATTTCAACTTTGGATGCAAAATTTATTTGTAAATTTATTAAAGGTAAAACTATTGAAAAAGCAATGGAAGATTTGGAATTAGTTATACGGAAGAAAAAAGCAGTTCCAATGATTGGGGAAATTCCACATAGAAAGGGTAAAGGAATCATGTCAGGCAGATTTCCAGGAAAAGCATCAGGAGAATTTATTATAATCTTAAAGGGTTTACGAGGCAATGCAAATGTTAATGGACTTGAAGCACCGATAATCACCGAGGCTGTTGCAAATAAAGCGGCTCGACCTTTTGGAAGATTTGGGCGAATAAAAAGAAAAAGAACTCATCTTAAAATTGTAGTAACAGAAAAGAAAGTAAATAAGGGGGCAAAGAAATAAAATGGAAGAAAGAAAATCAGTAGCTTTGAAAAAAGAAGAATTCGCAGTTAAAGAATATGTTAAAACATCGCTTGGAAAGGGTAAGGCCAGCAAAGTTGAAATTGAATACACTCCGGTTGGTGAAAAAATTATTGTATCGACGCATAAACCTGGATTAGTTATTGGTAGAAAGGGTGAGAGAATTGGAGAATTAACTGAATTTTTGAAAAAGGAATTCAAATTAGCTAATCCTCATGTGGAAATAAAGGAGATAACTGAGCCTGAGCTTGATGCACAATTAATGGCGGATGAAATTGCGTTGGGTCTGGAAAGAGTTGGACCTTTGAAATTTAAAGTTATAGCTTATAGAGCATTGGAGACAATAATGAAAGCTGGAGCCTTGGGTGCAGAACTTAAATTGAGTGGAAAGCTTCCGAGCACTAGGGCAAAAACATGGAGATTTGCTCAGGGATATTTGAAAAAAGCGGGAGAGAGTGCAAAGTTAGTAGATAGGGCGCAAGCAGTTGCGATGACTAAACCAGGAGTTGTAGGAATTAAAGTTGCAATTTTATCCCCTTATGTAAAACTGACAGATAAAGTAGTTATTGATGAGGCCATGATTAATAAGTTAAAAGAAAATATGAAACTAAAAGATGTAAGTTTAAAACCTAAGAAAAAGAAGAGCACAAGAAAGAAAGCAACTAAAAAAGTCGAGGAGGCAAAGAAATGAAAGACCATCAAGAAGAATATACACAATGTAAACATGCAATAACGACATGTCAAAAGTATTTAGGAGAAATACCTGTTTCTGGAGGTAGAAAGGTTTTAGAAGAGAGCCTTAAAACTCATCAACTAAAAATGGCAAAGTTAGAAAAAGAAATGAAAGGAGAAATAAAATGAAATTCAAAGAAGTACAAAAACTAAGCGAGAAAGATAAGGAAAAAAAGATTAAAGAGTTGAAAATGGAATTAATAAAATCAAAGTCAAGCTCGACTAAAACAGGAAGTACTAAAAACAAAGAAATCAGAAAAATAATTGCGAGAATACTCACCTCTAATAAAACTGGAGTTGGGACACAATAAATATGGAAATATGTCCAAAATGTGGCTTGCCTGAGCAAGCATGTGTGTGTGAGCAGATAGTAAAAAGTTCACAAAGAATAAAGGTAACAACCGACAAGAAAAGGTACGGAAAGATTGTTACTGTGGTTAGTGGGTTCGACAACAGCGTCGATGTAAAGAAAACCGCAAAGGCTCTGAAAAATGAGTTAGCTTGTGGAGGGACTTACAAAGATGGCAGAATTGAACTCCAAGGAGATCATCGAAAGAGAATAAAACCTCTTTTAGGAAAGATGGGATTTGATGAAGATTCCGTAGATGAAGAATAACCAAAGGTCACGAGAACCTCTTCGAGGTGGCCCGGAAAAAAAGGTGACATACACAAAAATGACAGAAAAGAAAATGACAAAGAAAAAAACAGAAAGCGCCATTGCGCATAGGCATCGCGAAGCACGGAAGGGAGCAAAAGTAGCAGAGACTCTGAAAGAATGCAAAGATATAGATTGTAATATTCATGGAAAATTAAAAACTCATGGGCGAATCTTTGAAGGAACAGTTACCAAGAAATTTAAAAAAAGAATTGTAATTGAACTTGAAAGAACAGTTTACGTAAGAAAATATGAAAGATATACTAAATCAAGAACCAAACTTCATGCTAGATTGCCAATATGCTTAGAAGCGTCAGTAAATATTGGGGACTTAGTTCAGATTCAAGAGTGCCGACCTTTGAGTAAGATTATCCATTTTGTGTTTATTAAATCCATTTCACATGAGCATCGTGAAACACTGAATAAAGAAGATAAATCTGGAGAAGAGAAAAAATGAAAGCAATAAGGCCTCAAGATATTCACAGGTTTGAATCTAATCCATATGTCCCACAGAATATTTTAGTGAGTGGGCAAAAAGGAGTTTTATTTGGATGCCAAAATCCTCAATGTGGAACAAATATATTTGCTTACTCGGATGGAGAAAAAGTGACCATTAGAGAATATCAAATAGGATGTGGGTGCATTGGAGGATGTGAAAGTGCAGAAATTAGAAGAAGTAGAGCATGGAATCATTTAAGAGTTGAGGGATTATTAGGGGAGGATGTAAAATGAAAGCAATAAGCGCGCGAACAACTTCAGCTTTTAACCTCGGTGCAATTATGCCCGCGGCAGATAATAGTGGGGCGAAGATGGTTAAAATTGTTTCAGTTAAAAAGGCTAAAGCTAAAAAATCTAAACAGGTAAGTGCTAAAATTGCAGATTGGGTAAAGGTTTCAATCCGGAAGGGCGTGCCTGACATGAAAGGGAAAGTTTTTGACGCAGTAATAATTCGACAGAAAAAATCATGGAGAAGAAACAGCGGAGAGCGAGTGGCATTTGAAGATAATGCAGTTGCTATTTTGAAAGATGAAAAAGGCAATCCAAAAGGAACTCAGATTAAAGGACCAATTGCAAGGGAGGTTCTAGAGCGATGGCCGCAAGTTGCAAAAATCGCTTCAGTGGTTTATTAAAATGAAAAAAGAATTTTCAACAGCGTGGAAAGCAAGTAAACAGCCTCGGAAGCAGAGGAAATTTAGAGCGAACGCTCCGATTCATATTAAGAGAAAACTTCTTGGAGTAAATTTAGCTAAAGATTTAAGAAAGAAAGTTGGAGCAAGAAATGTTGTAATAAGAAAAGAGGACAAAGTTAAAATTATGCGTGGAAAATTCAAGGGTAAAGAAGGGAAAATTTTGCAGGTTTTTACAAAGCAGGGCAAAGTTACAATTGAGGGAATTCAAGCGAAGAAACAAGATGGCTCAAAAGTTGTAATTAAAATGCAACCGTCAAATTTACAAATTGTTTCGATGGTAGATAGAACCGCAAAGACAAAAAAGACTGCAACAGAAACAACTAAAAAGACAAAGAAGAAAGAAAAAGTAGAGAAAAAAATAGATCCAAAAACTAAAACAAACAAGGAGAAAAAATGATACGAAACGGGCATGAATTAATAATAGACCCATGGAGGGATTCTTTAGATAGAACTCTACATGATATAATGATTAAAGATGTTTTATTAAAGCCATGTGCGTCACGCGAATTAGTTGCAAAGGTTGATTTAGAGGAGAAAAAATTATATACCCTTGTCAGAAGACCTGCAACAGGGAGTCTTGAAATATTGGGAGGGATTATACCTGCTTATCCGAAAAGTATTAGCGTTTTAGAATATAAAGAGGATTCTTGGATGGGACAAAATATCTTAAATGGAAGCTTTCTTGAAGGAAGCGCAGAATATGAAAAATTAGATCCAAAACTAACGGAGGCAGGATTGTAAATGGCATATTTAAAGAGACAAACAATACCCAAGAACTGGCCGATTCCAAAGAAGGGAACAGCGTATGTAGTTTGTCCTAACTTTGAGAAACATTTAGGTTTACCGATACTGGTTGTGCTGAGGGATATTTTAAAAGTTGCAGCTACTCGAAAAGAAGTTAAGAAGGCAATTAATGAAAGATTAATTTTGAGAAATAATAAAGAAGTTAGAGATGATAAAAATGCACTAGTTTTATTGGATACTTTAAGTTTGGTGCCTTCTAAAAAACATTATAGATTAGAATTATCTAACAAAGGTAAATTTGAATTGGTTGAGATTAAAGCAACTGAAGCAGGGAAAAAAGTTTCAAAAGTAATTAACAAAAAAACATTGAAAGGTAAAAAAACTCAGATAAATTTAATCGACGGTAAAAACTTTATTTCAGAGGTTAAATGTGATATTGGAGATTCTGTTTTGATTAATTTAAAAGATAAAAAAATAGAAAAATGTTTGCCTCTGAAAGAAAAATCAAAGGTACTTGTTTTCCAAGGAAAGCACGCAGGAGAAAAAGGAGTTATCAAAGTTCTAGATAAGGAAAGAAAAGCAGTAGAAATTTCAGAAGGCGACAAGTCAATCAAAGTATTAAATAAACAGGTAATTGTAATAGAATAAAATGGCAGACGAAAAAATAAAAACAGAAAATGTAATGAGAACGATTAAGATGGAAAAAGTTGTGTTGAGTGTAGGCGGGATTGGGGATAATCTTGAGAAGGGATATAAACTTTTACAGCTTGTTACAAACAGAAAACCAGCGAAGACGAAATCAAATAAAAGAATTCCTTCATTAGGAGTTAGACCGGGTTTAGAAATTGGGGCAGTTGTTACAATTAGAAAGGGTAAGGAGGAATTATTGAAAAGATTATTTATTGCTATTGAAAACAAACTAAAGAAAAAGCAAATCAGCGAGAACAATTTTTCGTTTGGGATTAAAGAATATATTGAAATCCCGGGAGTTGAATATCAAAGAGATTTAGGAATTCTTGGATTTGATGTAACAGTAGCTTTTAAAAGAACTGGAAGAAGAGTTAAATTGAAGAAAGTTAAGCGGGGAAAAATTCCAAAGAGACAAGTTATAACTCGAGAAGAAATAATTAAATTTATGGAGAAAGAATTCGGAATCGAATTTATTGGTAAACTAAAATGAAATATGAAACATTAGAAAATATGGAACAAGTAAAAAATTTACAAGTCGGGGACGTCTTCCCAGTACTAGATCAAGGAGATTACATCGACGGAAGGTTTGATGCTATGTTGTTAGAAAGGGATGAAGAAGGAACAATGATTTTATTGGGAGATAAAGGGATTTGTGGAAGGAATTGGACACAATGGATGGTGCCTATTGAAGAAGTAATTGCTTACGCTGGAAGGTTCGCGATAGATAATTATCAAGAGGGTATTATAATAGAAAGATTTGACTCTGAAACTTTTGAAGGGAGAAAATTGATAAAAAAATATGGGGAGGCAAGATTAGTAAAATGACAGCAAGCGATTGGAAAAAAGTAATGACGCAGTTGGATAATAAACCAGCAATAAAAGCAAAGTTTTTGAAACATAATAAACCAAGGGACAGAAAGTTTGGAGTTGCTGCGCAAAAATGCGAGAACTGCGGTCGGTTTGGTGCAAGAGTAAACTCATACGGATTAAATTTATGTCGACACTGTTTTCGAAAGTTAGCAGTAGAAATCGGCTTTACAAAATATAGTTAAAATGACAACTGAAACGAAACAATTAAGTGAATTAGATAGAAGGTTCATAGCAGCATTGACAAATACCGCAAAAGATTTAAGCGGACAGAAGGACTTAGTAATTACTCAAGCACTCGAGCATTTAAATGGAGAAACAGTTAGTGGATGGAGTTTACCAGGAAAAATAAAATATCTATCAGAATTAGAAGATTACCTAGTAGGTTATGATCGTTCAAAGCTTAGGGGAAAATTAAGAGAATTGGATGAAGCAATAACTCTGGCTAAAAGCAAATATGGTATCCCGCAAGAACAATATGAAAGAATGGGGGCAGATATCCTTTCAAGAAAAACTCAAATGAGTAGAGGAGGTCAAGAATAAAATGTCACATGATACTGTTGCGGATGCGTTGAATATGATTAGGAATGCAAAGAAAGCTAGAAAAGATATAATTGTAGTGAAGCGGATTTCGAATGTATTAATTGAAGTTTTGAAGATTATGAAGCAAGAAGGAGCAATTAAAAAATATAAAATTAATCCGAAGGAAAAAACTCTGGAAATAGAAATTGGTAATTTAATGGATTGTAAATCAATCAAGCCGAGATTTACTGTTGATAAAGATCAGATTGAAAATTATCGAAGAAGATATCTGCCGTCGAGAAATATGGGAGTAGTTATTGTTTCTACAAATAAAGGTTTAATGACTCATACAGAAGCTCAAGAAGAAGGAATTGGAGGGTGCTTAATTGCATACTTTTATTAAAATGTGTAAAATGGGACTTAGAGATGCTGCAGCAAGTATAATGGAAGCAAAATTAGAAAAGTTTCATAGCGAGATGATCCACTTAGATCGTCGAATAAGCATTGATTGCCAAATACCTGCAATAATTGGAGAATATATTAAAGCTAGCAATGTTTGTAATCGTTATTTGAGCGGTGAACAAATTGAGGATTTTAATATAAGATTTAGGACTTATCTAAAAGGAGATTTAGAATAAAATGCGTAAAGAAATTTTTCAAACAATTGAAATTCCAGAAGGAGTGGAAGTTAAATTAGAAGATTCTGAATTAATTGTTAAGGGTAAAGAAGGAGAAAATAAAAAGAAATTTAATCTTTCTAAAATAGATTTTGAGATTAAAGATAATAAAATTACTTTAGGAAATAAAAAATCAACTAAAAAAGAAAAGAAAAGAATTAACACATTTAGGGCGCATATTGAAAATATGATTAAGGGCGTGCAAGAAAAATTTGAATATAACTTGAAGGTTTGTTTCCATCATTTCCCGATGACTGTTACGATTAGAGAAGACGATGTGGAAATTAAAAATTTCTTAGGAGAAAAAATTCCACGGATTGCAAGACTTCCGAAAGGAGCTGAGATAAAAGTTGACAAAGAGTTTATCACAGTTACTTCGATAGACAAAGAAATCGCAGGACAAGCTGCGGCTAATTTAGAAACAGCGACGAGAATCACAAATAAGGATAGGCGTGTTTTCCAGGATGGAATTTTCATTATAAATAAAGCCGGGAAGGTAATGTAAATGGTTGAAGAAAATAAAACTATTAAAAAGAAAAAGCCGAAATTTTTGAGAAGAGATGCAGCTCGATATGTTAAACTTGGAAAGAGAACTAAGAAAAATCAAAAATGGCGAAGACCAACTGGAAGAGATAATAAAATGAGAGAGCAAAAAAAAGGATATCCCGCTGTTGTAGCAATTGGTTATAAAAAAGGCGAGGCAGATAGAATTAAAATTGAAACAATTGAAAATATGAAAGAATTAGAAAATGTTAAAAGTAAGGAGATTACTTTGGCGAGTATTGGAAAAAAGAAAAAGATTGAATTGGTTAAAAAAGCAAAAGAATTAGGAATTAAAATTTTAAATTTAAATGAAAAAAAGTTTTTGAAAAAGAATGAGAAAAAAGAATCAACTAAAAAAGCGAAGGATAATAAAAAATGAACTTAAGGAAAAAGAAAGAATTAACAGCAAGAACATTAAATGTGGGGAAAGCAAGAATTAATTTTGTAGAAGCGCGATTAGAAGAAATTAAAGAGGCCATTACAAAGCAAGATATTCGGGATTTATTAAAGGATGGAGCAATTTTGATTAAGAATGTTCAAGGAAGAAAAAAAATTAAGACAAAGGTTAAAAGAAGTACGGGGAATATTAGAAAGAAAGTCAATGATAGAAAAAAGAAATATGTGATTATGACTCGGAAGTTGAGAGCCTATGTTAATGAATTGAAAAAACAAAAAGCCTTAAATATCGAAGAAGTGAATGAAATTAGGAAGAGGATAAGAAATAAAATGTTTAGAAGTAAAGCAAACTTGAAAGAGTATATTGGAGGATTAAGAAAATGAATGCTGAAGTCGGGAGAGTATATGATACTTCAGTAGATTATTATTATATAGGTTTTATGGGGAGAGTTGAAAGAAATCCTGAACTTAGAAAATTTTTCTTTGGGAATGCTCCTAAAGAAGGTCAATTAGTTTTAACTAGATCAAACTTGGTGGGAGATGATGTCTTCAGTTTTGATATTTACAAAGGAGAAGTTTCAGAAATTGATAAAGAAGGTCTTTTTTTGCCTGGAACAAACAGAACCGCTCAACCAGTCTTTACAAAAAAATGTCGAGGATATAGAGATTTACAAAAAATATGGGAGGGATTAAGAAAATGAAAAGAATAGCAAAACGAAGAAGGAGAGAAGGGAAGACGAATTATTTAGTTAGACTTAAATTGTTGAAGGGGGGGAAACCGAGATTAGTTTTTAGAAAATCAAACAAGTTTGCTCTTGCGCAATATGTTACAAGCGAAGCTGCTCAAGATAAAATAGTAATGACTCTTAATTCAAAAGAGTTGTTAAAATGCGGGTGGCCTGAAAAATCAAAAGGAAGTTTAAAGTCAATTCCAGCGTCGTATTTAACTGGATATTTGATGGGTAAAAAAATTCAAGACAAGAAATTAGAAACGCCGATTGTGGATTTAGGAATGCAAAAAACAAGTTACAAGACAAAAGTTTATTCTTTTATTAAAGGACTTATTGATTCAGGATTAGAAATTCAATGTAAGGAAGAAGCGTTTCCAGAACAGGAAAGAATTGAAGGGAAAAACTTAAAAGAAGATTTTTCAAAAACATTTAGTGAAATTAAATCTAAGATTGAGGGAAGTAAATAAAATGGCAAAAATAGACGAAGAAGTAAAAAAAACTGTTGAAGCGCAAGGCGCTCTTTCAGAAGAAACAGCGTTAGATAAAGCAGCGAATGCTGAAACAGTTAGTGAAAAAATGATTGAAAAAGAAATTAAGAAAGAAGCAGAAGATCCATCTACTAAAGCTGAGAAAGAAAAGAAGATTGTTAAAATGGAAGAAAAGGATAAGGAAGATAAAAAGAAAGGAAGGCCGCGGAGAGGAAGAAGAAGAAATGAAAAAACTCGGGAAGAGATTGTTGCAGAATGGGAGCCAAAGACAAAATTAGGTAGAGAGGTTAAGGACGGGAAAGTTAAAAGTATTGATGAAATTTTAGAAGCAGATAAAAAAATATTAGAGCCGCAAATTATTGATTGTTTGCTAATTGTTAAAACTGATTTAATTGCCATTGGACAAGCTAAAGGAAAGTTTGGTGGTGGAAAAAGAAGAGCGTGGAGACAAACTCAAAGAAAAACTAAGGAAGGAAATGTTCCTACATTTTCTACAATGGCAGTAGTTGGGGATGAAAATGGGCACATTGGAATTGGATCTGGAAAGTCTCAAGAAACTTTGCCAGCGAGGGATAAAGGGATTAGAAAGGCAAAACTGAATGTTATGAAAATTGGACGGTCTTGTGCTTCGTTTGATTGTGCTTGTGCAGAATTACATACTGTTCCATTTAAGGTTACTGGAAAATCTGGAAGTGTTAAAGTTACTTTGATACCTGCTCCGCAGGGAACTGGATTAGCTGTTGCAAATGAATTAAAGAAAATTTTAAAACTTGCAGGAATTAAAGATGTCTATAGTAGAACAGATGGGCAGCAAAGGACAACTTTTAATTTAGCGAAAGCTTGTATTAATGCTTTAAAGAAAACAAATGTGGAGGGAGCACAATGAATAAAATAGCTGTAATCCGAATTAAAGGAATGATTGGAATTAATAGAGATATAGCTGAAACTCTAGATAGATTACGACTTAGAAGAAAATATGTTTGTGTGATCTTAGAAAAACCTTCAAAGGAACAAATGGGAATGATTAAAACATTGAGAGATTTTGTTGCTTATGGAGAAATCGACGACGCTACTTACAAAGAACTTGTTGCAAAGCGAGGGAAAAAAGATGTTGATGGAAAACTAAAACCTTTCTTTAGATTGCATCCAGCACGAGGAGGAATTGACTCAAAGAAACATTTCGGAGTTAAAAAAGGAGTTTTAGGAAATCACAAAGATAAAATTAATGAATTAATTAGGAGGATGTTGTAAAATGATAAAAATAAAAAAACGAACAAAGTCGTCGAGAATGCATGGGAAGAATATGGGAACACATGGTGGCGGAGCAAGAAAGAAACGAAAAGGACACGGACATCGAGGGGGAGTTGGTATGGCTGGTTCAGGTAAGAGAGCAGATCACAAAAAAACTTTAATTACAAAATTATATGGAAACGATTACTTTGGGAAACAAGGAATTACAAGTAGAGCAACAGCTAGAGATACTCGAAAAAGAATTAATGTTGGGCAGATTCAATTAGACTTTAAAGCAGGGAAAATAAATTTATCAAAGCACAAAATTCTAGGTGGGGGAGAAGTCAAAGATAAATTTGAAATTACAGCTTTCCAGGCATCAAAATCAGCAATTCAAAAAATTGAGAAAGCTGGTGGAAAAATAATTTTACCAGTTGTAAAGGAAAAAGTTATTAAGAAATCTGAAACAAAGAAAGAAGATAAGAAAGTTGTTGAAAAAGATTCTAAGAAAAAATCTGAAAGTAAAGACAAAAAATAAAAAGGGGCTACAATTAAAATGCCACTAATGTTAAAAGACCTCGCTAAAGAAAAGGGAGATATTTCTGAATTTGGATTAAAGACAGAAGGGTTAGTTGAATTAATAAATAGAAACACAGGAAAATATGTTGTAGATAAGGGGTTTGCAATTTCAGAAAATGAAAAGGTTGAGGGTAATAGAAAAGTAGAAGAAATTTCTGTAAGACTAACTAGGGGACCAGAGGAACCTAAATTAATTATTGCAAGAAGTTCAGATAGAAATGAGAGTCCGGGAAAATTTGAAAGTCACACCTGTTTATGGGACCCAAAAAAACCAGAAAAATATGTGGGGGAATTAATTGAAGCAATAGAGAAAGTTCGAGATTCAGGAGCGGGAGGAGTTGCTTGTCAGGTAATGGCTAATACTCTGTCAAGAGAAAAATTTTACATGATGGATGACGAGAGAAAGCCACAACATTTTCAAGAACCTTGTTTTGGTGGAGAAGATACTGGATTTGTTTTTAAATCACATACTTACCTTAAAAAAAATCATTCTATAATTTATTCAACAAGAGGGTTAACAAGTGCGTTAGTAGGAAAAATTTCTCAGCAACAAAATGTTTCAATTATTTTTAATGGTCCAGAAGGAACCAAATGCCTTAATTTAAAAGATAGTTACCTCCATAGTTCACAAAATGGAGTTAAACAAGATGTTTCAGAAATAATTAGATTAGCTGATCCCTCCCAAATTCTTCAAGTAACATATGATTATGATAATTATAAAACATGGTGTTCGAGATTGCCTGGAGAAAATTTATTGGCAGATGTTTGTAATCCTTTGCATTTTGATTATGATGAAGATATTTTTTCTTTTTTTAGATTATTGGAATCATTAAAAACTGGAAATGAAGAAGCTGAAATTGAGGGATGTATGCTGAGCCATCCTTTAGGGGAGACTCATTTACATCAACTTAGAAAATATTCTATCCCTAAAGAAAGAGACATTATTATGGTAGAATTGCAAGAGCCTCTTAGAGGAATAATTGGAATGGAAGATGCTTATGTTAGTGATAGATTTTCTGGCAATTTAGTGGTACTCCAAGATACTGAGGGATATGATATTTCAGAGGGAGATATTGTTTTACCTTTATTTATTACAGAGATTGGCAGCTTGGAAACAAATCAAAAATTTAATTATTTATGTGGAGAGTTTGTAAAGAAACCATGTAGAGGGATGATAGTTCCTACTAGATATTTTGGAGATAAATATCATGAAGCGACGCATTCATTTGGATCTTTAATTCAAACGTTGCATGAATTACAAAATTCTCATCCAGTTATTGGTATTAATAAAAATGATGCCCAGAGATTGCAATCTAAAATAAGAATGTTAGAACAGACTTTTCCAAATAATGTTGAAAGAAGAAAGTATGGTGCAGTTTTAAGAGATGTTTGTGTGGAATGTGACGGAGAACAAGCTCAGATTTATTGGGCAGGAGATTTGTAAATGAATTCTGCTGTCCTAAAGGACGGGTCTAAAATTGAAATAAAAATTGTGGATAATCTAGAGATGGAAAATATTTTGTCAAATATGAAAAATTCAGTGAATGACCCTTTCTCCAGGTGTCCAACGTTTGTTAAGTTCCAATATTTGGGTCCTAGGATGATTAAAGAAAGATTTACTGATGATTCAAACTATTTTAACGAAGCTGATTTATCCCCCATGGAAAAGCAGGAGGATTTGACTTTGGAAAATGAAAAATATGACCGGTCTATTTTGGCTTTAAGCGGGAGAGAGATAATTGGAATTTGTGCATTACAATGGGTAAAACAAGGAAATAATTTTTGGAGATATCACACTCGATTCATTGATGTTGTTGAAAATAAAAGAAACAAAAGGGTTGGAACACACCTCATCAGGGAATTGGGAACTGCCCCATTTATACAAAATAAAATTTGGGAAGTTGGAAGATTTAGGTTAGAAGGAAAGAAATATATTCGACATGTTATAATGAGAGAGTTGAAAGGTAGCAATATTGCATTAGTTACAAAATCACATTGGGGAGAAACTCCGACAAAGCCAGGATTTTATGGAAGGTTTGAATAATGACCCAATTCGTTGATGAATTTAAACCTCAAGGAATTAGACTAGAGAGAGAGTTTTCTGCAAAGTAATTTAGAAAAAGGAGCAAGATTAATAAAACAAGCTTATGGAATTGAACTCGAGTGGGGAGAAAAAGCTGCTCTAAAACATTATTTGAATAGTATTTTAAAACAACAAGAAAAAGGACATAATGATAGTTGTGGAATTCAGGGGGATGCATTAACTTTGTTTATGAGAGATTTTTTTGGATTAGATATTAATGAATTAGATGGAAAAGTTTTATTCTATGATTCTTCAGGAAGAAAAAGATCAGTTAAAACAGGATTGGGACTTGTGAATAAAGGTTGGTATACTAGCGATCCAAGATTCAGGGAATATTGCCAAAGAAAAGTTCAACAATGGCGAGAAGAAAGAGACTATATTTAATTTATTGACCCATGAACTTTCTGAATGCTGGATTCATGTCGGACATATGTTGCTGTGCAATGTTTTGGTAGAACTGGAACATAATCATGATTACTAATAGTATTGCAGTTCCTGAAACTAAAGCTCCTAAAAGATTTGTCAGCGAGGCTAAAAGTCCAATTGCTGCTCCGCCCATAATTGTCAAAGGCATAATATATCTGTCCAAAATACTTTCTAAGATTCTTGTGTCTTGTCTGAAACCTGCGACTTGTAATCCTGAAGCGGCTATTTTTTCGGCTTGTGCTCGTGAGTCCATTCCAGAAGTTTTCACCCAGAAGACTGAGAAAACTGAACATAAAATTACAAACGCTAGAACATGGATTAGACCTTGAAGTATTTGAATTGGCAGCAAACTTCCCCTAATTGCTAGTTCGAGAATTGGACTGGAACCTAACCAGAAAGCTAAACCAGATACAGCTTGTCCGTTGACAAAATGTCCCAACCATCCAAAATAAGAGGCCACTTTAGGCAAGAAAGTACATGATGCCTCGAGTCCTTCTGTCACGCATGGTGCTGCTGCATTTTCTAACATTCCTCCAAATAATTGGATGTTTGCTATTAAAGCTGCAACTAGAATTACTGGAAGAACTGAAGCGTAAAAGAAAGATAATGGCCACTTAACTCCGTAGCCTCGAATTTTTCCGAAACTTAATGGAATTTCTACCTTCAAAGATTGAGCCCAGACAACCACTAAGAAAATAATTATTGTGGCTAGAAGAGCAGCAAGAGCGACCCCGAATTGCATTTGATCTCCATTCATAAGTGACTGGATTAAAACTAGAATTTTCCCTGCGCAAGGAGTTGATTTAAAGCTAAGTAGGCAGTTTGCACCTTGAGCATTGACGAACTGGAAAGCAGAAGTAAACAATCTCCATGAAACTCCTGCTGCGATGAATAAACTAATTCCTGATCCGAATCCCCACTTCTGACAAACTTCGTCCATAAAAAATATGGCTAAGCCACCCAAAATTAATTGGGCTATTAGTAGCCAGGCCAAACCAGGCATGGCCTGAAGTCCACCCATTAAAACATAAACTAATGCTTCAAAAATAATAAAGAATAAAACTAATAATTTTTGAACTCCTTGGAAAAATCGTTTTCCCTCGGTTGTTGATTGGTCAATGTTAATTATTCCTGCTCCACTTAATAATTGAAGAATAATCGACGCCATTACAATTGGTCCGATACCTAATGAAATAATTGAACCAAAATCTGTCCCCATGATGATTGCAAGGTACTGAAATCGTTCAAGAGCATTATTTGATAAACCAAAAAGCGGGATGTTTGCTAAAACAAAAAAGAATCCCAAAATAACCAAAGTCCATTTTAACTTTGTATTAAAGTCCAATTTCTTTTCTTCTGGTTTTCTCACTTCGGGAATTAGATTGAATATTTTACGTAAATCTACCATTATAAAGTATGCGAATTATGTTTTATAAACGTTATGAAATGGGGAAATTTTAAAGATAAATATTTAAAAGCAAAGAGATTATTATTAAATTATGAAGCCAAAAGTAGAAGTTATTTCAGAACCGTACATTGAAGTTCCGCAATTAGGATTAGCTATCGCAAAAGAATTAAGCTTGGGGGGAGAAGATAAAAATTGGTGGGGGTGTCAATGGGAAACTCTTTTTCATCCAGAAGAAGGGCGGATGCTGACTCTTTATGAATTTGCAAAATTTTTAGATTTTTTAAAAACATCAGAAGATTCAGAAAATGAGGGAATTTATGGGAAAATTTTAAAACCAAAAGCTTATCACTTTGAAGCAATTGATGCTAGATTTGAGCGAGCTTCTAATGGATTATATATGTATACAGATAATCAGAAATTCCCTGATGGCACATGTCCAAAAGAAAAAATTATTGATGGGTTAAGAGAGCACAGATTTGAAGGGATTAACTTGGAAGAGTGGACAAGTAATCCGACAAGTCAAGGACTACCCAGAGAAAATATTGGAAAGGGGAATCTGAGATATCATGCCCCCTCTGATGGAAGTGTGGCAGTTTTCCAATCACACAATAATAGAAAAATTGATTTGGAGTTATGTTCATATGGTGGGTGCCATATTGGGTTAAGACTTGCTAAACCATTAAGATAATTCTTTAAGAGGTAAACTTATAAAGTAAATTAATTTTAAACAAAGATGGACGACAAAGGGATGGCAAAGGCTTTTGGAATGATGTTTGGATTAATGGTTTTAGCGTTGGTTCTTGCTAGTCTTTGGCAAAGTGTACCGTATATAAAAAACGGGGTGCATGCTGTTCTTGATCCGACTATTGGGTCTTTATTAAATTGGAATCTTGCATGGGGAATGACAATTTTAGTTTTCTTTATCGCGGCTATTACTACTGCAGTTCAAAAATATGCAACAGATCAAGATGCTCTACGGGAATTGAAAAAAGAGCAGAAAGAACTGCAACAAGAATTAAAACAGTATAAAGACGATCCTCAAAAGATGATGGAAATGAATAAGAAAAATATGTCCAAAAATTTAGAGATTACTGGGAAGATTATGAGTATTACAATGAAGGGGAGTGTTTTCACAATTATTCCGTTTATATTATTATTTAGATGGTTCATGGATTATTTTTCGGCAATTCCAGATTTCAGATTTTTTGGATTTATGACTTGGTTCTGGTATTACTTAATTTTTGTAATGATATTTAGTGGATTCTTAAGAAAGTGGATGAAGGCAGCGTAGTAAGACTTTTAAACTAATTAATTCTCGAATATTTATGGAAAGAAAAGAAAAATTATTAGAAGAATTGAAAACTGAATTTGCAAAATTGAAAAAGGATTTAGGGTTTAAATCAAGTTATGAAGATTTGGAGAAGGTTGGATTTATTGAAGACATGATTCTGACTGACGGCTATGTGAGTCCGAACTTTTCAAGACAGCTGATTAATCGAATTAGTGAGAAAGTTTATTCTTGGGTGTCAGTTTTGCATTCATGGATTATGCCAAATCCTCAAGATATGATTTATTCTGCAGAAGCTAAAAAACTGAGTCAAGAAGAAAAGCAAGAGATTTATCAGTTAATTGCGAAAATTATGTATTTTGTGAGAAAATCAAAGCGTCTTTCATTTGAAGAAACTTCTGAAGAAGGAAAATTTATTGATGAGTTGACTGAATTTGATAGGGGAGAATTTTCAGAAATCATGAAAAAATACCACAAAAAATTTGAAAGTTTTTGGGAAGACAAGGAGGAGCAAGAATAATGGAACAACCAAATGCAAATCAACAAGAGCTGATTTATAAATTGCAAATGTATGAACAACAGATTCAGAACATTCATCAACAAATTCAAGCGGTTGAAAATGCGAGGGTAGATATGGATGATTTAATCAAAGGAATAACTGAATTAAAAGGAAAAAAAGATTCAGAAATTTTGGCGCAGATTGGAAAAGGAATTTTTGTTAAAGCCAAGATTATTTCGGAAGAATTAATTGTAGATGTTGGAAATAAAAATTTAGTTAAAAAAGATATTGATGGCACAAATGAAATTATTCAAGGACAACTGGAAAAATTAGAAGTTGCCAAAGTTGAGTTGGAAAAAACTCTAGAACAAATTAATAAAGAAATGACTGGTTTAGTTGAAAAATTTAGGGAGAGTCAATAATTATATAAAAATTTCTTGTAGGAAAGTTTCCCATTTTTCAAAATTTCCTGCTATTCCTTTTTGTCCAATTGTATCAAAAGTTTGTTTTCCTATTTTACGATAAAACGAGGGATTGGGAGCTCCATGGTATTTATGGCGATGCTCGATTCCTTTGTAAAACATTCCTAATGAAATTAAACATCTTGATGCTAAAGCATAACCCCTATGGACGGAAACTAATGGGAGCGGGTCGCGAGAGGTTACTAATTTATTTATTGCACCAGCAACATGAATACATTCTTGGTCTGAATTAGCAAAACTCGCTAAAGACATTAGGGCCATAACTTGGGAAGGGGCATCAGAATAAATTGCCTCTTTGCTTAATAATTTTGTTCCCACAGACTTGGCAACAGATAATCTCAAGGCAGGGTCATCTTCCCAAAGATAATTCATTGCACCGGCTTGTTTGACAGGGAATAAATTTCTAATTAGTTCTTTCATCAAAAGATGAATTAGAACTAATTAATAAGGATTATTATAATAAAAACAATAAAAAATAAAATGTTATCAAAACTTAAAAGTTTTGATTTATCGAGAGTTTTCCATTGGTTTGGCCTCTGAAACTTTCAATTCTCTTCCTTCGATTTCTTTTCCGTTCAGTGCTTCAATAGCCTTTTGAGCTGATGCATCATCAGTGATTGTTGCAAAACCAAATCCTTTTGATCGACCAGAAAACTTATCTTGGATAATTGTTGCTTCTTCAAGTTCGAAACCTTCAAAGATCTTTTTCAATCCTTCATTATCGACACTCCAAGGCAAGTTACCTACATATATCTTCATATTAATCCTCCTTACAATTCTATAAATAGAACTAAATTGTGTACCTTCCTAAACTTTAACATATTAAGGGATAATTTGGGGACTTTTAAACCTATTCATTCTGTAATTATTTTAGTGATTAGTTTTTTTGGAACAAGCTCAAAAGCTGGGTTTTTTATTTTTATTTCTCGAGGGGATTTTTTCCATATTTCCTTAAAAGATCTTTGCTCCAGTTTAACTTGTTTAGGGGATTTTTTCCAAGAATCAGCAATTATGTAAAGGGGGATTTTTTCTTGTTTAGCAATTCTAGCGATTGTTTCACTTCCAATCTTATTTATTATTCCTTTTTTAAGAATGGCGTCAGCACCCAAAAAAACTTTTGAGACTTTTTTGGTCCCTTGTTCTTTATTTAAAGCTACAGAAATTGCTGAATCCACAAACATTGTTACAGGGATTCCAACTTTGTGCAAGGCCCTTGCTGTTTTTCTTCCCTGATATAATGGCCTTGTCTCAGTATTATAAACTTCGAATTTTTTCCCTTTTGCTTTTGCATAAATCAGCGCAGAGACAACATTTGTGGAATGACAATGAGTAAAAATGACATCGTCTTTTTTAATTAATTTGAAAACTTTTTTATTTATCTTATCTTGGGCCTCATCAAAATGATTTAAAGTTTTTTCGTTTCCTATCTTTTCAAAATTGTTTAATGTGTTTAGCAACATTGGTTCTGTTGGTCTCAAGGACAGAAGTTTTTTCTTCGAACATTTAGTGGGAATAAGATTATACGCTCGGAGTGCGGCCTTAGCGATATTTCTTGCTCCCTGTATTTTTACAGATTTTATATCTTTAGAAATCTGTTTAAATCTTTCCTCTTTTTTCATAAATAATTAAAAGTAATTTAGTATAAAAACTTTGGTATAAGACAAATTAAAAATTATTTTTATAATCCGTAAATTTAAAAAGAGGGAGAGGTTATAATTAATATGTTAGAGGCGATAATTAACCCGAAGGAAGCAGAAAGGGGTCCATGGAAAATGTTTTTTGTGGGGTTAGTTTATGCATCTTTATCTCTCTTGTTAGTACATTGGTTTTTTAGTTCAGATACAGTTTTATCGGAATACTCTGGCATACTTGTTGTTACCTTTTGTGTTATGTTTTCTTTGCCATTTATATATTACACAATTAGAAGAGAAGAAAAACAAGACGAAGAAGTAGAGGGGTTATTTAGTGTTTGGAAAGTGCACAGCGATGCTATTTATTCATTTATGTGGTTATTTTTAGGGTTTGTTGTTGCTTTTGCATTTTGGCATTCGGTTTTACAAAATGCCTCGTTATTCAATGCACAAATTGAAACATACTGTTTGATAAATAATCCGAGCAATTTAGAAAAATGTGTTTCTCAATATGCTATCAGTGAAATTCCGGAAATGACTGGTGCGGCTACGAGCCAAATGAGACTATTATCGATTCTTGAAAATAATATTTATGTTATGATTTTTACACTCATTTTCTCATTGATATTTGGGGCAGGGGCTATTTTTGTTTTAGCTTGGAATGCATCAGTTATTGCTGCAGCGATAGGAATATTTACTAAATACAGAATCGCAGAAATTCCGATGGGTATTGCACGCTACATGATTCATGGATTTCCAGAGATAGCGGCGTATTTTATTACAGCGCTAGCAGGAGGAATTTTTGGAGTAGGAATTATCCGGCATGGGGTAAAGGACAGAGGGTTTGTAAGAATACTCGAAAACACAATCTTATTATTATTTATTGCAGTGGTTGTTTTAATTGTAGCGGCGTTTTTAGAAGTATATTTTACTCCTCTGCTATTTTAGAAATATTTATATAAAGACTTTTTTTACATAAATTATAAAAAGAAAAATTAACCTAATTTAAAATGGATTTTGATGAAAAAAGTAAATATATAAGTAAAGAAATAGAAAAGGAGTCTGATTCTAAAATTGTTTCTGTTCAAACAAATGTTGCCGAGAGGGAGGGAAGAATCGCAGGGGCTGTCGGGGAGATGCCCATAACTGAAGATTTGTTTAATGAAAGAAAAGACAAATTAATTAATTTTTTAAAAAAACCGCAGGTTTGGGTTTTTGCTTTTTTGATTATTGCTTTAATATTAGGAATTTATATTCGAAGTTTACCTATGCAAGATCACGGGGGCAATCCAGGGTTATGGGACATTACAAAAAATGATTGGACCCTTGGACCAGATTTAGATCCGTGGTTATTTACTCGTATTGCTGGAGAAATTGTGGAACAAGGATCTATCCCAACATTAGATACGATGAGGAATGTTCCATTAGGATTTGAAAATGCAAAGGAAACTGTTCTGCTTCCGTATATGATTGCTTGGATATATCACATCGTTAATTTATTTGGTGATTATTCTATTGAATTTGCGGCGGCAATATTTCCTGTTCTAATGTTTGCCCTCACAATTTTAGCTTTCTTTTTATTTGTGAGAGAAATCTTTACTAAAGAAGATAAAGAAAAGAAAATAAAAGCAAATCTTATTGCACTTATTTCGACTTTTTTTATGATTGTTATTCCTGTATTTTTATCTAGAACAATTGCTGGCATCCCCGAGAAAGAATCTGCGGGTTTTTTCTTTTTGTTTCTTGCATTCTTTTTATTTTTAAGGGCTTGGAAACAGGAAAAAATGAAAGGAGCAATTACTTGGGGAATCCTGGCTGGGGTTTCGACTGCAGGAATGGGATTAATTTCTGGGTTATTTAGTTATATTTATGTTGTGATATTTACTGCAAGTTTTATTGCATTTATCTTAAATAAGTTTGACAAAAATAAAATAATTGCTTATTCTTGTTGGTGGCTAAGTGCTGCTATCCTGTTTGCGATACTTCCGGGAAAAGTTACTTTTATTAGTGTTTTAACCTCGCTGACTCTTGCTCCGGCTTTTTTCTTAATAGTGTTAATATATATTCATTTGTTATTATGGGAAACTAAATTTTCTAAAACTAATTACCTACGATCAATTAAACTTCCAAAAACTATTTTTTCTCTACTAGTTTCAATTATCTTAGCGATTATCGGAATATTAATAATTGAGCCCTCTTTAATTCTTGCAAAATTGGATGTAATAAATCAATTATTATTTAAACCAGTCACAGGGAGATGGAATATAACTGTGGCAGAGAATAGGCAGCCTTTTTTCTTAGAATGGGTTAGTAGTTTTGGTCCAACAATTGGTAACTTTCAAATTTTATTTTGGTTCTTTTTTATAGGTTCAATAATTTTATTTAAAAAAATGTTGAAAGTAATCAAACAAAAAGATGCTTGGTTTTTAACTGCATTATATGTTTTCTTTTTTAGTGGATTAGCTTTTTCTAGATACTCTGCTTCAAGTTTATTTAATGGAGAAAACTTTATTAGTAAAAGTTTTTACATTCTTTCGGTTTTTCTTTTTATTGGATATGTAATTTATTACTATGTAAAGTATTATCAAAATGGGGACAGAAGATTCAAAAGAGTAGATTACAATCTGATGTTTTTATTTGCCTTATTTTTAATCTCAGTTTTTAGTGCAAGAAGTGCTGTAAGATTGATTATGGTTCTTGGTCCGGTTGCAGTTATTTTTGTGGGGTATCTAATCGTTGAATCTATTTTTATTTTCAAAAAAACTCAAAATGAAAATAGAAAAAGATTAATGGGAATCATTTGTGCAGTAATTATCCTTCTTGCAATTTTTAGCTTTGTTAACCATTACAATACAACAAAAGCACAAGCATATAATTTTGTGCCGAATTATTATAATCAGCAATGGCAAAAAGCAATGGAATGGGTAAGGGACAATACTCCAGGGGATGCAGTTTTTGGACATTGGTGGGACTATGGATACTGGGTGCAATCAATAGGAGATAGAGCAACAGTATTAGACGGAGGTAATGCAATTACATTTTGGAATTATTGGATGGGAAGATTAGTTTTAACTGGAGACAACCAAGACGATGCTTTAGAATTCTTATATAACCACAACACAACACACTTTTTAATTGACTCAAGTGATATTGGAAAATATGGTGCTTTTTCAAGTATTGGATCAAATGAAGATTATGATAGATTTTCATGGATTGGAACTTTTTTAATGGATGGTAAACAAACAAGAGAAACAAAAGAGGAGATAACTTATGTTTATACTGGGGGCATAGCTTTAGATGAAGATTTAATCATTGAAGAAGCAGGAAAACAGATTTTACTTCCGAAACAAAAAGCAGCTGTTGCAGGGATTAAGATTCCATTTAGTGCTGGATTAGAGGGAGTTAAACAACCCTCGGTGATAATTTATTATAATGGTAAATATTATGAACAAAAACTGAGATATGTTTCAATTAGTGATAAACAATTTATTGATTTTAAAGTAGGGTTGGACGCAGCGGCATATATTTATCCATTAATAGAAAGTTCAAATGGACAAATCCAACCCAATTCAATTGGGGCGGTGATGTTTCTGAGTCCTCGACTAATGAGAGGGATGTTAGCTCAGGAATATATTCTTGAGGGAGAATTAGATAATTTTCCTAACTTTAAGATTGCCCATACAGAATCAAATATGATTGTAGAAAATTTAAGAAATCAAGGGATAGACTTACCAGAAATTATTTATTATCAAGGAGTTCAAGGACCAATAAAAATTTGGGAAATTGAATATACCGGAAAAGAAAAAATTCAAGCAAAATATTTAGATAAAGACCCGGCTGGATATTTATCTTGGGAATTGTAAATGGTTGAAAAAATTTTAATTCTTCCAATCTTAGGAGGATTTTTTATTAGTTTATTTTCTCTTCCGTTTTGGATAAAAAGAGCTAAGAGGGCTAATTTAGTGGGGAGAGATATACATAAATTGGATAAGAGAGAAGTCGCTGAAGCGGGGGGCATTTCTGTTTTGATTGGTTTTGTTTTGGGAGTTTTGAGTTATATTGCAATAAGAACATTTATCTTAAATTATACTGAAACTACTATTGAAATTTTTGCTTTGTTATGTACTATTTTGATTGTTGGATTTATTGGTTTTATTGATGATGTTGTAGGATGGAAAATTGGTCTTGGCAAAAAGACACGCATTCTCTTATTGATTTTTGCTGCTGTTCCTCTAATGGTTATTAATGCTGGGCAATCTATGATGATTGGGGTTGAATTGGGTCTCTTTTATCCTCTACTCTTTATTCCATTGGGGATTGTTGGAGCAGCAGCCACATTTAATTTCATTGCTGGCTATAATGGGTTGGAAACAAGCCAGGGAATTATAATTTTATCTGCCTTGGCTTTGGTGACTGGATTGAAGGGAAACAGTTGGTTATCTTTGATTTGTTTTATTATGGTGGCTTGTTTAATTGCATTTTATTTATTTAACAAATGGCCTGCAAGGGTTTTTCCAGGGGATGTTTTGACTTATTCGGTGGGGGCATTAATTGCTATTATTGCTATCTTAGGGAATGTTGAAAAAATTGCAGTATTCTTTTTTATTCCTTATATTCTCGAGACTATTTTAAAAGTAAGAGGAGGTCTTAAAAAAGAAAGTTTCGGTAAACTTGAAGAAGATGGAAGTTTAAGTCTGCGTTATTCAAAATTTTATGGCCTAGAACATATTGCTATTTATTTGCTGAAGAAGTATAATGAGAAAGCCACAGAAATCAATGTAGTGCGTTTAATCAATCTCTTTCAATTAGGGATAATTATTTTGGGGTTGTTTTTATTTAAAGGGGGGTTGTTTTAGTGAAAGTCAAAAAAATTCTCCCATTAATCGGTATCGGAATTTTTTTGTATATTTTATTTAGATTAGATTTTCGTCGCATTTTAAGTGAATTAAAAAATATCAGAATAGAGTTTTTAATTGTAGCATTAATTTTTCTTTCTTTATCTGTATTAAGTCAAACATTCAAATGGTTCATCATTGCTAGAACTCAGAAAATTAAAGTCAGGTTTCCAGAAGCATTAAAGGCCAACTTGATTGGAGAATTTTATGGATTTATTACTCCTTCGAAAGTTGGGAGTCTTACAAGGATGGCTTACATTAAAAAATGTGAGGGATATAATCATGGAAAGGGCGCAAGTAACTATGTTTTAGAAAAAATCTTGGATGTTTGTTCTCTAATATTTTTAGCTGTTATTTTTTCATTTGTATTTCAAAAAGTTTTACCCCAAACTTTTGTTTATTATTCGGTAGTTTTATTTTTTATCTTATTTTCTCTTTTAATATTTTTTAGAGATAAAGAACGTACAAAGAAAATTTTTCGAGGCATTTACCACAAGTTTATCCCAAAGAAAATAAAGCAGAAAGTTAAGAACGGATTTAATTCGTTTTATGAAGATATGCCTCAAAAAAGATTTTTCCTGATTTTTTTTATAATTAATTTAATTAACTGGATAATTCTTTATCTTTTTTCTTTTTTTATAGGCCTTTCTCTTAGTATTAATGTCCCATTTTTTTATTTTTTAGCTATTCTGCCAATTGCAACTTTAGTTGGATTGATCCCAATTACAATTAGTGGTTTAGGAACTCGAGAGGCTACTTTGATTAGTTTGTTTGGTTTGTTTGGAATCAGTGCTACAAAAGTGTTTTCAATGTCAATCCTTTCATTAATTGGGGGAACCATTCCTGCGATTATAGGAATCTTTTTAATATTTAGATCAAGGAGCAAATAATGGAAAAAGTTAGTATTATTATCCCTTGTAAAAAGATTGATGAATTCACAGAAAGATGTATTAAAGAATGTTTGAAATTAGAATATGATAACTATGAAATTATCGTTCTTCCCGACGATAAAGAAAGTAAAAAATATAATTGGAGAGTAAAAATTATTCCTACAGGAAAGCAAAAGCCAGCATACAAACGGAATAAAGGGATGGAAGTGGGGAAGGGATATTTTTTTGCATTTATTGATTCAGATGCTTACCCAAAAAAAGATTGGTTAAAAAATTCAATAAAATATTTTGAGAATAAGAAAATTGGAATTGTTGGGGGACCAAATTTAACACCGCCAGAAGCAAATTTTGCTGAAAAAATTTCGGGACATGTTTTGAGTAATTTTTTAGTTTCGGGAGATGCAAGTATTAGATATAAAATTTCTAGGAATCAATTTACTCGAGAATTACCTTCATGTAATTATATTGTACGTAAAGAAACTGCTCCAAAATTTGATGATAAATATTTGACTGCAGAAGATTCAAAATTCTGTTTTGATGTACAGGCAAAGGAACTTAAAGTTTTTTATGCAAAAGATGTTATTGTTTTTCATCATAGGAGAGACTCTTTAAAAAAACATTTGAAACAAATGTTTATTTATGGTAGAGATATTGCTTGGTTAAGTAAGAGTGAGTTTTCATTGAGGAAATTGTATTATGGTCTATTAAGTTTAGGTATTTTGGGTTTTTTTGGGATGTTAATTTTATCCCCTTTTAGTAAAATAATTGCGACAATATTAATTAGTCTTATGGTTATTTATCTGGGATTTATGGGAATTAGTAGTTTAAAGAAAAATTTCGGTTTTAGTCTTTGGATTTTTTTAATTAGTATTGGGACCCATCTTGAATATGGTATTGGTTGGTTATATGGAATGTTAGTGAAACAGGAAATTAAACAGTTTAGTGAGAGATAATAATCTTTAAAAGAGGCTAGTTTCTTTGGATAGTATGAAAATTTTAATTGGTTATCCCCCAACTGAATCTAAAAAAGGAATTGCTACGCTTGGGCAGAATAGGCAGTTTCAGTGGTTTAGTAATCCGAGTTATTTTTATCCAATTGTTCCTGCAACAGCGGCCACGATGCTAAAAGAAGGGGGAAACAAAGTTATCTGGTTGGATTGTGTAGCAGAAAGAGTAAATATGCAAAAATTTTTAAAATTAGTAGAAAAAGAAAAACCAGAAATTTTTGCTTTTGAAACAAAAACCCCAGTCATAAAACAGCATTGGGAAACGATTAATAATTTAAAGAAAAAATTTCCAAAAATGAAAATTGTTATTTATGGAGATCATGTTACAAGTTTTCCAAAAGAGACTATGGAAAATTCTCAAATTGATTTTGTTTTATGTGGGGGGAATTATGATTTTATACTACAAGATTTAGTAAAATATTTGGAAGATAATAAAAAGAATAAAATTCCGAGGGGGGTCTATTATCGAAGAGGAAAAAGAATCTTAAGCTCAGGAGCATTTGTCGTCCATCAGGAGTTGGATAATGCTCCGTTCATAGATAGAGAATTAACAAAGTGGCAACTTTATCAAGAAGAATATAATCTTATTGGAAAACCATTTTTTTATATCATGAGTGGACGAGATTGCTGGTGGGGAAAATGCACCTTTTGTTCTTGGCCACGCATGTATCCTAAATTTAATCATAGAAGTGTAAAAAATGTTTTAGATGAAATAAAGATGTTGATTGAAAAATACGATGTGAAAGAAATTTTTGATGATTCTGGAACTCTTACAACCGGGAAGTGGTTGAAGGATTTATGCCAGGGTTTAATTGAAAGGGGATATAATAAAAAAATAAAATATTCTTGTAACATGAGATTTGGAGCTTTAAAACAAGAAGATTATAATTTAATGAAAAGGGCAGGTTTTAGATTATTAAAATTTGGATTAGAGTCTGCTAATCAAAGCACTCTTGATAGATTGAATAAAGGTGTTAAAATTAAGGATATTTTAGAGGGGTCTAAGATGGCACAGAAGGCTGGTTTGATGGTTCATTTAACAATGATTGTGGGTTATCCTTGGGAAACAAAAGAAGATGCTATGAAGACCTATGAGTTGGCTAAATTTTTAATGCAAAGAGGACATGCAGATATTTTACAGTCAACTGTTTTAATGCCTTATCCTGGGACACAATTATGGGAAGAAGCCAAAGCAAACAGATGGCTGTTACTTGGAGAAAGGGAATATGAAAGATATGACCAGAGAGAACCTGTTTTGAAAACAAAGGATTCGCGTCCAGAAGACATTGCTGCGATTTGTGGGAAGATTTATACCATTTTCTTAACACCGCAATATATATTTCAGAGAATTAAAAGTATAAAATCTTGGGAAGATTTTAAGTTTAATATAAAGGGTGTAAAAGCAGTTATTGGACATTTGAAAGATTTTTTGAAATGAATTTATAAATTTTTTAAAACCTTTCTTTTAAGTAATGTGTAATTGTTTCAAATTGATATTTGTTTTTTTTACAAAATCTCAAATAATTTTCTAATTTATTTAGCATTTTACTTCCACACGGGGATTTTATGTAATTTGGAATTTTAAACTTTGAAATATTAGAAAATTCCCACGGGTGAAAATAAAGCATGGTGTAATCTGTAGCGCTAAAATTTATTTTAGTAAAAAGTTTAGAATAAATTAAAGGAAAATTTTTGAAAGCTAACCAAAAAATTGGAAGACGAATTATTTGGAGTGTTGAAATTGGAATTTCCCAAATTTTTTCAATTTTATGAATTTTTCTTTTTTGGAAAAAATTAAAGTATCTTCCTGGAATCCAAGTTGGATGAGAAGAAGAATCATATTGAAAACCAAACTCAAAGAGTTTTGCTTTATTTTTAATTTGGAAACGAGGAGCTCTAAATCCTAAAACTTTTGTTTTAGTAATCTTTTCTAGTTCCTTTGTGGCTAAATTCAGCGACGACAAATCATTATTATACTTATCTGAATGCGAATTTCCATGAGAAGCAATCTCGTGTCCCTTTTTTTGAGCTTCTTGGATTAACTTGGGAAACTTTTTTGCAAAATTAGTTGTGGTAAAGAATGTTGCATTTACTTGATATCTTTCTAAGAGTTTCATTATTTTTAAAAGTCCTTGCATGGGTAATTGGTACATCTCTTGTTCAGAGATATTTTGATTATATTCTTTAGGCAAATCGAATTCTTCGACATCAAAAGTTAAAAGTATTTTTTTCATTTAAACAATCTCATTTTTAGTAATCTATAAACCAGCCCTGGGAGAATTCTCGCTTTTACGGTTGAATATTCAACTTCCCTAGGGGGAATATGGTACTCTTTAATTTTGGCTTTAAGTTTACTTGCTTCATATAAAAGTTCCATATCAAATTCAAAACCAGAACAAATGAATTTCTTTTTGAATTTTTTTAATAAACCCCGATTCATAAACTTTGCTCCTGCCTGTGTGTCTTTAAAACTTGTTCCGAATAAAATCTTAAAGGTTAGTGCACCAGCTAAAGAGAAAAATCTTCTAGTGAAATTAGTTTGATATTTAGATATATCTTTAAACTTTGTGACAATTGTCATATCAAAATCGTTTAAGAATTTCATCATATTATAAACCTCATCTAAATCGTAAGGATCATCTGCATCAATAAATCCAACTATCTCTTTAGTTGCAAATTTAAACCCTATCTCAATTGCATTTCCTTTTCCTTTTCTTTCTGTGTCAATTACAACTAATGGGAAACTATGTTTCAGAGAATCCACTATTTCAAAAGTATTATCTGAGCAAGCATTACAAACTACGATTATCTCATAATCAGTGAACCTCGATGCAAAAAATTTGTTGTATTTTTTTAAAGAAGACTCTATGAACTTTGCGGAGTTATGTGCTGGCACGATTAAAGAAAGACTCTTTTCCATTGAAAAGTCAAATTGGGAGGATTTTATAAAGATAATTATAGTAAAAGTACATAAATGTTTTTAAGAGAATTTTGTCAAGAATAAGTATGCAATACACATTTTCAAAAGAAGCAGACAAAAAAGTAGCAGAAGACTTAGAAATTATCATTAAAGAAATTAGGAATAGGGTTCCAAAGGTTCTTTCGATTATACTCACTGGAGGATTTGCAAGAGGGGAAGGACCCATAAAAAAAGTGGGACAAAAATTTATTCCGTATAATGATTATGATTTGCAGATCATAAGTTTGCAAAAAGTGAGCAAAGAAGAAATTGATGATATTGCCACAAAAATTTCAAAGGTTTTGGGTTATGGGGGAATCAAAGAAATCTTTTATCCATTTAAAAAAACTAATCAAAAGATGGCAAAAAGTTTTTATATTGATTTAAAATGTGATACTCCTGCTGACCTCAAAAAATTTCTTCCAAGATTAAGGAATTATGAACTTAAATATGCATCAAAGATTATTTATGGGAAAGAGGTTAGAAATTTAATTCCTGGATTTAAAATGAAAGAAATTCCTTTATCAGATAGTGCCAAATTACTTCTGGACAGAGTTAGTCAATTAATTGAATATTATTCAACAAAAGAAGAATATGATCCAGAAATTTTGAGTTATTCAATCCAACAAGCTTACGCTGCTTGTTGTACTTCCCTTTTAGTATTAGTGGGGAAATATGAAACTGGATATAAAAAATCCACAGAAATTTTTAAACAAAATTATTCAAAATATTTTCCAAAACTTAAGAAAAAGATTCCTGATTTAGACAAAAAAATAGAGCAATTCTTTTTGTGGAAAGTTAATCCGAATAAAAAAATAATTGCGAATTTAAAAGACGAATGGTTTATTGTTAAAGAAAATATTTTGGAAGTTGCCAAATATTTTTTTGGTGAATTTTTAAGTCAAGACATAAAAACAGAAGACGAACTGGTAGAAGGAATTTTGAACATGAGGGACATATTTTACACTCCGTATATAAATATAATATTAAAAAGTAAATTGGGATCTGGATTTGGGAAGTTTTCAAAAATTTTAGTTTCGGGAGTTTCTATTATTCTTAAATATAAATACAATAAAAGATTGAATAACATCGGGATAAAAAAGAAAATCTCACTCATTGGTCCAGCTCCAGAATTAAGCATTTTTGCTTCAGTTATTTATTTGATTTCTTCTATCTCTCGAGGAAATAAAATTGATTATTCTAAACTTTTAAAAGGAATCAAAATTTTAAAAATGGCATATCCAGTTAAATCAAAGAAATGGGATGAAATAAGTGAAGAATTTGCAAATGCTTATATTGCCTTTTTTATGCAAAAGATATAATGAAAAACAAAAATCAACCATTAGTGAGTGTAATTATTAACACTAGAAATTCAGCAGGCAAAATATTTGAAAAATGCCTTGCTTCAGTAAAAGTTCAAAGTTATAAAAATGTTGAGTTAATCGTTGTGGATAATTCAAGTTCAGACAAAACAAAAGAAATTGCAAAGAGATATACTAAAAAAGTTTTTGATTATGGTCCTGAAAGAAGTTCGCAAAAGAATTTTGGGGTTCAAAAATCGAGAGGGGAATTTTTAGTTTTTTTAGATGACGATCAAGAAATGCCTCCAGAGATAATTGAGGATTGTGTTAAAAAAATAAAAGATAAAGATGTTTTATTAATAGAAGATAAAGGGCTTGGAACCACTTTTTGGACCCGGGCCCACGCCTTTGAAAAAGCAATTCACTTTAATGATCAAAATGTTACTGCCCCAAGATTTATGAGGAAAAAAGTTTTTTTAGAGATTGGGGGATTTGATGAATCATTAGTTTTAGCAGAAGATTTAGATTTATTTATGAGATTAAAAGAAAAAGGAGTCAAAGTTGGACACTTAGAAAAATTATTTAATCATTATGAGGGAGGAAGTTTAAGCGAAGCATTAAAAAAAAGTTTTTATTATGGAACGACTGCTAGTAGTTTTTTAAAGAAAAATCCAACTAAAAGTATGAAAATTTATTTTTTATATCATCCATTTGTTTATCTAAAAAATTGGAAATTATTTTTAAGACATCCTATTTATGGAGGGGCATCGATAATAAGAAAAATATTAACTTATATTGCAGGGGGATTGGGATTAATTTCCAATTCAATAAAAAACAATTCAAAGATTAATCTGGCTAAAACTCTACTTGGGAAATCTCCCTCATATGTTATTTTTTATGTAACTTCTAGATGTAATTCTCGATGTAAATATTGTTTTTTCTGGAAGGAATTAAATCAAAAAAGAAATGAATTGAGTTTGAATGAAATCACAAAAATAACTAAAAGTTTTGACAACCTCCTGTATGTTTCATTAACTGGGGGGGAGCCTTTCTTGAGGGAGGATATTGATAAGATAGCGGAATTATTTTACAAAAAATCTGGTACGCGATTTTTAGCGATTCCCACTAATGGACTTCTTTCGGAGAAAATTGGGGAAAAGGTGGAATCCATTCTTAATCTTTGTCCCGGAATAAACCTCAGGATTGAACTATCAATAGATGCGTTGGGAGAAAAGCATGATGAGATAAGGGGGGTCATGGGGAATTTTAAAAAAATGATGCAAACTTTTAAAATTCTTAAAAATATAAAAAAGAAAAATAAGAACCTTAAAATAATAATACATAGTGTTTATTCTGCTTATAATGAAGATCATATCAAAAAGTTATTTGACTATATCCAAGACAAAGGGATTGATCAATACAGAGCAGGGATTGTTAGAACAGACTCTAGATTAAAGGAAGCTATGAATTTAGATAAGAAGAAATATTTAGAATTCTTGAAATATCTCGATAAAAATAAAATAAAGTCAAAGGGATTTTACTCGAAAATTTTTAGAGAGATAAATAAATTGAATAGGGAAATTAACTTTAAGACTAGACAAAAACAAAAAATGGTTCTTCCTTGTGTTGCGGGGCAAAAAATGTTAGTGATAGGTGAAGAAGGAGATGTTTATCCTTGTGAAATGCTTTCCAAAAAGATGGGAAATCTTAGAAATTACTCCCTTAATATTAAAAAACTATTAAAAAATAAAGAAGCAATTCAAACAAGACAATTTATTGTCAAGAGTAAATGTTTTTGTGATTGGGGATGTGCCACTCAAAATAACATTTTATTTAATTTTAAAACTTATCCTAAATTGTTATTAGGATTATTAAAATGAAAAAATTAATTATTTGCATTGATGCTCTGGGAAAAGATTTGGTGAGTAAAGAAGAGACTCCTTTTTTATATCAGTTTAGTAAAAAAAACTACTTTGCAGAATTGAAGACCTATTTTGCTTTTACTGGAATTGAAAATAGTTTTTTTAGTGGGAAATCTCCAGAAGAATCAGGAGTTTGGTTTGAATTTATTAAATCTAAAAAATCTCCATTCAAGAATATTCTTTTGAGACTTTTTTCTTTTAATCCTAAAATAAGAAATTATCTTGGGGCGTTTGCACAATTATTAAAAGGAAGAACCTACCTTGCGGGAGTGTATAATATCCCAAATTCACAATTGAAATATTTTTCTCCAGTTTTAAAAAATGGTTTATGGAAAGAGGATTTTTTTAGAAACAAAAAATTTGTATTTTACAAATGGCCCTTGTTTGTTCGGGGATGTGGAGAAAAAACTAAAATAAAAATAGTGCCAAAATATGAAAATGATTTGGGAAGATTCTTTAGATTAATTAATGAAAAAAACTCAGAGGTTTATTATACTCAGTTAATGTATTTGGATAAAACAATGCATAAATTTGGAAAGAGCAGTTCTGAGGCCAAAATAGCCTTGAAAGAAATGGATATAGTTCTGAATAAGGGGGTGAAAAAATTCTTGGAAGAAAATCCCAAAGGAGAAGTTTTTCTTTGGAGCGATCATGGATTTGCGGATAATTTTAATTTTATTAATATTGAAGAACTACTTCCAGAGAAAAAAGAATTTATTTATTTCATTGCTGGAACAACTGCACACTTTTGGTTTAATAGTAAATCTTCTAAAAAAGAAGTATTTAAAAAATTAAAGAAGAATAAAAGAATAAAAATTTTAACGAAAAATTTAGCAAAAAAATACCAAATTCCTTGGGATAAAAGATATGGTGAGTTGATTGTTTTTATTGAAAAGGGAGATTACTTTTTTCCTAATTTTTATCAAAAATCGGAGAAAGAGAAATATCTTGGAATGCATGGTTATCCGGATGATTCTGAAATGAATGGCATTCTTATATCAAATAAAAAAATACCTAAAAAGTTAAAAATGAGTGAAGTGCTAGAATATTTAAGATGAAAGATATATGTTTGATTAATCCTCCGTTAGATAAAAAGACTACAAGTAAATTCCCCATGTCCGGGGTTCCATTAGGAATTGCTTCTTTAGCAGCTTATTTAATCGAAAAAAAATTTGAGGTAGCTGTAATTGATGCACCAATAATGGCTCCAGATTTTGAAAAGACAACTAAAATGGCAATTAAATCGGGGGCAAAAATTGTGGGAGTTAGTTGTTTAACGGAAAATAGGTATTCTGCACTGAAAACTTTAGAAATGATTAAAAAGAAAAATCCGAAGATAACAACAATAATTGGAGGATTGCACGCCACATTCTTAGACAAACTTATTTTAGAAAATTATCCTTTTGTGGATATTGTGGTTAGGGGTGAAGGAGAAGAAACATTGTTAGAATTAGTCAAAAAAATCAAGGGAGAAAAGGATTTGGGAAAGGTGTTGGGAATTTCATACAGGGAAAAAGGGAAGATTGAAATAAATCCTCCTCGTGCATTTATGAAAGAAATAGAAAATTTACCTTTCCCAGCATATGATTTATTTCCAGTGGATAAATATCCCCTCCCCCCTGATTTAAAAACCAATGTGAAACAAACCATTTTAGTTACAACCTCTAGAGGGTGCCCAATGAATTGTAAATTTTGCGAAACAACTCATGCATGGGGAAAAAATATCCGGAGCACCTCTGCTAAAAAACTTTATGAAGAGATAGAATATTTATATAAAAAATATGGAGTGAATTATGTGCGATTTGCAGATGATTTGTTTACTATGAAAAGAAGTAAAGTTATTGAATTTTGTGAATTAGTTATTAAAAATAAACTTCCAATTAAATTTAGAATCCAGGCAAGGGTTGACACAGTTGATCAAGAAGAACTAAATATTTTAAAGAAAGCGGGATGTGATTTGATTGAATATGGGGCAGAGTCTGGTTCGGACAAAGTTTTGAAAGAAATTGGAAAAAATATTACTATTGATAAAATAAAAAAGGCAGTGGAGATGACCAAAAAAGCTGGAATTGAATTAAAATATTTTTTGATTGTGGGTTCGTTGAAGGAAGGTCCAAATGAAACATGGGAAACTTTTAAATTAATTGAAGCGACAAGACCTGATTGGATTGGGATTAATGCATTAACAATTTATCCGGGAACAGAAGTCTGTAATATTGCAAAAAAAGAGGGGTTAATTAATGATGATTTGTGGATAAATTATATTAATCCTCAAACCGGGAATGCTCCGCTCTATACCAAGAATTATACTGCAAAAGAAATGATTTTTTTAGCTCAACTCGGACACGTATGGTCATGCAAACACTCTCCCAAAAGAAAAGAATATAGAAAAATTGAAAGAGTGTTAGCGTCAATGTTAGTTAAATCGTTAGCCAAAATGTTGGTTAAAAATAAACTTACGAGAAGAATTGCTGCGAATATTGCTTGGATATTTTCTCCAATGATTTCATGAAAATACTTGTCACAGGAAGCACAGGTTTTATAGGCAGTCATTTAATTGAACAACTTGTAAAAGAGGGGCATGAAGTTAGGGCACTTGTTAGAGATGAAGAAAGAAACTCCAATGCAAAAGTAGAAGCTATGAATCTTTTAGAAAAATTGAAAGTAGAAATTGTTTGGGGAGATTTATTGGATGCAAAGTCGTTAATCGGTGCGGTTAAAGGTGTTGAAGGAATATTCCATTTAGCAGCTATTGCTAGACCTATGGCAATCCAAAATAGACAGTATTTTGAGGTTAATGAAAATGGAACTAGAAATTTATTTGAGGCAGCAAAAATAGAAAAAGTAAAAAAAATTGTTTTGATGAGTAGTGTTTCTGCAGTAGGTCAATCTAAAGATGGAAATGCAGTTAATGAAAAAACTAAATGCCATCCGGTAGACATTTATGGTTGGAGTAAATTAGCCCAAGAAAAAGTTGCGGAGGGATATGTTGAAAAGGGTGATCTTAACATAACAATTTTGAGACCTCCAATGGTATTTGGTCCAAGAGATAAAGAGATGTTAAGACTTTTTAAGTCGGTGAACAATAGATTTTTTCCATTAGATGCTAAAGAAAAATGCATGGAATTTTTATATGTTAAAAATTTAGTTGAAGCTTGCTTACTTGCATTTAGGAAAGGTAAAAATGGAGAAAAATATCATATAACGAATGGGGAACATTATAGTATTAATGGGATTATCCATTCCATTGAATTGGCACAAAAGAGGAAAATCTTTCCGATTAGTTTTCCCGAGTGGGTTTTTTTATTAGGGGGGAGCTTAATTGAATTTGCAGGGAAGGTATTTAATTTTCACCCTCCTTTTAAACATGATACAGTGGATTGGATGACGAAAAAATTATGGTATGTTGATGATTCTAAAATTAAAAAAGAATTGGGATATGCTCCCAAAATAACTTTGAATCAAGGTGTTAAAGAAACATTTGATTATTACCAAAGAATTGGAGAAGTTAAGCGTTATTAATCTGATACTCATAAATAATCAATAAAGGTTGAGTTGTTGGAGGAAATGCTATTACTGGAATCCAATTGGGATTGTCTTTGGGATAAGAATACATCCAATCCTTGTGGTTTTCAAAAATTGAAAGGACTATAAATCTTGGTTTTTCTTGTTGCATAAATTCATTAAATTCTTCTTGAGAAATAACCCCGAGATGATCCTCTGGATTTCTTAATCCTCCGCTGAAAGTAGCGACCCTTCTTTCAGAATAATAAGATATTTGTGGGAAAGAGTTTGTTACAATTACATCTTGTAAATCTGAATTTTCTTTTAACCATTCTCCTGCTAATTTGAGCTCATGGTAAGAGGTTTTTTTCATCTCAGTTAACTGATTGCCCCATTGAAGATTTGGAATAAAAAGTAAAGCTATCAGGAGGATTATGACAAAAAACTTTTTTTTATTCTTGAATATGTTTAACTTTCCTAGATTTAAAAAAGGCGTTAGAAATATTGCGAATAAAAAAGGCATGATTGCTATGACATATCTTTGTTCGACTAAACCAGCCATTCGACCAAGTAAGAGGTATGGAATTATAAACCAAGAGAGTACAAACAAATCTCTTTGTAGTTTTTTGTTTGAAAATATTTTGTCAAACCCTAGAAAAAGATTTCCAAAAAACATGAATGCTCCTAAAAGAAAAATTAATGTGAATGCTAACTTTAAGAAAGAAGTAAAAGGGCCCTGGGGACTACCAAATAAGAGGTATGGAATATCTGGAAAATACATCAGCATCTTTGAAAATCCTCCCTGTTCATTATGTGAAACTGTGCCCTCTACATTAAATCCAAGATAATGGGAGGCCATATCTTTTACTGGATTACCAAAATTATGATTATAAATCACAAAATGGGGGATTAGCATTATCGCGAACATTAATATTGCCAACCATAATTTTTTATTTTTTAAGAACTTAAATTTTTCTTTTGTAAATGCATAGACTATAAAACACGGGATAAAGATCAAGGTTTGCATACGAATTAGAACTGCTATAGCTAAAAATATTCCAAATAACATCATGTGTTTTTTATTTGTTACTTTTACATATCCTTTCCAGAAAAATAATAATGAAAGTAAAATGAAAAAACTCGCGGGAATATCGGTCATTGGTCTTCCAGAGAAAAAGAAAAGAACCCAAGAAAAAGTCATTGCTATAGATGAGGCTAAAGCTAGCTTTTTATTGTATACTATAGAAATTAATCGGTAAGTCAAGAAAACTATTCCTGTTGAGAAAATCACTTCCGTGAAACGGATTGTTGATTCTCCTAATCCAATTTTAAAGAAGAATGCGCTAAAAAGTGGCCAGAGAAATCCTCGACGATAATACCATATATCAGACATATGTGAGCTCATTCCTGCCCAGTATTTTCCAGTTGAGAGATATTCAGCAGTGTCAAACCACAGAGCTTGATCAAGAGTTTTGGTAAAAATCCATATTCTTAAAATTAATGCTAAAATTAAAACTACTAAAAAAGTTTTATCATAATTATCTTTTATCCATCCTAAGAAAAAATTTTTTATTTTACTTTTTCTCTTTTCAATCTCTTTTGAGTCCACAACTTCCATAAATTTTTAAGTTAAAATAGGTTTTTATTGTTTGTTATTTTGTAAAGTATCTACTACTTCTAGCACTTCTACGGTAGAAATTGACTTAACTAATTCTTTGGAATATTGATCAGATTTTTCTGGAAAGAACTCCGAGTGCTTTGGTGCAATTATTTTTTTAAGGAGATTATAATCTTCTACTTCTGAATAACTTGTTACAAAGAACAGACCAATTGTGGGTTTCTTTAATGCTAAAGAAATATGTAATGCTAAAGAATCAGCAGAAATTATTATTTTACAGAGATTCACTAAAGATGCAAATTCCATAATAGAACAGGAAGGATCTTGAGAAGGTATTTTTATTCCTTCTATTGCCAATTCATTTTTTATTTTTTTGACTTCTTCAATTTCATTTGGTCCGGCTAAGAGCAAAAGTTTATAACCTTGAGTACTGGCTTGTTTTAAAAAATCTTCCAAGTTTTCATTGTGCCATTTTTTGGATGGCCATCTAGAAGAACTTCCAATATGTATACCAATTAATCTATCTTGGGTTAAATTATTTTCTTTTAGAAAATTTTGTGCATAAGAATCTTCATGAGGGGAAAAATCTATTCCGTGATGTTGATGTTGATAATCCAGCTCTGCTGCCTCAAACATCATCTGCTGATAAGTCTTGGTGTTTGATTTTTTTAATTCATCGTCGAAGATTGTACTTAGATAATATTCTGAATTCAAATTGAAAGCAGCAATAAAATCATCTTCCATATAAAATCCTTTTTTTTCTTTTGCAGATATTTTATCAGCTAAATCTGTTGCTTCCTTATCAATATCAAAATTATATAACTTATCAAATTCCTCAGTTATTTCTAAAGGAGTAGTTAAAACTCTATCAACATGCTTGCTTTGCTCTACAATTGATTCTGCATTAGGTTTTGTTATCCAGGTTATTTCTGAATCTGGAAATTTTTCTTTTAACCCTAATAAAATTGGGAGAGTTCGCACCACATCTCCTAAAGCTCCCAATTTAATTATTACTATCTTCTCCATAAAGTTTAAAACCAGCGTCAAGTATTTAAATTTTATGAAGGCTAAAAAAATTTATGTTGCAGGACCACTTTGTACTGAAGAAGAAAGAAAATTTATGGAAAAAATAGATTCACTCTGTATTGAGTTAGGATTTGAAACTTTTCTTCCGCATAGAGATGCGGGGCTATGGAAGGAAGGTAAAAAATTTGAAGATATTGCAAAAGAAGATTTGAAAGGTTTTGAGGATTGTGATTTAATTGTTGCCAATTTAAATGGATTTGGAATCGGGGCAGGAACTGCATGGGAAATGGGATATGCTCATGCTAAAGGAATTCCAGTTATTGGATTAAAAACAGATAGAGCAGTTAAAGAATCTATTGAAGAAATAAGTGCAATTATTTTGGGAGTTACTCAGATTGTAGAAAGTTTTGAAGCATTAAAAAAAGAAATTTCAAGCTTTAAATAATAAATTTCTATTGATGTACATAAAAGGAATGTTGACTAAACCTATAATCCATTTAATTATTAAGATTCCAAAAATAAGGGGGAGAATTGGTTGGACTCCTAAAAATGCTATTGTTGTAAAAATTATTGAATCTAAGGCCATTGAAGGTAGAGAAGAAAACGCATTTCTCATCCACAAATGTTTCCCAGAAGTCAATCGTTTAAACCAAGAAAAAAGATAGGCGTCTGTATTTTCACTTATTAAAAATGCTACCCAACTGGCAAGCATAATTCTTGGGGCAAATCCTAAAACTTCATTGAATGCAGATTGTCCACTCCAAAAAGGAGCGGCGTCTAGTGAAATAGAAATCCATATAACAAAGGCAACTAAGACTTGAGTTAAAAAGGCAATAAAAATCATTTTATGAGTTTCTTTTCTTCCGAATTTTTCATTAACAATATCAGTTAAAAGAAAAGTGATTGAAAAAACTAAGACTCCAGAGGTAGCATAAAGAGTTACAAATCCTAAATCGAACGAAGCAATCTTGTAGGCAACTATATTACTTATTAGAACAAAGGAAATGTAAAGGCCAATCAGTGCGTCAGGCTTTTGGTATTTTCTTGCGTATAAGGATCCAAAAAAAGAAAAGCAAGAAATCAGAATGACAACTAATAAAATAAATAAAATTTCCATTAATCTAAAGTGCGAGTAGATTTAGTTTCTACTTCCCTCCATCCGTCAGAGTATTTTTTATTTTGATTTATATCTTTGAAAGCTTTTTTGTATACTTGGAGTCTTGCTATGCAGAGATTGATTAGCCAGCAAAATTCAGTAAAATTTTTTGGGTAAGTAAAAATTGACGAGGCGTTTTTTAATTCATTGAAGAAGGATTTTGTTCTTGGCATATCTGGGGCAATTTTATTAAGATTTTCATGCCCTTTAATATTTCGTACCTTTTGGTTGAACCAGTCTTTTTTATTATCTGGATTTTTTACATAAACTTCTACTTGAGATAGGTATTTTATTTTATAACCTTTTTTCCAAAATAAATACGGGATTATACTGTCTTCGGAAGCTTCTAGGGGAAAATCCAAAATTATTCCTTTCCTTATTGCAAAAAGGTAGCCAGAACATTCAAAGAATTTTTGTTTGTCAGAAAGTTTTTTTCTTACCTTATGAATTCCGTTGAATAAAAAATGTGACCAAAAACCATACTTGGTTTTTTTTGAATCTAAAGAAATTGGTTGAGCAGTTATTGCTCCGATTTTTTTATCTTCAAACGCTTTTAATATTTCTTGTATTGCATTTTCTGAAACGTGGACGTCGCCGTCGGTAGATATGAAAATATCTTCTGGATTGTCTGATCCAAATTCTTGGAAAATTAAATTTAGGGAATAACTTTTTCCCTCGCCCGGATCTAGAAAAAAGTGGAACCTGGAATCCTTGATTTGTTTTTTTAAAAAATCACGTGCCTCTTCAAAGGGATCTATGACTATCACCCTCATGTCTTTTCCAGAATATTGTTTTAGAAAAGTATTTACTGCTCTTAAAGTAGATTTTGGTTCATTATAAGAATTAATTAAAACGTCTATCATTTTATGCTAAAGAAATTGGATAATCTTCTGGACGGATCATTACTGTTTTTTCTCCGTCGACTTCGACTTCTATGCGAACTTTGCGTTTTCCTTGTTTTCCAATATCTGAAAGTTCAACTTTTTTGATTAATCCGACTTTTCCAAAAACAGAAATTTGGTCTCCTTGTTTTAATTCTTTTGCTGTCTTTTTCATATAGAAAAATGCTAGTTTAAACTTATAAAGGTTATTAATGAGGAATATATATGGGAAATGCAATTATATTATGTTCGGGGGGGTTGGATAGTGTTACAACTGCACATTATGTGAAAAAGAATTTGGAATATGAAAAAATAAGAATTCTTTTTTTTAATTATGGTCAAAAAAGTTTAGAAAAAGAAAGAGAGTTTTCAAAAAAATGTGCGGAAGATGTTGGAGCTGAATTTAAGGAAATTGAGTTAAAATGGTTGGGGGAAATTTCTAATTCATTGATTAATCAGAAGGGAGAAGTTAATGAAATTTCTGAAAGGGATTTGAAAGATACAACTGAAGAAAGTAAAAATTGGTATGTGCCTTGTAGAAATTTAATTTTTTTGTCGTCTGCTTTATCCTTTGCTGAATCAATAAATATGAAGGAAAAATTAGAGAGTGATATTTTTGTTGGTTTTAAGTATGATGCTGAGGGAGGATATCCAGATACAACCCCTGAATTTGTTGCACAGGTGAATGAACTGAGTAAGATTGGTTGTGAGGGGAATTTTGAAATAATTGCTCCACTTATTAAAAAAGATAAGGAAGAAATTGTGAAATTAGGGAGAGAGTTAAAAGTTGACTTTAATAAAACTCATTCTTGTTATACTAGTGCAGAGAAACATTGTGGAAAGTGTTTGGCTTGTCAATTACGACGGGCGGGGTTTAAGTGGGCGGGGGTAGAAGATCGGACGGAGTATATTGATTAGAAGAGATAATTTTTCAATTGAAGGGTTGATAAGAATATCCTTCCATGAAAGGGGTAGTCAACTTCACGGATAAATTTTATTAGAAAATTTACTTTATTTCTCCGATAAGATTCGCTCGATAATCTTCACCCCAATAGATTCTTCTTGGAGTATCTCTTTCGATTCCTATTTTTACTCGAACTTCTTCAAATCTATCATCATAAAATACTGGAATTCCCTCTTTCATTGCAGAAATACTAATTGTATCTCCGTTTTCTATCCCTTCAGCTAATTGACCAATTCCCCTATTTACCAAATTAATTCCTCCTTCGACAACGGCAGTTATATCTCCCATAGACCCGCAGTTATAATTTTCCATTCTAGGTTTAATACTCTTATGCCGAGTAATATCTCTTCCAGTTAAAACATAAAAATCAACATCATTCGGAGTAATTAATTCTTTTTTTTCTACTTCAATTTCAGGTCCAAAAAGATCCAAATATTTTTTTCTTATCCTTGGAACCATTTTATAACCAGGGTATTTTACAGCAGAACCATATGCAATTACAGCAAAAATATCATCTAATGGAACCTCATAACGATTTATTCTCCACCCAGACATTACTTCAAATAAAGCCCCTAAATTAACATCAAGCCCCTTCTGAAAATATCCTCTAAAATTAACTGAATCTCCATTTGGAATATGGAGATTTCCCAATCTATTTGATTTAAAATATTTTGCGAAGTCCTGTGCTGATAAATTTGTTTTGACCATGAAAGATGAAAAAAAAGATAGATTATAAATCTTGTGTATGTGTTGTCACTTCAAAATTAGTAACTAAATAACAGACACCCAAAAATATTATTTGCTTCACCAAAATAGAATAAGAATTTAAGGCAGTATTAGGATCAAACCCGATACCGAACCTTATCATACCAAATTTTAAAACCTACAGGAAGCGAACGATAAAAAGGTTTTAGGATTCTCTCCCTAATCAAATCATTTACAGAAACTAATTTCAAAAATAGTAAAGTTAAAAAAGGATTTTTTAGGTTCTTTTTTATCCTTGAAGGTTTAAGTAAAAAATTAATCATAAAATTGGGCATTGGTCCAAAACGCGAATTAGTCACAGAACCGCGCATTAAATTAAGGATTAAAACTAAATACATGTTTTTTCTTTTTAGAAGAATGTGTGCGCTTCTGTCCCAGTAATTTAAATTCACTGCATCGTCTGCTTTATTTTGTATTATCTTGTCCTCAAGTGCTCTTGCATGAAGTTTTGAGCCATGAAAAAATACCAAATTATTTACTGAAAGGAAATAAGGTTTTGGAATTTTTTGTAAAAGCCGAATCATCTCAATTATATCTTGAGGTTTTTCGTAAGGGTTACAAGTTATTACATCATACATTACAGTAAGTTTGTCTTTGTATTTATTAAATATTTTTGTTGTGTCCAAAACTTGTTTGTTAGTTTGATACCGGTGGTAAATTTCTCTATTTACTCTTTCTGTTCCTTGAATTCCCATAATAAAATCAGTGCAACCTGCATCTACTAATGCGCCTATTTTCTCGTCGGTGATTGTGTGGGGGTCTCCTAGACATTTAAACCTCATATTTACTTTCTCTTTATATTTTTTAGAAAAATCTTTTATCTGTTCTAATGGCCTCAAAGAAAAAGTATCGTCGCGTATATCAAAATATGAAAGTGTTGGGAATTTCTTTTTTAATTCTAAAATTCCTTTAATGATATAATCTACAGAATGCCATCGGACAACTTGTTTTGTTTTTCCTTTGTATAATTCATTAAGTAAACTGTTGCTACAATAATCGCATCCATGCGGGCATCCCCTTCCAGTTAAAAAGAAAATTGCTCCGTCTAAATCTCTTTCAGAAAATTTTCTCAAATTTGAAGAATCCAAGATGTAATGATTTTCTGTGTCATAATCTGGGATCGGCAGGATATCTAAATCATGAATTGCCATTCTTACTGGATTCTTTATTATTTTTTTGTTTGGTTTTTTTATCCAAAGATTTTTTATTTTATCTGGAGATTTCTTTTTTTCAATTGATTTAACTAAATCTAAAATTGCTTCCTCACCTTCTCCAACGCAGACTAAATTACAATTTTTAATACATTCATGAGGAGAAATTGTTGCGTGAATTCCCCCCCAAACAATTGGTTTCTTGGGGAAATTTTTTTCTAAATGTTTTATTATCTGTATTGCTCTCGGGGCAGTGGACACAAAAGAAGAAACTCCTATCAGTTCTGAATTTTTGCAAATTTTTAATAATTGATTTAATTCATTCTTAGAATAAAATTTAGAATAATCTTCACTTAAAGTCATGAAAACCATCTTTACTTTGTGCCCGGCTTTTTTTAAAACTGCTGAGATTGTTCGTATTCCTTGGTCAGAAGGATATGTTGCAGCAGAGATTAATGTAATTTGCATAATTTTTCTTGAGCGAGATTATTTTTAAGTATTAGTGTGTTAATTCCTTATATTCCTTCATGTATCTTTTATAAATCGTGTCCCAACCGTATTGTTTTGATTTTTTTATATTATTTTTAGAAATTTGTTTTGCTAATTTTGGTTTATCTAATACCTCTAGAATTCTTTTTTCTATTGCTTTGATATCTCCATATCTTGTAAAAAATCCGTTTTCAGGTTCTTTCATTTCAAAGGGGATTCCATTAACTGGAGAGGCCACAATTGGAAGTCCAGAGGCCATAGCCTCAAACAGGGTGAGGGGTAGTCCTTCTCGATAACTTGGCAAAACATAAACATCTGCTGCTTGATACATTTCAGCTATTTTTTCTTTTCCAGAAAGAGCTCCAATACACTGCATATTTTTGTAAGGTTTTATTAATTTTTGTACTTCTTTTAATTTTCCCTCATCAGGTCCAACCCAAATAAAAGCAATGTCTTTTCTTTTTTTAGAAATTTCAATTGCTGCTTTTGCGAGCATTTGCGGGCCTTTAGTTGGATTTAATCTTCCGAAAAATAAAACTAATTTTTTTTCTTTTATTTTATTATTTTTTTTAAAATTATTTTTTTTAATTTTTTTAAATAAGATCTTATCCATGCCATTAGGAATAACTTTTATCTTTTCTTTAGAAGTATATTTTTCTAAGGTTTTTATTTCCCATGGAGTTATGGAGATTATTTTGTCGATAAATCTAAAAGAAAGTTTATTGAAAAAAAGATCATTCAACCACAAAAATGGACGAATTATTTTTGGTCTAAAAGAGGCGTCTGTCCAAGGGCAATGGGTAGTGTGTATATGTTTTGCTCCAGTTAATTTTGCTAAGAGTCCTGCAAATAAAACGTAATCATGCCCTGAAACATGACTGTGAATTATATCAAACTTTCCCTTGAACTTCCAGAGGAGGGCTGGCCAAAGAAAAGTATTTAGGGATAATCTTGCTAGATAAGAAATCCTATGAACATGAACTCCATCGATGATCTCTTCTTTTTTCTTTATTCTTTGATATTTATCTGAATCACAACAGAATATATGGACCTCATGCCCGTCTTTCACTTGTCTTACTGCCAACTCTTCTATCACTTTTTCAACCCCCCCAAAAGTGGGTAAATAAAACATGCTAATGTATGCTATTCTCATAATAAAGCAGAAGAGGGCTGGTTTTTAAAGATTGTTTAGGGGAGATAAATATTTGGAGGCAAATGAGATGAGTCAAACTAAATAAAATTTATAAAGGATTTATTGTGAAATATTCTATGGATGAAACAGATGGTGGATTTATGGAAGAGGACGAAGAAGTTCTTAGTGAAGAAGAAAAGAAACAATTAAAGGAAAAGCTCGAATACTTTGGGTATATATAATGAGGCCCAACATTATTATGATCATTAGTGATGCCTTAAGGCCTCGAGATATGAGCTTATATCAAACTTGTTTAAGAGAAGTGGATAAAAACATCAAACATATTGCCCAGGAATCTTGGGTGTTTGAAAATAATTTTACTGCCTCCAATGCTTCAGATCCTTCTGTTACCTCTTTGTTCTCTGGAAAAATCCCTCAAAATAATGGGTTTGTTCATCAACATCCCTATGAAAAAAAAGAAGAAATTTCTAAATTAAAAAAGAATGTTTTTTGGCTTCCATTATATCTTCAGAGAAAGGGGTACCATACTATCTCTTCGACTCCCGCACATCTCTGGTTCAAAAAAGGCTTTGAGGATTTTTCTGGAAGAGATGATTCAAGGGGGATTAAGAGAATTTTGAATTTGTCTTTCATGAAAAAGATCTTACTTGCATTGCCAAAAAATATCTATGGACTAGGAAAAAAGATGACCAAAATAAGAGCATCACCCACCTTTCATTCAGCTAAAGAAATCATTAAATTATCAATCTCCAAAATAAAAAAATTGGATAAATCTCGACCCTTTTTTATGTTTATGCACCTGACTGATACGCACTATCCGTACGCCTCAGTTAAAAAGACAAAAGTTGGTGGAAAAAATTCAGTAAATAAAATTCTTGAAAAGATAAGAGAATCCTCTCAAAAAGAATATATTAGAAAAAGATTTTATGATCTCTCTGCCCAGTCATTAGAAGAAATAAAAATTACGAGGGATAACTCAATAAAATATGTTGATGAACAAATTGGGATATTTACCTCTTTTCTCAAAAAAAAGAAGTTATGGAAAAATACTATTTTTATTATCCTATCAGATCATGGCGACAATTTTGGAGAACATGAAACCTACTTTTGCCGAGGAGGATTATATGAAACAAGCATTCACACCCCATTAATAATTAGGATTCCTAGGACAGAACCAGGAAGAATAAATGCATTAACCCAGAATATTGATATTGCTGCTACTCTGCTTGAAATTTTAGGAGACTCCACTCAAAAAATTGATGGAAAATCTCTCCTACCAACAGTAAAGGGCCAAGAAATAAGAAAAAAAATTTTCATTTCAGATGGTTTCTGTAACTCTAGATTTGCAACTAGAACTAAAACTAAAAAAATTATTGAATCAAAAGAAGGAAAGTGTTACATCTGTGGGGCTTTTCATAATACTTCTCAAAAAGAAGAATATAATTTAAAAAGTGATCCTGAAGAATTAAAAAATATAAACAAAGAAAATGCTAAATAATTTTATTGTGATTATGTCTGGGTACACTGCAACTGGAAAAAGTACTCTTTCTAAAAGAATTTCTCACATACCAAATACAGAAATTTTTCATTCTGCCATAATAAGAAGAGAACTCAATCTTACTCCAAAAAATAAAAAAGAAGCGGATAAATTTTTTGACTATCGAAATGGGTTAAGAAAAGAAACAGATAAAAGGGTCTATAAAAAACTGGCTGAAATGACTGAAAACTCATTGCAAGAAGGAAAAAATGTGATATTAGATGCGGGATATTTTTTTGGGTGGCAAAGAGAAATGATTTATCCACTTGCGGAAAAATTTGGTGCAGAGGTTATTGTCTTGAGAGCGGTTTGCCCAAACGAAGAAATTATCAAGATCCGTTTAAAATTAAGGGGAGAAAATTACAATGAATCAGCATTGAACGAAACTCCTTCTTGGAATACATACCTTGCCACTAAAGAGATTACTGAAGAGGTAGAGAAAGATAATTATTTTAAAAATTCTCAAGGGAGTATTTATGAATTTGATACTCTTCAAAATAAATTAAATATCTGTATGAATAAAAATACAAATAATGCAGCTCGAATAAAAAAGGCTTTACAATACGGCTTTTTTAAGCAAAATAAAAATTTCAATCTGGAAGCAATTGAAAAAAAAGAACTCTCCCAGATGATAAAAAACCAATTTGTAATTGCGATAGATTTTGATGGAGTCATTACATCTCCATTTAAATTGAAAGCTAAATATTTAAATGAATTAGGGTTAAATTTAAAGGAAGATCAATGTCAAAGGAAAGATTGTTTAAAGAGGGGAATCAAACTGGAAGATTATAAAAAGAAAAGCATTCAAGCCTATACTTCCCCCCCACAAAATCTTCCCCTCCAAGAGGATTTTTGTGAAATCTTAGATAAGATCAAAAATATAGAAAACTCCAAAATCTTTATTGTTACAAGCAGATATGATCAGATGGTCAAACATTTGGAGGAGTATCTTAAATATCACAAAATTAAAATAGGGGGGGTAATCAATACAAATAAATCAGAGAAATTATCTATACTGAAAATGATAAATGCAAAGATATTTATCGATGATGATATAGAAATTTTAAAGCAAATAATTGATGAAGAAAGCTCCCCGAGTAAGATAGATAAATTAATTTTCTATAAGAATGCTGGAAATAAATCTGAGCAGAAACTATCTACTTTTGTAGAAGAGGTCAATAATTGGTCGGAGGTTTGGCAAAGGATTAATTATAAAATTGTGAAAGGTAAGTCTCTAAAAAAAATCATGAAGAAATCTCCATTAATGAATAAAAACAAAAACGCGATAATCCTTGCGGCAGGACTAGGCACAAGAATGGAAGGGAAAGGTAAGATAATCCCAAAGTGTTTAATTGAGATAAATAACAAAACTCTTTTAGAAAGAAAAATAGAATTATTAAAAAAGAATAAAATTGAAGACATTTCAGTGGTTATTGGGTCTAAAGGGGAATGTTGGAATCAAAAAAATGTGGACAAGATAAGAAAAATATGTGATAATCTAATTATAAATTTTGATAATAATATTACAAATAATACTTATAGTTTGCTCTTGGGTTTGAGAGAAATTCCTGGAACAGAATCAGATATTTTGATTATTGATGGCGATCTCATCTTTGACGCAAAAACTTTAAAAGAAATACTCTCTCACGAAAACAAGACAATTATTTTATCTGAAAAACAAAATGTTGGCGCTCCAGGAAATAGGGTAATGATTGATACTTACGGCAAGGTACTTGAAGTTGGAAGAGAAATTAATGTTGGGGGGAACAATTCTCAGATGCTTATATACTCGGGGATTATGCAAATAGCTCAAAAAGATTTTAAAAAATTTAAAGAAGAATGTAAGAAAGAAGAGTACTACAATAAAGATACTGGGTTAGTATTAAACGAATGTTGTAAACAATTCCCAATTTATAGTATAACTCCAGATTCAAAGTGGGCCAACATTAACAACCCTTCAGACTTAAAAAAGATCGAAGAAATAATCGCAGAGAAAGACAAAGAAAATATTCTAGTTACGGGAGCGAGTGGATTTTTAGGGAAAAAAATATTTGATAAAATGTCTAAAGAACACAATATATATGGAACGTATTCTTCTAATAAAAAGTCGGGAGAGTTTATCAAAGTAGATATTACAGATAGGACTTCATTAAAAAATACTATAAAAAAAGTTAATCCAAAAATTATTATACATACTGCCGCGATTTGTAATGCAGATTTCTGTGAAGAAAACAGGGAAATTGCGCATGAGGTGAATGTTAATGGTACGCAAAATATTATTGATATATGTAAGGAACAAAAAATTAAATTAATATTCCTATCTTCAGATTATATTTATGAGGGGGAAAGAGAATTCTATGAAGAATCATCCTTAGCCTGTCCAGTAAATTATTATGGTGAAACCAAATTACTTTGTGAAAAAATGATAAAAAATCAATTGAAAGATTTTATCATTTTGAGGCCCACAATTCTCTATGGATTTAATGGCCCCGAGGATAAAACTACTTATGTAAATAAGGTGTTGAAAAAACTAAAAAATAAGGAAGAAATATTTGTAGATAATTTTACTATGAAATATCCTTTGTTGATAGATGATTTAGTGGATTTTATTGAACTATCAGTTCTAGAAGAGTACACGGGAGATTTTAATATAGGTCCTTCTCAAGGATATACCAGATATGAGTGGGCTAGAAAAATTGCTGAAATATTTGAACTTGACTCACGATTAATTAAACCAGAAAAGTCTCAGAATATTGCAAAAAAACCACAAAATGTTTTGTATAAATCTGAAAAAAGTGAAGTCCATCAATTTAAAATTAAAAATTTAGAAGAAGGATTAAAAATGATGCAAAAACAAAGAGGATGTATGTTTAGTTTAATCTATAATTCTAGACCAGATAAAAAAGTGAATGATGAATCTGTTGCACTTTTTAGAATTGAGGTTGGAAAAAAACTAGCGAAAGATTTTTTTGTTAAGGCAGAGAAAGTTATTGGAATTCCAGACTCTGGAATTTATGGGGCGCTGGGATACGCTGAAGAATCAAAAATTCCAATTCATTTTGGAATTGTTAAGGATGAATATTCTAGAAGAACACTAATTAATTCTAATCCTCAACTAAGAAGTGAAAAAGTTAGAGAAAAACTTACAGTGGTTCCAGAGGTTGTTCGTGGACAAGATATTATTTTAGTAGATGAAGCTATCCTTTCTGGAAAAACTTTAAAGGTTGCAATTGAAAAATTAAGAGAAGCAGGCGCTGGAAAAATCCATGTAAGGATTCCCTCCCCAATTATGTCAAAGAATTGTAATAATAATATTTTGAAGAGAGATGCGGCACTCTTAGTTAAAGAGGATATCCAAGAAAGTAAGGCCCAGGTTGAAGAAAAATTAGCAGAATATTTTGGTGTAGAAAGTTTGAGATTTTTAAGCTTAGAGAGTTTTCTGGAAAGTCTCCAAAATAAACAAAATTATTTTTGTTTTGAATGTTTTAAAGGGAAAGATTTATAATAATTGAAAACAAAATTAAATAATGAAGATAATTAGATTAAATGAGGTTCCTGTAGAAGAAAGGGGAGGATATTCGATAAAAAGGCTTTTTACAGAAAAATTATCCAAGAATCCTGATAATGTGGGTTTCTATGAAACGACGGTTCCACAGGGAGGAGTATGTGGTCATCATTACCATGAACAATTAGATGAAATAATTATGTTCTTAACTAAGGCCCAAATGAGAGTAGAAGACAAAATCCATAGTTTCGTTCAAGGAGACATTGTTATCCTAAAGCCAGGAGATAAACATGAATTTATTGCTAAAGAATGTGAGCTAAAATTAATTGCAGTTAAACTTCCAAATATTGTTGAAGATAAAGTTAAAGTTTGAATAAGTTAATTCTTTATTATTTATTAAAAAATATTATAGAGAATAGAATATTGAAGTGTATATAATTTTAAAAAGAGATTTTTATTTTAGTGAGAGATGAGTAAAGTTTTTATTTTTGGTATTGACGGGGCATTTCCAGAATATGTACTGGATAGGTGGTTAAAGGACCTTCCCAATATTCGAGGATTACTCTTGAGAAGCCAGTATGGTAAAATGAATAGTACGATTCCGCCTTTATCTGCAACCGCATGGTCATCAATCTATACTGGAAAAAATCCAGCAGATACAGGTATTTTTGAATATGTTTATAGAAAAAATTACTCATATGAAGATATTAGACTAATCAACTCTACAAAACTTAAAGAGAAAACAATTTGGCAAATTGCATCTGATAATGGAAAAAAATCTATTGTCTGTTTTCCTCTCTTGACGTGGCCAATCAAACCTTTTGATGGAATCTTGATCAGTGGTACATTAACTCCTCCTGGAGAAAAAGTGGAATGTGTTTACCCGTCAGAACTGAAACAAGAAATAATGGAAAAGTTAGGAGAAGTACCAATGCCGGACATTCCTAATTTTAGAAATCTTAGTAAGGAAGAAGTAATTCAAGAAGCCCGTAAGATGACTGAAAAACATATTGAAATTATGAAGTACTTAATGGAAAACAAAAAATGGGATTTATTTTTTGGAGTAATTAATATGAGTGATAGATTACATCATATGTTCTGGAGATACTTAGATGAAAAACATAGGAAATACGATCCAAAATCAGAATTTAAAAATGTAATTAAAGATTTTTATATTTTTTTAGATACAAAATTAGGGGAAATATTAAAGTTGATTGAAAAAGATACGAGTATTTTCTTATTGTCAGATCATGGAATCACTAGGATGCATAATCGAGTGAATCTAACAGACTGGTTAATTAATGAGGGATATCTCGTTTTAAAAAATCCGATAACAGAAAAAACTAAATTTAAACTTGAGATGGTTGATTGGGAGAAAACCAAAGTTTTTGCAATTGGGGCGTATGAAGGACAAATATATCTTAATCTCCGAGGAAGGGAACCAAACGGAATTGTTGAATCTTCAGAATATTCTTCTCTCTTAAATGAATTAGAAATAAAACTAAAAGGGATTTTAGGAGATGATGGCAAAGAATTAAACACCAAAATATTTATTAAAAAAAGAGATTATGATGGGAAGTTAATTGAAGAAGCTCCAGACATGATTGTTTACTTTGATGATTTAGAATATGGCTGTAATTCTACTCTAATCGGCAATAAGACTTTATGGAGCCCTTCTACTGCGAAAGGGAGCGACGATGCAACTCACTCTAAGCAGGGAATTTTTGTAAAAACTAATTCTCTGGCAGTAGGAGAAAATATTGGAGAGGTTAATTATCTAGATATAGCACCAACTATTCTGAATGCATTGGGGATAAATCCTCCTGCAGAAATGCAAGGGAAGATAATCAAATGAAAAAAAAACTTCAGATTGGAATTATGGAATCAACTAGAGTAATCCCCGGAGGAGGGCAAAAAGTTCTTCCTCAAATTGCATCACATCTTTCTAAAGAGCATAATGTTACAATCTTTCTGCAGGGTCCTCGAGAAGGAGAACAAAAATTCGAAAACTGTAAAGTTAAATATATTAAACCAAAGAATAAATATTTAGTTAGTTTAACATTTCTTTTCCTCAAATTAAAAGAGCAATTTGATATTATTATCTATGGATGTTTCCCTGCTAATTTTGCAATTTTTCGCAATGCATCATATCCTAGTATCCATCTTACTCATTCTCCCCCAAGAGTTTTCTATGGATTAAAAAAACATCTTTTGAAAAGTTCAAATTTTATTGGAAAATTAAAAGTAATAATTAAAAATATATTTTTTAAAAGATTAGATTATCTTGCAGCTCAAAAAAATACTCAAATCTTAGCTATTAGTCAAGAAATTAAAAAAAGAGTAATGAGGGACTATCGTCGTGATTCCGAGATTTATTATCCAGGTGTTGACCAAAACAAATATTCTCCTGGAAAATATGAAGATTATATTTTGTCTGTTACAAGGATGGTTAGTGCCAAAAGACCAAAAGTTATTGCAGAAGCCATGAAATATGTTAAAGATAAAAAGATAAAAATGATTATGGTTGGAGGGGGAGATCAAAAAGAAGAAATTAAACAAATGTCAAATAATCTTCCAAATTTAGAAGTTAGAGGATTTGTTTCAGATGAAGAATTACAGAAACTTTATTCAAATTGTTTAGCGGCAATTTATATCCCAATAAACGAAGATTATGGGTACACCCCTGTGGAGGCAGGCATGTGCGAAAAATCCACTATTGGAGTTAATGAAGGGGGACTTAGGGAAACTATTGTCGACGGGAAAACAGGATTTTTGATTGATGATGTGACTCCTAAAAAAGTTGCCGAAAAAATAGATGTTTTGGCGAAGGATAAAAAACTAGCAGAGACAATGGGCAAGGCGGCAAGAAAGCATTGCGAAAAATTTGAACTAGAGAAAACTTTTAAAGTTATAGATGAAACTATTAAAGAGGTGATGAAAAATTAAAAAAAGTAGAATCCAAAAGTTGAATTTGGGATGTGGTGGTAATTACCTAAAAGGCTGGATAAACCTAGACATAAGGGAAGATATCAAAGCGGATAAAATACATAATTTGGAAGAATATCCTTATCCATTTAAGAAAAATCAATTTAATGAAATTTTGGTAAAGATGGTATTAGAACACGTAAAGGACCCAATCAAAATGCTAAATGAATTGACAAGAATCTCCAAGAACAGAGGAAGAATAAAGATAATTGTTCCTCATGCTACAAGTTATGCAAATTTTAGCAACATTGTTCATAAAATAAATTTCACAGAAGATTCATTTCAAAAACCTCTTTTAGAGGAATATGAACTTAAAGAGATAATATTAAAAAAGAAAGAATTCATTTATCAAAATAAGTGGAAAAGATACCTCCCATTTAAAAATATATTAAAGATTTTTTTTATGGGAATTTATGATGACTTATTCTTTGAATTTGAGGTTAAAAAATGAAAACACCAAAAGTAAGTATTGTTATCCCAGTGTATAAACCAGATGAAAAAGTTTTTGAGATATTGAAAAAAAGGTTGAAAGAGCAAACTATCAAAGCAGAAGTAATAGAAAATTGGAATATGCCAGAAGCAATTTCCATGAATACTGGAATTAAAAAGGCAAAAGGAGAGATAGTGGTTATCCTTCCGCAGGATGCTGTTCCGAAAAGTAAATACTGGTTAGAGAGACTTATTAAACCATTGAGCGATAAAAAAGTAATTGCAGTTGTATCAGATTTATATCTCCCAGAGGAGCATTGGAGAAACTATTCATTCCTAATAAAAATCTTAACTTTAAATGAAAGAAAGAAACAGTTTCCGAAAATGGATGCGAGAGGATGTGCATATAGAAAAAAAGAATTGGTTGCTGCAGGAATGTTTGATGAAGACCCGAAAGTTATTGGCATCGACACTGAATTATATGTAAAGCTGAAACAAAAGGGGAAAATTGTTAGGTCTAACGAAATTGTTTTTCATATGCATAGATATGATTCAGCTAAGAAGATTATTAAAAACCTTTATACTTATTCAGAAGGAAATGGTAAAGCAATAAGAAAATATGGAAGAAAGGCTGGGGCTTTTTTTAAAAGAATTTCAAGAGCTATTCCGGTTTGGGGTGTAGCCTCGATAATTTATCGATTTCCATGGAAAAGGTATTTTTATTTATTTCCTATTTATGCAGTCGTAGCAATTCCATTAATTCATATAGTGAATATCCTTGGTTTCTGGAAAGGATTCTTTTTTCCAGACAAAGAAAGCGATAGGAATAAAGTTGATTAAATTTTTGATAAATAATTTTGGTTCACCCTTGGACTAATTGAAACTACCCGTTTTTTGGCGTCCAAAGATCTCCAAATTCAAAGGGATCTTTTCTTTCAGTATCAGGATCTAATGTATAAAAGGGCCTATCCGCTATGTGGAGCACCATTGCTTCTTTTCCTGTAAGCGGCATATATCCGTGCCAGATTCCTGGAGGACATTTTATTAAAAGAGGATTTCTTTCTCCTAAAATAATTGTTTGCATTTCAAAAGAACCGTCGGGCATTGGTTTTAATGCCACATATTTTAAATTTCCTTTCACACAAGCAGTGTAATCTATTTGTTTCTTATGTAAATGGAACCCCTTGATGATTCCGGGGTAAATACTTGAAATTAAAACCTGTCCAAATTTGCCTTCATAAATAGAATCATCTGCTCTTAGAGTTTCAAATAAATATCCTTGGTCATTTGCAAAAGTATTTAATTTTTTAATCTCTAAAAATTCTCCTTGCACAATTCTTGGAGGAATTTCTTCGGCAAATACCTTTTTAACTGATTCCAGAATCTCTGCCTCCTCGGTTAATTGGTCTGGTTCTAAAATCTGAGGCTCTGGGAGATGGACAATAAATCTCCCCCCGCGATTAATAAAATCTTGTTCCTTTTTCATTATTTCCTTAGAATGGTTCCATGCAAATAAAACAGCATAGTCTACGGCATGATCCTTATGAAAAACCTCTGGGGTTACAATTGGGATGTTGCTTCCAGGCATATGCTTACCTTGTTTAAATTCTGTTGAATCAGAAATATACTCAATCAAATCTGAATTTAGATTGCAATAATTTTGCACAATTGTTCCCTTGGATGCTGCGCCATATCCTACGATTCTTTTACCTTGAGTTTTCAAAGAGCTAATTAATTCTTGTAATTTATTTTTATTTTTTTCTACTTTATTTGCAAACTCTAAATAAGGTTCTAAAGTATCTATGCCCTTTTCTTTTTCTTCAAAAAGATATTTATTTAGCCTTTCTGTTTTTTCGTAAGTGCCCTTTTTACAAGCAAAGACCCTCATTGAACCACCATGTACTTCTTGTTTTTCAGCGTCGAAAATTTCTAGTCCGTGCATTTCATATAAATTTGAAAGTGAAGATAAAGAAAAATACCAAACATGTTCATCATAAATTTGATCATAAGCTAGAGTTTCTAGAATGTTTCCAAGATATGGGTCCTCGGTTACAAAAATTCCTCTATCATCCAAAAGACTGCAGACCCCTCGAAGATAACTATGAATATCAATTATATTCAAAGTGACATTTGTTGAAAGGATGGCTCTGAATGTTCCTTTGTCTATTTTAATTTTGTTAGCTAAAGTTTCTGTAAAAAAATCTACTATTGTTGGAACTCCTTTTGACATCGCCACCTCTGCAACATTTGCCGAAGGTTCAACGCCCAAAACCTCATGATTATTAAAAGCTTGTAACATAATCCCATCGTTGCTTCCGGTTTCTAAAATTTTAGAATTGTCGTCTAGGAATCTTTGTTCGATGTCTTTTGCCATTTCTGCAAAATGATCTTTCATTGAATTTGAAGTTGAGGAAAAATAAGCATACTGGGTTTTTCCTGTTTCATCAGGCACAATGTATTTATCGTAAGGAACAATATTAATCAATTGTACCATTTTACATTTTTCGCAAAATCCTACTTCCATGTTGTAAGAGTATTCTGGTTCTGTTAGTTTGTCTTTAGTAACATAAGCATTTGCTACAGGCATTCTCCCGAAAGAAATAAACCTCGCAAGATTATTTGTATTACAAACTTTACACCAACTTTTTTCTGATTCCATTAGTTTAAATTCTGCTTTCTTTTTTTTAAATATTACTGAGGTTTGATATATATTTTAAGGCTGGAGATATTTTATAAAAGGTCAAGAGTTTACTGAATAATGGGGTACGAATTGCAAGAAATGTCTCAGAAAGAAGTTTTAATAACTGGGGGGCTTGGATTTATTGGGAGTAATCTTGCTAAAAAGTGTGTCAAACTTGGAGCGAAAGTAACAATTTTTTCATTGCCTGGAAGTTCAACTGATAAGATTAAAGATATTTTGGAGAAGGTTGAAATTATTTATGGAGAGATTACAGAAGAGGAAAAAATAAATGAATTAGTTAAAGGGAAGGACTACTTATTCCATTTTGCGTGGCAAACAGATTTGAAAGCATCTATGGAGAATCCAAAAAAAGATCTGCGGGCGGATTGCGAGGGAATTATTAATATTTTGGAAGCCTGTAAAAAGTATAATGAAAAAATTAAAATTATTTTTGCTAGCACAGTTACAATCTTCGGGGATGTGCAAAAAATACCTGTGAATGAAAATTTTCAAAATCAGCCTTCGAGTGTTTATGATTTGCACAAATTCTTTGCCGAGAATTATTTGAAGATGTATTATGAAAATTATGGGATAAATTTTTCTTGTTTAAGATTGTCAAATGTTTTTGGAATTGGGCAAAGTATTGAAAATCATCGACGAGGAGTTTTGAATTTTATGATTGGGAGAGCACTGAGAGGGGAAGATTTAACAATTTATGGAGAGGGAGATTTTATTCGAGATTATTGTTATATTGAAAATTATATTGAGGCATTTATATTGGCGGTTCAATCAGAGAAGACTAATGGAAAGGTTTATGTTATTGGGAGTGGAGAGGGAAGAACATTTAATGAAGTTTGTGATAAAATCAAAGAAGTTGTAGAAAAGTATTTAGAAAAAAAGGTTAAAATAACACATATCCCTTTTCCAGAAGAAGAACATAAAATAAACAAAAGGAATTTTATTTCAGATTTTTCAAAATTTAAAAAAGATACGGGGTGGACTCCACAGATTAATTTTGAAGAGGGTTTGAAAAAAACCATCGAATTTTATAGAAAAAAGTGAGAATAAAAGAGATGTCATAAATAATATATTATTTATTTAACAATTTGTCTAAAGAGGGTAATGGAGGATCAAACTCTTTGCAGGGATTGAACAGATGCTTTGCAATTAAGGGAGTATTTCCATTAAGGGGTCCTTTTGAATCATCAAAAACTTCACAATAACCTCTAAAATCCTCCAATGCGCCATTTACCTGACGATGGCTACAAATAGTGCACCCTCCTTCAGAACGTTTACGATACTCTGAAATAAACTCAGCAGCTTTTGAAAAATCAATCTTTACTGGGAGTAAATTTCCCCCTATTTGAAATTCTCCTTTTTCCACTACTTGTAAAACTTCTTCTAAATCTGAGTCATTAAAAGAAGGATCTAAATCTCCTAATCCCTTCTGTACATCTCTCAGCATAGCAATCACTAACTCCGGAGATAATTCCCCCTCATTAGCTAATTCATATCTAGCATTAAGTACTATTCCCATAAAAAGGTAGACAGCTTGTTACTTAAAAAGATTCTTGTATTAGAATATGTATGTTCTATATCCCAAACAATATATTCCTTCTTAACAATCTTTAAAAAGGATGTTTTTTTATAATTTTTATGGTAAAAAGAAACGGCGCGTGGATTGATGTTTATGATTTATCTTCAAACCGAGTAGAAGTTCAGAATGATAGCTCGCGGGTTAGTTTAAACTCTGAATTATCTGACTATTGTGATAAGCTTTGGGCTCCGAAGGCTGAAGCTGGATGGACAAGTTCTTGGCTTCCGTTTGTTAATTCATTAAGCTATCAAAATGGTAAGACAGTAATTAGGGCTGGAGCAATGCCATTTCATATTGCTGATGGAATGGGAAAAGCCATAGAGGCAGGGGAAGATTTTTCTCCGTCTCAGGGCTATACAAATTGTTTGTCAGCAGGATTCCCGGTAGCTACTTCTGATGGTAAAGTAATCTTTCAAAGAAGACCCAGTAATGTGCACTGCCCAAATATTTTAATTCATGAACCGTGTGGATATATGTCTTCTAGGTATATTGTCGCAGAAACAGAAGAGGAAGAACTAAGATCTGCAGATGATCCGAGATATGCAGAAGATAAAAGGTTATTTGGTTTAAAATATCAATTAGATTCAAAAAAAGCAGAGATAGCAGAAACTTTTGGGGTTGGAGCAGAGGATGTTTCTTATCAACTAAATCCGCAGGATTTATTGGCTTGTGGGTGGAAAACCATTGAGATGTATTTTTCAACTACTGGAAAAATAAATGCAAGATCTGATGAATTAAAAGTTCCTGAAGATCAAGAAGTGTTTTTTATTCCATTTGAAGATATTAAAGATTTAATTTATAATCAGGGAAGATTGTCTAAGGTAGACCCGATAGGATATCGTCCGAAGGATCCTCGAAAAATTCCTCTAATTGATGAATCCCTAGTGGGTTTAATTTGGGGATACGAAAGACTTACTGGAGATAAATTAGATATTAGGGAAACAGTTGAAAGATTAAATCGTGATGGAATGGATATCACGGTTTATGATAGTTCTCCTGGAACAAATTATAGATTTCCAAATAAATTTTAATTAGTTTTCTAAAAAACATATCAAACCTCAATAATCTTTAAAAAAGAATTTAGATATTTATTTTAATGTTGGAAAAAGAGGAAGGTAAAATTAAGATATTAATCACGGGTGGCCTCGGGCATATTGGGTCTAAACTAATCAGAGAGTATTCCAAAAGAGCAGATATTAAAACAATTAGAATATTAGATAATTTTCTCTGTCAAAGATATTGTTCATTATTTAATCTTCCAGAATCCTGCAAATTTGAATTTATTGAAGGAGATATTTTAAATAAAGAAGATGTTCAAAAAGCTGTTGAAGGTCAAGATGTAATTATACATTTAGCAGCACTTACTGATGCGCCTGCAACTTTCGAAGACCCAGAAAAAACAAGGAGGATAAACTTTGATGGAGTAGCCAATGTTTTATCAGCTGCGAAAAAAGCCGGAGTTAAAAAATTTTTATTTCCATCTACGACAAGTGTTTATGGAGAAGCATCAGGATTGATTGATGAAAATTATATCCACTGTAATCCCTCGAGCCCTTATGCTGAATCCAAATTATATGCTGAAAGAATTGTTTTGGAAGGTAATGAAAAAAATGGAATCCAAACAAATGTATTGAGACTTGGAACAATTTTTGGGCACAGTGTTGGAATGAGATTTCATACTGCAGTAAATAAATTTACTTGGTTGGCTTGTTTAGGTAAACCACTTACTGTGTGGGAAAACGCTTACAATCAAAAAAGACCATATCTTGGGTTGGGTGACGCGATAAGAGCATTTGAATTTATTGAAAAAAATGGGAAAGGAGGAGAAAGATATAATGTTTTAACAAATAATTATACAGTCAAAGATGTTGTTGAAACAATCAAGAAGTTTATTCCAGAATTAAAAATTGAAACAACTAAATCTCCAATCTTAAACCAAAAATCGTATGAGGTTTCTGATGCGAAAGTGAGGGCGTTGGGATTTTTACCTCAAGATAATCTTTCAGAAGAAATACAAAAAACAATTAAATTATTAGAGGTTATTAAAAATGATAAATTATGATGAGAAGGGTTTTGAGGGAAAAACTGTTTTGATTACGGGAGGGATTGGATTTATTGGGAGTTCTTTAGCACATAGATTGGTTGCTTTAAAACCAAAGAAAATTATGATCTTTGATTCGTGCATCCCTCAATTAGGTGGGAACAAATTTAATATAATTGGAATTAAGGACCAAGTGGAAGAATATGTGGGAGAAGAATGGGATTTGAGAAATAGGGAAAAAATTAAACCTTTAATAAAAGAGGCAGATATTATATTTAATCTTGCAGGATCTGTAAGCCATATTGGGAGCAAAGAAAATCCTCTTTTTGATTTTGAATTAAATCTTCGGTCACATTTAGAATTTTTAGAAGCATGTAAAGAGTGTATGCAAGAGGGCAAAGAAAAACTTAAGATTGTTTATAGTGGAACAAGGGACCAATATGGTAAAATAAAACAGGAACATCTTCCGGTAGACGAGAAATATTTAATTCATGAAGCAACAGACCCACAGGGAATTAATAAACATGCTACAGAGTTTTTTCATTTTTGGTATGCTGATCATTTTAAGTTTGATGCGGTTTCGTTAAGGTTGACAAACACATATGGTCCTAGGCATATCATGTCTGATCCAGGGCAAGGAGTTTTGAATTGGTTTATCTGCAAAGCAATGGATGGGGAAACTCTTGAATTATGGGGTGGGGGAGAACAACTAAGGGATTTTAATTATATTGATGACGTTGTGGAAGCTATGTTACTAGTGGCTCTTTCTGAAAAAACCAAGGGTAAAGCATATAATCTCGGGAGTTTTATAAAAAAGAAAGGTCTTTATGGACACATAGGAAATAATGTAATTAGTATTGGAGATGTGGCAAAGATGGTAGTTAAAATTGCAGATAAGGGAGGATGGGTAGATATTCCTTACCCGCAGGATAGAAAAACTCTTGAGCCAGGTCATTTTTACTCAGATGCTACTAAAATATATGAGGAAGTTGGTTGGGAGCCAAAAATTAGTTTAGAGGAAGGTATTAGAAGGACAATTGAATTTTATAGAGATAATAAGGAGCATTATTTGTAATGGTCAAATTTGGGAATTTAAAAAGAAACTATCTTTCAATTAAAGATGAAATTAATGAAGCAGTTATGAGAGTATTAGAAAAAGGGTGGTTTGTATTAGGAGAGGAAGGAACAAAATTTGAAGAAGAATTTTCAAATTTTTGTGGCAAGGAATTTGGAGTGGGGGTTAATTCTGGAACAGATGCACTTAAACTTGCGTTAAAAGCAATTAACATCCAACAGGGGGACGAAGTAATAACTGTTCCAAATACTGCCATTCCAACTGTAATGGCAATTATTGAGGCGGGGGCAAAGCCAGTCTTTGTGGATGTTGGAGAAGATTATTTAATTGATGTCTCGAAAATTGAAAATGCAATCACGCCTAAAACGAAAGCAATAATGCCAGTTCATTTATATGGGCAGGTGTGTGAAATGAAAACTATTCTAAGAATTGCAGAAAGGAATAATCTAAAAGTCATTGAGGATTGCGCACAAGCACATGGAGCAGAGTATAAAGGTAAAAGAGTTCCGATAGGAAATATTGGATGTTTTAGTTTTTATCCAAGTAAAAATTTGGGAGCGTATGGAGAGGGGGGAATGATTATCACTAACGAGGAAAAGGTTTGTGAGAAATTAAAATTATTGAGAAATTATGGGCAGTCCAGCAGATATGATGCAAAAATACTTGGGTTGAATAGTAGATTAGATGAAGTGCAAGCAGCAATCTTAAGAGTTAAATTAAAACATTTGGAGGGATGGAATGAACAAAGGCGAAAATATGCTCAAAAATACAATCAAAACTTAAATGAAATAATTAAAATACCTAAAGAAAATCTGTTTAATAAACATGTTTACCATCTCTATGTTATTGCATTAAAAAATAGAAAAGAAATTATGGAAAATCTTAAGCGGGAAGGGATTGATACTGGAATACATTATCCAATTCCATTACATCTTCAAGAAGCCTTTAATTATTTGAATTATAAGGCGGGAGATTTCCCAGTGGCAGAAAAAAATTCAAAAGAAATTCTTAGTTTGCCTATATTCCCAGAATTAGAAGAATCAGAAATCAGTGAAGTTTGTGAAAAATTAAATGGCGTGCTTCAATCTTATTTATAAAATTTTATTTTTTAATTTTTTTAAAAGAGCAATATCATTTTTATCCAAAGCATTAAAAACAAAAATTAATAGAAGGTAAATTAAGAAAAAACTACAAGTTAAGAGAATTAAAAGTATAGTAGTTATATAAATAAATTTCCTGATAAATAGGATGAAGAATAATGGAATTAAAGATATTAACAGTATATTTAACATTTTTCTCCGTAAGGGAATAATCTTCACATAATGTCCTGCTTGGATCATAAAAAGTAGGTTAAAGAATATTATAGAAAGCATTGTTGCAAGGGCCGCCCCGTTAATCCCGGAAGCATTATCTAACATAAAAATTGTTTCTTTTGGAACCAACCAAATATTCAATATCAAATTTAAAATTGATGATAAGATAATGTCAATTAAGATTAATTTAGATTTCCCAATCATAGATAAAAGATTATTAGAGATTATAGCAATAGAAGAGAATAGGGATCCGACCAATAAGAATCTTAATGCAGTTATTGCAATAAGATATTCTTCTCCGAATAGAATATTAATTATTGCTCCAGGAAATAAAAACATCAAAATAAATACTGGAAGATTAATTATGAAAATCCATTTAGAAATTTGTTTTGATACCTCTTTTATATGAGATAATTTTTTTTGAGAATATTCTTTAGTAATCAGTGGGAAAGTTAATCGCAGAAATATTTGAGGAGTTAAACTTAATAAGATTGCAATAGGCACGACAGCATTATAATAACCCACTTCAAGAGTTGATTTAAAAAAACCAATTGTGAATGAATCTATCCAAAACAAAAAAGTTGAAATCACCCCTAAGAACATTAAGGGAAGAGAGTAAGATAAGAATGCAGAAGAATCTGTCTTCTTTAATTTCTGGTTGGTTCCATTTAATCTAGGAGCTATTTTAATTTTAAAATATAGGTAGGAAGATAAAAACATTAAAAAAATTCCAGCAAAAAAAGAAAAGAGAATTGCATTTTCACGGAGTCCAAATAAGATAAATAAAATCAGGAAAAATACTTTCCCAGCATTTTGAATTATATTCTCAATTATTGAATAAACTCCGATTTTTTCGTAGGCCCTGATTATTGATAAAAAGAATGCGGCAAATATCCAGAAAGGGATGACAATACTTAAAGATTTTAAAAAATGTGAAATAGACGGGTTATGGAAGATATTTATTGCGATAAAATCTGAAAGAAAAAAACAAATTAGTGAAGCTATTATTGAAATAATCAAAAGAATTTTGGAAGAAAAATCCAATAAACTTTTAATTTTTTTATCTTCTTTTTTTCCTCTATAAAGTGCGACAAATCTTGTTACCCCATCGGGAAATCCTAATGTAAAAAATGCGACAAAAAAACCTATGACTACTAAAGCTAAAGATAAAACTCCATAAATATTTGCTCCAAAATATCTTGCGATAATTATCCTATAAGAATAACTAAAAACTTTTGATAAAACTAACGCTAATAAAACAATTGTCGAACTCTGCGCGATGTTTCCAAGCATATTGTCTAAATTTGAATCTTTCATAGAACTAAACAAAAAAATGAGTTTTTAAAATATAACTAAGATTAATCTCTTTTAAATCGAAACCAATCGTAAATTACTGAGAGTTTGTACAAACTATCTTGATATTTTTTAATCTGGACTATGTCTAGAAATAGATGGAAAGCGAAACCGATTAGAATATAATAAAACCATGTGTGGAAAAAATACCCTAAGATAAAAAGTAAAATTAATGGTTCTATGCCATGTAAAAAGAAAAATAATTTTCTGTGTTTACTTCTTTCTGTTTTTGGAAGTTGGAGATACTCTTTGTGTTTTATTACAAACCATTTGAATGCGTTTTTGAGACTCCAATTTTTTTCTTCATGAACATAATAAAGATAATGATCCACGTCGATTAAAACTGATGAAGCCAAAATTAATAAAAATCCTAAAATACCAATTTGAGGAAATGCTGTTACAAATAATGCAGAAAAAACTAAACCGATTAAAAAATGTTGTTTTGGGAACATAAAAAGAATAATGAAAATATGTTTAAATAGTTTTTATTCCTCTATCTTTCGTATGATGTCAGTGAAAGCGGGTCTTGTGATAAATACTCCAATAGTGATTCCGATTATTGTTGTTATTGCAAAACCTTTTAGTAAACCTGCTCCGGCCCAAAGAAGTGGCAGTAATGCTACCAAAGAAGTAAAGTAAGAACCGAGAATTATTTTAAATGCTCTTTTCAGTTTTTCTCTTAAGCTCATTGAAGTTTCTTGTTTTGCTTCGTCGAGGACAATTATTTGACTATCAATTCCAGTACCAACTCCTGCGATAATTCCTGCGATACTTGGAAGGTCTAAGTTCCATTCAATAAAAGAAGCAATACCTAAAATTATTATCACTTCAGAAATACTAGTTAAAATTAAGGCCAAAGAAAATTTTACATTTTTATATCTAAAAAATATTACTAGTGCCACTGCAATTAATGCAGCTAGGCCGGCAAGAAGAATTGATTTCAAAAATGAATCTTCAAGCACAGGGGAAATTGTATCTAATTTAACTATCTCTAATTTGTAAGGTAAACTTCCAGTAATTAAAATTGTTTGAAGTTTGTTCATTGATTCTTCTGCCACGTCATATGCTTCTGCCCGAGTTGTTCCGGTCCCGGCTCCGGAGATTGAGATTTGAGTTGTTACTCTTCCCTTTAAACTTTCTCCGATTAATAGACTATCAACAAGGGTATCGTCGAGGAATAAATCTAATTTTTTAGATAAATAATTTCCTTGCGCTGTTGAGTTTACTTCTAGCTCTTGTGTTATGTCTGCGTGCTTTTGTGCTGCCACTTCGCTTAGATAAACTGCGAATCTAAAATTACAATAATATGAATCATCAGAAGCTTGCCCACATTCAAAAATTCCCGCGCAGGTTGCGTCATTTCTACAGACTGATGAAACATCTTTATCTCCTCCGATAAATGCAATTTCGTCTCCGATTTTTGCTTCAAACTTTCCTTGTTGTCCAATTAATTCTTGTAGGTCTTTAGGAGTTGCTCCTGCAATTTCAATTAACATAAAATTATTTCCAGCTAAATCTGAGATTGGGAGAATTTTCATATCTGCTATTCCGTATACATTTAATCTATTACTTACAACATTTATTAAATCGTTTAGTTCTGTTGAAGTTAAATCTTTATCTTGAGCTTTTACTAATGCTCTTGAACCTCCAGCCAAATCCAAACCTAGTTTAACATTTGTTTTGGGAATTTCTGCGACAGTTATTTTTGGAGCCTCGTTAGAAAATAAAATGTGTTCTGCAGCCGAAGTTTTTATTATTGTTTTTATATTTTCTTGGGTATAATCTTTTTTGGATAAAATTTTAGAAAAATCTTCGAGGCTTTCTATTTGCTGTCCATCTATTTCAGTTATTATCTGGCCTTGTCTAATGCCTTGTTCAAAAGAAGTTGAATTTTGGTCTACGCTAGTTATGACTACGCCGCTTTGTAAAAGGTCAAAAGGATTCCCTAAAATTGCCAATAGGGAAAAAAGTAATGCAATTATTAGAAGCCAAATTTTAATTGTTAATTTCATTTTTTAGATACCATTTAAGGATTGAAACATTTGTTATCCATGTGTTTAATATGTCAAATCCTAATCCGATTATTAATATCGAAAATATCTGAGTTAAGACTACAGAGAATGATTTGGCTATAAAGAATGCAAAGATAATTGCTAGTAAGGAGGTGAGGGTCATAGTCATCCCGGTTTTGAATGCGGAGAAAGCTCTTTTGTTTAATGATCCTTCGGATCTTTTTAAGAGTCGAGTAGTTAATAAGATATCTGTGTCAACAGAATAACCAATCAGCATTAAGAATGCTACAATTCCGGCGCTTGACATTTTCATTCCGATAAGATTAACTAGGGCAAGAGTCATAACAATATCAGCGAAGGCAGAAATGATTACTGCTGTTGATGGGACAAATGTTCTGAAGATTAAGAAAACAACCAATGCCATGAAAATAAAGGCAATTAATATTGCAACTAAAAGTTGCTTAAAGAAACTTTCGCTTAGAGTCGAGCCAGTGAATTCAAAACTAGAATTGTCGCTTGTTAATTCATAACCTAAATACTCTTCGAGGACTTGTCTTGTTATCTCGCTATCTGTTTTTGTTTCAACAATTATGGCTTTTTGTTCTTGAGTTATTAAATCGTAAATAGAACGTGTGTTTAAATCTTCAAGCTTGCCAGATAAATCTAATTTTAACTGGTTTAGATTTATGTCATCATAAAGAGTTATTGTTGTTCCGCCAGTTAGAGAAATGTCTTTGTAAATAAAATCTCCTGTGCTCGAATAAAAATAAAACATATATCCAATTGCGAAAATTAACAAGATTGTGGGAATTAACAATAATTTTTTGTAATTCTTATCATGAAACTTTCCGAAGTTTGTTTGTTCTTCCATAAAGGTATAGATTAATTAATGCTTTTAAAGTTTACGAGGGGGATTAATTAGAAAGATAAAAAGCTGAATAATCCTTTTTGGATCAATAGTAAGGCGAGAATTATAATTATGAAATTTGGGATTGGGATGAAATGCAGGGCGATTAAAATTATTGCACTTAAGAAATCAATCCAGCTGGCAAAATCTTTTAACATTCCAAAGAGAGATTTTATGAAAAGAAGGGCGGCAAAAAAGAGCAGAAGTTTTAGATTTGGATCTGCGCCGATACTTAAAAGTAGGATTATTGCTGCAAAAAGGTCGATTCCTCCAAATATCTTAATTAGCATGTTTTTTAAATAGTCAATTCCCTTTTAAATTATTAGGTAGCCCGAGTAGCTTGACTCGGGACCACACTCGCGAAAGATACGCAGGCCAGGAATGTTCGTGTAATCCCTCGGTCTGGATTATCCCTCCTTCGCAAATCACAAGGCCCGAGTAGCTCAGTCTGGATAGAGCGCGTCCCTCCTAAACAAAAATCAGGAGCAAGGACGAGGTCGAAGGTTCGAATCCTTTCTCGGGCGTGATTCAAACCTTCGGTTCGATACCCTTAGGAAGGGCACTAGAACCTGCGAGCAGGATCCTTTCTCGGGCGTGATTCAAACCTTCGGTTCGATACCCTTAGGAAGGGCACTAGAACCTGCGAGCAGGATCATCTCTCAGACGTTTCAAAAAATTCGAAAACTTTAAAACATGAGAAAATATTCAGATATATAAGCGCTGGTAGTTCAGTGGTAGAATTTCTGGCTTCCAACCAGACGACTCGGGTTCGAATCCCGACCGGCGCATTCTGTTTCGAGATTCGAACCCTTCGGTTCCGAGCGTCGGATGTAAATCCTCGCTGGTCCGCTATTGAAATTCTGAAGCGAACCAATCCAGGCCGGCGCATTTTTCTAAAAAAATCAGGATTTTAATTTTTTCCTTATCCAAAAATATCCTGCCACCAATCCAAGAAAAAGCAACAATCCCCCTGCTCTATTAAGGTTCATAAACAAATTTGATGTCACATTGCCAGTTATATTTCCGGATAATGCGAACAACCCTACTCCAACTCCTGCAATGGTAGTAAGTCCAAGTAATTTTTTCTCAAGGGAATCCCTTGATTGCTCCTGTTCTTCATAGATTTCTTGCCCAACCTCCATACCAAATTTTTTTGCTTCTCCCACTGACTTCCTTGCTCTTTTTCTTTGTTCTGGATCTTTTACAATCTCTGATCTTAGAGGGAGGTAGGGATAACCTTTTGTATTCCTCTTTGCTATAAACTCTGAAGAAAGTCTATATTTTTCGTCTTCGCTCAATTCTCTCCCCCTTGAAGACCCTAGTTTACTTGTCGGTCTTTCGTTTGGATTCCGAATAAGATCTCCGCTCTCTCCTGCAACAAATATGCTACCAATTTTTTTATCTATTAATCCGCTTTCATAAGCATCATATAAAAAATTAGCAGTCCTTGCCTGTGAACCTCCGTCATAATTCCACCAGAGATTATCTCCTTTCCACTTACTTGATGTTTGAGGAAAAGGTTGAAGGGCTCTATCTCCTGCTATTCTCATGATCATCAATTCATCAAAAACAACTATTTTTGCATTATCTTTTTTTATTCTCCTTCTGAAGAAATTTTCAACATTCCTCAAATCTTCGTCCTTTTCTGCTCGCCTTTTTTTATTAGGTTCTTTCCTCATCAAGGAAAAACTATTGCCAGCTACTTCATTTATTCCTTCGGGATCAATCCGATAAAATTTTGGAGGAGCTTCATTAGGGTATATCTGTTTCCATGCTTCCTTCAAGGCATATCCTGAGTGAATTGTGGCTGTGTCAGTAAGGAATACGTAATCTATTTTATTATTATGCCACTTCTTAAGTGCATCAGCAAAATACTTTTTATATAGCTCTCTTTCTTTTCTATCAATCATACTTTTAGATTTTTTTAGGGATATATAAAATTATCATTAATTTTTAAAATAGGAATCTTTAAAAAGACAGAATTCTGTGTAATTTTAAGACGGCCATAGTGATTTGGTACCACCTGTTCTCATTCCGAACACAGAAGTTAAGCTTTTCACGTTGATGGTTTTAGTGGCAGACCAGCTGCGAACCCATTAAGCTGTCTTATTTATTTTTTTGGCACCGCTCGGGGTATACCCTTTCAGGGCACGAGAACCTGAGGACAGGCCCCTAATTATAGAATATTGGGGCAACTTTTTATAGTATTGTATGCCTGGTTAAATATGCAAAAGAAAATTCCAAAAAGCGATGCTAAAAAAGAAATTGAAAAATTTTTCCTAGATATTAAATCTAAATCTCCAAAGGAGATTAAACAAATAAAACGATTAGCGATGCAATTTAAAATTCCCTTAAAAGAAAAACGCAAATTATTTTGTAAAAAATGTTATTCTCCTAATTTGAAAGTTTTGGGAATTAAGAAAGGTTTTAAAAAAATTATTTGTAAAGATTGTGAAAATGAAAGTAAATGGAAAATTTAAGCTTTCTTGAATTTTCCTACTAACTCAATTAAATCTTCTTGACCTAAGAAAACAGACCTACAACAGAATCTTTCTAGTCCAAGCTCGTCTAAAACTTTGCCTGGCTTTTCGTTGTCTGCGGTTCGTTTTTTGAATTCTTCCCATAGTTGACCAATTGGTTTTCCGCATGAGAAACATCTAACTGGAATTATCATAATATTAACTCATTATTTTAGTTTAAAAAACTTGCTATTTTACTTGGGCAGATATTTGTTGCTTCTTTCTGAAAGTCTTTGAGCGTAATCAAGAGCTGCTTGTTCAGGATCTTCTGGTACAGCGACTTCATATAATGATGGACCGCAACATGGTGGTGCTGGATCTATCCCGGCTCTCTCTAAACTCGATTCAACGGATCCTTCTGGTTTCCCTTCAGTTCTTAAAGGGCAAGGGACTTCAAAGAATGAGGGTTCACTTCCAACTGGAGGAGTACGACAAAGTCTTCTATTAACAGAAACTATCCCATCTGGCAGCTTATCAACAAGTCTTCCTGACACACCACTACCTTCTATTTTATTGTTTGTCATTTTTATTTCTCTAATTTAATTAAAAAAGTAAGGCGCTCTAATTATTTAAATATTATGTTGATGAATCCTACAATACATTAATTTTAAATAGGGTCAATTTAACTGAAAATTATGAAAGAACTAATTAAATTGAAGGGCGTTTGTAAGTTTTACCAAATGGGGGACTCAATTATTAAAGCGGCGCATGGAATTAATGTTTGTATTAATGCTGGAGATTTTGTTGCTATTGTGGGTCCGAGTGGAAGCGGGAAAAGTACTGTGATGAATCTAGTTGGAGCATTAGACTTGGCGAGCGAGGGGAATATTTTTTTAGATGGGCAGGATATTGAACATTTAGGAGAATCAGAATTGGCACAGATTCGAGGTAGAAAAATTGGGTTTATTTTTCAAGGATTTAATTTAATCCCTACGCTAACTGCTTTAGAGAATGTTATGCTTCCGATGTTATTTCAGAAAGTTGAAAAGAAAGAGAGAGTAAAAAGGGCAAGTGATTTATTGACTCAGGTGGGATTAGACGATAGATTACATCATCTTCCAGGAGAACTTTCTGGGGGGCAGAGACAGAGAGTTGCAATTGCTAGATCACTTTCAAATGACCCAGAAGTTATTTTAGCTGACGAACCAACAGGAAATTTAGATAGTAAAACAGGTAAAGAAATTATGAAAATGTTCAGAGAATTAAATAAAACAGGGAAAACAATAATTATGGTTACTCATGATTTAGAAATTGCAAAACAAGCAAAAAAGATAATTAGCCTAAAAGATGGGCAAATTGAATAAATCTGAAAAACCAATATTTTTATAAACCTTAAATTTAAGGATATTTTATGAATAAAGCAAACATTTTAGCAGTACTATTAATTTTCAGTTTCAGTTTGACTTCTGCATTAACACTTCAGTCAGTCAATCAAGATTTGTTATATCCAGGACAGAGTTCAGATTTAGAAATTGTTGTTGAGAATAATTTAGAGGATGATGTAAATGATGTTACACTTATGTTAAATTTGGAAGATACAGGATTCACAACAATTGGAAGCTCAGAAGATAGTGAGGAAGAGATTGGAAATGATGATAAGGAAAGTTTTAATTTTAAGTTAAAGGCTTCAGCAGATATGATTCCAGGAGATTATAATATCCATTACACTTTAACTTATGAAAACACAACTAAAACTGGAAGCTTTGGAATTTATGTTGGAGCAAAGACAGAATTAAGCTATACCGCTGAATTGAAAAAAAATATTGTCGGAGAGAAAGGAGAGGTTTCATTTAAGATAATCAATCTTGGATTGGCAGATATAAATTTTGTTAAATTACAAATTGTTTCAGAAGAGGGCTTTGATCTTTTATCTGCGAGGGAAGAATACATCGGAACTGTAAGTTCAGATGATTTTGAGAATGTTAATTTTGATGTTTTGTTTAAATCTGCTGGGGCCAATATCATTGCTCAAGTTACTTACAAAGATTTAGAGAATCAAGATCAGAAACAAGTTGTAACATTGCCATTAGAAGTTTATTCTAGAGAAAAAGCTTTGGAGTTAGGACTGATTAAAAAATCTAGAACTATTTGGTATTTACTGGTTATTGTAGCGATCGGAATTTACTGGTTCTGGAAAAGAAAAAATAAAAAGAGGCGATGAATTATGTTATTAGATTATTTCTTGTTGTCGTTCAACAATCTTAGAAGAAGAAAATTAAGAAGTTGGTTGACAATGCTGGGAATTTTTATTGGAATTGCTGCGGTAGTAGCATTGATTTCTCTTGGGCAAGGTTTGCAAAATTATATTAATGATGAATTTGAAAAATTAGGAAGTGATAAAATTGTGATTTATCCTCGAGGTATGGGACCTCCTGGGAGTGCTACAAGTAGTTCACTAATTATAACAAGCAAAGATTTGGGGGTAATTGAAAATGTGCGTGGAGTTAAATGGGTGGTGGGATTTTTGGCTAAACAAAGTCAGATAGGAGTGAAAGACGAAACGGATATAGCGTATATAATGGGGGCAGATGCAGATGATTTGGAACTTTTATCAGAGGTTCAAAGTTTTGCGGTACTTGAAGGAAGACAATTAGAAAAAGGAGACAAAAATAAAGCCGTCGTAGGTTACAATCATATTTATGGAGATTTATGGGATAAACAATTAAAAATTGGTAGTATGATCAAAGTTGAGGGCGTGGAATTTAGAATTGTGGGGGTATTGGCTAAAATAGGGAATTCTATTGATGATAAAACAGTCTATGTTCCAAAAGCAACTTTGAGGGAAATATTAAATATTGTGGATGAAGAAAGTCAGATTTTAGCTAAGACAGAGGAGGGTTTTGATCCTGCAGAAGTTGCAGATAATATTGAAAGGAAATTGAGGAAGTTCAGAAACGAGAAGGAAGATGAAGAAACATTTGTAGTGCAAACATCAGAAGAATTATTGAATACATTCCAAAGTATTTTTGGGGTCGTACAGGCGGTTTTAGTGGGCATAGCTGCGATTTCTTTATTGGTGGGGGGGATTGGCATTATGAATACAATGTATACTGCGGTGTTGGAGAGAACAAAAGAAATCGGAACAATGAAAGCGGTTGGTGCAAAAAATTCAGATGTGCTTTTGATTTTCTTATTTGAGTCAGGATTACTTGGTTTGGTTGGAGGAGCTATTGGAGTAGGCATTGGTGTGGGCATGGCAAAAAGTGCAGAGTATCTCGCGGCATCAGCGTTAGGAAGTGATTTGTTGCAGGCATCATTTCCAATGCAATTAATTTTAGGAGCTTTATTATTTAGTTTTACAATTGGAAGTTTTTCTGGGTTATTGCCTGCAATACAGGCGGCGAAGCTGAAGCCGGTTGATGCACTTAGATATGAATAATGGGGTTCTTTTTTCAAAAAAAGTAGCGAACGAGTCGCTTCGAGTTTTCCTTCTTCGTCGGAAAAAAGAACCTACAGTTGTAGAAAATGGGTTTTTCTTTTAGAAAAAGAAAAGCTACAGTGTAAAAGAAAACTAAAATTGAAATCTTATCCAAGATTTGTGAGTGAGAATTGTTTTTTAATTTCTCCGACGAACGATTCCCAGCCCTCCCCTTTCTTTTTTCAAAAAAAGTAGTAGACAAAAATATGTTAAAAAATCTTTGAAAGGATTTATGAGTTAGGATCGTTTTCTCTTGCAATCCTACAAACGATTCCCAGGATTTTTTCAAAAAAAATCTAACTTATTTTAGAAATTATCACTGGTCGTATTACTCGGAATTCGTCATATTCTCCCTCGGTTAAGCCTTCCTCTTTATCTTTTTTCCATAATTCATAAAGTCTTTGATCCCTCTCTATTAAATCAAAAGGAGAATAATTTTTAGACCTATTTGGATGAGAATTAAAATCTTGAAACATTCTTTGCAAATGTCTTAATCCATTTAATCTCTCTTTCAAAGATTCATCTTTGTATTGATATCGAATTCCACTATGATAAATTGCCTCATACTCCATTTCTGGAAGTTTGTTAAATGCTCCCTCAAGTGTTAAAAGATACTCCTCTCCAAACATCATTAATTCTTCTTCAGAGGCACGTGGATAAGTCTCACTAAAATCCTCAATTTTCCTTTTCCAACTTTTCCTTTCAAATAATTCCCTTGCAGTAAGAATCTCATCATTTTTTTCTGGAGTTTCCATATTATTAAGGTATTTTTTTAGTTTATAAATCTTTTGTTATGTTATCACTTTTAAGTTAATATATGGAGATATTCTCATTAATTTATCTAAAATCCCACCTAAATATTTTTACCACAAATTAAAGAGTTTTCAAGAAAACATTTCATAAAACACATAAAAGTTTTTAAACTAAATTAATTTTTACAACCTGTTTTTAAAGAGGACGATGGTAAAAAAATGTTTATATTGTAGTTGTGAGTTGAACGAGAGCTCTGTCATTGAGTTTTGTAGAAAATGTGGGGTTGGAGTATTTGGAGAAAAAATGTTGAACGCAATTGTTACAAATATGGAGGAAGCAAGAGAAAAAGGGGATTTGTGCCATCAAACTGATCCTTTTCAATAAAGGATAGTTTTTTAAATGAAATATTTCTGAATTTATCATGGTTAAACGAAAAAGTATTCGAACTAGGGGAAAGCTTAAATTAAGTTCCTATTTTCAAAAATTTGAAAAAGGCGAAAGAGTTGCAGTAATCAAAGAGAGATCTCAGACAAAAAATTTCCCAGAAAGAATTCAAGGAAGCACAGGGATTGTCGAAGGTAAGAGGGGAAGGTCGTATGTTATAAAATTAAAGGATCAAGCAAAGGAAAAAGAATTTATTATTGCTCCGATACACTTAAAAAAAATAAAAACTGAATAATAAGATGATAAAAGATAGAGAACCAATAAGCATGAGCGAATCTTTGGAATATGTTTCTAAAGACGATGAGAAAGGAAAAGAAGTAATTGGATTTTTGAGAAAATTTGTTAAATTAGATTCTAAAAAGGCAAAGGAGTTGAGAGATAAACTTCAAGGGCTTGAATTAATGAAATTGCGAGAGGAAGATATTTCAAAAATAATTGATGCTCTTCCAGAAACAGCTGCAGAATTAAACAAAATCTTTTCAGAGGTTAGCCTCGACGAGGAAGAAATAAAAAAGATTTTGGATATGGTTAAGGAGTTGAAATAAGATGGTATCCAAAGAAGAGTATGCAGTAGTATTAGAATTTTTACCAAATGGTTATCCTTTAGAGGGGAAAATGATGCCTATTGCGCAAGCGATTGGAAGAGATGAATTAGTACTTCTTGAATTAGTGCCTCGAAGAGGAGTCAGCTTAGAGGCGGGAGAAGAAGTATATGTTGGGGAAGATAAAAGGGATAAAATTTATTATATTGCGGGTAGATTAAGAAGGGAAAAATTAACAGAACAATCCAAGACAAAATTAGAAGAACATATTGCAAAATTTGTAAAAACTAAAGAAAAAGAGTTTGTAGATTTTTACAATAAAGCGGCAGCGATTAATAAGAGGATTCATCAAATTGAATTGCTTCCAGGCATGGGAAAAAAGCATATGCAAGAGATACTTAAGGAAAGAGAAATTAAAGAATTTGAATCTTTTGGAGATTTAATAAACAGAATTAGCAACTTACCCGATCCAGAAAGGGCGATTGAAAAAAGAGTTTTTCAAGAACTTACTGAGATGGAAAGATATAATCTATTTGTAAAATAAGGGAAGATTTAAAAAAGCTTAATTATGAGGTTTAATAATGGAAACGCAACTAACACAAAAACAAAACACTAAGAATGAAGAAAGAATAGTAAGAATTCTCGCAAAAGACATAGAGGGGAATATGCAACTTTATCCTGGCCTTACAAAAGTAAAGGGAATTTCATGGGGAATATCAAATGCTATTTGTAAAAAATTAGGGCTTGATAAAAAAGAAAAGATTGGTAACTTAAGTGAAGAAACAATTAATAAGATCACAGAGTTTATGAAAAATCCTAACATTCCAAAGAATATCTTAAATAGACAAAGAGATTTTGAAACTGGCGAGGATAAACATTTGTTGGGAAGCGATTTAGAATTAACAAAAGAATTTGACATTAAAAGATTAAAAAAGATTAAATGTTATAAGGGGCTTAGACATCTTTCCGGTCTTCCGATGAGAGGACAAAGAACAAAATCTAATTTTAGAAAGAACAGAAGAAAGGGGGCAGGAATTAAAAAGAAAGTTTAAATGAAAAGAAAACATAAAACATATTCAAGACCACGAAGACCTTTTGATAAAGCGAGAATTGAAGAAGAGGCGGAAATAAAAAAAGATTTTGGATTAAAAAATAAAAAAGAAATTTGGAAAGCTGAAGCTAAAATTAAATCTATGAGAGAAAAGGCCAAAAAATTAATTTCTGCCGAAGAGAAAGATAAAAAATTATTATTTGATCAATTAAATAAAATTGGATTAAATGTTAACTCGATTGCAGATGTTTTAGGTTTAGATAGAAGAGATTATCTTGGAAGGAGATTGCAAACAGTAATTTTAAATAAAAATCTGGTTACAACAATAAAATCAGCTAGGCAAATGATAACCCATAAAAAAGTTATGGTTGATGAAAAAATAGTTAACAAACCATCATTTATTGTTCCAGTAGAATTAGAAAAGAAAATTACAATTAAAGCGGTGAAGAAAAAAGTAAAAAAGGTTGAAGAGAAAAAAGAGGAAGTTGTTAAAGAAACGGAGGAGGCAAAAGATGAGTAAAGAAGAAGTTGTTAAAGAAACTGAGAAGGTAAAGGATGAAATGGAAGAAACAGAAAAAAAGCCGAAGAAAGAAGATAAGAAGGAAAAAGTTTATGAGGCTATTTTGAATATTTATACTTCATTTAATAATACATTAGTTCATGTTACAGATATGTCTGGGAAGACAATTACAAAGATTACTGGAGGAATGGTAACAAAGCACGATCGATTAAAGGCAAATCCAACTATTGGAATGTTTATTGCTAAAAGAATCGCGGAAAATATTAAAGATTTGGGAATAAAAAATCTTTTTGTAAGAGTTCGGGCAAAAACAGGAAATCCAGCACCAGGTCCTGGAACAAATGCCATTATGAAGAGTTTATCTAGATCCGGATTCAAAGTATTAAATATACTTGATGTGACAAGAGTTCCGAGAGGCGGGCCTAAGAAGAAAGGAGGAAGAAGGGGAAGGAGACCATAGGGAAACTTTAAAAGTTAAAAATATCTAAATATAAGATGAAACTAATAAAACAAGAACAAGATAAGATGATTTTTGAGACTGACTTAGACATAAGTTTAGCGAATGCTCTTAGGAGATATTTGAATGAAGTTCCAACATTAGCAGTAGAGGAAATTGAAATTTCTAAAAATAGCTCTTCAATATATGACGAAATTGTTTCCCACCGTCTAGGATTAATCCCATTAAAAACGGAAAAATCAATGAATGATAAAACCGCAATAAAATTAAAAATGAGTTCAAAGGCTCTTGGATTTGTTTTCTCACAAGACATTAAAGGAGAGGCAAAAGTTATTTATGATAAAATTCCAGTTACTTATTTAGATGAAGATCAAGAAATAAGTCTTACTGCAATCGCTAAATTAGGTAAAGGAAAAGAACATTCTAAGCACACTCCGGGATTGATGTATTACCGAAATGTATCTGAAATGAATACAGACAAATCACTTAAAGGTGAAATTTTGAGTATTGTTCCTGAAGCTGAAGTCAAAGAGAAGGGAAATGGAATAATGATTATTGATAATGGTGCAAAAGAGATATGTGATTTGGTGACTGGTATTGCGGAATCGAAAGGCATGAAAATTGAAACTGAAGTTAAAGATAATCTGGTGGTTAATTTAGAATCGTTTGGTCAATTAGAGATAAAGGATATTTTGAAAAAAGCAATAGGTGTGCTTCAAAAAGATTTAAGTGAAGTTGGAAAAAAACTAAAGTAAAATTATTTTTTAAGAAGTTCTTAGATTTATATTGTAAGTAATAATTTTCTAGAAATAATGCGGAGTAAGGGATTCGGCGTCGGATGTAAATCCTCGCTAGCCAAAGCAATTTCTTTGAAATTCTTCAACTAAACCCAGGGCTTCTCATCCTCTTCTATGCGGAGTAAAGGATTCGAACCTTCGTAAGCATAAGCTAACGCCTCTTGAGGGCGTCCCGTTTGACCACTCCGGCAACTCCGCGTGAAAATAACAGAAAATTAGAGTATAAAAAGTTTTATAAACCCAAATTAGCTGGAAAATATACCTGCGAGCGCAAGCATAAGTGGGAAGTTAATGCTTCTTACACAGGTTAAATAAAATGAATAAATCGAAAACAAAAATTTCAGAACAAGCTCATAGAAAAACTAATCCGGAAGTAGTTGAAACTATTATGACTGCAAAAAAATCTGGAGAGGTTTGGTTAAATGTTGCTGGGATGTTATCTGGGTCTCGAAGGAATTGTCCCTCATTGAACTTGGGAGAAATTGATGCTCAAGCCAAAGATGGAGAAACGATTGTTGTTCCGGGCAAAGTTTTATCTCAAGGGAATGTTACAAAGAAAATAAAAATTATTGCTATGAATTTTTCGGAAGGTGCTAAGCAAAAGATTAAAGAAGCCAAGATGGAATATAAAAGTATATTGGAAGAAATTAAATCAAATCCTTCGGCAGAAGGTATTAAAATATTAAGATGAAAATCCTTGATGGAACAAATGCAGTAATGGGTAGACTTGCAAGTCACGTCGCTAAAGAAGCGTTAAAGGGGGAAGAAATTATTGTTGTTAATTGTAAAGAAGTTGTGGTTACAGGGAATAGAAAAATGAATGAGACAAAATTATTAGAAAGACGAGGGAGAGTTGGAACAGCTCAGAAAGGTCCGAAACATCATAGGTCAAGTGAAAAAATGGTTAAAAGAGTTATCAGAAACATGCTTCCAAACTATCGAAATGGTAGAGGAAGAGAAGCTTGGAAAAGAATAAAGTGTTATGATTTGGTTCCAGCAGAATTAAAAGATAAAAAAATGATAAAAATGGCTAAAGATAAAATTGGTAAACATACAAAAGTGGAGGCGTTATTGAGTTACAATGGATAGAATTATGGCTTCGGGAAAAAGGAAGGCGGCGGTTGCTAGAGCAGTTTTAACAGAAGGAACAGGGAAAGTTTTAATTAATAAAAAAGATTATCGAACGCTTCAATTATTTGATAAATTAAAATTATCTGAACCTTTAAAAATTGCAGAAAAGATTTTGGGCAAGATTAATTTTGATGTCACAATTAGTGTGAGGGGTGGGGGAGAGAAAGGACAAATTGAAGCAGCAAGACTTGCGTTGGCAAAGGCAATTGTAGACTTTTCAAAATCAGAAAAATTAAGAGAAACTTTTATGGCCTATGATAGAAATCTTTTAATTGCAGATGTGCGAAGAAAAGAAGCTTACAAGCCAGGAGATTCAAAAGCACGAAGCAAGCGGCAATCATCTAAGAGATAGTTTGATATATATTTTAAAGACGATAAAACTATTTAAACAGATTGAGACTTCAAAAATTATGGAAATAAAAAATGTTTCTAATTCAGAATTAGTTGAAGTTGTAAAAACTTTGCCATTAACGCCAGAATATGGATCTGTAGCTTTAAATTTAGGGGGATTAGAAGTTCCAGGAGTTGTGGGAAATCATGAAGAGTATGTAGAAAAATGTTTGCAGAAAGGAGGAGTTCCTTATTTAACTCAAATGTTTAAAATGAGAGGGGGAAAATATGAGTTGGAAAAGGAGATCTCAACAGGAGATTATAGCAAGATAGAACAGGCAGAATTAATGAGTCATATTATAGGGGGTAAAATTCCCGCTGGACAGAGATTTGAATTTAGTAAATCATCTCCAGAAGGTTTTGTAGATTTTAAAGATCGATTTTTAGACATACTAAGTGAAAAGGGGTATGAATTCTCATATATGGACATTAGTCTAACTACTTATCACCTGACAGGACTTAATCAAGGAGATTATCCAGATACTACATTAACATTTAATTCAATTCATCGAAAATTAAAACTTAAAGAAGGGTGGAAAATAACACCGCAAAACTGGGGCACTCTTAAAGATTGGTTTGAAGGATTAAGATAAAATTAATTCTTCTTGATTCCTAATCTTTCTAATTTATTTTGAACATGGTTGAATAAAGTTGTTGAAATTATTGGTTCGTGGTTTCCGTTGTGAATTTGTTTATTGAAACGAACTTTTCCAATGTAAGTAAAATTTCTTAAAACTTTTTTCAGTCCGTTAACTGAAAGGTTATGTTTTTGAGAAAGTTTTCTTAAACTTATTTTTTCTTTTAAAAATTCTTCAAAAATTTCTCTGACTTCATTAGAATTTATTGCAGGAATTAATTTTTTGTTTTCAATATTATATCCAAACGGAGCCCGAGACATTACGTTTCCGTTGGAAGCTTTTTCCACCATTCCTTGTTTTTGGGGGAAACCTCTTAGTTTAGCGTATGCTCTAAATGAATTTAAGGATTCTTGGTTTACTTTTTCAGATAAATATGCCTCTAATTTTTCAGGAGTTTTTGGAGAAAAGGTTGCACAAACTAGACAGAGGGGCATGCTGAATTTTAGGATGTTTTCTTCAGATTCAAAACCACATTTGGTACACTCTTTTTTTTCTTGCATTCTCTTTTTAATTTACTATATTTTTTAAGTGCTTCTATCACTCTAAAGTATAAAAATAGAAGGAGAAATTTTAGATAATAATACGGAATCAAATAGAGAAGAAACTAAGTAAACTTTTTAACTGCAATATCTATTTGTTTTTATGATAAACGAAATTTTTTTGGCAATTATTCAGGCGGCGACAGAGTTTTTGCCAGTTTCTAGTTCAGGGCATTTAGCCTTTTTTGGTAATTTGATTTCAGAGCCAAATTTATTTTTTATAACTATTTTACATTTTGCTAGTCTATTGGCTGTTTTAATTTTTACGAGGAAGGAATTATGTGAATTAGTTATTTTTAAAAAGGACTCCAGAAAAATGTGGATTTATCTTATTATTGCAACGATTCCTGCGGTTATTGTGGGTTTGCTGTTTAAAACAGCTGTCCAAACAGCGTTGAGTAATTATTTATTTTTAGGGGCAGCGTTTATTTTTACAGGGTTAATTTTGTTACTTACAAAATTCTTTAAGGGTAAGGGGAAAATTAATCTTAAATCTAGTTTATTAATTGGTTTATTTCAAGCTCTGGCTTTGTTCCCGGGGGTTTCTAGAAGTGGTATGACAATTTCTGCTGGAATGTTTTCAGGAGTAGAAAGAAAAAAAGCTACTAAGTTTAGTTTTTTATTATTAATTCCTTTGGTTTTAGGAGCAATGGTTTTGGAAATTGGAAAATTTTATTTTAGTTGGAGTTTGTTAATTAGTTTTTTGGTTTGTTTTGTTTTGAGTTTATTTTTTTTAAATCTGCTTTACACAATAATTAGCAAGGGATATTTTTGGGGGTTTGGGATTTATTGTTTTTTGATGGGAATTCTCAGTTGGATTATTTACTTTTTTGGAATTATTTAGAAAGTTATTTAAATTAAAATTCATCTTTAATAATATGTTAACTGGCAAAAGTATCATAAAAATTGGTGAACAAAAACTTGAAAGAAGCAAACACCATCCTAAGGGAGAAAGAGAGGGGCGCTCAATTAGAATAGTTATGGTTAGGGAACAAAACCCTGCAACAGGACAGTATAGATATGTTGCTAGGGATCCTACTAAAGATTATTCTGAAAAATCTTTTTAAATATATCTTCCCAAATATTGCTCTTGGAATCCTCTTTGGGCTGATACTCTTTTAGAGGTTCTTTCCATTTTTCTTTTTCTAGACTCCATACTTATTCCATATTTTTCATGAAATTCTCTTTTTGCTAGCACTCTTTTAAAAGTTCTTTCTTGTTGTTTTTTTCTACCTTCATTTATTATTTTATATAAATCTATTTTTCTGGGTATATCTATCTCCGTTATCCCATTTATTTCCATCTCATTTTTAAGAAAATTGCCTTTTTAAATTTTTATTTAATTCCTAGAATTTGCATCTTTTCCTGAACTTGTTTAAACAGCTGTTTGTCGATTATTGGTTGGTGATTTCCTTGAGATTCTTGATTGGCGAATTTTACAAAACCAAGGTAGGTTTTATTTTTTAAGAGTTTTTTGATCCCGGTTGTTGTCATGGAGTTTTTTTTAGAGAGTTGGGTTAGACTTATTGAAGTTTTTAGGAATTCTTGAAATATTCTTTGAACTTGCTCTGCTTCTTGATTTGGGGCTAATTTTTTATTTTCAATTTTATATCCTTTAGGAGGTTTGGATAAATGTTTGCCTTTTGCAAATTTTTTTATCATCCCTTTTTTAGTTAATTTTGAAATAGAATTATTTGATTTTCTGAAAGTATCTAAAAGTTTGCTGTCTATCTTTTCTTGAATGTATTTTTGAAATTCTTTTTCACTATCTGGAATGTGTTTGTTGCAGATTAAACATAGAAAAATTGTATCTGATTTAATTTTATATTCAATAAATTCGTCTTTATCTCCCTCAAAATTACATTTTTGGCAAATTGTTTTATTCATTTTTATTTATTTCATTAAAAAGTTCCTCGGAGATTAATGGTTTGTGTTTTCCTTTATAAAGTTTGTCTTTGTATTTGATTTTTCCGAGATAAATTGGATTTTTTACGATTTGGTAAACTGAAGATTTTGAGATTCCAAATTTGTTGCAGATTTCTTTGTAATTTATTCCAGCGTTCCAGAGTTCAAATATTTCTTTTAAATTCTGTGCATTTTCTGGATCTGGTACTAATTTTTTGTTTTGGTAAATGTATCCAAAGGGAGCTCGATTTAAGGATTCTCCAAGTTTGATTTTTCTTTCAAATGCAAGTTTTACTCTTTCTTTTACCATGCCTCGTTCAAGCTGTGCAAAGACTCCGATTATTTGAAAGAATGCTTCGCCCATTGCAGATGTTGTGTCAATTTGTTCGGTTACAGATGTGAAGTTTATGTTTTTTTGTTTTAGATCTTCAAGCACCATAATTAAGTCTTTTAGTTTTCTGGAGAAACGATCAATTTTGTAAACTAGGATTATTTGGAATTTTTTTTCGTTTGCATCTCGTAAAAGGAGTTCCATTGCAGGTCTTTCCATTTTGCCGGCAGAGAAACCTGCGTCTTTGTAAACTCTATAAATTTCCCATCCTCTTGCTTTACAGAAGGCTTGGCATTTGTCAATCTGCGCATCTACACTCAAACCTTCTTTTGCTTGTTCTTCTGTTGAAACACGAACATAAATTGCGACGTTGGGAGTTTGGGAGGTCATTTTAGTTTAAGTTTAAGTTTTTTTATTTGTGGTCTAGCTATTTTCATTGCGGAATTTAAATTGATTTTTTTTAGCGATTTATTATATAGTTTAAATAGTTCTTTTTTTGTTAGATTTTTTCTACTAAAAGCCTGCCATCTGTTATCAAATAAGGTTCCTAATACATCGGCACATTGAATCACTTTTACTTCAATTTCATTTGCTTTGGAGGATTCTTTTGTGGAGTGTTTTAATATGCACTTCAAAATTAAATTTTGTTTTTTTATAGAAAGTTTTGAATCTTGAAGGAATTTTTTAGAAAGGGTATGGCTTCGGATATTATGGTCTTTTCTTCCTTTATACTTCCCTATGTCATGTAATATTGCGGCTATTTCAACCACCTCTTCATCTGCGTTTTCTATTTTTGCTAAAAATTTTGCATATTTTCTAACTAACTGAATATGATTTCTCCAAACAAATGGATCTTCAGCATTTTTATGATAATATTTTTCTGCAAAAATTTCCATTCTTTTAATTAAATTTTTCATTTTAATTCTTTCAAAAAATTATCTATTTCTTGATTATTAGTTAAAATTATAAATTTTTTATTAAAATGATTGATCATTTCTTGATGAATTAAAAATCTTTGTTTGTTATATGAATTAGATATTTTGATGAGATTTATCATACTAAAAAAAGTATCTTTTTCTTTTGTCTTCCAATTGAATACCTTTTTTATATATCTTTTAAGAATTCTATTAAATAATACAAACCATTTTAATTTTAGGATTATTACTAAATCTGATTCTTTTACTGGAAAATTCATCCAGCTTTCAGAATACCCACCCTCCATCACCCACTTTTTCTTTTTCGTGGCTTTCTTAACTTCTCTGTTAATTATTATATTTGAATGTTTAATTGTCCAGGGTTTTTTATAAACAATCCAATCTATGCCTAAATGAGGGATATTTTTAATCTTAGAGATTTTGTCTGCAAGAGTGGTTTTACCGCTTCCAGTACTCCCTAATATGAGGATTTTTTTGTAATTTTTTTTAATAGTCATTTTCTCTTTTTCTATGTATACTTAGCTGAATTTATTTGTGCAGTTCACTAAGGGCTGTTTTTCTTTGTGAACTTAGGGTATTTCTTTCCTTGAAGGGTTCCCTTAAAACACCAGTTTAATAACCTTAATGGAAAGTAGTATATAAATCTTATGTAAAATAGAAGATTTTGGGTAAATCTGCAGTATTTTTTAATTAAATTTTATTTTGTGGGCAGATTGTTCACTTAGGTTAGGTAAGTTCAAGTTTATAAATCTTGATAAAAGTTTAAGAATGATATAAAGAAATTGACTTAAAAAGATTTGGAAAGATTAAAATGATCAAAAATTATCTCTTTGGTTTAGGTCCGTTAAAATTTGAAAAATGAGTGAGTTTATGTGTCAAGCTTCGCCCTTCTTGAATTTTAATTCTCCTTTTTGGAGAAGGTTCAACTTCATGATTGCTTGAATCGGATTTTCTGAAAATTCTTCTTTGGTTCAATTTTCCAAATAATCTGTAAACATCAGCGATCGTTGAAAAGAAAGGAATTCTATCTGACCCTCCATAGCAATCTTCAACTGCCCTTTCCATAAATATTTGATTTTTTTCTTTACTATATTCTTCTGAATAAAATGATTCTTTTTCTGAATCAAAGCATAAATCGTAAGGATATTGTATTTTTTGGGTCATTTTAATAAAATAGATAAATTAATTTAATTTAAAAGAATTTAGGTAATATTTTAATTAAATTTTTATTTGGGAGAAGATTGTTCACTTAGGTTAGGTAAGTTCAAGTTTATAAATCTTGATAAAAGTTTAAGAGTGATATTAATAAAGTAACTTAAAGGGATTTGGAAAGATTAATAATTTGGATCTTGTCCGTTTTCTTTGAAAAAATGAGATGCAATAAAGATTAAAACTAAGCTTAGTAAAGTTATGAAAGTGGAGGTTAGAATACTAGATAGAGATGAACTTTGAATATTTGTAAGCCACTTTATAAAATTTTGAGATATATCGAAAGTTGTTTGACGCCAGGTGAATGCAATTGTGAAAGCCAACGTTACAACAATCATCATTCTTAGTTGCCTACGAAATTCTTTTTTAAATCTTCTTCCAATAGTAAAAAATTGTGAAATTTTTTTTTTCATTTTTAAATCTAAAAAGTAAGAGAAAATTTATTTATTAAGCTTTTGGTTTTGAAAAAAGGAGAGAGGGAAGTGTTAATTTAGGCAATCTTAGTTCAAATTTTATATAAAAGGCTGTTTAAACAGGGTGTTTGAGGTTTTTATCGTCGGTAATCAAAATAAAATAATCCCTGTTTAAACAGCTGTTCTAAGGGTGTTTATCAAAGTTTAAAAATAAAATTGGGAATTCTCCCTGTTTAAGGGTGTTTAAACGGGGTGTTTAAGAGTATTTTTTGAAACAAACAGATGTTTATTTGATTTAAAATTGGAATTTTTAAGGGTCTATTTTTAAAAAGAAAAAGGGGGTTTTATCGTCGAATTTACAAAAGGTTTTTAAAGTATATTTTCCAATATATATTATGTTCTGGTTATTTGGAGGAAAAAAAGAGATTGAAAAGGTAAAAGAAGAAACAAAGGTTGGATTTGATTCTGTAAAAAAAGATATAAGTGCAGTAAGTGGATGGATTAAACACCTTGAATCAGAGAAGAATTTACATGAGAAGGAGATAAATGATTTAAAGGGGGTTTTATCGTCGATTCGAGAAGAAATTGAAGGATTAAAAAATGTGGTATCAGTTATGAATGATATCAAACCTCAAAGGGTGTTTAAAACAGCTGTCCAAAAACCTCTTAAACAAACAGCTGTTTATGCTGTTCAAACAGGTGTTCAAACAGGTGTTCAAACACCAAATTTAAACCTATTTTCAGTTACTGAAAAGGCTATAATATGGATTCTTCTTAATACAGACATGAAATTAAGTTATGATGATCTAGCAGCAATGTTAATGAAAGAGAAATCTACAATAAGAGGACAGCTAAATACTATAAAACAAAAGGATGAAAACTTATTAAGTGAGGAAATAGAGAAAAATGGTAAAAAAAGAGTGTTTATAGGAGCAGAAATCAAAGAAAAAATGCTCAAAAAGCAGAAAGTGAGGGTTAGAAACCCTAAAAAAACAACAGAAAAGGGAGGAAATAAATGAGATGAACTCTAAAAGTGAGGATTCTCCTCGAAACTTTATGTATTTAATAAAAATTGGTGAAAAAATAAGTGAGAAAGTGAGAGATGGTTGGATTAAATCATTAAAGATATGTAATAAAACAAAAAAAATTACACTTAAGGTTGGAATGATGAATTAAGTGAGAGAATTCTCTTTTTAAAAAAGGGTTTTATAAAGAAAGTGATAAGTTTAGGAATAGAATAATAGTTATCCTCTTAGCCGAAAAACTCTTAAAAGAAATTGAAATTAAAGATCTCTAAGTTGTAAGATGGTAGAGAGAGAGGCAATTTTCTTGAGATTGTGAGAGATTTTTAGTTGAATTTGTTTGTTATTTATCTTAGTTTTCTCGACGGGAACACCTTTTTTTATTAACCTGAGTGTATAATCTCGAATAGAAGATTCAGATAAATTTAACTTAAGAGATATCCCTTTATAATCAGCATAACCTATTTCATCATCTAATTGATAAATCGTTGAGAATACCAGTAATTCTTGCTCTGTAAGGCGTTTAAACTTCAAACGAATCTCTTTTTTTATGTTATCTAATGAATTTATGATGTTTAGGGCGTTATCAAAAGAATCTATTTGTTTGTGTGAATCAAAATCAGTTTTTTTTTGAATTTCTTGTGTATTTTGTGTCTGTCTGTCTGTCGAAGTGTCTGTCTGTCTGTCTGTCGAAACCCCTTGATTTCCTATGGAAAAGGCTATATTCTGGTCTTTTAAGGACTTAAGAGGGAGAGTATCTGTCGAAGTATCTGTCGAAGTTGTTGGATTTGTTTGTCTGTCTGTCGAATTATAATTTTGAGATATTTTACTAATTTCTTGGGTATTTGTTTCTATTTTTTTATTTATTTGTTTATTAGATTCGTTCATAGAATAAAGAATTTCACATAATTCAGCAATCTTTTGATTATTTTCATTTATAATTAATTTTAAAGAATTTAGCTCTTTAGATATCTGATTAATATCTTGTTTTACTTTTTTAAAAGAATCTTTGATTAAGTCCATTTACATTAAATACCTCTCTTGAATATAAATATTATTGTGATTGTTGATGTTGTTTATATATTTGGTATATTTTGTTTGTAAGTTTCCACCTTGATCTCCTTATATAATCTATTCCTTTAGGATTTTTTTTCACTTCAATTATTAATTTTTTTGATTCAAGATTCAAAAGAAGTTTTTTTATAAATTCTTCATCTCTTGCTAATTCTTGCGCTATCTTAGAAGTAAATATTGATTGAGGAGAAACTGAAAATAGATAATTTAAAATCTGTTCAGATATTTTTTCTATTTTTTTATCGGATATTTTCATAGACTAATCATTAGTAATAAGTTTAAATAAGTTTTGAAGCATAGAAATCCTTATAAAGAGAAATTTTATATTGATATTATGAAATTAGCTGGATTTAATTTTAATAAAATAAATGTTGAAAGAAGTGGTGAACTACCGAAAGAATTGAAGATAAATTCGAACATTGATGTTTTAAATATAAAAGATGTTAAGTCAGATTTTTTTAAGGTGAAGGAACAATTAGTAGAGGTTTCATTTAATTATAAAATTAATTATTTGCCAGATTATGCTACTCTTGAACTTGGAGGGAATATTATCCTTTCTTTAGAACCTAAAATAGCAAGAGATGTTTTGGCACAATGGAAAGAAAAGAAAATGCCAGTTGAATTTAAGATTGCGTTGTTTAATTTTATAATTAGAAAATCGAGTGTGAAAGCACTGCAATTAGAAGAAGAAATGAATCTACCATATCATATTCCTTTTCCAAGCGTGAAAGCACCTGTTGATAATTCTGAAGAGAAGAAATAATTTTAGAAAGATATTTATAGGAATTTAGAATATAATATTTATGTGGGTTTTAAAATTAAAAGTTCCGGCAAAAAAACAGGTTCTAGGTCCGTTGGTGGTAAAACACAAAATTTCTATAGCAAGTTATATTTTATCATATTATAAAGATCAAAAAAATATTTTTCTTATTGGAGCAGGATTTATGTTTGGAGAAAAGAAAAATAAAAAATCATTTATCCGAGATATTAAAAAACAACCCTGGTTAGTTAATTATGAGAATAGGGGAGACTTTGGAATAATAGTTATAAAAGAGCCTCTTTTTACTGAAGCTTTTTGGAATCCAAAAATTATTCAAATAAACCCAATAATAATAAATCATAATAGTAAAATGCATGTTTGGTCTTTTGCAAGTTTTGATAGAAAGTTATTGGAAAAGGCATTTGAATTTGCAGAGAAATATCTTGATGCGAAAATGGTTAAATTTAAAGAAGAAAAAATATCAAATATATCTTTTACAAAACTCCTTCCGGAAATAACGAAAAATCAGAAAGAGGCTCTAGAACTTGCAATAAATAATGGTTATTATGATTATCCTAAAAAAATAAAGATGGAAAAACTTGCTAAAATGATGAAAATTTCTTATTCAACTTATCAAGCTCATTTAAAAAAAGCAGAATCAAAAATTCTTCCAGAAATTTATAAAAAATTATAATTATTCTTTTCTACACTAAAGACACGACAATTGTCGCTATAAATTATATATTGTGTTTTCTATGTTATCATTGTATAGTAAACACAATAAGAAACAATGGCAAAACAAAAACGAACAACTGATGAAGCGCACTCTGAGCCAGAAAAGAAAAAAGAGACTATGTTAGAGGGAACAGTAAAATTACCCGAAATGACAAGAGCAGAAAGAGATAAAACAGTAAAATTATCCAGATCTTTAGCAGGAATAGAATATGGGAGATTTGAAGGACATTTGCTAGAATCTGTTTGCCTAAATGCAGAAGCAAGATTCACTTCTGAACTTTTATTGTATAGAGCAGGGGAGACACTATGTGAAGGGGTGGTAGAAGTATTGAGTTCAGGAGGAGGAAATCTGAAAGATTTTTTTCCAGGTCTCGAAAGGGAGAAGGATGCTTTAGGCGCCATTAATGTTTATTGTAAGTTAACTGGGGAATATTGCTGTGTAAGTACGCCCGGGATTATGCCAAAGGAGGATCCTAAAACATGGGATATTAGGATGATGGATACTTTAAATGAAAGTTTCGCCGGAGCATGTCCCTCTTCACAATTAACTCCAAAAGCATATCAAGAAGCAGTTAGAAAATCTAAAGCCGAGAGGAAGGGGAAATAGAATATGAAAAAACAAAAATCTAAAAAAGAAAAAATTAGAGAATATCCTAACATCTATACTGAATCTTTAGGTTGGATTGGAAGACAACAAGAAGGTGGTATACCAAAGGCGTTAAGAGAATTAGCTGATGAAATAGATGCCATTAGTGAATTAAAAACAATTAATGGGAGACAAATAGATTTTTCCAAAAGAAGAGAACTTTATACTACAATTCATCCATCAGGAGTTCCGCTCTACCAATATTATTATTATAATTCAGCGACTGGAAGAGAATGTTGTAAAGCTTTTTCTAGAAAAGAAATTGAAGAATTACAGGAAGATTAATTTTTAATGAATATTATTTAGGTAAATTAATAAATCTATTTAACCATTTAAAAAGATGCAAATAAAACTAAGAAAATATAAAGAAAGAGATTTAGATAGACATTTAGAATTATTTTTGATGAATGGGATTTGTGGTAAAATTGATGAAAAAATAAGAGAGCAAGAAAAAGAATGGCTAAAAAAAGTAATTACGAATTATAAAAAAGAAAAGCCAGACTTTTTTATAATAGCAATAATTCTAAAGGGTAAACTGATAGGTAATTTAGTAGCTGAAAAGATTGATACTGAAAAGAAAACCCTAGAAATCGGTTTCTGGATTGGAAAAAACTATTGGGGCAAAGGAATAACAACAAAAGCCTTAAAGATTTTTTTGAAAAAGATTATAAAGAAATTTAAATCAAAAAAAATTATTGCCCATCACAAAACAAATAATCCAGCATCAGGGAGAGTTTTAGAAAAAGCCGGATTCAATTTTGAAAGTGAAAAAAAAGGAATGAAAACTTATTCTAAAATCTGTTAAAATCTATAAAAGAATTATTAATTTTAGGTATCAGTAATTATATTTATATTACCCTTCTTAAAATTATCTTAAAAAATATCTATTCTAACAATTTTATATCAAATCTTCTTCAGAAACTATTACAAAATCACCGATTGCAATTATTGCACTATAAGGAATTAATAAATCGTTTGAAGAGGATCTTTCTAGATTTAGGTTTTTTGTGTAAGGGGTTGAGTCTTTTACTACTAAATTAATTAGTTCTCCTGAGTTTGTTTCAAAGGTCGCGTCCTTGACAAAACCAAGTCTTTTACCTTCTTTAGTTACAATCATTTTCCCTAAAATCACACTAAACGGATTCTTTTCTGACATGATGAATTTAATGTCTTTTTATTTATAAAGTTATCTGTGAAAGAATAGGGGTATTTTAAATGACAAATAAATGTTGAAAATCTAATTAGATAATGAAATTAATTATTATTAAAATTAAACAAAAATAGAGTAATATTAATTAAAATAATTTTGGAGAGAGAAAATTTGAAAAAGAGGTGATAATTGAAATAAAATGATAAATTTTAAATATTTTGAAAAAAAGCTGAAATTCATTAATTTTAAAAAGAATTTAGTGAATTTATAGAAATTGATTATTTTAGAAAAAATTTGAAGAATTTTTGAATTTACCTGTCACCCCTTGATTTCGTATAGAAATGTTTTTAAAAGAAAAGTTGAAATTTTTTGTTTTGAATTTATTTAAAAAATTTTATGTGTTGTAGTATATAGATATAATAATAATAATAATAATAATAATAATAATAATAATAATAATAATAATAATAATAATAATAACAATAATAATAATAATAATAATAATAATAATAATAATAATAATAATAATAATAATAATAATAATAATAATAATAATAATAATAATAAACTTTGTTTTTTTAGTTGTTGGGCGATTTTTTTCATTAAGGTCTTTTGTTAAACTTTTTTCATTTAATTTTTTTCAATTTTTCTTATTTTGGGTTTTCCACTTGAAATAGAGGTGTTCTCTTTTTTTAGTAGTCATAATTCTTTAAATAATATTTCAAATTCTTCTCGTTAATAATTAAAAATCAAAACCTATTTTCCAGACGAAACTAAGGTGTCAGGGTAAATTATATTTTTGATTATATAAAGACTTAAATAGATTTAGTAAATTGTCTTTTTGTAAAATAGAGATTTAATAAAATGAGGTTAAAAAGAGGTTATGGGAACAGATTTAGATAATATCTTTGATTCAATTATCAAAAATAGTATTTTTAAAAAAAAGGAAGTTTTACAGACGAGTCACAATCCTGAGAATATTCCCCATAGAGAAAAACAGATTAAACAGATTGCATCAATTTTAGCTCCGGTTTTAAGAGGAGAAAGAACAAGTAATCTATTTCTTTATGGAAAAACTGGAACAGGGAAAACCCTATCAATTAAATATGTTAAGGATGAACTTTTGAAAAGAGTTAGTAAAGATGCAGATTTTAGTTTGAAAATTGAATATTTAAATTGTAAATTAAAAAAAGTTTCAGATACAGAATATAGGATTCTTGCAGAATTAATTAAAAAACTTGGAGGAAGTGTTCCTGATACTGGTTTACCAACTCAAGCAGTTTATTCTAAATTTATTGATTTAATAGATAATGAGAAACAGTTAATTGTTTTAATTCTTGATGAAATTGATCAAACAATGAAAAAAATTTCAAGTGATTTTTTATATAATTTAACAAGGCTTAATTCAGAATTAAGTAAGACACAAATTTGTGTAGTCGGTATTTCAAATAATCTTACCTTTTTAGATGAATTAGATCCAAGAGTTAGATCTTCTTTGAGTGAAGAGGAATTGGTTTTTCCACCTTATAATGCATTACAATTACAGGATATTTTAAAGAAAAGATCTAAAGATGCATTTAAAGAAGGAGTTCTTGAGGAAGGGGTTCTTTCTAAATGTGCTGCTTTTGCTGCAAGAGAGCACGGTGATGCAAGAAGAGCATTAGATTTACTAAGAGTAGCAGGAGAATTAGCTGAGAGGGATAATTCAAATAAAATTTTAGTTAAACATATTGATACTGCAAATAATAAAATAGAAAAAGATAAAATTTTAGATGTTATTAGTTCAGAACCAAAACAGTTCCAATTTGTATTAGCTTCTATAATTCAGTTAAGTGAAGAAAGAGCAAAAGGAATTCGAGGTACACAACGAAGTTTGGGAAAAGATGGAAAAGAAGATCCTATTTTTACAGGAGATGTTTACAATTTATATCAAGATATTTGTACAAAAAATAAAATAGATATTTTAACTCAAAGACGAGTTTCAGATATAATTCAAGAATTTGATATGTTAGGAATAATTAATGTTAGAGTAATTTCAAAAGGTCGTGGAGGTAGAATGCGTGAGATAAAATTAGCCATCACAAAAGAAATTGCTGAAAAATCCAAAGAAATCATTAAAGATTCAATTGATTATTGGTAATAAAATTTAACCATATAAGGTTAGCAAGTTAGAAAAATGAACGAAATAGTACAGTTTTGCTTAGAGAAAGGGCTCCTTTTAGACAAGGAATTATTAAATTTATTTAGTGAAAATTCTGATTTAGAATCTATTAAATTAATTATTAATAAATTTAAACATTTTACTAATAAGAGAGTTATAACAAAAAATATTTTTACAGAAAATAAAGATTCAATTAATAATCTTCTCTCAGGATTATCTCAAGAAAATCAGAAAAAATTAGAAAAATTAAAAATTAAATTAGGATTAACAATTAAAATTTCTAGAGAAGAAAATTTTGTTGCTGAACCTGTAAATAATAATTTAATTGAGAAAAAGGTTTTTGAAGAAAATAATGGAATTAGAGAAGAGAAATTAAAAAATGAAATTATTACAAAAATAAATAATTTTGATGATGTAAAAATTATAGGTAATTATCCTGCATTAAGTAAAAAATTAGAAGTTAAAGATTTTGTTACTTACTTTAAAAATCGTTTTTCAACTTTAAAGAATATTTTACAAGAGCATTCAGAATTAGATAAATTAGTTTCAATAGGAAAGATGTCGGGGAATAGACAAATTATATCTATCATTGGTATTGTTTCTAATAAAAGAATAACTAAAAATAAAAACATTTTACTCGAAGTAGAGGATTTAACTGGAAAATTAAAAGTTTTAATTAATAAGGATAAAAAAGAATTATATAAAAAGGCTGAAGAAATTCCTCTTGATTCTGTTATAGGATTTAAAGGGGCAGGTAATAAGGAAATTTTATTTGTTAATGAGATAATTTTTCCAGAATCTAGATTAGCCTTTAGAAAAAAAGGGATTGTTGATGAAAATGTATTATTTATTGGAGATATTCATGTTGGTAGTAAATTTTTTATGGAGGATAATTTTTTGAAATTTATTAATTATCTAAATGGAAATGTTCCTGGGACTGAAGATGAAATAAAAAAAATCAAATATCTTTTTATTTTAGGAGATTTAGTGGCGGGAGTTGGAATTCATCCAGGTCAAGAAAGAGAATTAACTATTGCAAATGTTGAGGACCAATATATTCATGCAGCTAAATTATTAAATAAGATTAGAAAAGATATAAAAATAATTATTTCTCCAGGAAATCACGATGCGGTTAGGATTATGGAACCTCAACCAATTCTTGATGAAAAATATGCTTGGTCATTATATGAAATTAAAAATGTTTTGTTGATAGGAAATCCTTCAATAATTAATATAGGAGCAAAAGAAGGTTTTTCAGGTTTTAATATTTTAAATTATCATGGTTATTCTTATCATTATTATTCTGGAAATATTTCAAGATTAATTGTTGAAAAAGCAGTTCATAAGCCAGAAATAATTATGGAATATTTATTAAAATTTAGACATCTTGCACCAACTCATTCTTCTACTTTATATTTTCCTAGTGAAGAAGATCCTTTTATAATTAGGGATATTCCAGATATTTTTGTTTCAGGTCATACACATAAAAGTGCGGTTTCTTATTATAATAATGTTTTAATTGTTTCAAGTTCGAGCTGGGAAAGTTTAACTCCTTTTCAAGAGAAGATGGGAAATGAACCAGATTTTTGTAAAGTACCTCTGTTTAATTTAAAAACTCGTGCAGTTAAAATATTAGATTTTGAATAAAAAATAAAAAGGAGAGTAATAGAATATAAAAAAAGGCAAATTATAAAATGAAAATAGCAAAAAATAAGGAAATTAGGAAATGAATACACCAAAAACTGAAAAATATTTTAGTAATTTGAAAAAGAAAGTTGATGAGGTTTATAGTATGGCAGGGGAAGCGAAAAAATTGGGATTGGATCCTGTTGATGAAGTTGAGATGCCTTTAGCTTTGACAATGGCCGCAAAAGTTGTTGGTTTAATTTCTACGATTTATCCACAGATGAAAGACTCTGGAATTGATAAAAGAATTTTAGAATTAGAAAAAGAATATGGTAAATTAGATACTACTGTAACTTTTAAAATTGCTGAAGAAGTTGCTAAGCAGAAATTTTGTAAATTTGCGTCGCTGTTAGAAGCAATTGATGCGGGAATTCGAGTTGGTTTTGCATATCAAACAATTGCAGTTGTTGCAAGTCCTATTGAAGGATTTACTGGAATTAAACTTAGAAAGACTAAAGAGGGGAAAGAATATTTTGAAGCAAGTTTTTCAGGACCAATTCGTTCTGCTGGGACTACGGCTTCTTGTGTTGTTTTAATATTAATTGATTATCTTAGAGAATTATTTGGTTATGCTAAATATGATCCAACTGAAGAAGAAGTTAAAAGAGTTTGGACAGAATTAAGAGATTTTCATGAAAGGATTACTAATTTGCAATATTTTCCGACAGAAGAAGAGACGTTATTCTTAGCGAAGAATATGCCCATTCAAATTGCAGGGGATGCTTCAGAAAAGTTAGAGGTTTCAAATTATAAAAATTTAGAAAGAGTTGAAACTAATTTTCTTAGAAGTGGTTTTTGTTTGATTATGGCAGAAGGATTAGCACAAAAAGCTGCCAAAGGTTTTAGAATGTTAAATGGTGCTAAAAAAAACGGAATTATTTCAACAGGTTTTGATTGGTTGGATAAATATATTGAATTACATGAAACAAGAAAAAAGGAAGTTGATTCGGCTGTTGACGATTCTCGACCAACTTATATTCGTGATTTAGTTGCAGGAAGACCAATTTATGGACACCCTTCTAAGTCTGGAGGGTTTAGATTTAGATATGGAAGGGGGAGAAATTCTGGATTTTCAGCAGCATCATTACACCCAGCTACAATGGGAATTACTGATGACTTTATTGCAAATGGGACACAATTAAAGATAGAAAAACCTACCAAAGGGTGTATTATTACTCCGTGTGATAGTATTGAGGGACCTATTGTAAAATTGTTTAATGGAGATGTAAAACAATTAACTAATTTAGAAGAGGCAAGAAGTTTGTATAAAAATGTTCAAGAAATAATTTATTTAGGGGATATTTTGTTTCCATTTTCTGATTTAGCTAATAGGAATTCAAATCTTTTAAAACCAGGATATGTGGAGGAATGGTGGGAATTAGAGTTAGAAGAAAAAGGAATAAAACTAAATGATTTTAAAATAGAATTAGAAAAAGCAATTGAATTTAGTAAAGTTCATGGTGTTGCACTACATCCTAAATTTATTTTTTATTGGACTGAAATTTCCAATGAACAATTTTTATGTTTAATTGATTGGTTAAAATATTCTGTTGTCAGGGAGGGAAAAATTGTTTTACCATTTAATTCTACTGAACAAGAAAAATTTGTTGTGGGTAAAAGAGCTTTAGAGTTATTAGGTGTTGAACATCAAGTTACAACTGAGAATGTTGTTTTAGATAAAGTAAAAAGTAAATCTCTTTTTGTTAATCTTGGAATTGATTTTAAATTGTTAGAAAATGAAGAAGTTAAGTTAAATGAATTAATTAGTTTTGAAAAAATGGAATTAAAATCTGAAAAAGTTTTAGAGATTGTTAATAATTTATCTCAGTTTGAAATTAAAGATAAAGCAGGAGATTTTGTGGGTACGCGTATGGGGCGGCCAGAAAAAGGCAAATTAAGAAAATTGCAAGGGAGCCCTAATGTTTTATTTTCTGTTGGAAGTGAAGGAGGAAGATTAAGAAGTATTCAAGCAGCATGTGAGGTGGGAAAAGTTAGAGGGGATTTTCCAATTTTTTATTGTGAAAAATGTGATAAAGAAACTATTTATTCAAAATGTGAAGTTTGTAATGAGACAACTATTAAGAAGTTTTATTTTTATGAAACTAAGGAAAAATCTTTTAACAAACAGAAAGAGGGAGAAGAAAAGGAAGGAGTGTCTCATTGTTATCAAGATGTGGATATTAATTATTTTATGGAAAAAGCAAGAAAAAAGATTGGTATGATAAAATCTGAATTGCCTTTATTAATTAAAGGAGTTAGAGGGATGAGTTCAGATGAGAAAATTCCAGAGAATTTATCAAAGGGAATTTTAAGAGCTAAATATAATTTACAAGTGAATAAAGATGGGACAATTAGATATGATGTAACTGAAATGCCTCTTTCACATTTTAAACCATTTGAGATTGGAGTTTCTATTGAAAAATTAAAAGAGTTAGGATATGATACAGATATTTATGGAAAAGATTTAATTGAAGTAACTCAAATTTTAGAATTAATGCCCCATGATATTTTATTACCTTCTGCAAAAGAATCTCCAGATGAAAAAGCTGATGATGTTTTTTTTAAAGTTTCTCAGTTTATCGACGAAGAATTAGAGAAATTTTATGGACTGAAAAAGTTTCATAATTTGAAAGATAAAAATGATTTGGTTGGTCAGTTGGGAGTTTTTATGGCACCACATAATTGTGCAGGAGTTGTTTGTAGGTTTATTGGATTTTCTAATACTCAGGGAGTTTTGGCAAGTTCGTATTTGCATGCTGCTGTGCGTCGTGATTGTGATGGTGATGAAGCAGCAATTATGTTATTGTCTGATGTTTTACTTAATTTTTCAAAAAAGTTTTTGCCTTCACATAGAGGTGGAACGCAGGATGCTCCCTTGGTCTTAAATGTAAGGATTGATGCAGGAGAGGTTGATGATCAGATTTTAGATTTTGAGGTAACTCCTGAAGGTCATTATCCTCTAGAGTTATATAAAAAAGCTGAGAAAAGATTGCATTCTTCTGAGGCTAATGAGGTTAAGATAATTAAGCAATTATTAAAAGAGGAAAAAGATCCTTTTGTTGGTTTGGGTTTTACTCATGACACTTCAGATATTAATGGAGGGGTGGTTGTGAGTTCATATAAACTTTTACCGACGATGCAGGAGAAGGTTAATCATCAAATGGCTTTGGTGGAAAAAATACGAGCGGCTGATACTTCAGATACTGCCTTGTTGATTATTGAAAGACATTTTATTCGGGATATGAGAGGTAATTTAAGAAAATTTTCAATGCAGGGATTTAGGTGTGTTGCTTGTAATGAAATTATGCGAAGGCCACCATTAAAAGGGGTTTGTCAAAAGTGCGGTGGGAAAATAATATTTACAATTCATGAAGGTGGAATTAAAAAATATTTAGAGCCGGCAATAGAATTAGTGAACAAATATAATTTATCTCCATATATGAAACAGAGTTTGGAATTGACTAAAAGATATATTGATTCTGTTTTTGGAAAAGAGTTGGAGCGGCAGACAGGATTGGGAGACTTTTTGTAATTTTTCATTGGATTTTTACCACCAATTAATTTAAAAATAAAAAGTAAGTAATATAATTATGAAACATCCAATTCAAGCATTAGAAATTTTAGCTAATTCAAATTTTCATTTAACTGTTAATGAACATCCAGAAAATCTTTGTGTTAGTTCATTACCTTCTATGACACAGTTTTTGCATTATGCAATTTTTCCATCTGAAGGGGATAAATCTCTTCATTGGAATTATCGTTCAAGAGAAGAGACTTCTTTAAAAGTTGATAGTATTCATTCAAATTCAAAAGAAGTATCATTTGATTTAAGAGAGCAAGATGCAGAGGGAAATAGATATACTTTTTTTATTTATTCTACTTTTGAATCTGAATATGATTTCTCTACTTGTAGTTTTGAAAGTTATAGATTGCGTTTAAAAGAAATTACTCAAGGAAAAAATTAGAAAAACGGAATTTTTTGATTAAATAAAATAAAACAAAATTGTAGGAATTAATAAACAGCCCATCATGTTTGTCCTTCGAACTCCGAGGGAAATACAATAAATTCCTGTCAGAGTTGAGATTATTAAAATAAAAATCCCTAAAAATCCTGAGATTAAAAACACGATAATAATCAAAAGTATTAATGTTGTAGTGGAAATTTTTGTGTAATTAAATTTACTTATTTTGATAGAAAAGAATTTTGCAAGAAAATCTGTTAGAAAAAAAGAGATTATACCAGTTATTAATGTTATAAATAAAATTAATATTAAGATTTGTGGTGTGATCTTGGGAGCTACTTTTTGAATTGCAATTGCTGCCCCTGTTCGTGTTTTTGAAATTATATATAATGAAATGAACGAAAAACCCATTACTAAAGTATTTGTGGCTCCTAATAAAACTAAAAATCCTTTTTTGTTCTCTTTTTTTAATGAGATAGTATTTCCAATTATTGCTGCTTGTCCTGAACCTAATCCTGGAAGAAAAGAACAAAGGGGAGATGCAATTATAGCTCCTAAAATTGGTTTGATTAAATTTGTTTGTGGTTTTTCAATTATTTGTTTAGGAATTATTATTTTATTTTTTATACTTTTTAATAACATAGATGAACCGAAGAGACCGGTTAATAATGGAAAGAGAGGTTGATTCAAGGAGGGGAAATTGAGGACACTCCATCCAAGAAGTCCTGTAATTGAAAAAACTAATATTGCCTTGGATTTTTTATTTTCTAAAAATATCAATGTTAATGAAATCAAAATTAAAAAATATGGAATAAATTTGGAGAGAGTATTGTAAGTTTTGGAGATTATTAAGATTGACGGAAAGGCGATTAAAATTAAAATAAAAATTGCTGCTAAACTTCCGTAGGCAGTTAAAAGAATTGCTTGATATCCGTGACCTTTTTTTAGCAGCTGGTGTCCGGGTAAGATTGATAATTCTGTATCAGTGTCGGGGCAACCGAGAAAAATTGATGGAATAAAATCTAAGAAAGTATGAGTAATTGCCATAGCAGTTATAAAAATAATTAAATAAATTGAGTTTAAAGAATAAAAAATAGAAGAGGCTAGAGAGACAATTGCTATTCCTACTAAATTTATATGGATTCCAGGAATTAAGCCAGTTAAAGTTCCAAACATAATTCCTAAAAATAAAAATAAAATTATCTGAATTATCATTTTGTTTTAAGGTTTATGGAATTTTTAAGATTATATTTTTTTTAACAAAAAAGGTTTATTTTTTTAGAAGGAATTGAAAATTTTAAAGAAAGATGGTCAGAAGATTTTTAAGTAGTTTTAGAAAATATATCTTTAAACAATAACATTTAAGAATAAGATTTCTTTGTAATTTTTATGGTAAATGAAATGGCACCGCTCGGTGTGGGCCAAAACACTGAATTAGGGCCCAAAGAAAAATTTGAGCTTATTAAAAGAAATACTGAGGAAATTTTGGGAGAGGAAGAGTTGAAAGAAGCTTTAGTTAAACATAAAGATCTTAAACATTATATTGGATTTGAAATTTCTGGTAAACCTCATTTGGGGCATGGTCTTGTTTGTATGTCTAAAGTGAAGGATTGTATGGATGCTGGAATTGATTGTAGGGTTTTTTTGGCTGATTGGCATTCTTGGATTAATGACAAACTTGGAGGAAATTTAGAAGTTATTAAAAAAGTAGCAGTTAATTATTTTAAAGAAGTTATGATTGCTGCATTTAAATGTGTTGGAGGAGATCCAAAGAAATTAAAATTTGTGTTAGGGAGTGATTTATATCATAATAATGATTTGTATTGGTTAGATGTAATTGATATTAGTAAACATACTTCTTTGTCTAGAATGTTGAGGAGTATTACTATTATGGGTAGAAAAGAAGGAGAATCTGTTGACTTTGCAAAATTAATTTATCCTCCTATGCAAGTTGCAGATATTTTTATTCAAGGAATTCATATTCCTCATGCAGGAATGGATCAAAGAAAGGCGCAAGTTGTCGCGAGAGATGTTGCGATGAAACTTTCTTTTTCTCCATTGTTGGATCATGCAGGGAATCAAATGAAACCTATGGCTCTTCATGGGCATTTAATTATGGGATTACAAAAACCTCCAATTTGGCCTGTTCCAAAAGAAAAATTAAAAGATTTGAAAGCAGAATTGAAAATGAGTAAATCCATTCCTAGTTCAGCAATTTATATGGATGATTCTATTGAAGCAATTAAGAAAAAGATTAAAAATGCTTTTTGTCCAGAAAAAAATATAGATTATAATCCTCTTTTAGATTGGGCTAAGTATCTTGTTTTTGCGTTAGGTAAAAATCAAAAATTAGAAATAAAGCGTCCGGATAAATTTGGAGGAAATGTTACTTATTCTTCTTATGATGATTTGGAAAAAGATTTTGGAGAAGGGAATTTGCATCCAATGGACTTAAAAAATGGAATGACTGGAAAACTTATAGAAATTTTAGAACCTGCAAGGAAACATATAAGTCAACCTAAAATTCAAAAGATGAAAGAAGATACAGAAAAATTAATGATTACTAGATAAAGCTTAATTAAATATATATTAAAAATCATGGAAGAAAAACCAACTAAGAAAAAAACAGAAGATCCCGTTAGAGAAGGGAAACCTGAAACTGTAAGAGATCATTACGACTAAGATGACTAAAATAGAACGAGTTTCTTTTGAGGTTACTGGTAAGTGCAATCTTAATTGTTTTTATTGTTGTAGGGGATATCTCAATTCTACTGAAAAAATTTCTAAAGAGATTTCTACTGAGTTGATAATTTCAACTATTCAACAGGCTAGAGAACAGGGATGTGAAAGTTTTTTATTTACTGGAGGAGAAGCTTTTGTTAAGGAGGATTTGGATAAGATTTTATCCGAATGTGAAGGATGTTTTGTTGAAATATATTCAAATGGAACTCTTATCGCTGAACCAAAAAACATTGAATTAATAAAAAAGTATGTTTCCAGATTAACGGTAACTATTGATGGCACAAACTCTCATAATTTTTATCGTACTGGAAGTGATTTCCTAAAGATAATAAATAACATCAAAAAATTAAAACAAGAGGTTGATAATATCAAAATTAAGATTAATACTTTGATAAGTAAAAAATCTGTGAATGAATTATCGGAATTATATTTTTTATTAAAGGATTTAGAAGTAGATGAATGGCATATAGATTTTCCTCAATTAAGAGGGAGATTGGCAGAATTTAAAGGTTCTTTTTCCGCAGATTATTTTGAAATAGCTCAACAATTAAAAAAAATTTTAACCCAATTTTATAAAGATAAGGAACCTTTTTATTTGAAGATTTATAAAATTTTTAGTTCAAAATTGAAAGAGAGTAATTTTTTTAAACCAGATTTAAATGAAAATCCTTGCGCTTATAAATCAGATTATTCTATGTTTATTAATGCTGAAGGAAAATATATTTTGTGCCCTTCTATTCCCTGTCAAGATCTCTTAATTGCTGATGTTAAAAAAGAGAGTTTTGAGAAAGCTTTAGAAAATAAAAGAAATTTAAATTTCCAACAAATAAAATTTAAAGATTTAAAAGAATGTTTAGAATGTAGGTATTTTAAATTATGTTTGGGAGGATGTAGGGGGGAAGCTAAAATTCTTAGTGATTCTTTTTTAAAATCAGATTTTAATTCTTGTTCATTAATGGATGTTCCTGAAAAAATAATTTATCCTTCTTTACCAGAGAATATTTCGCAGATATATCTGAAAAAAATAGATAAAAATAAAAAATTTCCTAAAAATATTTTAAAAAATTTAGATGAACTTAAAAGTGAGATTCAAAAAAGATATATTTCCACTTAAATATACTAGAAAACAAAAAAAATGAAATGCAAAGAAAATTGTAGAGTTGTTGTGGGTAAATTAGAAGAAGCAAGTAAAGGTTCTTTAAATGTTACTTTATCTTTAGATAAATATCCAGATTGTTTAATTAAAGTTCTAAAGTCAGATGCTTTAAGATTTATCCCGGGTTTTTCTTACGAGGCTGTTATTGAATTAAATGGAATGTCAGATTTTTTATGTGCAGAGGATATTGATGCAAATATAGCAACTGTTAATTATAGAGTTTTAAGAATCTTACATGGGGAGAAGATTATTTATTCTGATGAATGAAATTAAGCTACGCCTAAAAGTGCTTTTATTATGATGTATCCTATGATCATTATTATTGCTATTTTTATAATTTCAAACATATCTGAACTTGCAAATTCTCCCTTTTTATTCATTTTTTAAACACCTTTATCTCTAATTTAGTTAATCTTCTATCTATATTAATCTTTCTTTTTAATTCTTTTATTTCTTCAGAATTTGATTTTATTTGTTTGCTATAATAAGAGAAAAAAGCAAAGGCTATCGCAGTCATAGTTAATGTAAAAAGTAACATAACCATTTGTAAATCAATTTCTCCTAAAAAACTTAAAATAATGCTAAGTATAGAAGTAATTAATGCCAAATATGTAGAATGTTTTATAGGTTCTTTAACCATCTTTTTAATTGTTTTTTACCTTTTTTAAAATAGATTATACTTCAAAACATCTTTCATCGTGTTTTAAATTCAACAATATCTAGGTCTTTTAATTTGTGGTTTAATCCAACTACTTGTCCTGGAAATTTTGATGAGGGTCCCCAGATTTTTATTTGTTTGACTTGTTTTGAAAATCCATGAAGGATTTTTTCTGCCACTTTTTTTACTGTCGCTCCTGGTTTTAAAATCACTGGTTTTTTTGTATCGTGTTCTTTTTTATTTGGATCTTTAGTGTAAATTCTTATCTTGTCAAAACTTTGGAAAATTTTTCCTTTTAAATCTTCTAATCCTTCTGAAGTTTTTGTTGAAACAATTACAAAATTATATTTTTTTGATTTTAAAGTTGCTTCAAGTTTTCTTCTTTGTTCTGTATCAAAAAGATCGATTTTATTGAAGACAATTATTTGTTTTTGTTTGGTTTTAATTTGTTTCTTAAGAAGTTCTATTTCTTCTAATGAGGTGGCTATTAAAATTAATGTATCTGCTGAGTTCGTTAACCCTTTATTATAATTTGGAGAATCAATTGCAGGATTTTCTATTATCTGTATTTGTGTTGTTGCATAATTCATCATTCCAATTTCAGGTCGCTGAGTTGTAAATTGAATCTTTGATATTTTGGGCGAAGCATTTGTAAGAAATTTTAAAAGATTTGATTTGCCAGAGTTTGTTTTACCAACGATAACTGCTTGCATGTCTGATTTTTTTATTCCGGTCTTTGAAGATTTACTTGATTTCTTTTTTTTAATTATTAGATTTTCTAATTTTTTTCTTCGGGTTGTTAATTGTTGTCTTAAATTTTCTGCTCCTTTATGTTTTGGCATATATGAAATCATTATTTTTAAAGCAATTAATTGGTCTTCGAGAGTATTTGCTTCATAAAATTCTTTCTCTGCTTTTACATATTCTGGACTATTAACATTTATTGGCATGTTGTTTCTAATATAATTAAATTTTTAAATTGTTCCTCTTTTGATTTTTAATGAAAAAGTTATATTTTGCTCCTCCTTTTCCACAAGAATTATTTAATGGAGAGAAATTTAAAACTTTTAGGTTAAATCCTTTGGATGAATATTGCGAGGGAGATTTAATTTCTTTTTGTTATCCAGATGATATTGAATTTGCTCAAGCAAGAGTTAAAAAGGTTTTAGGAAATAAAAGATTTGGAGATTTTATTAATGAGGATTGGAGAGGTTATGAAAAATTTTCTTCAGAAGAGGAAAGGAAT
>JABHWZ010000014.1 GCA_018657525.1 archaeon | reverse complement strand
TTCAAGTTATATGGATTTTGATGCTTTTGATTTGGACAGTGACGGGATTTTAGATTATCTTGAATGGATTGTGCCGCATTTGTCGAATCAGACTTTTGAGATTATTTTAATTACAAAAGCAGAACATTTAGATTCTAATCGGACTTTTGTAGAGGATGTTTATGCGGAAGTTTCAGTGAGGGATGGAGTGTTTATGACGATTCCAGCGTTGGATTATTTGAGAGTTAGTTTTGAACAGAATCTGACTTTGATAAATGATATTACAATTTATGCAAGGAGTTCAGAGAATGCGAGTGTTGAAGTTTACGAAAAAGATGGAACTGAGTTAATTGCTGGTTTTGGAATTATTTCTGAAGATAAAAAGTATCAGATTTATTTGACTAATTTAACTGGAGAACCGCAGGATACTTTTGATTTGAAAATTGTTGAAGGGAATGTGGATTTTGATTTTGTTATTGATCCGTTTGAATCTGCAACATGTGATGAAGGGGATTTAGATACAACATGTACTTTGAATCATACTTATACTTTTACCGACGGAGAATGGATAAATGCTAACAATTTAATCATAGGAAGTAATGGAAGTATTTTTAATAATAGCTTTACCAGTAATCATGGCTTATCTGTTGTAATAAATGTTAGTGGGAATTTAACTATACAATCAGGGGGAAATATTACTGGTGGTAATATTAGTATTTATGCTGAGAATTTTGTTGCTGAGGATAATTCGACGGTGACGAGTGAAGGGTTGGGGTGGGAAGGGAGTTATGGGCCAGGAGGGAGTGGCAGTAGTGCAGCTAGCTATGGGGGTATTGGAGGAAATGGTAATCGAAATGTTTATGGTTCAATTATAGCTCCAACTGATCTAGGTAGTGGTGGTCGGTTTAGAAGTGGGGGAGGGGCAGTGACATTTAATGTTACCGAGATAACATCAATAAATGGAACAGTCACAGTAGAAGGAACGACTGGTTCACAGGGTGGTGGCTCAGGAGGAAGTATCTTCGTAACTACTGGAAATTTAACAGGCAATGGAACAATACAAGCTAATGGTGGAGGGTCAACATCTTATACTGCGGGAGGCGGTGGAAGAGTTGCAGTTATTTTAACAAATGCAACTGATTTCTCAGGATTTACAGGAAATATAACTGCTTATGGAAGTGATGAAGGTGATAATTCTGCAGCAGGAACAATATACGAAGAAACAGCTAACCAAGCGAGTGGAGCGGGTACTTTAATTATTGATAATAATGATTTGAGTATTGTTGAAAATTTGCAAATTTATACTTTAATGCCTAGCGAAAATGTTTCTAAGTTTTCAAATATTACTATTCGTAATATGGGCTATTTATCTGTTGATGGAAATGACACACTAGATTTTACAAATCTTAATATTAGTGGAGAAGGGGTGGACGAATCTTTTATTGTCATAGAAAATTCTACAGGTGTTAATTTCCCAAGCCAGTTTAATATTTCTGGTTATACTTTATTCGTTGATGGATTAAAAGGTGTAACCAGTAACTGGACTGTAAAAAGTGATGGAGCAATTAGTCATAGTGATAATACAGTTGCTGAAACATATAAAATTAATCTAACTATTGATGGAGATTTGACAATAGAAGCCGGGGGAGTAATTGATGTTGACGGAAAAGGCTATAAGGATGATGTTGGTCCTGGTAGCGATAGTGTTCTTTATAATGGTGGAGGATATGGAGGTATAGGAGGGGATGATTCTTGTGATAGCGTTATAGCTTCGACTACTTATGGTTCGATTACAGTTCCAATTAATCAAGGTAGTGGTGGCGCCCGAGGCAAGGGTGGGGGAATTGTTATATTAAATGTAACCGGGGCGACAATTGTTAATGGTAACATTAGTTCAGGAGCAATATCTAATTCTGGAAGTGGATCAGGAGGAAGTATATATCTCATAACTAAAAATTTAACTGGGAATGGTGTAATTTCTGCTAAGGGTGGACCCAGCACTAGTTTTGGAGCAGGGGGTGGAGGCAGAGTTGCGGTTTATTTGACACAAACAGGAGCTGTTTTTTCAAGCTATGATGGAACAATTGTTGCTTATGGTGGAGATGCTACTACTGAAAACAACGATGGCGCAGCAGGGACAGTTTATTTGGAAGAATCCGATGACACCTATGGAGAGTTGATTATTGATAATCTTGGACGAAGTACTTGTTCTTATGTAACAACTCTAATTCGTGAAAACGTTACGGGTACAACGGTGGGAAATGTAACAATAAGAAATTCAGGAATATTAGAGGTTAATACTTCGCTAACAGTTTATGGTGATTGGAATAATACTGGAACTTTTGATGAAAATGTTAGTACGATAAATTTTGTGGGAACAGATAACTCGACGATCCATAATAACGAAACTTTCTATAGCTTAAATATTACAAAGAAAGGTGGGTATGTGTTTTTCCCCGTCGGTGGTGTTACTAATGTAACTAATTTGTTTGATGTTCAGGGTAACTCGAGTGATTATTCATATTTGAGAAGTACAACCGATGGAGTTCAGTGGTATCTTAATTATTCTGGTTCTAGTTATAGTGTTAATTTTGCGGATATAATGGATTCAAATAATACTGGAACTACAATATCCTCTTATACTTCTATAGATTCAGGAAATAATACTGGATGGGAAATTTATTCTGGATTCTGTGACTCTTTTGAGGGAACTGTTTGTATTTTGAATCATACTTATCAATATACAGACGGGCAAGAGATTGTGCTTGAAGGATTGATAATTGGTTCGAATGGTTCGATAATTAATGATACAATGTTGTCGAGTAATCATGGTGCTTCGTTGACGATTACGGTGAGTGGGAATTTGACAATACAAAATGGGGCGAATGTTACTGGGGGGAATGTGACGATCTCGGCTGGGAATTTTAGTTTGGAGAATGGAAGTTTGATAAATAGTGAGGGGTTGGGTTGGAAAGCAGGTAATGGGCCTGGTTATCCTGGATGTTATGGGGGGCTAGCACCGGCGGGGGGCACTACTTATGGTTCAATAACTGCTCCTACAGACATTGGAAGTGCAAGTGGTGGAAGCAATAATGGTGGTGGAGCAATTATACTTAATGTAACTGGAGAATTTAATTTTAATGGTTCACTCAATTCAAATGGAATATATGTTAATGGTGGCGGAGGTTCAGGAGGAAGTATCTATATAACTACAAGAAATATAACAGGTAACGGAACAATAACAGCAAATGGTGGTGGTACTGGTTCGGGTAGTTCCAGTGCCGGTGGAGGTGGAAGGGTCTCAATTATTTTAACAAACGCAACAGATTTTGTCTCATTTACTGGTACAATAACAGCTTTTGGAGGTAATACAGCTTCTGATGCTGCTGCTGGAACAATATATAAAGAAACAGCTTCTCAAGCACCAGAAACTGGAACATTAATTATTGATAATAATGATAGGACTATGGTTCTTGGAGTCTATACCTTAATGGTAAATGAAACAGTTCATCAATTTTCAAACATTACTATACTAAACAATGGATATTTGGCTGTTGATGGGAATGATACATTAAATTTCACAAATCTCAATATTACTGGAGAAGGGCCAGATGATTCTTTTATTGTTATAATGAACTCTACAGGGGTTAGTTTTCCAGGCGAGTTTAATATTTCAGGCTATACTTTGATTCTTGATGATTATATTTCGACTACTGGAAACTGGATAATAAAAAGCGATGGAGGAATTACTCATAGCGATAATTCAAATGCAGAAACATATAAGATTAATCTAACAATTGATGGAAATTTAACAATAGAACCGGGAGGTACAATTGATGTTGATGGAAAGGGTTATGATAGTGGCCAAGGTCCTGGTACTCCTGGTGGAAGCAGTAATGGAGCAAGTTATGGGGGTGTTGGGGGAGATTATGCTTGTAATGGAGATTCTTCGAGAAAGACTTATGGCTCAATTACAGTTCCAACAAAGTTAGGAAGTGGAAGTGGGGGTATTGGTGTTGGGGGTGGAGCAATAAAGCTTAATGTAACTGGAATAACAAATGTAAGTGGTACAATTTCAGCAGAGGGGACCTATAATGCTGGTGGAGGTTCTGGTGGAAGTATTTATCTAATTACAGGGAATTTGACAGGTAACGGAACAATAAGCTCAATAGGGGGTGATGATGATGGAGGCGGGTGCTGTACTGGTGGAGGCGGAGGGAGAATTGCAATTATCTTAACTAGCTCAAATGATTATAATGAATTTATAGGAACTATAAAAACATATGGAGGTAATGCTGGAAATACAGATGGAGCAGCAGGTACAATATATATAGAAAAAGTTGATGAGGATTATGGAGAATTAATTATTGACAATCCAGATAATCGTGCAATTTGTGATGGCACAAGTACTTTAATCTGGGAGAATGTAACAGGTACAACAGTAGGAAAAGTTACAATAAGAAACTCGGGTATTTTGGAGGTCAACACTTCACTGATGGTTTATGGTGATTGGAATAATACTGGAACTTTTGATGAGAATATTAGTACGATAAATTTCTTTGGGGATTCTTCGGACAATATAACAATTCATAATAATGAGTCGTTTTACAATTTGAATATTACTAAGAAAATAGGGTCGGTGCTTTTTACTACTGGAAGTATTATAAACGTTACGAACGAGTTTATTGTTCAGGGAAATAGTAGTGATGATGTTTATTTGAGAAGTACGGTTGACGGGGAGCAGTGGTATTTGAACCTTTCAGGAACAGGTGATGTTGATTATACAGATGTGATGGATTCTAATGCTAGTTATGGTAGTCAAATATATGCAGAACATTCGGTTGATTCAGGAAATAATACAAATTGGGTAATAGGTGAAGACTTGACTGATTGTGATAATTTAACTTCTGAAGGTGCAACATATTATCTAAGCAGTAATGTTAGTTCAAGTGGAACTTGTATAAATATCTTAGCAAACAACATAACTTTAGATTGTCAAGGTTATGAAATAAATTATTCTTACAGTGGAACTTATGGACGTGGTATTGATAATTCTGATGGTTATAATTTCACTACTATCAAGAATTGTGTTATTAAAGAAGGAATAGGTACTACAAGATATAAATATGGTATTTATTTTTCAGGTGCTAGTAATGGAACAATCGAGAATAATACAATAATTAATTTAGGGCAATATGGTTATGGAATCTATCTTGCTTCCTCATCGAATTATAATAAAGTTATCTCAAATAATCTTTCTGAATCTGGCAAAGATGGAGATAATATCGTTATTTCATCATCAAATTTTAATAATGTGTCAAGTAATACTATGATATCCTCTGTGGCACAGCAAACAAGGGGAATTAAACTCACATCATCTAGTAATAACACCCTAGATTCAAACAACATAACTGCTACAGAATGGAATACTAGAGGTATTTATTTTGGTACTAATTCAAACTCAAATACTATATCGAATAATAATATATTAACAACACTTGGAGGGGCCTCATATGGAATTTGGTTTGATTCCTCAAACAATAATATTATAATCAATAACAAAATCAATACTTCAGGTGGTCTTGCTCATGGAATCTATCATGCTTCTTCCCAAAACAATAACTTTACAAACAATAATGTTACGGCATTAGCTGCATATCCTTACTATATATATGGGACAACAATTACAGATTACAACAATACAATTGGACCAGATAATCTGGCAGACGGAAAGCCATTAAATTACACCTATAATTATGAGAATATAGTATTTGATGGAATTAGTTCAACTCAGTATGGACAGATAATATTTGCTTATTGTAATAACATAACAATAAAGAATTTTAATCTTACAGATAATGGTATTAGCTTATATTATACTGAAAATTCTACAGTTAGTAATAATAATATAAGTATAACCAAATCATATGGTTATGGTGTCTCATTATATTATAGTTCAGATTCTAATAATGTTACTGATAATACTATAACAACTTCTGGAGGGTACGGTTATGGAATTTATCTTTTTACATCTTCAAATTATAATAATCTATTAAATAATAATATAACAACTTCTGGAGGGTACGGTCATGGAATTTATCTTCGTACATCTTCAGATTATAATAATATAACCTCAAACAATATTTCGACATCTGGTGGTTCAGGAGATAGTATTTCTCTTTCATCCTCAAATTTTAATAATTTATTAAGCAACACAATATTGACATCTACAAGCCAGCAAAAAGAGGGGATTTATCTCTTATCATCTAATAATAACACCATAGATTCAAACAACATAACTATAACAGAATGGAATAATAGGGGTGTTTATATCAGTAGTTCAAATTCTAACTATCTATCAAATAATAACATATTAACAACAAAAGGGGGAGGTCATGGTATTTATCTTTATGATGATTCGCTTAATACAACTGTAATTGGGGGCAATATAACAACCCAAGCGGCAGGTACTTATGCTTTAATTGCTAATGTGGATGTTATTACAGCAACAGTTACTAATACAGTATTAGATGCAACTGGGGCAATTGACTTCTATACTAGCACAGATACAGATGCAGGTTCATGGATTAATTTTGTTAATGTTACTTTTAATCAATCAGAAACTTCAATAAACGATGTGTTAGATTTAAATGTCTCATACTACTTAGATGTTTATGTTAATGATACATTAGACAATTCTAAATCAGGAGTAAATGTAACTTCATGGAATAATAATTCTGAAAAAGTATTTTCAGTACTTACAGGAACAGACGGAAATATTGAAAGACAAACTTTATTATCATACACTGAAAATTCATCTGGAAAAACATATTACACCCCTCATTCACTTAATGCATCTAAATTAGGATTAAATTCTTACTATAATTCGAGTATAAATTTAACGTCAAGTATACAGATGAATCTTGAACTTGTGGACCCTGCTCCATCAGTTGATTTTGAAGACCCAACCCTCGCAAATGGAAGTGTTACACCAAATGATAATATTTATGTTAATGTTAGTTCATCAGATGTCGGAGATAATGTTTCGACGTTTATTGATTTTGATAATAGTTTAGTTGCTTGGTGGAGGATGGATGATGTGAATGGTTCTGGGGATCCGACGGATTATTTGGGATTGAATAATGGGACAGCTGTTGGTGATGCGGTTTTGACAAGTGATGGGAAGATTGGGGATGCGTTTAGTTTTGATGGGGATGATGATTGGGTGGAAGTTGGGAATGATACACACCTAACAACTTTCGCAACATTGTCTGGTTGGATATTCCTTGATTCCTTCCCTTCTAACGCGGCATTGTTGTCAAGGGGGGCAGATTGGACAGCTGGTTACTCGATAATTCTTAGCGAAGGTGACTCAAAGATCTATACTGGCTATACTGGGTTGACTCCTCAATACGGTACTTCTAATGCGATATCAGAAATTACAGGAAGATGGATTCATGTTGTTTCAACCTATAATGGAACAACAATATCAGTGTATGTAGATGGAGTATTAAATAAAAATACACCTGCTACTGGAAATATATCAAGTAATTCGGGGGATTTACATATTGGTAGAGGAAACGGTGCATGGAGCCCTAACGGCTCAATAGATGACGTTATGATATTCAATCGTTCCTTATCTGCTGATGAGATTGTTGGGCTTTATGCGAATATTAGTTCGAAATATTTAGACGTTAATTTTACGGACTTGGCTGATGGTGCGCATACTTTCAAGGCTTATGCTCAGGATGGGGCGGGGAATGTTAACTTGACTTCGCAGGAGATTACCGTCGATACAACTGCTCCTACAATAACTTTAAACTCGCCGATTAATCATGAAGTTAGTTATGAGAATATTACATTTAATTGTTCTGTAACAGATGTGAATGAACTTGCTAATATAACACTTTATACAAATTATTCTGGAAGCTGGATTGCAAATGAAAGTAGTTCAGTTAGTGGTTTGACAAATTCAACTACTTTTACCTTGACTGGGCTCGAGGAGAAAACTTTTGACTGGAGTTGTTATGCGTGTGATAATTCAAGCAATTGCGGTTTTGCTTCGAGTAATCAAACTTATCATTTAGATCAGACTGCTGGAACAATTAATTTTACTTCAGATATGCTTTCCGACGGTGGATTTTGGAATCGGTCATGGTTTGAAGTTAAATTTTCAGTTAATGAAACGCACGAGAAAAATACAACAGTTAACCTTTACAATTCGACAGGACTTTTTGATTCAAATTATAGTCTTTTTAATTTGTCACAATATCAGGTGGGTTACTGGAGTTTTGATAATGATTATCAAGATTATTCTGATATAGGAAATGATGGAACTAATTATTCTGATACTTATTTAGATACTGGTTATTATGGGAATGCTGCTGTGTTTGATGGGGAGGGGGATTATATAGTTAATTCTACTGCTACTTCAGGACTACCGACGGGGGATAGTTCCCGAACAATTACAATGTGGGTTAATGGTGAAAGTTATGGTCCTTTATATTCGCAAGGAGTCTGTGCTTATGGTGAGCAGCATTTAGGAATAAGTACTGATTCAGGATTAAGATTATATATCTCAGCTTATGGGCATGATTTGAGAACAGCAAATAGTACTTCTCTTAATGAATGGCAATTTATAACTGTAACTTATGCTGGTGATGGGTTGAATACCGCAAACACTAAAGTATATATAAATGGTGTTGAAGAAGGATTAGGTGTAGCATATGGCACTGAAGTTAATTTAAGTACTGCAGCAAACTGGAACATTGGTGGAGGAGTTACAGGATGTGGTTCGTATTTTAATGGCTCAATAGATGAAGTAAGAATCTTTAATAAAGCCCTAACCCAAACCGAAATAACTAACTTATACAACCTGCATAAAGCAAATTTCACAAACTTAGAGGGTGGGCAGACATATAAGTATAATGTTACTGCTTATGATCTTGCAGATAATGTCTTTTATTCTGAGACGCGAAATTTTACTACTGATTTTATAGCACCGTGGAATATCACTCTTTATGACCCTACTCCTACTAATTTGACTGCGGGAACATATAGTGTAACTCTGAATTGGACTGTTCAAGATAATCTGGATACAAACTTAAGTTGTTATTCAGTTGTTGATGATATAGAAATTAACAGAACATATTCAGTAAATGCCTCGTATACAACTCAAACTCTTTCAATGGAGGGGGGAATGCATAATTATTATATGAGATGTTACGACGACGCAAATAATTCAAACATTTCAGAGATTCGAACATATACTGTTGGTTTGATAAATTTCACAACTCCCGAAGAATCAGAATTAGTGCGAGCAGGAAATTTTATTGAGGTGAATCTTTCTATTGTGTATGGTTCAGATTACGTAGATAATATTACTTTAATTGTGGACGATTTTAATTCAACTTCAGAGCTTCCAATTTCAAATTTGTCTTCGACAGAATATGAATCTAATTATACTGTCCCTATATTAAGCCCAAGATATATCACTCTAACTGCATATGGTTTTAATAACGCTATTGGAAGTGCAATTAATGTTACTAGCAGTAGAATTTTACTTTTAGTTCGGCCAATTGGAGCGGGAGATACTGACAATCCTCAAATTAATTCTTTTAATTCTAATCTTTCATATTTAATTAATGGGGATAATGTGCTGTTGAGTGCAAACTTTGATTTAGACACTATTTTACAATCAGAGAATTTAACAGTTAAACATCCGGATGGAAATTATTATAGAATTAATTCATTTGAAAATTTTACAGATAATAACGGAACTAATGATTATATTAGCAGTTTTAATTATACTTATGCTTCGAATGTTTCAGGAATTTATGAGTTTATTTTAACTATTACAGATGTTGAGGCACAGTCACTTTATTCGTCGCTGAATGTAAGTTCGAGCGAAGCGAGAACTGTTAATTGGTCAGGTTCTGATGTAACAAATTTCACAATTACTGACATTAAATCAGGAGAATTAATTATGAATGGGAGTTCAATTATTGGCTCTCTTCCTCAAGCTGCTTTATTTAATATAAACCTTTCAATGGAGAGCGAGCCTAAAACTATTTATCTAACTTATGCGAATATTACTTCAGAAAATATTTCTGAATTCTTAAATTATACTTTGAGGAGGAGCGTAGAAATAAGTCCTCCTTCTGAAAAAAGAGTTGTAGATATATTTGATTTAGAAAAAGATGATAACTTGAATTTTTCAAATTATACTATTTACTATAATTATTCAGATTTGGAATATTCAATTAATGATGAGGATGATTTAGATGTTTACAAATGTTCTAATGCTTCAAATTGTAGTTTGGTTTTACAATCTTCTACTCCAAATATTACTACAAATATTTTGTCGTCGACAATGATTGGGATGTCAAGGTTTTTAATTGTGGAAGATGCAGTTACAACAAATACTGTTACAGTTTCTTCGAGTGGCGGAGGAGGAACAACAACAGTTTATGCAAATTTGGAAATTGTGACGCCTGGTAAAGCAACAATGGAGTTGGCTGACCAGATTATTATGCCCCTTACTTTGAGAAACCCATTAGATAGTTCTACACTTTCAAATGTTAAATTGAATGCAACACCAAATACTGGAGATCTTTCAACAGAATTTGATAGAGAGGAAGTTGACTCAATTGGTGTAGGAAAATCAGAAGTAGTTAACATGATTATTAATTCTCATTCTTTCCCTGGAGAGTATGAAATAGATTTAAATGTGAGTGTTGAAAATCCAAAAATTTATCAGACTGCAAAAATTTTCATTAAATTAGTTGAAGATTTAAATTCTGATTTTGTTAGTGAGAGGATTGTTTTAGTAGAGGATTTATTTAGACAGAACCCTCAGTGTTTAGAGTTTAATGATTATCTTATTGAAGCAGAACAAACTATGGAAGAGAATCCAGAACAAGCAAAGGAGCTAGTAGAGTATGCAATAAAAGAGTGCAGAGATTTAATCACCACAAAAGAATCACTCATTAAAAGAGTAAGCTCACTTGTTTCACAAGGAAGATGGCAGATTCCTGTTGCAGTGACTTCAGTATTATTTGCATTATCTATGATTGGTCTAATGATTTTATTTAGAATGAAAAAGAAACAAAATAATATGAAAGGGATTTCAAAATCTTCAAAAGGATTTTTTTCAGCATTTAGTTTTGGTAAAAAAAAGAAAGCAAAAACTTCTAAGAAAAAAGATATTTTTAGTTAATTTCTTCTATTAATTTTTTTAGTTCTTCTATGATTATGTTTAGTTCTTGACCGCTGATTAACATTCCTTGATATTCATTTTGATCTATTCTAAGTGAAATTTCTTCAATTTTCTTTTTTAGATTTTTTTTAATTCTTTTTTGTTGAATATTTTTTAATAAATTTTGGTGAGTTGCTTGATCTTTAAAATTAAATTTTTTTTGCATATAAATTCTAAAGACTCTTATGAATTCTTCTGTTTTTTTTGGAGAAAATCTTTTTAGTTTTAACTTAGTTAATTTTTTTAATGCAAGATTTTTAAGTTCTTGTTTTTTTGATGGCACTTTCTTTTTTTTAAATAATCCTAAAAAATTCATATTATTATATCTTTTTCTAATTTATAAACTTTTTTAATTAAGGGTTATTTAAAAATTAGAAATTTTAATAAATTATTCAAATAATTTTTTAAAATATTTTTGTTTAATGGGTAAGTTTAAAAACTAATTTAGCTTTATTTCTTTAGAAAAAGTTAAGATGAAAAGAAAAAAGGGAGTGAAAGATAAAGAGAATTTTAAGAGAGGGAAGATTTCTAAAAAAAAAGTTTTTTTTAAAACTGGTGAATGTCCTTTGGCAAATGCAAAGTTTCAAGAAGAAATAAATTCGTATTCAAAAGATTTGATAGCTATTCAGGACGAGATTTCAAAAGTTGTTATCGGACATGCGGAGGTTGTTCAGTCGATTCTTCGTGGATTTTTGGCTAATGGACATGTTCTGATTGAGGGTGTTCCGGGTATTGCAAAAACTCTTTTGATTAGAACTCTTGCAAATGCTAGTGGTTGTCAATTTTCAAGAATACAGTTTACAGTTGATTTGCTTCCTACAGATATTACTGGAGTTACAACTTACGATCAGGCAGCAAATGCTTTTACTACCATAAAAGGTCCTATTTTCTCGAATTTTATTATTGCAGATGAAGTTAATCGTGCACCTCCAAAATCTCAGTCTGCTTTGTTAGAGGCAATGCAGGAAAAGCAAGTTACAATTGGTAAACATACTCATAAGTTACCTTCCCCTTTTTTTGTTATGGCTAATAATAATCCTTTAGAAAGTTCTGGAACTTATCCTCTCCCTGAGGCACAGATTGATCGTTTTTTATTTAAAGTCTTGATGGATTATACTTCTTTAGAGGATGAATCAAAAATTATTGATAAAAATATTACTACTTCAAAATTTGAGGAATATAATATTAAACCTGCAATTTCTCCCTCTAAAATTTTGAAAATGCAAAGAGCTACAAAAAAGATTTTTGCATCAGATAAAATAAAAAAATATATTGTACGAATTGTTGATTCTACAAGAAATTCAAAAAAATATGATTTAAAATTAGGTAAATATATTGAGTGGGGAGCTTCTCCTCGTGCTTCAATTGGTCTAACAATTGCAGCAAAAGCAGATGCTTTGTTAAAAGGTAGTTGTTATGTGACTCCTCAAAATGTAAAAAATGTAATCTTCGATGTTTTGAGACATAGACTTATTTTAAATTACCAAGGGCAGGCAGAAAATATTAAATCAGATATTATCATTGAAGAAATTTTAAAAAAGGTACCCCTTCCTTAGGAGTTTTAAATGCCTAAGTTAAAAATAGACATAACCCCTTCTCTTCAGAAGCTTGATTTAGTTGTTAATGGATTAGTTAACACTAAATTTATGGGCAATTATGCTAGTGCATTTAAAGGACAGGGTTTAGAATTTTCAGATTTTAGATCTTATTCTCCTAGTGATGATGCAGGAGTTATTGATTGGGTAGCGAGTAATCGATCTCGGAAACTTTTAGTAAAAGAATATGTTGAAGAAAGAAATTTGAATGTTCATTTTGTAGTAGATGTTTCATCTAAAATGTTATTGGGTTCTACTAAAAAATTAAAAGCAGAATATGCTGCAGAATTAGTTTCTTCTTTTTCAAATACTATTTTGAGGGCAGGAGATTTTGTTGGACTTACAATGTTTTCAGATAAGGTTATTAAAAATATCTTACCTACAAATGGAATGAAACAATTCCATATTATTTCAGAGGCTTTGAGTAATCTTTCGTTTTATGGAGGAGAAAATAATTTTTCCGAGGTTTTTGCTTATGCTCTGAAATTTTTTGATGAGGGTTCATTGGTGATAATTATTTCTGATTTTGTTAATACTAAAAATATTGCCGATGCTTTGAAGTATACCTCTAAGAAATTTGATTTAATTGGAATTATGGTTAGAGATCCAATTGATATTTCTCTGCCTGATGGAATGGGGCAAGTGATGGTCGAGGATCCTGCTACTGGAGAGAGGCTTTTGATTTCTCCTCGTAAATTAAAATCTAATTATTCAAGATTTGCAAAAAAACAAGTTGCTGATTTGAAAAAAGAATTCAAAATTAAAGGAGCGGATTTTTTAGAACTTTATACAAATAAATCTTTTGTGGAGGAATTAGTTTCTTTTTTTCATAAGAGGAAACTTGAGTGGAAATAATGCAAGTTTCGTTTACCCATCCCACTTATCTTTGGAATTTGATTATTGTTCCATTTTTAGTATTTTTTTATTTTCTTTCTTTAAAATATTCTAAATCATTTTCTCTTAAATTCGCGAACTTTGTTGCTTTGTCAAGAGTTTCGGGAGGAGTTAATGAGCCCTCTATTGTTTATGTTTTAATTATTCGAACCGTGGCCTTGATATGTATTATTCTTTCTATTTCAGGTATGACTCTTTGGTATGTTGGAGAAACTGATAACAAAGATTATGTTTTGGCAATAGATGTTTCTTCAAGTATGATGCAAGCAGATTTTTTTCCTAATCGGTTAGATGCGGCTAAGGAGGCTGCTATAAATTTTGTAGAATCTATTCCTTTTACTTCACGTGTTGCTCTTTTAACTTTTTCTGGAACTAGTTTTGTGGATCAACCTCTAACTCTAGAAAAGAATTTGGTTGTTAATGCAATTAAAAATTTAACTTCTAATTCTGTGGGTGGAACAGATATTGGTAATGCAGTAATTACCTCCTCTAATTTATTGTTATCTTCTAAAAAAGCAAAAGTTATTATTTTACTGACTGATGGTAGATCAAATATTGGTGTTTCAGAGGACACTGCTATTGCTTACGCGATAGATAGCCATGTGGTAGTAAATACTGTTGGTATTGGGAATTTGGAAGATAATGAATTTAATTTGGGAATTAATCAGGAAGAATTAAAAGATTTATCTGATTTTACTTTGGGAACAAGTTATATTGCAACGACTCCTGAAGAATTAGAGGAAATTTATTTAGAAATTGGAAATGGGACTAAGACTTCAAATATTCCTTGGGATCTTTCATTTATTCTTTTGATTTTGGCATTAGTTTTATTAGTTTCAGATTGGTTACTTGGAGATACAATTTATAGAAGAATCCCTTAATTATAAGATTCTTCGCGATATATTTAAATAGACTTTCTTATTCAAATTGATATGAAATTTGATTTCCAAAGAAAAGTTTTGTCTAAGCAGGATTCTAAAGAAGTCCTACAAATCCAAAACTTTCAAAGAAAAGTTTTGTCTAAGCAAAGTTCAAAAGAACATTTACAAAGCCAAAACTTCCAAAGAAAAGTTTTGTCTAATGGAATGACTTTGCTTTTTGAGAAGAGAGATATTCCAGTGGTAAGTGTAGCTTTTGCTGTTAGGAATGGCGGGATAAATGAGACAGAGAAAGAGAAGGGAATTTCACATTATATTGAACATATGTTATACAAAGGGACTGCTACTCGAAATTCTAAACAGATTGCTGAAGAAATTGAGAAAAATGGGGGTGAGCTAAATGGTTTCACTGGAGAATTAGTGACTGCTTATTGGTGTAAAATGCCTGCGGATCATTTAAATGTTGCTCTTGAGGTTTTGAGCGATATGGTTAAAAATCCATTATTTGATGAAAAAGAATTAGAAAAAGAAAGAAAAGTTATTTTTGAAGAAATTAAAATGAGGAATGATACTCCGATGATTTGTGTCTTTGATAAAATTCCGGGATGTCTTTACGAAAAACCTCTTGGAACTAGTTTAATTGGAACTGAAGAAACAATGAATTCAATTGATAAGAAAAAGATTTTAAATAAATTTAATAAAATTTATAATCCAAATAATATGATTCTTTGTATAGTGGGTGATGCAGAATTTGAAGAAGTTGTTAAATTTGCTGAAAAAAATTTCAGTAAATCAAAGGGGCAAGTTTTGGATATCAAAGTTAGTTTAAAAAATGAAAATAAAATTGAAAAAAGAAAAGGGATTGATCAAGCGAATTTTATTTTTGCTTATGATGTTCCGTTGGCTGGGCAGAAAAAAGCATACGCTGCTCAAGTTTTATCAACTCTTATGGCGGAGGGGATGTCTTCAAGATTGTTTAGTGAGATTCGGGAAAAGAGAAATTTAGCTTATGCAGTTAAGGGGGGTTCAGATATTAATTTTAAATTTGCTTATAATTTTATTTATGTTGGAACTACTAGTGAAAAATTAGATAAAGTCAAAAAATTAATCTTAAATGAATTTAAAAATGTGGCCGAGAGTTTAAGTGAGGAAGAGCTAAATCAGATTAAAAAACAATTAGTTGGAAACTATCAGATTTCAATGGAGGATTCACAAACTCAAATGGTTAATTTATTAATGGCTGAAATTGATGGTGATGCTAAAGAATATTATGAATTTGAAAAAAATATTTTGAAAGTTGAATTGGAAGATGTGAAAGATTTGGCTGCTCGAGTTGCAGAAAAAAATAGTTCTTTTTCTTTGATTCCTGACTAAAGAAATCTTTACAATAATAAATGGTTTAAAAGATAATGTGGTTTTAGATGATTCTGAATTTCGAAGAGGTTAATGCTGGATTTTTTAAAAGTTGATTTTTTTCAGAATATTTATAAAGAAGTTTTAATTAATTTTTTTATGAAAAGAGGGGAAAATAGTTCTAAGTGGTTTATCTTATCTATGCTTTTTGTAGTTTTCTTTTTCTTAATTTATTCTTTTGGGGTGTCTTTTAAAACAGGAAATGTTGTTGGTGACGGATTTATTGGGATTTCAAACTGTCAAGAATTGCAAGATATTAATAATAATTTAAACGCTGATTATGAATTGTTAAATAATATTGATTGTTCAGATACAATTAATTGGCATAATGGAGAGGGATTCGAACCCTTAGGGAGCCAAAGTTCCTTTTTTAGGGGGAGTCTCTTAGGGGATGGGAATAAGATTTCCAATCTATTCATTAATCGTAGTGAAGATTATGTTGGATTGTTTAGCTACTTGGGTTCTGTTGCTAAGGTTACGAATTTAGTTTTAGAAGATTCTTTTTTGCAAGGGGAGTATGCTGTTGGATCAATTGCTGGGTTGAATGAAGGGGAAATTATTAATTCTTCTGTTAAGGGGGAGGTTAAAGGAGATAATTGCACGGGAGGATTGGTTGGTTTTGGTGCCATTGGGTCTTCAGCTATTTCTTCTGTTTTTTATGGGGATCTTAGTGGGAATATTTCTGTAGGAGGTCTTGTGGGATATAATTATGGGGATATTTCTTATTCTTCTGTTAATGGGAATATTAATGGTAGTGATGATGTCGGGGGAATTGTGGGATATAATTTCTTTGATTCTACCTCTTCTAATTTGTCCTTTAGAGGTAACGTAACAGGAAAAGTTACTGTTGGTGGTATTATTGGTAGAGCCGATTTTAGTATGCATGCAGTTAGGCCAAATCAAATGATTTATAAGAATTTATTTTTTGAGGGTAATGTTATGGGAGACGTTCTTGTTGGAGGTTTTTTTGGATTTTTTCCTAATCAGGCAAAAATTGATTCTTCTTTTTTTAGCGGAGAAGTTTCGGGCGAGGTTCAGGTGGGAGGACTAATTGGAAGTGGAAATGGTGTGGGAGTGTTTGTTGGAAGTGAAAATGTTGCGGGAGGGCTTCAGATTTATCTTTCTAATACTATTGTAATTGCCAATGTTTCTGGTGTTGAATTGGTCGGGGGTTTATGTGGTTTTGCTCAGGGATTTGATGTCACAAAGGTTTCTTTTAAAGGGAATGTTAAAGGACCAACGGACGTGGGGGGATTCATTGGTTTTGCTGTCTCACCACCCAATGAAAATGACTATATTCTTTCAACAAAGATAAGTTATTCTTCCTTTGTTGGAAATGTTGAAGGTTATAACGCAGGGGGATTTGTAGGGAGTGGTCTTTTAGAAATTTCGAATTCTTATGTCTATGGAAATATTATGGGTATTGCAACTTCTGGAGGTTTTATTGGTTTTTCAGATCATATAGACTACTACCGTATTTTTGGGGACAGTCGTATTATTAAACTTGGACCTAAGATCAAAAATTCTTATTTTGGAGGAGGAAAAATTATCAATTATCGGGGTTTAGAGTCTGGAGGATTAATCGGAAAAACAGCCGCAGAAGTGGTTATTACAAGTTCTTCTTATATAGATTCTACTACTTCAAATCTCTCTTCTTCTACTTTTGGAACAAGTAAAATCAGTGAAGAAATGTATAGGAAAAGTACATATTCTAATTGGAATTTTAATTCTATTTGGCAAATTGATGAAGGATCTTCTTATCCTTTTTTTACTTGGCAGTCCGAACCCTTTATCAGTCTTCCAGAGGTTTTAGATTTTATTCCTATCAGTACGTGTTTGGAACTTCAGGGAATAAAAGATAATTTGTATGCAAGTTATAAATTAGTTAATAACATTGATTGTTCTGACACTATTAATTGGAATGAAGGCAAAGGATTTGTTCCTATTGCTTATAGAGGTTATTATTCTATTTTTGCTGGAAGTTTTAATGGGAATGGATATATTATTAGCGGTTTATTTATTAATAGAAGTGGTTTGGGCAGGAGGATTGATTCTCCGGTGGCTTTATTTTCAAAGGTTGGTGAATCTGCTGAAATTAAAAATGTTGGATTATTGAACTTGACTGTTTTAAATTCTGAATATGTTTATTCTACAGGAGGATTAATTGGACAGAATAATGGGAATGTTTCTAATTCATTTGTTAGGGGGAAGGTTTCTGGGATGAATAATGTGGGAGGGTTTGTTGGAGACAATAGGGGAATTGTTTTAAATTCTTATTTTAGCGGAAGTATTGAAGGAGATAATGTTGTGGGAGGTTTAGTTGCGAATGATTTTTTTGGAGGAAATATTTCTAATTCTTATTGGGATGTTAATGTTTCAGGTTTAACTACTAGTGCGGGGGGAGTTGGAAAAACTACTGCGGAAATGAAAAGTTCTGCAACTTATGTTAACTGGGATTTTAATAATGTTTGGGAAATTAATTCAAATTTAAATGAGGGTTATCCTTTTTTGCTAGGGGCTCCTTTTTTTATTTCTCCAGATATTGAACCTCCCAATGAAGAGCATTATAAATTAGAAGAAGAAGAAAAGGACGACGCTGAGGAAGATGAGAACCATGATGGATATGTTACCTTGAATGAGATTGAAGATCTTAAAAATAAATGGTTAAATGGTTTAAAAGATAATATGCCTATTCAAAAAATAGCAAAGGCAGTTCATCGTTGGAATAAAAAAGATAAGATGTCAAGGGAATAAAATCTAGAAATGTTTAAAAACTAAAAAGAGTTAAATAAAATATGATTAATAAAAAAAGGGGAATTAGTAAACAGAATACTTTTTTGATTATTGGAATAATTGTCGTTGTATTTTTAATTGCTTTGTTTTTTTATTTTAAATTTACTCCAGAGGCACCTCTCTTTGCACCAGGAGATATTATTGTCAGATCCTTTGAAAGAGTGGATACATTCATTAATGAAACTTTAGATGTTACTCTAGATGTGACTTTTGCAATTCAGCTTTTGGAGGTTTCAGCAGTTATTGTTGAGAATATTCCACAAGGGGTTGAGGTATTAGATTCTGGGACTGGAACTTACACTGAATCACAAAGAAAAATTAGATGGATTTTAGATGACGTATCAGGGTTAGAAGATGTTTCTTTAGTTTATACTATTAAACCTTTAATTGCTCAAGAGTATATTTTTTCAGGAACATATGTTTTTGGAAATGAGTCTGCTCAAGATGTAAGAGATATTAATGGAGAGGTTTCCATAACTTCAACTCTATGTGCTGGTGGAGGAATAGAAGTTTGCGATGGGGTAGACAATGATTGTAATCATGAAATTGATGAGGGAGGAGATGATTTATGCGGAGGAGTATTAAATTTATGTTCAGTGAATATTAGCGCTCAGGTGACTTCTTGTGATTGTGTTTCTGATTTGGTAAATGATAAAATTGTTAATGGGGGAAATTGTGATGGGGTTTGTGACGATGCTGAAACTATTTTGGATTTAGATGCACAAGGTAATTGTGATAATATTTGTGATGAAACTCAATGGGTTTTGGATGATCCAGATAATTCAGATAATGATAATGTGGGTAGTTGTGACGGATGTGTTGGTGCTTTGGAAATATTGAAGTATAAAGATAAATTTTTAGCAGGAGGGTTAGATGACACCCCCGAAAATACTGCTGCAGTAGCTAATGAAGTTAATAATTGGTTGGTGGGTTTAAGTAGTTGTTCATAAAATGAAAAAAATAATTTTAATTTTAGTTATGTTTTGTGGGATGATGAGTCTGGTTTTAGCTGGAAATGTTACAAGAGAAATTTCTTCAAATAATATTGAGATTGGAGAGGTTGTTAATGTTTCTTTGTTTGTTGTTTTTGAACCAAATACTTTGTCTTATTTTTTACAGGAAGGAGTTCCAATTCAGGCAATGATAATCAGTGAGGGTGGAGGAAGTGTAAGTGGAGATGATATTCGATGGCAAGGAACTGCGCAGGGGGGATCAAATTTAACTTTAATTTATTCTATTAATTTTTCTAATGCTGGAACATTTAATTTTGAAAGTGATAATGCTTATCAAGGGTATGATGAAATTTTTGGGGATTTTAATATAACTGTTTTGGGTCCTTGTTTTGAAAATTGGACTTGTGAAAGTTGGACTGAATGTGCTAATGATTCTCAAGAGCGTAATTGTACTGAGTTGAATGGTTGTGGAACAATTGAAAATAAACCAGTAGAAGTGCAGGATTGTGAGTCTCATGATAATGATTATAAATATTATTGTGGAACCGACGATAAAAGTATTAGAATTAGATATCCTAATCAGACTTCAAAAGATACTGGATGGAATTGTTTGGCAGGGGATACTTGCGATCGTAATTATGATTATTACGTTGTGGAGCAAAATAGATCAGATGTTAGGGGAGATATTTGTGAAGATGAAAGTACTAGCGGAGATTCTTCTACAGGCACCTCTTGTATTCCGGTGTGGACAGGGTCATGGGGAAGCTGTCAAAATGAAATTCAAATTTATTCTTATAGTGATTTAAATAAATGTGGTACTCTTGTTGGTAAACCTTCTCCAGTTACTCGTGTATGTCAAACTTCAAGTAGTAATACTCTTCCTCCAATTGGTACTGGTTCCACAGATTCTGAACAAGCTTTAGAAGGAGGGAAACTTATTTTCCTAATTATATTTATTTTTATTGTAGCAGTAATAATTGCTCTTTTGGTTTGGTTATACTTAAGATATAGAAATAGAGAAGATTCATCTTTAAATATTCCTCAGAAACAAGTTTCTAATTTTAACAATTATTCTTAATTTCTTTTACGTCGATTAAACAAGTAATTTTTTTGGTTTCAATTTCTATGCCAATTTGGGTTGGAGGAGTTTCTCCTGTTAAATCAAAAAGGTATTCTTTTTGTTCTCTTTGATTTGGGATTGAACATTTTTGTCCGTATTTTGAATTTGCTTCTTTAAGATCTAAACATTTTGATTCTTGTTTGAGTTGAAATATTGCGCCATTTGAGAATATGAAATTTATTGAATTTATTTCTAGATTATCTATCTCTCTTTTGATTAATATTTGTGTTTCATTTTGATTTAGGTTACATGATTTTATAATTGAGATTGGCGATTTAAATTCTAAATCTTTGCAAATTGTTGTTTCAGGAGATAGTTGAATAATGTTTTTGAATGAAAACCAAAATATTCCGATTAGAACCAATGCTAGAGAAATTAGTAGAACTATAGAAATTACTTGGGTTACGCCTTTTTTATTTATTTTATTCTGCATGATGTTGCTCCGGTGTCAAAAATATTTGTTTCAAATATTTTGTCGGTTTGATTATATATCTCTAAAACTTCTCCACTTTCAGGAGGGAGGGTTAAAAAAATACGTGCTGTTCCAGGTTCAATTGTGCCCCCTGTTAGTTCTGTTTCTCCTTCTTCTTGGCCGTCGATAAAAATTAAAGAAGGGTTGAAACTTGATTGGTATAAACTATTTTTATTTGTGGTTAGTTGGTAATTGTATTCCACTTGGGAGTTGTAGATTATTTCAGAGTAGCATCCTGTTTCAAGAGTTTTATTTATTAAAGTAAATTGGGAAATGGAATTTGAATTGTATTCTAATTCTACTAAAATGTATTTGCTTTCACAGATTTGGTTTTCTTGGCTTTGGGTTATTGTTAAAGTTGCTAAGAAGATTAGTCCTAATAGTGATAAGAGAGAGATTATTTTTTTCATTTGTATTTTTCTATTATTTTGTTAATTAAATTTTCATTGAAGAGGTCATAACTTGTACTTTGGAGTGTTTTCATTATGGATGCTATTGAAGGTCTAAAATGTTTTGTTGTGGAACATCCTTTAAAACTTGTTTCATAAATTGGTTCTTGATTGCAGTTTGTTGCACCTGATGGAATTTTTGCAGGAATATATTCATCTGCTAAATTTGCAAAAACATGCCCGAATTCGTGGATAAATACTGTCGGCGAGTGCTTAGAATTGATACTGATTACATTAGAGTATGCAGAGCTTCTTATTTTAGGTTCTTGATCAGATATTGCCACAATGAAATCATTTGGACAGTTAGAGGATTCTTTAATTAATTTTTTTGAGTAACAATAAACTGCAGTGTTTTGGATTATTTTACATTCTGGGTCGTGGTCAATTTTATAGAAATTGAATTTTTCTTTGTTTTGTGAAAATGGAACTGTCTCTAAAAAAGTTTGAATATATTTTTCCAAAGCAGAATTATTTTGGGTTGTTATAAAGACAATATTAATCGCATTCGGGGTATTGGGGTTTGTGATTATTTTTTCGCAATTTAAATCTGGAGAATAAGAGAGATAGACTTGGTAATAGAAGACGAAAGGGATTAGGATAGAGAGGAACACAATTGCTGAGATTAAAATAACCACTCTTTTTTCCATATTCATTTTAAGAGAAAACTAATTAAAAATCTATTGTTCTTGATTTGTTGGGCGATTAATTGTTTTTATTTTAAAAATTTATTATTTTAGGAATAAACTTATAAAGATGTTTTTTTTAAAGAGTATATGAAAAGAGGGTTAAGTTTATTTTTTATGGGATTATTAGTTTTATCTTTGTCAGGGGTTAGTGCGGGAGCATTTGATTGGCTTTTTGGTTCTCCGAGTTTTAGTCCAGATGAGGGGTTAGTGGCTTATTATAATTTTGAAGATAATTTTGAAAATGCAGTTACAGGTAATGATGCAGTTCTTGAAGGTAATCCTTTAATTATTGAGGATTTTTCTCGGGGGAAAGTTTTAATTTTAGATGGGCAGAGTTATTTAAACATTCCAGAAGATTTTGATTTGCCTCTAGATGAATTATCTATTGCGGCTTGGTATTTTTTAAATGATTCTTCTAGAGTTTCAAATCGAGTAAATAAACAATATTCTATTGTGGGTCATTTAGGGTCTTATTGGGCAAATCCTCTTTATTTATATTTAAGGACAGATTCTAATAAAGAAATCTCCTTTGGGTCTGATGATTATTATCGTGCAGGGAATGTGGAAACAGGTGTTTGGTCTCATGTGGTAGGGGTTTATGATGGGACTTATTTTAAAATTTATCAAGATGGTTCTTTAGTTGGGAAAGCAGATGATTCCAACTTTAAAATAAGGAGTCTTAAAGATTTAACTATTGGTTATATGCCTACTTTGAATTCCCCAAAATATTTTAATGGAATGTTAGATGAGGTGAGAATTTATGATAAAGCATTGAATGAAGAAGATGTAGCTGTGTTGTATGAGATGTCAACTAGTCCTATTGAACCGGAAGATCTGGTAATAATTTGTACTGATAGCGACGGGGGGTTGAATTATGAGGAGAAGGGAGAAGCTCTTTCCGGAGATAGTAGAACTAGGGATATGTGCCGTGGAGATGATGGAACTCTGTATTATGATTCAACTACACAGACAGATATTATTTCAGAGGCTATTTGTAAATCAGATGGAACTATGGAGGCCCAAGATTATGATTGCTCTTCTGAAGGGAAGATTTGTCAAGATGGGGCTTGTGTTGAGCTACCTGAAGTTTTGGGATGCTGTGTTAACTACCAGGAGGGTTTTTGTTATTCAGAGTATGCCTCGGAGGATTGTTTTTTAATGGAAAATGCGGATTGGCTTGTGAATGATACTCAATGTGTAAGTGAAGAAAGTGATTATTATTGTAATGAGGGGTGTTGTATTTTATGGGATGAAACTGAATTTGTTTCAGAAAGAAGATGTGATAGATTATCTGAATGGAAAGGGGAGAGGGAAGAGTTTGATTTGGATTTATCTAAAGAGGGATGTTTGGCTTTAGAAATTAATTTAAGTAAATTGAACCTAGAGATATTGGATTCTTGTTCTGATGTAACTGATTTTTTAAAAAATCCAGAAGATTTTTATTTAGAAAATGATAAATGGAAATTGTCTTATGCTGACAATTATACTTGGGAAGATCGAGCTTTTTATTACTCTTCTTTTACTTTAAATTCTAGGGATGATTATAGTCATTTAGATATTCATGTTTCAGAGTTCAACAATGCTTTGGAAGAAGAGATTCTCTCAGAATTAGAAAATAGTTTGAGTTATGATTTGTGTACTCAAAAATCAATTAATGGGCAGAATGTTTATATTTGTATTAATCCTTGGGATGTATATCGGGAGAAAGTTAATTTAGCGGACATAGATTCTAGTTATAAAAGTAAAATTGCTTTTTGGATAAGTGGAAATAAGTTTTTTAGAATCAATACTTATTCTTCTGATTATTATTGGAATTGTTGGGATGAAGATTCTTGTGAAGATAGGGAGAGGGAAATTCATAATCAGAAACAAGAGAATATTATTGATTATTTGGAAGATCTTTATGATAATGATTTTGATTATATTTCTCAGTTTTATCTTGATTGGAATGTTGAAAAAGTTATAAGCAATTTAATTAATCATTGTAAATCAGATTTAGATTTTAGTGAGGAAAATAAATGTTCAAGTAGTTGGAGTTGTAAACTTGAGCCGGTTATTTGTCCTCCTCATGGATTTCAAACTCAAACTTGCAATCAATATTGTAATGGAGAGGATAATGCAGTTGTTTCTGAAATAGAATGTAATCCAGGAATATGTTCTGGTTGTTATGTTCCAAAATGGTTTGGCAATGTTCGGGAGAATAATTGTATTCCATATGGGTTCAGATTTGAGCAACAATTTGATTCTTTTGAAGAGCAGTATTACGATGAAGATTATGAGTTAATTAGTGTTGCAGAATTTAATAGAGATTTTTCTGGAGAAGATTTTATTACCGCAGAAGTGACTGGAGAAGATGAATTAATTTTGAAAGTTAATAGGGAGTTCTTAGAGGGAGAATCTGTGGAGTATTCAGTGACTATTGCTCCAGATGTAATTGAAGGAGATTATGATATCTATAATCTTTCTGCGGGGGATAAAGCAGATATTAGTTTTAAAGAATTTGCAGGGGCAAAAGAAGAGACTTTATCGATTGCAATAGGAGAGATTAATTTTGATGGAGAATTTCCTGAGAAGAGTATTGTTGGCATAATTGTAGGGTATTCTGGAGTTAGGAATGTGCCAGTAATTATGAATGCTTATTGTGATATCGACGGCAGAGTTAAGGAACAAAGAACAAAGAATTCAAAAGGTAATTGGGCTAATTGCCAGAATAATTATGAATGTGCTAGTAATGTTTGTTCTTCTGGGGAGTGCATTGAGGTCGTAGATATGATTGCGAATGCTAATATATTTAAGCGAGTCGCGATTAAATTTTGGTGTAGGTTTACAAATATTTTTAGTAGTAATGAGTATAATCAATGTGTTTATGATTTAATTGGTGAAGGGGAATCAAATGATTCAGGGGTTAGTTCAGGGGGCTCTGGAGGGGGAGGGGGAAGTTCTTCAGAAGTGGCGGTAAATAAGAATTAAATAGGTTTTTTTAAAGAGATTAAAATATTTTTCTTATAAAAGTTTAGTGAATCTTTTTATTGTTTCCAAAACTTTCTTAAATGAAGGTTATTCCTTATTTATATGGCAAATATTAAATATCCATTGATTGTAAAAGTTCCAGGAATAAATTCTGCTCTGGCAGATACTCATGGGTGTAGGGATTCTGGAAATGCGATTTTGTCTGAATTAAAGAATTGTTTCTCTAATGAAACCGGCAGGAAGATTGATGTGGGTAAAATGAACATAGAAGAGATTCATGTTGATAATTCTAATCTTCAAGAAGCAGAGCAATTAATTTATAAAAATTCATTAAATTTTTTTAAGCATAATCCTAAAGTTATCTTTTTAGGGGGGGATCATTCAATTAGTTATTCGACTTCTCGGGCTTTTTTAGATTATTGTAAAATGGAGGGGAAGAAACCTATCTTAATTGTATTTGATGCACATGCAGATTGTATGGATTTATGGAAAGAGAATAAAACTCCAGATCATGAAGAATGGTTAAGTTTTTTGGTTAAATCAGGTTTCCCTGCTGAAGAGATTATGATTGTTGGTGCGAGAAAATTTCATGAAAATGAAATGAAATTTTTAAATGAAAATAAAATTAAACAAATAAATATTAATTCTATCGAGGAAGATATTGATAATATTGCAGATACTTTAATGGAATTTTGTTATGGAAAAGAAGTTTACATTTCAATTGATATTGATGTTTTAGATCCAGTTTTTGCACCTGCAACTTTTTATGCAGAGTCAGGAGGATTAACTTCAAGGCAGTTGATTTATATTTTACAAAGATTGAGTAAAGTAAAAACTTTGAGGGCAATGGATTTAGTTGAGATTAATTCTTTTAAAGATTTGAAGTGCGATAATTTGACAACAAAGGTTGGTGCTAAAATTTTAAGTGAATTGCTTTGAGAAAATATAATTTAAAAAGAGTTAGAAGTTTTATATAACTATTGTTTACTGTAATATATATTTTAGAAAGTATATATTTAAGAGGGGGGGTTTGTTTAAAATTTCATGGTTACTAATTATGCGCCTTTGATTGGGAGAGTGGCTAAACTTTATTCTTTGCCAGAAATAGGGGCATCTGGTCTTTGGAGTCGGACTAATTTGGAGGAAGAGTTTGGAGAAAATTATGGTTTAGTTTATGAGGTTGTCGAGGGGTTTTTAAAAAAAAGAAGGGCGAAGGCAAGTACAAGAGTTTGGAGTTTAAAAGACCATGTGGATTATTTGGTTCAAGAGTGTGAAAGAGTTAGTAGTGAGAGAGAATAATTTCTTTAAAAATTATTGCTCTTTTTCCTAAAATTTCTTGAAGTTCTTTGATTGAAGCATTAAAAATATTATTAATGGTTTTAAATTTTTGAAGCAATTTCTTTGCTGTCTTTGGACCAATGTTTGGAAAACTCTCTAAAATGAATTGTTTTCTTTCTTTTTTGGTCAAGGATTTTTTTGTTACGTTTAATGAACTTTCTTTTTGTTGTTTTTTTGAAAGGACTGAAATAAATTTTGCGGTGTCTTGAGAATTTTTAGTGAAGATAATTGGAACATTGTATTTCAGGATTATTGAAAGTAGAAAACCTCTAATAGCATTTGGATGAACTCCTTTTTTTTCAGAAAATTCTTCAGTGTAAAGTTCTTGTTCCTCGAGGCCCTCTATTATTAAAATTCTTTTTTGATACTGTTGCAGTTCTTCTAATTGTTTTGTTAATCTTTTATTTATCATAGAAGAGATAAAATCAGAAACGGTTTTTCTTTCAATTGCAACTTCTTTGACTAAAAAATCTGCTACTTTTAATTCTCTGACTTCAACGTCAAAACCTTCTTTTAATAAATTAAAATAAACTAAAGAATTTTTCTCTCTGTAATCCATAATTATTTTTTCTTTTGGACACTGTTCAGTGCCCTCCTTATTGCGGAGTGCTTGAGCATCTTTTTGAGGAATGTTTGAAGAAGTTTTCTTTTTGGATGTCGAAAAAATGTCTAGAACTGGTTTGTGGATTATTGTTTTCATATGTATTCTATTGTAATAATCTTTTTAAAGAAATCTTTTCTCCACTGATAGTTATGGCAAGAGTAATTGGTAAAGGATATTCCTTTGATGATGTTTTGATTGTTCCTAAGTATAATAAGATTTATTCTAGAAAAGATGTAAATTTTGGAACTCAGGTTACTAGAAATTATTCTTTGGATAATCCTCTCCTTGCAGCTAATATGGACACTGTTTGTGATAGTAAGATGGCTATTGCTTTAGGACGAATGGGGGGGTTAGGAGTTATTCATAGATTTTTAACTATGCAACAAGAAGCTGAAGAAATTAGAAAAGTTAAAAATGAAGGACTTATTTCTGCAGCTGCAGTAGGAGTGAAGGATTATGAATTGAGAGTTCCAATTCTTCTTGAAGCGGGATTAGAAATTATTGTTTTGGATGTTGCACATGGACATTCCAAAAGAGTGGGCAAAACATTGGATTGGATTAAAGAAAATTTTCCTTTAGTAGATGTCATGGTAGGAAACATTGCTACAAAAGATGCTGCAGAATATTTTATTAGTAAGGGGGCTGATGCAGTGAAAGTAGGTATTGGTCCGGGCTCAATGTGTACTACTCGTGAAATGACTGGTGCAGGAGTGCCTCAGATTACTGCAATTATGGATGTTTATGAAGCGACTCAAGGAAGAATTCCTATTTGTGCAGATGGAGGAATAAAAAAGCCGGGAGATTTAGTTAAAGCAATTGGGGCTGGGGCAGACACAGTGATGCTAGGGAGTATTTTGTCAGGAACTGAAGAAACTCCTGGGGAGATTATTGATGAAGGAGGGAAAAAATATAAAGAGTATCGGGGGATGGCGAGTTATTCTGCTTCTATGGAGAAATTGCAATTAGATGGTCAAAAACATAGAGAGGTCATAAGTGTAGAGGGTGAAAAAACTACTGTAGAATATAAAGGTCCTATAGAAAAGATTATTCGAAAATTTTTGGGAGGTCTTGCTTCTGGAATGACTTATCATGGAGTGGATAAGATTGATGCTTTAAGGGGAAAAGCAGATTTTATGGAGATTTCTTCATCAGGATTATTAGAAAGTACTGCTCATGGACTTAGAAAAAATTAATTATTATATTTCTTATTTTTTAATTGGATATAAATATTTAATTGTTGTAGAAACTATAATTTATAATTATTTAATCAATTCCATTAAACTGGTATATTGATGCTCTAATTCTCCTCTTTCTTTTCTAGAAAGACCTTCCCAATAATATTGCATCCTTTCTCTTACATATGTTTTTGAATCTCCCTCATCTAATCCACTTCTTCTGGCTAAATTAAAAAATGTTGTTGCATGGCAAAAATCATCTCTTTCTGAAGGCTTACCTGCATTTGTCTTTAGTTCTTTTATTAGGTCTTTTTTGTCTGTAAAAATCTTATCTGCAAATTGATGCATTACATCCCATCTTTCGGGCTCTTTATCAAATAAGATATATCCTCTTTTTCCTGCTCTTAGCATTGTGCCTAATTCTAGATGTCCGGATTTTCCACAAGGCATACACATTACTCCAATGTCCGCTCTATTAATATGAAAATTATCAAATTCAAAAACATGAGTTGCAGCATATTCAGCTAATGCTTCTTTATAATTTAAACCTCTTTCTTTTGCCCAATCTCTCCAGAAGTCATCTGCTTCTGGTCCGGGAGAAATCCAAGAATCAAAAACTTCTTTAAATTTTAATTTTCTTAATTCTTTAGCTAAGGGAATAATTAATTCTCTGTTTTTTAAACTTCCAAGAACATATATTGTTAGATCTTTTTTAGGGATATTAATTTTAGGAAGTTCAACTCTTTTCATAAAAATTGATATTAAATTTTTTTTATAAAGATTTATGTTGTGCTTTGTATATAATCCAGTTCAATTTTATAGTTTATCTTGAACTTCTTTTTTTCTATAAAGGGTCCCAGTTTTTAGTTTCTCTTTGATATCACTTATTGATTTATGCATTTTCTTTTCTCTGCTTCTTGCAACGTAGTAAAATGTTTCATCGCGTGTATCTTTTGTTATGAGGGTGATAAGTTTTCCAGGCATTAGTCTTGCTGTCCTTCCACGACGCTGAATTGAACGGATTGCGGATGGGATAGGTTCATAGAAGATTACTGCATCAACTTCTGGAATGTCTAATCCTTCTTCTGCAATGCAAGTGGCACAAAGAATATTTATTTTTCCTTCAGAAAATTCTTCGATTATTTTTTTTTGTTCTTTTTGATTTAATCCTGTTGTTCCGGTTGAGGAAGATTTTTTTGCTTGACCAACAAACACTTTGGAATTAATTCCCCCTAAATTGTTTAATCTTTTTGAAATTGCTGTCGCTGTATCTCTAAATTGTGTGAAAACTATGATTCTTATTTTTTCTTTGTTATTTTTTTCTTGTTGAATTATCTCCATTAGTTTGTCTACTTTTGGATGCTCTTTGTTTTTAACAAGAAGTTCATTTGCTTGCGAATAAATGAAGTTAAATCCTGGTTTGGCTACAAGTTTCATTACTCCTCTTGATTGTTTTTTAGCCGCTTGATCAAATAATTTTTTGAAATAAGAATGTAATCCTATTATTGTTTGAGTTTCTAAAAGCTCTAGTGCGTGTTGAAGTTTTATTGCTTGAGCGCAAGCAGATGCTCCCAAAAGATAATTAAAATTTTTATTACCTCTAGAGATTGTTCCCATGATGCTTTTTTGTAATTTGATTAGAGCTACTTTTGAAACCGGACCGAATAATACTCTTCTTCGTTTTAGTTCTTCAACATAACTATTGAATAATTTTTTTAGAACGTGTCTAATTTCTTCCATTTCTGCAGGGAAATCAACTTTGATTTGTTCTGTTTTTAATTCTTGAAGGTATTCTTTTACGTCAGGGCTTTCTCTTGTTCTTAGTTCAACTTCTTCGATATTTAAATTTCTGCAAATTTCTTTTATTTTCCTTGGATCTGAACCTGGTGAGGCTGTTAGTCCCATTAATCTTTGGTTAATTGCTTGAGATTTGTATTTTTGAGCTATGAAATTGTAATCATAATTTTTTGTACAACGATGAGCTTCATCTTCAATTAAAAGGCAAACATCTTCTAAAGAATATAACATTTTTTTTAGATCGTTAGCTACGCATTGAGGTGTTGAGAAAATTATGTCTGCGGTTTGCCAGATTTTTTTTCTTTTTTGTGCGTTTATTGCTCCTGTGAAAAGTTGCATGTCTCCAAAAAGTTCTGGCAGGTGTTTTTGAAATGCGTTAAATTGTTGTTCAGCGAGGGGTTTTGTGGGAGCAAGTAAAACAACTTTTTCTCCAGGGAACTGAGTCATTCTTTCTATCGTTAACATTATTGCAATTAGGGTTTTTCCTAAACCTGTGGGAAGAACAACAAGGCAGTTTTTTTTAACACAAGTTTCAAAAATTTTTTGTTGATAGTCTCGAGGAGTTATGTTTTGTAGAAATTTCATTTTAGATAAAAAGAACACTCTATTATAAGATTATCGGGTTTTATAGCGTAATAATGTTTAAATAGGGTTTTGGTTTGTGGTTTTTATGGTTCCATGTTATCCTCTCGTGAAAATTGATGAAATTACAATTCCGCAGCTTGCTTCTATTTGTGATCATACTTTTTTGAAAACTGAAGATTATTATTTAGAAGAAGCAAAAGAATTAGGAATAAGTTCTGTAAGATTAAGGGAGGAAAGATTTGGGGATTTTTTAAGAAATACTGTTTCAAATGTAAATAAACTTCCCTATGCTGTTTGTGTTCGTCCTAGAGACTTATGTTTAGCTAGTGGTACTACTTGGCCATACATTCGTCTTGTTTCAGTTGTTGGATTTCCAGAGGGTTTTTGTCCATGGGAATTTAAGAAAGGTGAAACTGAATTGGCAGCATATCTTGGAGCAGATGAAATAGATATGGTTTTGGATTATGATTCATTAAAAAATAAAGAATTAAAAATGGGAGAGGTTTTTGCTATGAGAGGGATAGAAAAAGTTTCTAGATGTGTTCATGAAAAGAATCTGTTAACTAAATTAATTTTAGAAACTTGTGAATTGAATCCAGATCAGATTAAAAGAGCTTGTCAAATGGCAGATGAACTGGAGGTTGATTTTGTTAAAACTTCAACTGGTTATGGAGCTTATGGAGCAAGAGCAGAGGACGTGAAAATTATGCGAGATAATTTTTCTAAGGGAGTTAAAATTTCTGGAGGAGTTAATCCAGGAAATGTTAAAGGATTATTATATGCAGCGTCGGGAAGAGAAGATGGTCACATTGAATTAGATCCAATGAAAATAAGAATTGGAGAGGGTTCTTTGTTGGATAAATTATAATTTATTACTAGAAAATTTTTTTATTTAAATTACAAATAGTGCGTAACCAAAAGCCATTAGGGTTATTGCTGCGATTGTGTACCACATTAGATTATTTCCCCAATATATTCTGTTGCCGTCGAGGTTTGATAGTGGGAGAACATTCCAGAAGGCGTAAAAAATACTAAGTTGTGCAAAATTCATTTGGGGTGGTAAGCCAATTAAATAACCAATGACTGCGAAAACCAAGTTTGCTATAATTCCTGATGCTGCAATGAGTCCGATTTGATAGTCTGTGATTTCTGAAAAACTATAAATTGGGTTGTGTCTTTTTGCGGCTTTGTAAACTTTTGTTTTAACGTCGAAGACTAATGATGCCATCCAAACAAGATTGCTTAAAGATAAGAAAATTAATTTGGAAACTATTGGGAAAATTGCTCCGACAGGGATTGGAGTTCTGAATTTTTTATTTGGATTTTTTATTCCGCCTGTTAATATAATTCCTGAAAGTCCCCATCTTTCTAATTGCCAAAGTTTGGCTTCAATTTCTGAATCTAAATTATATGCAGTTATTTTTTTGGCGATTAAATTAACCATGATGACTAAAAAAACTGATAAAAGAGTCCAAAGGAAAATTTGTTGAGTTTCTACAAGAGTTATACTGAAAGCCAAAATTAGGGAAATTACAATGATTAATGCTAATTCTTTTGTTTTAAACATGTAATTTTAAGAGATTCTCTTCTTATAAATTTTTCTTAATATATATGATTTAAAAAAGAAAAGTATTTAAAGAGAATTAAGTTTATTTTTGTATGAGAATAAAAAAAGTTACTGAGGTTGTGGGCTCGAAAGTTTATACTGACTCTGGAGATTTTTTCGGAGAAATTGAGGAAGCTAATCTTTTTGAGAACAAAATTGAGGGATGGAGAATTAAAGTTGGGGGCGGAGTTATGTCTTTAATCGGTGGAGCTAGAGGAGTAATAATTCCACACAGATTTGTGAAAGCAATTAGTGATATATTCATTATAAATAAAGCTGCCCTTCCAAGTTCTAATTCAGATGAAGATTTGGCAGAAGATTTAATCTAAGATGGTTGAGACAATTTTACAGCATCCGATTTTAGCTAATTTTGCACTTCCTTTTTTATTGATTTTTTTTATTGTATTTGCTATTCTAGAAAAAACAAAAGTGCTTGGCGAAGGTAAAACTCAATTGAATGCTTTAACTGCTTTTGTTCTTGGTTTAGTTTTTGTTGGAGCAGTTTTTCCAAAAGAAGTTGTGAATAATATGGTTTTATTTTTAACAGTAGCAATGGTGGTAGTTTTTGTAACTTTATTGCTTTGGGGATTTGCAACTGGGGGAGAATTGAAAGAATCTTTTGTTAGTGCGGGTTGGATGAAATATGTGATTGGAGCAGTTATATTTATTGCAGTAATTATTGCAGTCCTTTGGGCAACAGGAGTTGATTCAGGGGTTTGGGATTTATTATTTAAACAAGATTGGAGTTCAGCTCTTTGGACTAATGTTGTGTTTATTGTGGTAATTGCAGGAGCTTTAGCAATTGCAATTAAAAGCAGTAAATAAGAAGGTATTTAAAATATAAAAGAGAAAGATTAATATGATAGAAAATTTGGTGATGCTTGCTTCGTATGGTTATGTCTTTGGCGGAGAAGTCGGGAGTTTATTGGCTCAGTTAGAGCAGTTTGGATTTTTTAGTTATGTGCTTCCGTTTTTGATTTTATTCTCGTTAGTTTTTGGGGTTTTAGATAGAACAAAGATTTTTAATAATAAAGGAATAAATGGGATTATTGCTTTGTCTATTGGATTGATGGCTTTGCAATTTGATTTGGTTCCGAGGTTTTTTGCAGAATTGTTTCCTCGATTTGGAATTGGTCTTTCGATTATTTTAGTAATTTTAATTTTAGCTAGTTTATTTGTAGATCCAGATAACAAGCCGGTGATGGTGGTTTTCTTAGGAATTGCAGTTGTTATTTTAGTAGTGATTTTAGCTCAGACAGGATTGGTGTTTGGCTCAGGTATTGCGTTTTGGTTGAGGGATAATGTGGGGTTAGTTGTGTTTTTAGTTGTTTTAGTAATTATAATTGGAATTATGTTTAGTTCAAGTGAATCTAAACCGTTTAGTTCTGGACTTTCTAAGATATTGAAGAAGATTGAATAAAATTAATTTAAAGAATAATTATTTTTTCTTAGAAGTTTTCTTTTTTGTAGGAGTTGAAATCTTTTTCATTGTTTTACCAAATGAATCTTGCATCATTGACATTTCTTTCTTTATGCTTTGTAAAGTATTTCCGTAAGAGCCGACTTTGTTTAATATTTCTATTTGGAGTTTGTCGAATGAATTTTCTATTCTTTTTAATCTGTCCTCGATGTTTTCTAATTTTGTTTCTGCGATTGTTTTAAATTCTGCAACTCCAGTAATTTGTTTTTGAAGTTTTTTTATTTTTTCAGAGAAGACTTGTGCAGCTATTTCAATCATTGTGTCTGTTCCTCCGGCCGGTTGTGAATTGTAATCGTATCCTCCCTCGTAATATTCTCCTGCTTGTGCGGGTTGTTGAGCGTAAGCATCTTGAGTGGGCATTTGGCCTCCTGCGACTTCTTGTGTTTGAGGGGTGTAAGCTTGTTCTCCAGAAATTGGAGGTGTTTCTCCGCCCATTATTGAAGGTTGCATTCCATCTGCTGTCGGGATAGGTGTTTCTCCTGCAACTGCACTTTTAATTTGTGATTGTGCTAACGCATCAGTAATTTGTTTCGGAGATACGCCTTGTTCTCTCAGGCTCCCAGTTATTTGAGCTTCAGGTATTCCTTGGCTTTTCATTTGGGTTATTTGTTCTAAGACTGTCATTTTATATTTTTATTTAGTTTTACTCCTTTTTTAATATTTCTAATTTTTTAAATTGGTTTGGAGGGGTTTAAATTTTAGGATTCCCACTAAAGCTCGTAGGTTCCTCCGAACACCCCCCCGACAACTCGCTTCGTTCGCCTAAATATATACTAAAATTTAAATTGTTTGTTTTGACGATGTTTATAGATACTTTGTGTTTGCAACTTCTTCTCATTTTAATTTCTCCAAGTCGGCTTTAGTTGCAAACTCCATTGGTTGGAACATTTTTGCTTGTTTAGCTAAAATTTCTATATCTTCTTTTTTTGCGAACTTGGAAAATTCTTCTGAGATATTTTCTAAAAAAGACGAGACTTTTTTCATAGTTTGTTTTAATAATTCTAATTCTTTTTTTATTTCAGTTATCTGACTATTTGTTTCTTCTTTTGTTTCAATGAGATTTTCTCCAATTAATAGAAGCCGGTTCTTGATAATTCTTTGTTTCTCTTCGAGGTCTCTGATTTTTACAGCTGATAAATCATAATTCCGAGGAGTGTATTGTGTGTCACCATCCATTTTTATTAAAGGTTAGAGGGGTTTAAATTTGTTGTGATATTCTTTTTCATTTATATTTAAGATACAAAACATTTTAAATTATGTTTAGTATGTTTTATTATGCAGTTCGATAAAAAAACTCCGTTATATTCTTACGAGGTGAGACGAGAGGGGGGTGAAGATGTGATTTATATTAATTACTTGGGGGCTTTGTTTGTTGCAGATGTTGCTGAATCGCCTCAAGTTATGGGCCGAGTGATTGATGCATTAATTGAAAATCCAAATGTTTCTAGAATTGTTTTGGTACAACAGAAAAATTATAATTATGATTTTAAGGAGACGTCAGCTCTTTTGGAAATTGCGCAGTTATATGTTTATTTTACTAAACAAGAAAAAATTCTTTCTCAAGTAAAATTGATTACTAACTGTGAAGAATTTTTTCCACAACGCTATAATGATCTTTTTGGATTTTTAATTTTATTAAAACAAGATCCGATTTCAGCCCATTCAGAATTAAAGAAATTAATCATTGAAGCTAAGATATATTTTGAGAAGGTGGAGGTTAGTTGTAGAATTGATCAGCAAAATTATATTAATCTTTTGAATAAATTGTTGAGTTTGTTTGAAGAGACTATTTTAATAAAAGAAGTTGGGCAATATTTGGAGGGGTATGTTAAGGGAGACCGGGAGATATATCGTAAATTTTTCAAACCAGATACTTTGCCCAATTTTACTTTTACTCGTTTAGTTATGGATCTGCCTGATGATGCGGAAATTATCGGCCAGTATAAAATTGGTAAAGATCATGATCAATCTTTGGTAACGATTTTGAAAAAAGAAGATGAAGCTAAATTGATTTACCATTTGAATCCTCCAGAGAATTCGTTGAGTGAGGATCAAGATATGTTATTAAATATGGCAAGAGGAGTGTTAATTGAACATCAACCAAAAGCAGAAGAGTTTGTCGATACTGAAAGAACGCGGCAGGTTTTTTTTAATATTTCTAGAGATTTGTTGCAGGATTTATCTAATAATCAAGGGATAAATTTAAGTTATGCTGATTTGAATAAGCTTTCTACAATTTTGGTAAGACATACAATTGGATTTGGTTTGGTGGAAGTTTTGTTGCAGGATGATAAATTACAAGATATTATGTTGAACGCTCCAATTCCAAAAACAAATGTTTTTGTTCGGCATCAGAGCTTTGATGAGTGTTCTACGAATATTTTACCAAGTCAGCAAGATGTTGATTCTTGGGCTGCGAAATTTAGATTGATTTCAGGAAGGCCTCTTGATGAGGCAAATCCGATTTTAGATACTCAAATGAATATTGGGAATCTTAGGGCCAGAGTAGCGATTATTCAACCGCCGCTTTCTCCAGATGGATTGGCTTATGCTTTGAGAAGACATAGAGATAGTCCGTGGACTTTGCCTTTATTTATTAATAATAAGATGATTAATCCTTTTGCTGCTGGACTTTATAGTTTTTTAATTGACGGTGCAAGAACGATTTTAGTTGCGGGAACAAGAAGTTCTGGTAAGACGTCGTTGTTGGGCAGTTTGATGTTGGAAATTATCCCTAAGCATAGAATTATTGTTATTGAAGATTCTTTAGAGTTGCCGGTGGAGGGTTTGAGAAAATTAAATTATGATATTATTCGAATGAAAGTGCGAAGTGCTTTATTAAAAACTACTACTGAGGTTTCTGCTGATGATGGGATTCGGACAAGTTTGAGGTTGGGGGATTCAAGTTTGATAATTGGTGAAGTAAGGAGTGTGGAGGCTAAGGCGCTTTACGAGGCTATGCGGGTGGGAGCTTTGGCAAATGTCGTGGCAGGAACAATTCATGGTGGTTCTCCTTATGCTGTTTTTGATAGAGTGGTAAATGATTTGGGTGTGCCTGCAACTTCATTTAAAGCAACAGATGTCATCACTGTTGCGAATCCAATTAAATCTCCAGATGGATTAAAATCTTGGAAAAGGGTTTTGCAAGTGGCAGAAGTTAGAAAACATTGGACAAAAGATCCTTTGCTTGAGAAGGGGTTTGTTGATTTATTAAAATATAATGTGGAAGAAGATGAATTGAAACCAACAGAGGATTTAATAAATGGGGACTCGGAAATCATTAAGGAAATTGCAGGAAATGTGAAGGGATGGGCTGGAAATTGGGACGCGGTCTATGATAATATTATGCTAAGAACTAAGATAAAAAAAGAATTAGTTGATGTTGCAAATAAAAGTGGGGATTTGGGTTTGTTGGAATCGCAATTTAATTCTTTGTCTAATAATTCATTCCATAAAATTTCTGAAAAAGTGAGAGAAGAAGTTGGGTTGCCTGTTTCTGAAAGGGTTTTCCCAGAGTGGAAAGATTGGTTATCTAAAAAAATTAAAGGAAGAAAGATATAACTAACTTTCCATCAGAGACGTCGGAAACAAGTTCCTCGCTCGTCAAATCTCGTTCTTTAATATTTGGTTGGAACAATTCAATGAGTGGCAGAAATGGCTCAACGATAAAATAAAGAAAAGAAAAATTTGAGTTGCATAATATTTATAAGTTAATCAGAGGTTCTTTTTTTATGAAATATTCAACCCAAGTAGATCATAAGGAACGATTAAGGAAATTTGCAGGACCTTTGAGAATGGTTAATTTATTTAAGCGGTATAATCCAGGAGTTGATTTAGGTATTTCTGTTGAAGAAGGGGCAGAGGGTTTAATTGATCCAGAATCGGTTTTAGTTTATGAGGCTGGAAATTTTAATTTTGTTACTCCTGTTTTTGATCCTTTAGATTTGAGAGATGATTTACATATTATTTTTACTAATTATTGGAGATTAAGTGAATTTTTTGGGAGGGATGGTTTGTATTTTATTCGCGATCCAAAGGTGGATGGATTTGGGGAGATGGTTTTTGATGCTTTTAAAAAAATTGAAGTAGAGAGAGGGGAAATTCTTTTGCCTCAAAAAAGGGAGGTTTCTCTTGGAACAATAACTGCTTTTAAAGGGGGTAATTTTTATCTTAGTCCTGATGAATTTTCAATTGATCTTCCATCTTTTCAGATGATGATGCAAGTCCGAGAAGATTCTAATTTTAGTGGGAATACCCATTTAAATAATTTAAATAAAAGTTTATATGGTTCGCAAAGTTTAAGAAGTTATCCGGGTCCTGCAAAGGATAATGTTTTAAGAGATTCTTTAATTGAAATTTTGTCTCCGGATTATGAGTTTGGAAATGTTCTTCATATTGAAATTTCGCAAGGTTTGATAAGATTTGTTAAACCTACAATAGGAGAGTTAGATTCTGGGTTGGCTAAGAGATTATTGAGTGAGTAATTTCTTTCTTCACAACATTTATTAATTAATGTTTGTTATTTTTATTATAAAGATGGTGAAGCTTACAACGCGAGATATCTTAAAGAAATACGGAAGTAAGATTGAGTCTCAGATGAAAACTGATGTTCCTTCTAATTCTAATTATAGTCGTGAGTACACCAGGTTTAAAGCAGAGATGGCTCCGCAGTTGACTCGCTATGAGAAATGGTGCCATAGCTTGGGGAATATTATTAAGTTAAAAGTTTCAGAGAAAGAACAAAAAGAAGTTGAAAAACATATCCGAATTGCGCATTTAGAAATAGAACCTTGGCAAGCTTTGACCTTGAGTGTGATGGTTTTTATTTCAGTTTTTTTAATTGGTTTGTTTTTATCCGTAGCTGTTGCATTAATTAAGGGAAGTTTTTCTCAGTTTCCATTTTTGTTTTTTGTTTTAATTCTTTTGGTTGCTGTTTTTTTGTTTTATTATATTAAAGCTTATCCGCAGAGGTTGGCCAATCAATGGAGGTTGAAGGCGTCGAGTCAGATGGTGCCGGCTATTTTGTATATTGTAGTTTATATGCGGCATACTCCGAATCTTGAAAAAGCAATTGCGTTTGCGTCAGAACATTTGCAGTATCCTTTGTCGCTTGATTTTAGGAAAGTGTTTTATGATATGGAGATTGGTAAGTTTTCTACAATTAAAGAGAGTTTAGATAATTATCTTGATATTTGGAGAGATTATTCTTCAGAGTTTATAGAAAGTTTTCATTTGATTGAATCTAGTTTGTTTGAGCCGGATAATGGACGGAGAATTGTGACTCTTGAAAAATCTTTGCAAGTTGTTTTGGATGGAGTTTATGATAAGATGCTAAAATTTACTCATAATGTTCGGAGTCCTTTGACTAATGTTTATATGTTAGGGGTTGTTTTGCCGACGCTGGGATTAGCTTTGTTACCTTTAGCTTCTGCAATGGTGGGGGATTATTTGAAATGGTATCATATTTTAATTGTTTTTAATTTAATAATTCCTTTTTTTGTTTTTTATTTAGTGGATAATGTTTTGCTATTGAGGCCGGGAGGTTATGGGGAGACAGAATTGTTGGCGAGGAATCCCCTTTATCATGAATTTAAAAGCAAGAAATCTTATTTTAGTGCAGGGATTATTTGTTTGCCTATTTTGATTCTTGGATTGATGCCGTTTATTTTTCAATTTACTCCTATTCCGAGTTGGTTGGGTTTACAGTCAGATTATACTTATGCTGAACTCGGACTGAGTATTTTTGGTGATGAGAAAATTTTTAATTTTATTGAAAGCGGAACTGGGGTTGTTGGACCTTATGGGGTTTTTGCTTTAATTTTGAGTTTACTTATTCCCTTGAGTTTTGCTTTGTTTTTTATTCTAACTTTCAATTCTAGAACTAAAAATTTAATTGTTGAAAGAAATAAAACAAAATCTTTAGAAAAAGAATTTAATAATTCTTTGTTTCAGTTGGGAAATAGAATTGGGAATGGTATGCCTCCGGAAATCGCTTTTGGGAAAGTGGCAGAGTCTTCTCGAGGATTGAAAACAGAGGATTTTTTTCGAAGGGTAAGTTATAATATTTATCAGATGGGAATGAGTGTCGAGAATGCGCTTTTTGATAAGAGGCGGGGAGCATTGGCTTTATATCCTTCTGAATTAATTGCGACCAGCATGAGAGTTTTGATTGAGTCTTCTAAAAAAGGATTGAAAATAGCAGCTGTTAGTTTGATGAGTATCTCGCAATATGTTAAAAATATTCAAAAAATTAGTGATAGGTTAGGAGATATGTTAGCAGAGATTATTTCTGATATGAAAAGTAATATGAATTTTTTGGCGCCTTTACTTTCAGGAGTGGTGATTGGATTGGCAGCGATGATTACTTCTATTTTAGGAAAGTTGAGTTTGATTAATCAACTTTCGGGGCAAGAAGGTATTCCAGGATTGGGGAATCTCGATGCTGTTTTAGATATATTCCAGATAGAACAAATGGTTCCTCCCTACTTTTTACAATTAGCAATTGGAATTTATTTGATTCAAATAATTTTTATTTTAACTTTGGCATTAGTGACAATAAATTCTGGAGAGGATAAATTAGAACAGACTTATCAGGTTGGGAAAAATTTGAAGAAAGGAATGTTGCTTTATTTTGTTGTGGCTCTTTTTGCAATAATAGGCTTGTTTGTTTTAGCGTCGGTTGTTATCGGCGGATTGTTATAGATGGGATTTTCTTTTCAAAAAGAAAATCTACAGTGCAAAAGAAAAATATGTTGACAAATCTTATTCAAGATTTGTGAGTGAGAATCGTTTTTTCTTGCAATCCGAAGAACGATTCCCCCGGGGTTCTTTTTTCAAAAAAAGTAGCGACCAAGTCGTTTTAGAATTATACAAGAAGACGATTCCCCGATAGATTTATTAATTAGTTTTCTCTTTTTGAATTATGAAAAAGAGAGGTATGGAATCTGAGATGGTGGGATGGAGTATTATTGCCATTGTTGTTTTGGTGATTATTTTGGTTGGTTTTTTTGTGTTGAAAGGAAAAGGGGAGGGGGCATTAGATTTTTTAAAAAATTTATTTAGATTAAAAGGATGAAAAACAAAAAAGGACAGGCCTTGCATACAAGCAAATTTATTAAGTATACTTTGGTAGTCTTACTCCTCGTTGTGGTTATGATTTTTTTATTTACAAAAGGGGATCTTACCCGATATTTAAAATTGCTCCCGAGTTATGAGGGTCCAACAGGAGGAGAAGAGGAAGTTTATGTTGGAGATAATACTGAAATAAATCTTCTTTGTAGTACTGGGTATCGTGTTGGATTGGTAAGAGCAGATAAAATTTCTTTTTGTACAGGTGGAGATTGCACTAAACTGGTTGAGAGTAGACTTTTTTTGAAGGATAATAAGATAATGTTTGATAAATATAAAACAGAGTGGAATAATAATTTTCAGATTGGCGTTTTGAGTAATTTAGAATTTAAATTAAATGATGTTGTTTTTATTACTACGAGTGAAACTTACAAAAAAATGGCAAAAAATCCACAAGGCCAAAAAAATCTTTTAAATTTAGATGGGGCAAAATTAGCCGTGGAACAGAATATGATTTGTCGTGAAAAAGAATTGAAAGTTGAGCATACTGTGGCTAAGGAATTGTTAGATAGTTATGGATTGCCGTTGAGAATTTTGGAGGGTACAGAAACAATTATCACTTATCGGGTGGATTATGAGGATTGTTTTTATCCTAGAACAAAACCTTTGGAGATTATTTTTAAATCTGGTGCTACTGCAGATTTTATTTGGGATGCAAGGAAACAAAGAGCCTTTGTTCGGTTGACTGGAACGGATAAAGTTTACAATAAGTTTTATATGTCTAATAAAAAATCTCAGTGTCAAGATTATTTTAATAAAATGAATTGTGATTCTGAATTTAAGCATGTTTTGAATATTTTATATTCATCTACTTTTTTGGATTTTATTGAAAGGATGGGGAATGTAGCAAAGGCTGGATCAAAGTTAACGGGGGTTGGGAGCATACCTCATTTGGCAATTAAAAATAAAATTTCCCCTTTTCCAGATTATTATGAAAAATGGGGCAATCCGAATGCATTTTGTTTTGTTAACTCTTTGCTTGCTGCACATGAATGTAAATTTTTTGGTATGGAAAAATGGAAGAATTGTATTTATGAAAATTATCAATTTTGTTTAAATGATGAAGAAAAAGTTTGTGGAAAAACTTGTTTTTGTTTAGAGAATTATAAATCAAATAATTTGGTTTTCCCTATTGGAGACCAAGAATGGATTTTTAAATTATATCCGGATGGGGTTATAAAATCTTCTAAGGGGAAGGTGAGTGTGAGAGTTCCAGAGGATTGTTGTAAGGGTTAAATTAATTTTTTATTATGCTAACTGAACTTGTTCTTTTTTGGCCGGTTGTATCTTTAATTCTCATCTCAATTGTATTTGGTCCTTGTCTTAAACTGTTTCTATGAATAATTATTCCCTCTCCTTCATAATAGCGTCTTATTGGTTTGAAAGTTCCATCTTGGTTTGGGGAGAGTGTAGTCCACCCAAGTCTTGGTTGTAAATTGCCTGGGTTATATTCGTGTTCATTAATGAAAATTCTTCTCTCCTTTATTCCGTCCATATCAACTGCAAAATAATATAGGTGGGCATTATCCATTTTTGGATTCAAAATTAGTTTTTGTGTTCCATCTTTTCGCGGATCCATTATTGAATTAATTTCGTTGGGCAGTAGAGCTAAAGCTACTCCTTCTAAACCTTTTTTGAAAATATTTTTTTCATCCATATCTTTTAAACTAACTTCTTTTTCCACATAATATTCTGGAGGATTTACTTTTTGTAGAGTTCTATTGATGGCTTCTTTTACTGCTTCAGTTTCTCTAGTAGATGAAGATTTTTTCGATTTTTGTAGAGTTAATATACTATTATCTTCTAGAAAGAATATTGCTCCTGCACTAAGGCTTGCTTTTCCTACTTTAAGACAAATTTTCATCGTATCTATTTTTATTTCAGAAGGATGTTCATGGGTAATTTTGAAGAATGTTGATCTATTTAAGGAGTACATTACTTGTCTATCCCCTTGGGTTTCCTTAAGATATTTTAGGGGAGTTCTTAATCGACTTCCTTCTGGAACTTCTTCTGGGCAGATTAAATATGGGCGCGAGATTCCTTCTGGGATTACAAAACCTTTTTCTTTTGAAATAGAAGTGTTTTGTTGAAGAGACGGATGCATTGCTAATTGTTCTGGGGTAAGTTCTTCTACAATTCTTATGCCTACGTCCATACCCCTTACTTTTTTATCTAAGGGGAGAGTTTTTGTTTTATACTCCACATCATCTTTAAAGCTACTCCCTTCACAAACTCTTTCTAGTTGATTTTTATTTGTGCTGGTTAATTCTGAGGCATTACCCACCATATCATATAGTCCAAATTCATTGGGGTTAAATCTTCCTCCCTCGCAAGTGAAATCAATGTTATCTATTGCCCATGGATTTACTGCTTTAGGCGATAAAAATGTTTTGCGGAGATTTCCCTTAAAGTTACCTTTTCGAGGGGTTGTTTTGTTAGCATGTTTCCATTCTCTTGATGTCGGAAGCCTAATTTTTCTTTTTAATGCTAAGCTGGTTTGTTCGCAAAATCCTTCTGCTTCTTTAACTGAAAGAAGGGTCGCTGGTTGATTGTCTTTATCTGAGGTGCCTGTGCGAAAGATTTTCTTTCCCCTATTATCTACATATTCAATAATATTAAATGTGGTGTGATTCGGATAGAAAGTTTTATACTCTTGATTTGTTGTTTCGTAGATTGAGAGATAAAAAGGATTGATCTCTTGGTTACCTGGAATTAAAACTAACTTCATTTTTGCTCCGCCTAATTCATATTCCTTTGCTACAGGGATACCTAATTTTTTTGCTTGAGAAATTTGATCTTGATTGCCTTTAAACCATGTTGGAATTTTTTCAATTTGTATTTCTTTGCCCAACAATTTAATATTTTCAAGTTTTTTAATAAGAGGATTTATTGCGAAGTGTTCTGGAGCAAATTCTTTTCTTATTGCTGAAATAGGTAATCCCATAGATTGAATGTCTTTAGATGTTGCTTTTTTCCCATCAATTTTTACGTATAATGCATTTTGCCCATTTAATAATATTGCCATTAAATCATCATCCATCCAACGTTGATTATAAGATTTAATTTCTTTTAGAGTTTCGTATGTGTTTCTTAGACCTTGTTTAAAAATTATCATATCTGTGCCTGATTTTAATTTATAATATGCTGCTGCTCTGTATTTATCTGAAGATTCTTTTGGGATTTCTGATCTTCCTGGATTTGTTTCTATCCCCAACATTTCTAATGCTTCTTTTCTCGAGGCTAGACGACTTCCTGCTGGAGATTCTCCTGGACAGATTAGAAAGTTTTTTGCGGTAGTGTTTTCTGGGGGTAAGGTAATATTTAATGGAATCAGTGAACTTTCTAATTTTGAAAATTCTAATGCCATAGATGATTCTCTTCCTTTTTGGGTTCTTTCTGGGGTGATTCCTATTATTCTAACTTTGTAAATTTGGTTTTCACTAGACCTCACTAAAAAAGAAGTGCCTTTTTCTGGGTTTCTTATTCCATCTGCTTTGGAAGATAATAGTGTTTCTAAATTGGGCCCTTTAATGGACTCATAATTTGCTTTGGGAATCTCTAAAATTGAAACTTTTCCTCCAAGTTTTTTTATTCCAATTTCATTTTCATTTTTTGAATTTATTATTCCTATTTCTGGATCGCATGGTTCAATCCATAAATCCGCGAGAATTTTTTTTGGTAACATTCCCTCTTTAGGGAGGGGAATCACTTTTCCCTGATCTAATGAAACTAGTGCTGCAGGATATTCCCCATAATGTTGGTTGTTTATCCATAATCTTTCTTGATCTTTTTTTATTTTTGTTTCTTCAGATAATGGAATTGTAAAATTAATAGAACCACATAAGTCATTTTGGGATAAATCTAATTTGAGTATTAATTTTCCTTCGAGAGTTTTGCCATTGTCTGCTGAAATTGGGATTGTAAAGGATCTTCCTTTTTCAACTCCAGGATTTTCTTTTTCGGTCAATCTTGCTAATCGATAAATGGGAATTTGAGTTAATTGCCAATTAGGATTTATTGTTGTTGCTTCTTGTTGCCAGAATTTTTGGTATTTGTTTTTTTCCCATTTTACAAGTTTATGGAATGTTGTTTTTGCTAGGGGGTGGGCCTTATTTAGAGTTTTGTCTAATATAGATTTGGCTATTGTAAATTCTATTTCGCTCATTTTTGAACTTTGAGATAAAGAAGTCGCTTTGTTTCCCTTGTAGGTTTCTGAAAAAATTGTTTCATTTGTTGGCGGGGAGATAATGACTGCCGGAGGGTGAGCAATTCCTAAAAAGTGCAGTTGATAATTAATATATGTTTTTAAGTGAGGCGGGATTTTTATTACCGAATTTTTAAATTTTGGTTCTCCGCTTATTCTATATTTTAAATTTAAAAAATAGTCTGAGGGGTTTTCGGTTGCAGAGTTTTCTTTAAGTTGTGCCACAACTGCTAAGTTTCTAGTTATCGGTGTGGCTTTTGAAACATTTGAATTCATTGTTCCCATTAGTTTCACTTTGTGAACTTCATTATATATTTCACCTGCATTTGTTTGAGGAGAAAGATACAATGCGGCTGCTGCAAAAATTGGAAGTGCTAAAGATTTAATTTTTTTTAACAATCTTGAGAATTTTGAGCGAGGAGTTCCTAAAGAATTCGGCGTATCAGTGTTATACGTCTCATGTGCTGGTTTGTTTCCCGAGGGAATTAATTCCATGAGTGTGATTTAATTTTAATGGAAAGTTTGTTTTTAAGATTTGGGGTTCTTTTTTCAACAAAAGAACCTACAGTGGTAGAAAAAAATATATTGACAAATCTTATCCAAGATTTGTGAGTGAGAATCGTTTTTTCTTGCAATCCGAAGAACGATTCCCTGTTTAGATAATTTATTAAAGTAATTTTTGTTTAAGATTTTATGAAAAAAAAAGGTGCTGCTGATGTTTCCGAAAGTTTAGTTAATCGAGTTGTTTGGATTCTTTTTTTTGTGATTATTGTGGCAGGAGTTTATTTTTTGATTAATCGTTTAATTAGTTAAATTATTAAATAAGAGAAATTTATTTTGAATATGAAAAGAAGAGGGTTAAATAAAAAAGCAGAGATAATGTCTTCGCAATCTGTAAATATAATTATCATGCTGGCGGGTTTTGCTATTGTGCTTTTTTTGTTTTATAGATTTGCTTTTATCGACGTGATTGATGCTACAGCGTGTCATGAAAGTGTAATTTTAAGAGCTACTGCTCCTTTTGGAAATAAATATATCCCTTTGAACTGTTATACTGAAAAGCTTTGCGTGACTAGTAAATTTGTTGGTTCAGAGTGTGAGGATTTTGAGAATGAGAAGGGAGTTGATAAAGCAAAAGTTGAAAAGAATGCAGACGTGGAAAAGTTAATTGCTCAAAAAGTTTTGGATTGTTGGACTATGATGGGGGAGGGGAAAGTTAGTTTATTTGAGCAGACTAAAGCAGAGTTTGGGATAGGGGGGGTTTATCCTTCTTGTGTAATTTGTTCTCGAATTGCATTTGATAAAGAGAATTTAGATTCAAAGATTGATTTATCCAAAGTAGACCCGGTTAATTATATGAACACTCATAAAATTGCTGGAACAGAGGTGAGTTACACAAAATATATGACTGGGATTAGTGGAGGGTTTGCAGTTAAGGATGATATTAAATTAGAAGGGGGTTCCTATAAACAAGATGAAGGTAAAAAGGATGAGAAAGAAATAAAAGTTGATGGATTTGATGTGAATTTGATTGATGCTCCTGTTACTCCAGGGGATGATACAGAGGAATTAGCAATATTTTTTATGCAGATTAGTGCCCCTACAAAAGCTACTGTTTGGAAAAATTTTGGGAATGTTGCATTGGCTGGAGCATCTTTAAGCTTACTTATTTCTCCAATAAAAACTATCATGGGGGCACCAAAAAAAATCTGGGAAGCAGGAACTACTTGTTATAAATTCCTTCCGCTTTGTGCAGGAATTATATTAATCGCAGGAGGAGTTGTGCAAGGAACTGCAATTAATAATCGGGCAGTTAGTCTTTCAAAATGTGAAGATGTTTTATTAAGTGGGGAGCAGGCTCGGACTGGTTGTAGTGTAGTAAGAGTTACGAATTATGATTATAAGGATATCTCTAAGTATTGTGGAGTTATTGAGGGGTTCCCTTAAATGAATAAAAAAAAATTTAATAAAAAAGGAATTTTGATGCCGGAAGTTTTGAAAATTTTGATTGCAGTTCTAGTAATTGCAGCTTTACTCTATTTGACAGTAAGTTTTTATGGGATTTTAATGGGGCAGTATAAATTACAGCAAGCTACACTTCATCTAGAAAACATTATTAACAAAGGAAATGAATTAGAGAATGGAGGTAAGGCAGATTATCTTTTGACAAATCCGGTGGGTTGGAAACTTATGGATTTTAATAAACAGAATGAGAAAGCTTTGTGTTTTTGTCCAGAGGGGGTCAAGATTTTGGATACTCTTCAGAATTATGAGAGTTGTTCAAAATTGGGGATCTGTTCAAATTCAAAAAAGAAAATTGAAATTGTACTCTCTGATCATGTGATTTATTTGATTAAGGGGGATGGACCTAAAACGTTGACAATTTTTGCTGCAGCAGACAAAATAACTGTTAGACCTTATGTTGTGGATCCTGAAAGTGACCCGATGTCTGAAGCTCTTAAAGACTTAGAGGGTCAAGGAGTTTAGAATTTTATTTTAGATTATATTTTTGCAAAATTCTATCCCTTTCTGGTAAAGATATTTTTATCAAATCAAGATCCCAAGTTATTACCCATATTTTATCTAGGCATCTATCCTTTCTACGAGGGATTTTTATTATAAGCGGATTTTTAGGATTTTGTTTTACTGTTCTATCTGGTTTAAAATAATAAAAATCACAATTGCCTTTTTGTACATCTTCTGCTGTTTTTGGAAAGGGAGTTCCGGTGTCTGATAATATGTAGTTTTTAGGGTCAATATATGAAAAAATTTGACTTAAATCATCTGGAAAATTTTCATTTTTTTCTTGGTATTCCATTATGCCTTTACTTAACCTGAATGCTTTTCCCTCATATTCATGCAAGTTGGTAAAAAGGGGGCCATAAGTTTCTGGGTTTATTTGTTTAATTTTTTCTTGGATATATTGTTCTCCTCGTTCTTTTTCTTCTTGAGACATTTCTCCAATCCATTGAAGATAAGTTGCATTATTGTTTTTTAATATCATGACTGAAGTTAAATTTTTTGTTTGCTTTTCATCTATTCTTTTCCTTAAATTTGCTGAGGAGTTTAAATTTAAAACAATTTCCACTAAAAAATTGTCTTCTCTTCCGGGATAAATCTTTGTTGTAGCTTGATTTATGTCAAAATTCCAATCGCGAGGAATTACTTTTGTTATAGATTTAGAATTATATCCCCTTATTTCAAGGGGTTGATATTCTTTTTTATTTGCGGGAGGAGTTGTGGATAATGTCTTTTGTGTTGTTATTGGTTTGGGAGTTGGTTCGAATATTTTATTTATTTCTTTTGGAGTGAGTATCTTTTCTTTAGTTGTTGGTTCTTCTGTGGGTGGTTTAGTGCAGAGTATTGAATCCATTAAAGAAGGGGTAGGATGGTTTTTAGGTGCTTGTTCTGAAATTTGTTCTGTTTTAGAAATTTCTGTATCTTTTTGGTTTTTATCTTGTTTCCATAAATATTTCCCTCCAAAAATCAATCCTGTTCCTAATCCGATTATTCCAATTATTTTAACTAATCTTGAAAATTTTGAGCGAGGAGTTCCTAAAGAATTCGGTGTATTTGTATCATGCCTGTCCTGTTGTGTTCCAAGTGGAAGTGATTCCATGAATGTGATTTAATTTTAATGAAAAGTTTGTTTTTAAAAATTGTTGTTTTAGATAATTTATTAAAGTAATTTTGATTTAGGATTTTATGAAAGCCATTACGCATAGGCATCGCGAAGCACGGAAAATGAAAAGAGGGTTGTTATTTGATAAACGTGGAGAAAAAAATGATATGATTTCTCCAATTATTATTTACACTATTGGGAATATTCTTTTTTTTACTTTTTTGATTATTTTTATTGCTAGAGTTTCTACTGGAACTTTGAATTCTGAACAGTTATATGCAAAAGAAATTGCACTCTTGATTGATGGAGCAACGCCTGGCATGGAGTTAGAGATAGATTTTACAGAGGGTTATAAAATTGCTAGTAAAAATAATGTAGTTGATTTGAAAGGAAATCTTGAGGTGACTAAACTAGTTAAGATAGATAATGAAGCCAATTTGTTGATGGTTAGCTTATCTTCGAGTGGAGGATATAAATTTCATTTTTTTTCAGATTATGAGGTGGGTGTGGGATTTAAATTAAATGAAGATAAAATTGTTTTAAAAATTAAATAAAATGTTGTTAAAAAGTAAAAAAATAAAATTGGAACTTTTTCGTGATAATCTTTTAAAAGATTGTAGAGGAGAAAAAATTTTATCTATTTATTGGTTTTTTGTTTTGGGAGTTGTGGGGTTGGGAGTTGTGTGGGGAGTTTTGGCATTTTACGGGGCTGATTCTGATGTAAGGATTTTAGAAGCGAATGTGCTTAGTGAAAAATTGTTAAGATGTGTTTCAGAAAATGAAAATATTTTGGATGAGAGCTTTGATGTTTTTGTTGAATGTGATTTAGATAAAAATATTTTTGAAGAGGAGGAAATTTTTTATTTTAGAATTAGTTTTTTAAATGAAGATGAAGAAAAATTGAGAGAAGATATTCTAGGGGGAGTTTATTCTTTTGAGGAAACTTGTGAGTTGACTGGAAAAGTGGAAGCAAAAGAGTATCCAAAATGTGTGGAGAGAGGAAGGGTGTTAAGTTTGGATTCTCAAAGGGTTTATGTAAAAGTTTTAGCAGCATCTAATCAGAGAGGGGAGATTTTTAAATGAAGAAGCGCGGTCAGATAGCGACGGGAATAACTTGGATTCCTGCACTTGTAATTGTCTTTTTGATTATGCTTGTTTTTGTTGTTGGAAGTGTGAGTTTGGCTAAGAATAAAAATAATCAAGTGGATAATCCTGAAGATGTGCCCCTTTTTAAGGTGACCACTGAATTTGATAAGATTATGGAGACTGAGATGGTTTATTCCGAACAAAAAATGACCTTCAAAAATATTTTAAAAGAGATGTTAGAGCCTTATCTTATTTCTCCACTTTTTGATACTAAATTTAATGGAGATATAAATAATTTAAAAACTATTTTGAATGAGATTATTCGCGATCCCAATTTTGATCCTGAACTTACTAATGAATTCAAAGTTTTTTTGGAGAAGGAATATGAAAATATGCAATTTATAAAAGATCATTTGCCAAAACCAAAATGTATTAATTATAGAATTGATTTACCCTCTGAGACTTTTTTTAATATTGATGGGAAAATAGTTCAGGGGACTAATGGAGTAAATCCGGCAGGGATATGGAGTAAAAAACAAACAGAGACAATATATCATGCGGGAAAAGCTATTTCAATAGGATTTCAATATACGAGGATTTGCGATGAATAGACGAGGAAATATGCCAATTTTGTTATTGGTTCTTTTAGTTTTACTTACCGTTGCTATTGCTTTTTCTTATTTTGTTTCTGAGTCTAATAAAGAGACGCAGAAAGTTGAAAGTTATCTTCACCTGAAAATATTTTATGAACAGGCGGCTTCTAATTCAAATTTTTTGGAATTTTTAAGTAAAAATGCATACGCTAAGACTTATTTTGATTTGGTCAATTCTCAACAATATATTCAAGATAAAATTTTTATTCAAAATGGAGATCGGTTTCTTCAGTTTGGGGAGTTTAAGAAAGATAATGAGATGGAGAGTATTTTTCTTAGCTTGTTTAGGGAAAACTTAAAAGAAGAATTTCTTGATTATAGTTCAAAAGATTCTGGAGCGAAATTAATTTTGAAAACTAAAATTTTGAAAGATGAATTTGAGGTTGTTGGCGGAATAAATAGTTTAGAAATTTTAGTGGAGAATGTTTTAGTGGATGAAATGTTTGGGACAATTAATGTTGAATCCGAGGGGGATTTATCTGCGAGAATTGTTTTAGGGGATGAACGGTTAATTAGTTTTGATGAATTGTTTAAAATATTAAATGTGTGTGTTGAGAAAAATTTGAATGATAAACTTGATTGTTTAAATAAAATAGAAATTCCTAATTTTTTGAAGAGTGAAATTTCTACTCAGGACGAGAAAATCTTTTTTGAAATAGAAAGTGCAAGGGATTTTTCAGTTAATGGGAAGAAGCAGAGGATTAATTTTAAATTTGTTTTCGTTTAAAAAGGTTTATAAATAAAGTTTGTTTAAATAAAATATGTTTGTAAGAAAGAGGTTGGATAAAAAAGGGCAACAGTTGTCGACTACGGCAATGATTTTATTAGTTTTAGGAGTTATTCTGTTAGTTGTTATCGCTATGGCGGTTATGAGATATTATGGTTTTCTCGGAGAGAAAATAGAGATTCTTCCTGGAGATTTGGAAGCGATTGCTCAGTCATGTGAGGTTTCAGCGTCGCAAGGTTTGGTTACCAGTTATTGTAATGAATTTAAAGAATTAGGAAAGCAATATGTAAATTGTAATTATGCTCAGAAAAATTTAGGTGCAGTTGTTCCAAGTGCGACTCAGATGGCAAATAAATGTGTGGATGTTCCTAAATTAGAAGTAGCGTTTTGTTTGAAAACTGAAATGAAAATAATTGATGTTGTTAATGGAAAAAAATGTGAAACTATTTTAAGCTTAGAAAATGTGAAGAAGGTATGTGATAAAATGGAGGATAGTCAGAGCATTTCTTATCTGAATGCTGATGGAGAAATTATCCCCTCTTCTTGTTTAGCTATAAGGGTTTTGTAATTAAATAATTCTTAAAAATAAAAATGGCACGAGCAGATTCAGAAACAAGAAATAAGAAAAAGCGTAAGTTTAAGGAAAAGAAAAAACATCCTTATAAAAGTGGTGGAAAATATCGGGGAACAAAAGTAAAGGAATAGATTAATAAATTCTTTTTTGTTTTAAATTTTATGAAGAGGGTATTCAAGTGATTGAAGTTGTGTTTTTAATTTGTCTTGCGTTAATCTGGATTCTTTTTGCAGTTTTGCAGGATTTGAAAACAAAAGAGGTTTCAAATTGGTTAAATTTTTCTTTAATAGTTTTTGCTTTAGGATTTAGATTTTTTTGGAGCTTGTTTTCTGAAAGTGCAAATGGGTTTGCCTTTTTTTATCAGGGATTAATTGGTTTTGGTATTTTTTTAGTTTTGGGAAATTTATTTTATTATGGGAGGTTGTTCGGGGGTGGTGACGCTAAATTAATGATTGCTTTGGGGGCTATTTTGCCATTCAGCGAAGAGTTTTTGATTAATGTTAAAATATTTGGATTGTTTTTAATTTTGTTTTTATTTGTCGGTGCAGGTTATGGGCTTTGTTGGAGTTTGGTTTTAGCAATTAAAAATTATAAAAGTTTTAGAAAAGAATTTTATAAACTATGGCACCGAAAGAAAGTTTTTACATTATTATTTATTTTTATTGGAATTTTATTAATGTGCTTTTATTTTATAGATAGTCTTTTTTTAGTTTTAGGAATATTTATTTTTATTATGCCTTATTTTTATTTATTTGCTAAAGCCATTGAAAATTGTTGTATGTTAGTAGAAATTCCTGTGAATAAGTTGAGGGAGGGAGATTGGTTAGCTGAAAATGTCAAGATAAAAAAAGGGGAAGTGGTTAAACAAGATTGGGAGGGTATTTCTAATAAGGAGATAAGTTTGATTCAGAAGAAGTTTAAGAAAGTTAAAATAAAACAAGGGATTGTTTATGTGCCTGTTTTTTTAATTAGTTTTTTAATTTTAATTTATTTATGGTTTACAAAATTTTATTTTTTGTTTTAGATTTTTTAAATGTATCTTTTGAAAAATTGTTGTTCAAGGAAATCTTTTTGGAAGCCAAATTTTTTTGTTTTCTATTTTTTTTGTTTTTGCTTTTTTTACCCTTTTAGGTTTTGGTTTAGTTTCTAATAAATTTTTTAATTTTTCAAGTTCCTCTGGTTTTGTTTGTTGTCGTGGAGAACCTAAATTTTCATTTTCATAAACTGGGAAGACATTTAAAATTGAATGACCAAAAACATTTGCTGAAACAATTGTGACATCTTTTGGTTTTAATTTAGTTTTTATTTTTTTAGCAATTTTTTTAGCAAGAGTGAAAACTTGAGAGGGTAATTTGTCTGAATGTTCTAAATGTTTTTTTGGAATGATTAGTGAGTGTCCTTTTGAAACTGGGTTGATTTCTAGTGTTGCAATTGCTATTTTGTTTTCATCTAATTTGTTTGTTGGAATTTCTCCGTCGATTATTGAACAAAAGATACATTTTTGTGGGGCAGTGGGAGCTTGTTGTTCTGGATTTGTTGGAGCTCCTCCTTCTGGCTGGATTAATTTATTTTGAATTAAAAATTCTTCAAACTGTTCAGGATTCATTGCCTCCATTCGAGAAATTGATTCTGCTTGTTTTTCTGGAGGAAAGGTTTGTTTGATTTGTTGGATTAATTGTTCCTTAACTTGTTTTGCTTGTTCTTCTGATAACATAATTATTTTAGATAAATTGTATTAATATATTTAACTGTTGGAAAAATAAATCTTACTCAATTGCTCTACGCATATCTATGACTTCTGAAGAACTAATGTTTTCCATTGATTTAAGTGCGTTTTCTATTGGTTCTAATTCTTGAGATTCATCAACTCCAAAGCCTATTATCAAAGATTTAAGTCCAAATGCAATTGGCTCTATATCAAATTTGATTCCTTTTGCTGAATTTTTTTCTAAAATTTCTTTAGCTTTTTCTTGAAGTTCTTCTAAGTTTGTTTCTGGTGATTCTGGCATAACTTTTATTTTTAATAGTGCTGTTCCCATGCTTTGTTATAATAAATTTGATTTATAAAAGTTTGCTTGTCTGAATACAATAATGCTTATAAAGAAAGGGATTTTAATTTTGGTATGGGTGATGTAAATTATGAAAAGATGGTGGCGCGAATTGCTCAATCGGCCAATTTGGATTTAGATGAAATTAAACGAAGAGTTGAGGCTAAATGTGCTAAACTTTCTGGACTGATTTCTAAAGATGGTGCTGCACAAGTTATTGCTGCTGAACTTGGAATAAATTTTGAAAATGAAATGTTTAAAATAGACGAATTAATTCCTGGAATGAGGAAAGTTAATTTGGTGGGAAAAGTAATTAATTTATTCCCTGTGAGAACTTTTGAAAGAAATGGTCAGGAAAATAAAGTTGCAAATATGATTGTTGCTGACGAAACATCAAATATTAAAGTAGTATTATGGGATGCGACACATATTGATTTAATTGAGAAGGGACATGTTAAAGAAGAAATTGTTGTCGAGATAAGAAATGCAAATGTGAGGGATAATGAGGTTCATTTGGGGAGTTTTTCAGAATTTAAAGTTAGTAGTGAACAACTTAGTGAGGTAAAAACGGAGAAGGTGTTGAAGGAAAAAAATATAGTTGATTTTAATGTTGGTGATGCGGTTTCTGTAAGGGCGTTTGTTGTTCAGAGTTTTGATCCTAGATTTTTTCATGTTTGTCCTGAGTGTAAAAAGAAGGCGGTTCCTGAGGGAGATGGATTTAATTGCAATGAACATGGGAAAGTTGTTCCTGAAAAAAGAGCTTTGATAAATATTGTTTTAGATGATGGAACAGAAACAATGCGGGCGGTTTTATTTCATGATACTTTGCCTAAATTAGGGTTAAGCGAATTAGAAAATGCAGATTTGCTTTTACAACAAAAACAAAATATTCTTGGAAAGGAAATGGTTTTTTCTGGAAATGTGAGAATGAACAATTTTTTTAATAATCCAGAATTTATAATTAATGATTTGCAAGAGATTAATTTAGATGAGTTGTTTGCTAGTTTGGATAAGTAGATTTATGAACAGCAACACTTAAAAACTTAGTATTGTCTTTTTTTTAATGGATCAAATGTATTTTGTTATGTTGAAGTATCGCCCTGAAATCGGGAGTGAAGTTATTAGGTTGGCTCATCAATACGATTCATTAACTGATGCCACTCCTCCAGGAGGTTCAAAAGAAACTGCTCATCAACTTAAGCATAATTTTCCAGATTTAGATGTTTTGAATCAACAAGCAGAAAAACGTGGATTTATTTTTGGTAAAAAAACAGATTTAACGAATTTCTTTGGAGAAATAGTTGATTTAGATGGGATAATGGATATTTGTTTACCTCTCTTTAGAAGATAGAAGATAGTTTTATAACTTTTCAATTCTTTATTTTTTTATGTTAATTAAGACTCATTTAATGGTTAGTTTGTTACTTGCTTTATTGCTTTTGCCCTTTGTTGAATATAAATTAATTTTCTTAGTTTTTGTTTTTGTTGCGACTTATATCCCTGATGTAGATTCTAGATTTTCAAGCATGGGACATAAAAAAGTGGCGAGAGTTTTACAATTTTTCACAAAGCACAGGGGAGTAATCCATAGTTTTACCTTTTTATTAGTTATAACTTTAATTTTAGTTTTGTTTTTTCCAATTGTTAGTTTGGGATTTTTTGTGGGTTATTCTTCGCATTTATTAGCAGATAGTTTTACTATTGATGGGATTCGTCCCTTTTATCCGTTGAAGAATATTTCTAGAGGAGGTATTGCTACAGGAGGGGTTTTTGAAAAGACGTTGTTTATTTCTTTGTTTCTTATTAATCTTGTTTTAATTTCTGTTTGGTTAGTTTCTATTTTCTAAATGGGGTTCTTTTTTCAAAAAAAGAACCTACAGTGGTAGAAAAAAATATGTGGACAAATCTCGTCAGAGATTTGTGAGTGAGAATCGTTTTCTCTTTGCCTCCTGCGAACGATTCCCGGCCCTCCCCCTTTTCTTTTCAAAAAGAGCACGCAAGGTGTACTCTTCGAGCAAATCTACCATGTAAAAGAAAAATATGTTGATTAATCTCTAATGAGATTTATGAATGAGACGTTTCTTTTAATTGTTTCCTGCGAACGATTCCCCCAAATTTTTTTTGAACGTATTTTCCAAAATCTGTTTTTCTCAATATAAATCCTTATAAAGAGATTTTAGTTTTGTCTTTTATGGTTGTTAAAAATTTATATTTAGTTAAACATTCTCAGGGCAGTTCTTTTGAAGGGGGCGATAAGAAAATAGATTGTGAAAGTTTATGTTTTAGATCACCTGATTTTTTTCATCCTTCTTTTGTTGGGACCGCAGGAATTTGGGATGCAGAATATTGGATTAGGGATTGCAAGAAAAATGAGGGTTCTTCTCTTGCACCCAAGGGATTTCGTTATATGACTGTTGCTAAAATTAATCAAGAGGATGTTGATTTCATGGAAGGAAATTTAATTCAATTAAATTGTGATTTATTGGATCGTTTTAGAGAAGCATTGAAGACAAATAATAGTATTGGAGCCAATCGTCAGGATCAACTTGCTGCTGTTTGGGGTTTTGTAGAGAATGTTTGTAGGGAAGAGGGTTTTGATTGGAGGACTTCTAATTGGGAAGATTATAAGGGTTGGAGAGATTCTAAAATTGAAGAATATGGAGGACATAAATAATGGCGGTTAAAAAAACAGAAGTAGAAAAGATTAAAGATGCTGTTGAGGGTGAGGAGAAAAAAATTCCTAAGAAAAAAATTGAGAAAGAACCAGAGTTAACTGATTTGCCTGGGATTGGTCCTGCTGTTGCTGCGAAGTTAGAGACTGCAGGAGTTTATGATTTAATGTCTTTAGCGGTGATGAGTCCGGCTGTTTTAAGTGATACTGCAGGGGTTAGTGCGGGTGTTGCAAGAAAGGCTATTCAGGCAGCGAGGGATTTATTAGACTTAGGATTTACTGATGGAATGTCTTTTGCAAAAAAAAGATCTAATGCTTCATTCATTACTACTGGAAGTAAAGCTTTTGATGATCTTCTGGGAGGAAGAGGTTTAGAAAGTCGAGCTATAACTGAGGCTTACGGGGCTTATGGTTCTGGAAAAACTCAGTTAGGTTCTACTTTGGCAGTTAATGTTCAGATGCCCTTGGAGAAGGGAGGCGCAAATGGTAAGTGTGTTTTTATCGATACTGAGGGAACTTTTCGGCCGGCAAGAATAAAACAGATTTCAGAAAAACTTGGTGCAAATCCAGAAAAGGTTTTACAAAATATTTTGGTTGCTCGCGCATTTAATTCAGACCATCAAATGTTACTTCTAGAGAAGGTTGGAGAGATGATTAAAGAAGGAGAGCCAATTAAATTAGTTATTGTGGATTCTTTAACTGCTCATTTTAGGGCAGAGTTTGCTGGGCGAGGTCAGTTGGCAGATAGACAGCAGAAACTTAATCGTTATATGCATGATTTAATGAAATTAGCTGAGACACATAATTTAGCGGTTTATGTTACAAATCAAGTTATGGCAAATCCAGCGCAAATGTTTGGGGATCCCACTACTGCAATTGGAGGGAATATTGTGGGACATGCTTCAACTTATAGAATTTATTTGAGAAGAGGGAAGCAAGGTTCAAGAGTTGCAAAGCTAGTTGATTCTCCAAATCTTCCAGATAATGAAACTGTGTTCTGGGTTACTGATGCTGGTGTTGGCGACGATAAACCTTAAAATGGAAAAATTTAGTGTAGGAGAGAATGTGTTTCATAGAGAAAATGATTTAATTTATTTGACAAGAGTTATTTCTGCTGAGGAAAATAGGGGAGGGATTGATTTAAAGTTGTTAGTTCTAAAGTGTTGTAATTCTGGAAGTTCTCTTGAGGGAGATGGATTTAATTTTTATTCTGATGGGGCTGGAAGTTTTTATGGGGTAAAAAGTGTTAGAAGGGAATATCCTCTTGAAGATATTTGTGAGGTTTCTAAGAAACACTTAAATAAAATGCGTGGTTATAATTAAAATGGGAACTACTATTACAAAAATGAAAATGGTTTTAAATATTCCTAGTCAAGAGGATAGATCAAAAGCTATTGAAGAAAGAAATCAAAGATTACAAAATTCTAGAGAAGTTTTAAGGCAGGTTAATTTGGGAGAGAAAACTCGAGCAGATGTTTTTGAGGGTGAGGGTGGAAATGCGATTCTTTTGCAATCAGATAAATGTCCTGGATGTGGTCAGAATTATTTTGGATGGGATGTTTTTAGAAATGAATATAATTGTAGAATGGTTTATTGTGTTTATCTTGATCAAGAAACAAGTAGTGTTTCAGAGTTGCAAAAATTAAAGCAAACAGCTGATATTATGGATTTAGTTGCGGGGGGTAGAATTTCTAGAGAAAGGTTAATGAAAGAAGATATTTATCAGGTTTTGAAAGATTGATTTTGAATTTATTAAAAAAGAATTTTATTCAACCATTTCTTTAGAATTAAACCACAAATTGATTTCTCTGCTTGCACTATCTAAATCAGCTGAGCAATGAACTACGTTTTCCATTACTTGTGTTTGAGAATGTAGTCTTCCGTATTTTCCTCGAATTGAAATCGGATGTGCTTTTTCAGGATTGGTTTCCCCTGCAATATCTCTAATTTTTTTTATTGCTTTGTCTCCTTTGTATACTAATGCTAAAATTCTATCTGTATGATATTTTCCTTGGATATAATCTAAAACATTCTCAAATACTTCTTGTCCTTTTTCTTCTCCAAATTTTTTCTTTAAATTGGGTGCTAATTCAGAGTAGTGTTTTTTTGCAAATTCTCGAGTTATTTTTACTACTTTTGCTCCGACTATTTTTAATTTGGTTTCAGAAATCATACTTAGAATATCCCCTGTTAAACTTTTAACTAGAGCGTCGGGTTTTAATAATACTAAAGTCTTTTCTTCCATTAGGTATTTTATAATTTTTAGTTTATAAAGTTTGGGATTTTCTTTTTAAAAAGAAAATCTACAGTGCAAAAGAAAAATATATTGAAAATTTCTGATGAAATTTTGAGTGAGAATCGTTTTCTCTTGCAATCTTATGAACAATTCCCTCGGGGTTCTTTTTTCAAAAAAAGAACTTACAGGTATAGAAAAAAATGAAAGTTTTATTTTTCGTAATCAATGGATAGTTCATATTTTTCTGCTAAACTTTTTATGGCTTGTAGAATTTCTGAGACCATTTTTGTTGGATTGTACTTTACTTGAATATCTTTTAGAAGTCCATTATTTTTATAAAAGTCTATTAATGGGGCAGTTTGGTTTTTGAAAGTTTCTAATCTTTCTTTTACTGTTGCTTCATTGTCGTCTTTTCTTTGCATTAATTCTCCATGACATTTGTCGCATTTGCCTTCTTCTTTTGGAAACATTCCAGGCATTTTTATTTCTCCTTGATTGATTTCTATTGTACTATAAATATCTCCGCAGTCTTGGCAAACTCTTCTTGCGCATGCTTTTTTTATGAGGATTTCGTTTGAAAGATTTAGATTTATGACGACGTCGATATCTGTTATTTTTGCTAGTTCTTCTGCTTGAGGAATTGTTCTGGGAAATCCGTCGAGAATGAATCCCTTTTTGCAATCATTTTGGCTGATTCTATTTTTTAACATTTCAATAGTTATTGTGTCTGGAACTAAATTCCCTGAATTCATGAATTCTTTAATTTGTTTTCCAATTTCGGTTTGGTTTTTTAAATGTGCTCTAAATAAATCTCCAGTAGAAATGTGCGGGATTTTCCAGAAGGATGAAATTCTCGAGGAGTAAGTTCCCTTTCCCGAGCCAGGTGGACCTAAAAATATTTTTTTCATAATAAAAAAAGGCAAGGTTGATTTTTAAAACTTTTTGCTACAAAAACTATTTAGTTCTTTAAAAGAAAGAATCCTGCTACAATTCCAAGAACTAGTAATCCTAATCCCATCCCTGAAGAAGTTGAATTTGATAATGTTCCAATTGCATTACCAGTAATTTTAGATGAAGTTAAAAAAAATCCTGCTCCTGCTAAACCTCCAATTGTTAAAATTGTAGGAACTAATTTTGAAGAAATATCTTTTGTTTTATCCCTTTCTTTTTGCAGGGACTTAATTCTTTTATTAATACTCCCCCTTTGTTCATAAGATCCACCGGGATATCTCTTATTACTCTCGCCTTCATTAATTTTCGCTAGGGATTTTTTATAAGCTTCTAATGCTTTATCAACTAAACCTGCTTCTTCAAACCATCTTCCTGCTGACTGATAATCATCCGCGGCTACTTCTGGGTCTCTCATTATACCCCCTCGGTCAATTAATCTTATAGCTTCTTTTTTTGCGTTTGCTCTAGCAATAACATTTTTCATCCGCTTTTGAGAAATTGGATCTCCTTGTTCTGGATAAGGTTTTTTATGAGATGTAACTTTATAGAATACGTGATCACCTTTCTTAGGGGGGATATATTCTGTCATTGTTTTATGATATTCTGGATCATCCATATCCTTTCTACCTTCAAATTTAATATTGTACACCGAGATATCCCCTATTCCTGCTTTGTGCAATCTCTCTTCTGCAATTTGCCTTGCATGTGAATAACTTTCAGGCCAACCATCTCCGCCTTTTTTTATTACTTTATTCCGTTCCTCATGGATTGATTCTGCCTCTCCCTTTGCTCTTCTTAAGATTTCTCTACCAATTTTTTGTCGATCATAAAGATTCAATTTTCTTGGATTAATAGATGTTAAATGTTTTATAGCTTGAATGGGTGCTGTAGCGTATTTTGCTCTCGCTTCTTTAATTAATTTGCTTGCATTAGCAGAAAGTCTTTTCTCTTTTTTACTTTTCTTGGCCATATTTTATTTAAGATAATTTACCTTATAAATATTTCTAACAACAAATTTTATAATCTTGAGTTAGTTATTTTTTAATATGGAAAAAAATTGGATGTTTGCTGATTTGCATATTCATTCTCGGTTTTCTCGGGTGTGTAGTAAGAATTTGAATTTGGATAATTTGGTGAAGTGGGCGAAGATAAAAGGGATTCATTTACTTGGGACCGGAGATTTTAGTCATCCGGTTTGGATTCAAGAACTTAAAGATAATTTGAAATTTAACGGAAAAGGGTTTTATTATTTTGAAACGGGAGGAGAGAAATTTCCATTTATTATTACAGGGGAAATTTCTTTGATTTACACTCAACCAAGTAAATCTGATGGAGGTCGTGGTAGGAGAGTGCATTTGGTTTTGTTGATTCCTTCTATTGAAGTTGCTGAAAAAATAAATTCTTATTTAGATACAAAAGGGAGGAGGGATTATGATGGGCGGCCAATTTTTAAAATTCCTTGCGATGAATTTGTGAGAGAGATGAGAAAAATTTCTGAGGATATTGAAATTATTCCGGCGCATATCTGGACGCCTTACTTTGGGGTTTTTGGAAGCAAGAGTGGTTTTGATTCTTTGAAGAAAGCTTTTGGAAAAGAGTTTGAAAATATTCATGCAATAGAGACTGGAATTTCTTCAGATCCGCCAATGAATTGGAAAATTAAAGATTTAGAAAATAAATCAATTGTGAGTTTTTCAGATGCACATAGTTTTTGGCCATATCGATTAGGGAGAGAAGCAACTATTTTTAAAAAGTGCGAGAGTTATTTAGATTTAGTTAAACAATTAAGAGAACAAAGTTTTATTGGAACAATTGAAACTGATCCGGCTTATGGAAAATACCATTGGGATGGACATGCTAAATGTAATTTTTCTTGCGGTCCAGAAAAAACAAAAGAGCTGGAGGGGAAGTGCCCTGTCTGCGGAAAAAATTTAATTGTGGGTGTGGAAAGTAGGGTCGAAGATTTGGCAGAAGGCGAAAATTACCTGGAGGTGTCACCTAATTTGCGGAATGCTGGGCGTCAAAAAATGTTTTATACTTTGTTACCTTTACATGAAATAATTTCATTATGGGTTGGAGTTGGAATGAATAGTAAAAAAGTTTGGGGGATTTATAATTTTTTAATTGAAAAGTTTAAGACAGAGTTTAATATTTTATTGGATGTTTCAGAAGAAGAGATGGTAAAAGAGGAAGTGAAAGAAAAGTTGATTGAACTAATTTTAAAAAATAGGAAAGGCAAAATAAAAGTTAAGCCAGGTTATGACGGAAAATATGGAGTTGCATTGATTGAAAATTTTGAAGAGTAGGAAGTTATTTTGAATTTGGAGCGTTTCTGATTTTAATAAATTTGTAGTGTGCGTCTTTTGGTTCTTTTTTGCATTTAGAACATTTATTTTTTAATGTGTAAGAATTGCATTGTGCGCATTTTTTTAGTTTAGTCATTTTTAAGAATATTCATTTTTCCTTGACATTAAATTCAAAATTATTTTCTTTGGCTTGTTTTTCTATTTGAATAATTATTTCTTTAAGTTTATTATCTGCTTTTTTAATATTTTCTGCTTCTGTTTTGAGATTGTATTTTCCTGCTGAAATATATCTAATATCTACTTCTTTTGCGTTTCCTAAAATTTCTTTTATTAATTCTAATCCATTTGGATTTGTTGTCTTTAAAGTAATTTCTTTTTTTAATTCAACTTTTTTCTCTTTTTGCGATTTAAGTATTTCTAATATTTTTTCAGATTCTTTTTTTCCAATTAATTTTTCAAGTTCTTTTGAATCTTCTTTCACATTTTGCATAAATTCGTAGAAAGGCTCTTTTGCTTTAATTTTACTGATTATTTCATCAACCTTTTCTCCTAAGACACTTTTTAAAATTCCTCTGTAACTTTTTTCTTGTTTTATTTTTTCTTTTAATTCTTTTTGTTCTTTTGGAGTAACTCTCCTTAATGATAATTCTATTCTATCTCCTTTGATTCTTATTACTTTGCAAATTATCTGTTTTTTTGGGACAACGTAATCTCTGAGGTTTCTAATTCTTCCTGGAGCTATTTCAGATAAGACTATGCTTCCTTCTCCGTGGTTGTCGATTTTTACAAAAACTATTGTTCCCATGATTCTATCTACTGTGCAGAGGACAATATCATTTACTTCTAAGTTTGCCATATAGATAGGTGAAATAAAGGGTTTAAAAGAGTTTTGAGTTGGGTTTACTTTATAGTTATTTTTATAAAGAAGTACTTCTATAAATATTTATATTTGTTTAACAAATATAAAAGATAGAATATAAGGCAGAAAACATCTCTAGCGAGATTTTCTACCTCAGTCATTTATGACTGAAATAAAAATAACTGAAAGGAGGTAACCTAAAGGTCACAAGAACCTGAGGACAGGTAACCTAAAGGGCATACCCTATAGGGCACGAGAACCTGGTGAACCAGGCGAGAACCTCCTCATACTAATAGAATATAAAAGGAGGTAACCTAAAGGTCACGAGAACCTCCTCATACTAATAGAATATAAAAGGAGGTAACCTAAAGGTCACGAGAACCTCCTCATACTAATAGAATATAAAAGGAGGTATAAAAAAATGAATAATAAAAAAATATTAAGTTTAATGATTTTGGGAGTCTTGGCTGTTTCTTTGGTTAGTGCTGGATGGTTTAGTGATTTGTTTCAAGGAGTGC
>JABHWZ010000013.1 GCA_018657525.1 archaeon | reverse complement strand
TGTTTTTAAGAGAGCAAAAGCAAAGTTAGAAAAAATGGTGGAGGAATGGAAAGATGCTCCGAGTGGAACGCCTGCTCCTGCGCCGGCTTATTCTTATAATCCTCCAATTGGTGGTTATTTTAATTATGCTTTTGAGTGATTGAATTTTATTAATCTAGATTTGATATTAGTTATTGATTTAAAATTATATTTTAGGATAAATCTTTTATCTTTTTTTTATTAGAGGATTGCTTCTTACAAAATTTCCTAATTGAATATCTCTTATTTTTTTAATTTTTTCTCCCATAGATAGTGGACATTCATAAATTGTAGTTACTTTTGTGCTATAAGAGTCGCATTTTCCACAATAATCTTCTCCATCACATGAAAAACAAGCCTGGCTTCTTTTTTCTCCTATTTCTGGAAGGGGAGCATCTATGGATTGTTGCTTTTGTTCATATATTATGCTAGAACAATTCCCTTGGTAGTTATCTGCACATTTGAATCTTTCAATTAAAAAAATTCTTTGATTTGTTTCTGGCATTTTATTTTTTCATCCTTTCAAAAACTGCTAGAGCAAAGTCGTCTCTGGTTAATAGAAAAGTTGTTTCTTTGCTCTCAATTTCATAATCCATTGAATCATCTGTATATGTTCCATATGATATAAAATGTTGGCTTGCTAAAAGAGGCCTTTTGTTTTGTTGAAGTAAAAGTATATTTTCAAATTCCCCTCCGTCTCCTAATCTATGTCCGCCATGGTTTTGTTTTTGTTGAAATTTATAAGTTTGCCCATTTGCATTAAGTTCTAATTGGGTCTTATCTTTTTGGACTATTCTTCCAGATACTTTTTCCAATAAATCCTCTGATTCTAAAAGATCTGCTATATCTAGTAAGTTAAAATATTTTGGAATTGATTGAATCCCAGAAAATTTTGTTCTAGTTAGTCTTTTTTCTTCCATATCTATTTTAGAACTGGATTGTTTTTAAGAATTTTCAATTGTGAATATATAGAGATATATTCACAATATTTTATATATTCTAAAAAGATTTATATATTCTTTTTTTTTGTTAAATATAATTTAAATGAAAAGGAAAATCATTAAACAAGGCCACAATACTTTGACAATAACGCTCCCTTCTGAATGGGTTAAAAAATTTAATTTAAAATCTGGGGATGAAGTAGATCTCTCTGAGAAAGATATTGGTTTGTTTGTTAGTACTAAAAAACATGATGATCTCTCTAAAGTTGAAATTAATATTTCTGAATTAGACTTGCCTGGAATTTGGAAGTTTTTTATGGCAGTTTATCGAGAAGGTCATGATGAAATAAAAGTACTATTTAATCCAAATAAAAAATATCAAAACCCATATAAGTTTTATACTCGGCATGCAATTGATTTGAATTATAATAAGGCAGATTTAACTGCGCTTGAAATGTTACAAGTTGTGACTACTAGATTTATTGGACTAGAAATAATTGAACATCATTCAGATTTTTGTATCATAAAAGATATGGCTGAGCCTTCAAAAAGAGAATTTGATTCTTCTTTTAGAAGGGTTTTTTTGTTGATTCAACAAATGGGCGAAGAGTTGGTTGAAGCTATTAATAAAAATGTGGTCACTATTGTTCGGCATACACACGATATAGATATTAATGTTGATAAATTTCATGACTATTGTATCCGGATTATGAATAAAACTGGAATTAAAAATTCTAAACATACTTCTTTGTTATTTTCAATTTTGTTTATTCTTGAGCTTTTGGGGGATGAATTTAAACATATTGCTCATCATTTACATAATGATTTTCAAAATAAGAATTTAAATAATTTATTAGAATTGTCTAAGTTAGTTGTTAATCATCTTAATGAATTTTATGAGTTTTATTATGATTATTCTAATAATAAACTTGTTAAACTTTCTGATCGAGATATTGAAATACATTCTTATTTGCCTAAATTTTATAAGAAAAAATCTGGAAAAACTCAACTTAGTGACGAAGAACTTGAAATTTTTAATCATCTAAGGATAATTACTAAATTTATAAATGCTCTTGTTGAACTTCGTGTTGAGATTGAAGTCAGTTAAAAAGGTTATAGAAGGGGATGTTTTAGAGTTAGTTTCTAATTTTTTTAAAATTTCTGGCCGCGTAACTTATTATCCCCTTTTATGCAAATGTGTTTTCGTCCTCTTATATGATCTGGAAATTCTGGGGTGACATACGGACGATTTGTTCCTTGATATTCACATTCTTGGTTGCTTCCACAATAATCATAATTTGTTCCTTCAATGATATTTTCGCATATTGTTTTTCCATATTCGGCTTTCATAAATAAATACAAAAATAGCAATATTTAAATTCTATTATATTCTTTAATATATATGAAAAAAGGTGATTGGAAAGCGGAGTTTTTGAGAGATTTAATTGGGATAGGGAGTGTGCCTTTTTTTGCTTTGGTAGTTGTTAGAATTTGGATTGCGAATAATAATTTTTATTTGGGTCAATTATTAATTTCTGGAGTTTTATTTTTACTTTTGAGTTATTTATTTAAGTCAAGTATTTATTCTGGATTGTCTTTAATTGCATTAATTTTTACTGGCTCTTATTATTTGGATAAGCGTTACTGGGCTTTTGGGATTTTGGTTTATTTTGGTTTGATTTACGCTTTAGATTATTTAGGGAAAGAAAAAAAGAAAATTTTCTTCGGGTGTCTTTTTGGGGCAGGTAGTGCTGCCTTTGGTAACTGGTTGAGTGGAATTTTGTTTAACTAAATCTCCCGGAATATTCAAATATTTCTGAGTTGGAATAAATAAATTCAATGATTAATTGAGCAAGATAATTTTGAGCTATTTTTATATTTGAGGCACATGATTCTGTGAATAGTTTTCCTTTTTTGCTCATTCCCTCTAAGTCAAAAATAGTACATGTTCTATCTACTGCTCTTGTATAAATTCTTTTTATTGAGTTTGGGGTTAAATATGCTTCAAGTATTTCTTTGCTTTTTTTAATTGAAATGTTTGGATTATATTTTAAATCATCTAATAGTGGCTCATAAACCCTTATTTCTTCAGAACTATTTGAGAAAACCTCGTCTCTCTCCCCGATTAATGAAATTTCCATATAATTTAGACGTTGTTATTTTTTTTAAATCTTTTGAAAAATTAGGTCATTTTACATAAAAAAAGGCTGAAAAACCGAAGTTCAACAGCCTACCTTACCGAAGCAAGGCAATATTACATGTTTATTGAGGTTTATAAATTTTAGCGACTTTTTTGTGGGAGTAACATAAACTTTTTATATTAGGGAAAATATAGATTATTATGAAATATTCAATCAAAGATCTTAATAAAAAGTATGATTTAGAGTTAGTGAAAGTTATTAAATTAATTAAGAAAGAGAATGCAAAGATTGTGCTCTTGCAGTTTCCTGAGGGCCTAAAACCTTATGCAGTTGCAGTGGTTGATTATTTGAAAGAGCGAGCTTTAAAAGTTGTGTTTTTAATTTGGATTGGAAGTTGTTATGGTGCGTGTGATACTCCTGTTGGTTTGGAAAAATTGAAACCGCAGATTGATTTAGTCATTCAGTTTGGGCATAATGAGTTGATGCCTGAAAAGTTTTAGGCTTTGATAAATTATTTTTATTTAAATAAATCAAGTTATAACCAACCCATTAGTAAACTAAATCCTACTAAGAATAAAGCTATTCCTGCAATTAAGTGTAATCTTTTGATATTTCGTGCCTTCCATCCTTCTACATCTTCGACTTTTGAGAGTCCCAAATAAATTATTAAAGTTATCCCCAACATTGGTAAAACAAATAAAATATTATAGTAAATTAGCCAGGGGAGTGCTTGAATGATTCCAAGTTCTGCTAGTAGTCCTGATGCGATTATATATGGGCCGATTGTACACGGTAAGAGGAAAAGTGTTACAATAAATCCTATGATAAATGCTCCGGTGGGAGAAGTTATTTTATTAATCCAAAGTTTAACTTTGGGTCTTAGGAATAAAGGCATTTCTGTAGTTAGTCCTCCTGGTTTGTATATGAAATAATCTTTTATGTTGAGGCTTCCAAGGGTCATTGCGAATATTGCTAAGAAGTTATAAAATATTTTTGAATATTCTCTAAGCCATTGTGCGAATATGTTGAAGAATTGAATTATAATTGTTCCGTAAAATAAATATCCTATAAAAACGGAAAATACAAATGCTAAACCTGCATAAAGAACTTTGTGTTTTTTCTCTGGGTTGTGAATTAAAATCGTAATAAGAATCATTGCTAAGATTGCAATTGCACATGGGTTTACAGAATCAGCCAGTGCAAGTGCAGTTATCCTCGTGAAGTTTGCAATGTCTGGCATCTTAACAACCGGTTAGTTCTTGTAATTTTTTTATTGATTGAACCCCGATTATTTTCTCTTGATTTATTACCCATGTTGGAGTCGCAGTAATTTCTGCTTCTTGACATTTTTCTATGTCAAAAAAACAATCTACTATTGTTAAGTCATTGTAATTGTCGCCAAATAAATTTTCCTGAGTTTCGCATGCATGACAACCTAGCTGAATGTAAAGAACTGAATTTTCTCCAATGCATTGTGTAATTTCTGTGGGGGTTATTTCTTTTGAAGGAGTCAGCGCGAAATAAGATAAAATGATTACTGCAAAAATTATTCCAACTGTAACCCACCTGTTTTTATTCATGTTAGAAATAAACTGATATTGTTTAAAAGGGTTTTGGTGAAATTTGTTTTTAATTGTGGTAATCAATCGGCATTTATTATTCGATTGGGAAATATTTATAAGTGAGGGATTGGTTTATTTTTTATGCGTGTTCATAATTCAATAAAGAAGTTTGTGGGTAGAGCATTGTTTCTCGGAGGTTTGATGGGTTCTTTGAATGGTTGTGATACCTCGCTTCAAGAAAAATTTGGTATGGAAAAAGAATATTCTTTAGATTTGAATAATGATGGGAGCCAGGAATTAGTTTTTGCAAAGGAAAGATGGACTTTTTTTAATGATGAATTGGTTTATGATATTTTTGCATCAGGTAAGAATGGTAGGAGAAAGATTTTTACTTTAAAGGGAACTCAAGATTTTGAGTTTCAAGATATGGATGGGGATGAAGATTTGGATCTCATATATTCTATTTATGAAGGGGGAGAATGGAATCCTCCAGCTAAAGTGTATTTATCGAGAAATAATGAAGGAGAATTTGGAGAGGCTGAACATCTTTGGGATATTAGATAAAGGATATAGGTTTGTACATTAATCTAACAGCTTCATAAAAACTTCCTTTGGGTGTCATATAAAATTCTAAAAGAGCATAATTTTGAAAATAAAATAGAAATTTTAAAATGCTTTTGTCATAAAAAGTTAGGTAAAATTTATTGTATTTTTAACAAAGTAATCCTATTTTCTTATCCAACCTCCCTTTTAACCATATTCTTATCTAATCAAGTTACCTTTTTTTAGAGGTGACAAATCACAAACTTTATAAGTTCTTTATTTCTTTCAAAAACATGAAAAATATAATCGGAGACACTCCAAGAAAAAAAGAAATTTACATTCCAGAGAATCCTAAAGAACATATACCTAGACTAATCGAAACAGGAGTCATCGTTCTTAATGATCAAACTCCAAAAACTCAAATTCTAAAACCTGAAGTTCCAGAAGTAGAAACTCCAATTTTAGAAAGAGACGAATCCACAAAACCAGTTTTACATTTAACTCATTTAGAAAAAATAGCAGTTCATGTTCCAACACAAAAAGAATATTGGGATTTAATGAGAGTATATGAATGTGGGGGCTGGAGATGGAGTGGGGAGGATTTACCCACAAAAGTGAATGAGTGGGGAGTTAACACTAGAGAAACTTGCATAAATCTATGTGGTTCAGTATATTCATGCATTCTCCGGTAAAATTTTATCAAAGAAATAATTATAATATTATCTCCATCCAAGAATTCTACGACGCACAAGACCCAAAAATAACCCCAGAAATATTAGCAGAAGTAAATCAATGGTTTGACAGAAACCAATGAACTAATTAAAATGGAAACTATTGTTAAAGAAAAAACAAGCCTAGTTCTCTACCATTCAAGTAGTAATCCTGATTTAAAAATAGGAGATATTGATTTTAATCGTTCAGCAGGGTGGGTATATCCTCGTGGATTATTAGTTACATTAAGTGAATGTGCTGGTTGGCCCCCTAATCACCCATACTCTTATGAAATAAAAGTCTTTGGTAAGGGGCTGGGGTATAGCATTGGAGGAGAAAGACATACAAGGGATATTCTAAACAAAAAAGTAACCCTCGAGAATATAGACATTCTTATTCCAAGAGATGGATTCCCTGTGGTGACAAACTCTGGCTGTATAACTGCTTTTACAAGAGTGGTCTAAATTCCCCCTCCGAAAATTTTATAAACCCCCAATTCCCTATTAAATTATACATTCTAATAATAGATATATTATTTAGATTATTCTAAAATGGATAAAGACATTAAAAAACATGTTGTCAAAACAGGAACTTCTACTTTGGGAATCGTTTGCAAAGATGGAATAGTTTTAGCAGCAGACAAACGAGCAACTTTCGGTGGCGAAGGTGGAGTTTCATACATCGCTGGGAAAGACCAAGAAAAAGTACAAGAAGTTACACCATATATTATTGTAACAACTGCAGGGACAGCCTCAGATACTCGTAAAGTTATAAAATTAGTGAGAGCCGAATTAAGATTAAAAGAATTAAAATCAAGATCAAAACCAACAATAAAACAAGCAGCCAATTTATTTGCAAGCATCGCCTACCAAAGTATAAGAACCCCCTCAATAATCCCGAGTATAACTCATTTTTTATTAGCAGGATACGATGAAGAAGGATTTTTCCTATACGATATTTCTGCTGACGGATTTTTACAAGACATCAGTAATTACGCCTCAAGCGGATCAGGAATGATTCATATTAACCCAATTTTAGATTCAGATTTCAAAGAAAATATAACCCTCGAAGAAGGAATAGAACTTGCCAAAAAATGCATAAATGCCTCAATCGGAAGAGATCCTGCATCAGGAGAAGGAATAGATATTTATGTTGTTAAAAAAGACAGCGTAAAACAAGTTGTAAAACAAAAATTTGACCTCGTTCCAAGAGATCAATAGTTTGAGTTAATGATTATTTTAAAATGGTAGACATATTAAAACAGATTACAGAAAAATTACCCGGAAAGATAGTGGATGCTGGCTTTGAGGGAGCGAATGTAGTTTTGTATACAGATAATGAGAATTTCTTTAAAGAAGGCGGACCCAAAATTAGAGAGATTGTAAATGAAATTAAAAAAAGAATAGAATTAAGGGCAGACCAAAAAATCTTAAAAAAGCAAGAAGAAGTTGAGAAAGAGATTAAATCAATTGTTCCTTCAGAAGCAGAACTTACAAATATTTTATTCGATTTTCACAGAAGTATTGTAGTTATAGAAGCCAAAAAACCAGGTTTAGTAATCGGTAAGGGCGGTTCAATTTTGGAAGAAATAAAAAAAACAACTCTCTGGTCCCCACAGGTGCAAAGATCTGCTGCAATTCAAAGTAAAATAACCGACAATGTTAGAGAAGTGCTTTATGCAAATAATAATTATCGTAGAAAATTTTTAAATCAAATAGGAAAAAAAATATACAAAAACTGGAGCCAAGATAAAATCGATGAATGGGTAAGAATAACTTTTTTAGGTGGAGCAAGACAGGTAGGCCGTTCTTGTATTCTTTTTCAAACACCTCAATCAAAAATATTATTAGATTGTGGAATTGATGTGGCTTCTTCTGGACAGGATAAATTCCCTTTCTTCAATGTGCCAGAGTTTAATATTTCTCAACTAGATGCGGTTGTAATTTCACATGCACATTTGGACCACGTCGGGCTTTTGCCTTATTTGTATAAAATGGGTTACAAGGGACCAGTTTACATGACCCCCCCGACAAGAGATATCGCCGCACTTTTATCCTTAGATTTTATTGGCGTTGCTTACAAACAGGCTTCTGCTCCACTCTTTGGTTCTAAAGACATTAAAGAAATGGTGAAGCACTCGATTTGTTTAAATTACAATGAAGTCACAGATATAACCCCTGATGTAAGGATGACCTTCTATAATTCAGGTCACGCATTAGGAAGTGCATTAATTCATTTTAATGTAGGGAATGGAGCACATAATTTTCTTTACACAGGTGATTACAAATATGGGCGCTCAAGATTATTAGACCCTGCTGTTGCGAATTTCCCGAGAGTAGAATCAGTTTTAACCGAATCAACTTATGGTTCTAAGAATGATAATCTTCCCCCCAGGGAAGAATCAGAAGCAAATTTAATTGATGTAGTTAAAAAAACAATTGAAAGAGAAGGTAAAGTTTTAATCCCAGAATTAGGATTAGGGAGAGCTCAGGAAACAATGCTAATCCTGGAGGATGCAATGAATACTGGAAAATTACCAAGAATTCCAATTTACATTGACGGAATGATTTGGGACATTAATGCAATTCATACTGCTTATCCAGATTTCTTAAGTGCAAAAGTAAAAACTTCGATTTTCCAAGATAAAAATCCATTCCTTTCTGAAATATTTTCACGGGTCGGCTCACATCATGAAAGAAAACAAGTTATTGAGGGTGGACCATGTATTGTTTTGGCTACATCAGGTATGCTTGTTGGAGGAGCGTCAGTAGAATATTTCAAAGAATTTGCTTCAAATAAAAATAATTCAATAGTCTTTGTATGTTATCAAGGAATAGGTTCGTTAGGACGGGAAGTTCAAGATGGAGCAAAAAACACTAAGATGGTAGTTGACGGAAGAGACGAATTTGTTGAAATAAATTTAGAAGTAACCACAATCGATGGACTAACTGCACACGCCGGAAGAAATGAAATAATGGGATTCTTTAACAACATGCACCCAAGACCAAAAAGAATATTAATAAATCACGGGGAAGTTTCTAAATCTTTAGATCTTGCATCTTCTTTATACAAAACAACGCGCACAGAAACAAATGTTCCAAGAGCTTTGGAAACAGTTAGGTTAAGATAATCAAACCGAAGTAAGTTTTCTTATGTTCCTAAAAAGAAGATCTGCTCTCTGTTAAAATTAATGTTTTTTTGGGCCTTCTTCCTAACCTAGATGAATATTTTAGGTTACTTTCATACTGCCTTCTTAACATAAGACAATAATCATTCAAATCTTTTGAGGTAAATAATGTTGGATCAGATTTAACTACTTGGGTTTTGATTTCCAAAGTTCTTCTGTTTTGTATCCATCTTTCAATTTGCTCTCTGTTGTAACACTCACCATTGCTCATTGAGTATCTTGGCCTTGGTTTTCTTTCTTGAAGTAGTCTGGTCATTTCTTCACCAAATTGTAACGCAACATCAACACATTTTTGTTTTGCTTTTTCTTCAAGCCAGACATTATATTTTGCAGTTCCTTTTTTTGGGATAATTTTTTCTTCCTCCATCTTAATTTCTCATTAAAGGAAGGTCTCCTATTACCTTCTTCACAGATAATTTATCCCCTATTATTGCGATTCCCAAGGTTTCCATTTCTCCTTCTCTTTGAACAATTTTTTTGGCATACTCTTCGTAATTAACCGCGCCAACTGCAAGCCTATCATAGAGAACAAAGTCGAGATCATTTTTTCTAGCTCTTTTTAGAACTTCTTTTATCCCAAGTTTATTTTCCTCCAAGATTATGATTGGTATTTTTGTTATGGCCTTTAAAATGATATCCTTAGCAGAAATATCTGTTCCGATTATGCTTGGATTTAGATTAGTTATTCCAGTTGATAGGCAGGCACATATATTTCCAACTAACCCTTTTGGCAATTCTTTCTTTAATATTATTGCTATACTTTTATCTTCCATATTATTTGTTTCCATTTGATTTATTTTTTTCATATATCTTGCAACCATTATCCCAAACATTTGATTGTCTCCAATCCATCTCTTGTTCTTCATTAGAAGATTTTGATTTTTTTGAACCTGCCATTGAATTGTGTGTTAGAGAATTTAAATCTTCTAGTCTTGTTTTAACTTTTTTAATAAGATCAATTGGAAAATTCTTCCTTTCTCTCTGAACTACTAATATGGCCCTTCCCAAATCAGCAACTCCTGCTTGATAAAATAAATTATATGCATCAAGGGGATTGTTTTGCGCCAAAGTTATCCAACTTCCGTTGCCATATTTTCTTCTTATCTGAGGATAAGTTAAACCCCAATCAATTTTATGAATCATTCTAGATTTCATTTTAAAATTCCTCCTAAAACAATACCAAAAAGCATAATTCCTAATGGGAGATTTTCGGGTATTTTAACGCCCATAATCATTAATCCAATTAGTAAAACTGCAATTCCGCCAGCAATTTTCAATGCTTTTAAATTTAGAAAAGAAAGTAATGTTGTTCCAACTCCTGCTGATAAAACAACAAGCAATGTAGCAATTAAGCCCGCACATAGGGCTACCAACATTCTAGTTTTCATATCTCCATCAAGTAGAATCGCTGTGGCAATTGCCCCCGGACCAGCCATAAAAAGCACAGCTATCACAAAAGCATTCTCTGGTTTGAAAAAACCTCCAACTGCTGCAAGCGGAACTGCCCCAGTCAAAGCACCCATTCCTAACATTGTGGCTAAACGATTTAATTTATTTTTTTTCATTTTAAATTCCTTCTCCTAAAAAAGGAGGATTTTTTTCTGCTTCAATTGCTTCTCGGTACATTCTTTTAATGCAGTTTTCACTATGCTCAGCCCCATCTAGAGTAATGGATTTTTGCTCCAGAGTATTATTCATTGCTCCTCGCATTAATTTGCTAGGCCCAATTTTTCTACTTACATCTCTGATTGTTAGAGCTTCTCCAAACTCTTCTCTTAACAAAGGGAGTTCTTTTTTTATCAAATCCCCAATGTAACTTACGTATGCGTGAAATACTAACGATCTCATTGTAATATTATTAATTTTCCAAACTATATATATTTAGTTGAATAATATTCGAATATCTCCCGAAAAACTTATAAATACTAGAATATTATACGAAACATGAAAAACATTGCCCCAAAATTGATTGCACTATTTAAGCAAGGATTTTGTACCCCTCAAATAGCTAAGATTGCCAAAAAATTAAAAGAACCGTCGACAACCTTGCATTATAATATAAAACAACTTGAAAAATCTGGAGCAATTAAATCCTATAAAGCAGTTTTTGATTACAAAAAAATAGGAGAGGGACATTGCACCTATATCCTAATAAATCTCTCTGGAGAAAATTATGGAAATCCAGAAGTTGTGGCAAAAGAATTAGCAAAGGATCCAAAAGTAGAATCTATTGATGTATGCACTGGAGATTATGAACTTTTAATTAAATTACGAACAAAAGATATTGATGAATATTATGAGTGGATAAAATCTAAAGTTAAAAAATATGGTTTTTCAAAATCTTATTCAATTACTTCTCTAAAACAACTCAAAACAGAATTTGTTGAATTGAACTAACTTTTAAAAACCCCCACCCTCTTTAATTATATTAAAGGAGGAAATAAAAATTAAACACAATTTAAAAATAACTGCAGTGCTTTTAATAATGTTTGTTTTAACACAGTTTATTGGACTATATGTTTTGGATTCCTATTCAAAAACTAAAGTTATCGACGGAGAATCTTTGAATGTAACTGACGCTCCTGAATTGCCTTATGGAATGGAAACCCCTGAAATTGCTGGCGAGAAAGATTATACTTCAATATTTTATTCAATTATTTTAGCTTTTGTTCTAGCAATTACAATTTTATTTTTATTAACCAAATTTAATGCGGCTTTTATAATCAAGGCATGGTTTTTCTTAGTGGTTGCCCTCGCATTAGGGATTGCGATAAATGTTTTTATTCCAAAAATACAAATGGCGTCATTGATTGCTTTAGTAATTGCCCTGCCTCTAGCATTCATAAAAATTTACAAACAAAATTTTATTGTACACAACGCCACTGAATTATTAATTTATCCCGGGATCGCAGCAATATTTGTTCCAATTTTAAATCTTAGAACAATAATAATCCTTCTGGTAATTATCTCAGTTTATGATATGTGGGCTGTCTGGCGTTCAGGAATAATGCAAAAAATGGCAAAATATCAAATTCAAAAATTAAAGATTTTCTCTGGGTTTTTTGTGCCTTATACTGATAAAAAAACTAAACAAAAAATAAAATTATTAAAACAGAAATTAAAAGAAAAGAAAATTTCAGAAAAGGAAATAAATAAGAAAAAAATTTCTGTGCAGGTTGCTATTCTTGGCGGGGGAGATGTAGTGTTTACAATTTTCGCAGCAGGAGTAATGCTAAAAACTTACGGGTTTACTAAAATTCTCGGATTTTCAATTCCTTTAGCTTCGATTTGGGTAATTCTTGGAGCAACTTTAGGACTTTCATATTTGTTTTTCTTTTCAGAAAAAAAGAAATTCTATCCCGCAATGCCATTTATTACAACAGGAATATTTTTAGGAATGTTAGTAAACTGGATATTCCTGCATTAAGAAGGCATTGCAATAAGGGAATTGTTCCTCGGAGAATTTAAAAAACGATTCTAACTCACAAATCTTATTCAAGATTTCAATTTTAGTTTTCTTTTACACTGTAGCTTTTCTTTTTCTAAAAGAAAAATCCATTTTCTACCCCTGTAGGTTCTTTTTTTGAAAAAAGAACCCCAAATTCCTTAATTAGCTTTTTCTCTAGTTTTTTTAGAATTATTTTTGTTCTTTAATTCCTTAATCCCATCAATTGTTTTACGAGTAAGAATATGCATACTTTGAACTTGCGGGGTAAGATAAATAATCCCTGGATTCTGGGTATCCCATCTATTTTCTAGATTCCCTTCCCTATTAATTACACAAGCAAGATAGGGTTCCAAAATCGCACAGCCATCCTCAATCACAGTCAATCTTCCATATTCATTAGAATTAGGAAAATTAATCGCCACATAATGCCCCAGTCCTCTTTCAAAACCACGTTTACTTGGAGGAGATTCTTCCCCTGTTATAAATCCTGCTTTTTGTCTACCTGTCATAAAAAATATTCTCCTCACTTCCTTTTAAACTTTTCCATTCTGTCCTTACTCTTAAAAGGTAACAAGATAGAAACATTTATAAAGCATCTTTTTTACTTATTTACAGGAGTAAAAATAATGACAGAACAAATTACACAAATACCTCAAGAAAGAGAATCAGTTTTAGCGCAAATTGCAAATGGACTTCCAGTTATTGGACCAATCCGTGTCGCTACGAAAGCTAGGCAGGTTGATTCATGGTTGAAACAAATAGATGCAGAACAAGAGCAAGCTTTTAGCGCAAAGAATGTAACAAGGGCTAGATTATTGGCTCAAAAAGGAGATAGATTATATATTCAATATAAAAGACTATCAAGAAAAGTTGCTGACCTCGTTTTAACTTCAGCATTATCTGGACTTTTATTGGCAAGTAATGTGGTGTGTGGATATATCAACGCAGATCAAACTCTTCCGGAATTAGCACCCGCAACAGCCCATGAATTACAAATAGCAAGAGACGAAACAGAACATAATAGAATGTTAAAAAAATACGATAAAGACAAAAGTGGAATTTTAGGACCTTCTGAAAAACTTGATATGTATAGAGATACTTTAAAAACAGGAAAAGAGAAAAGGAGAGAAGAATTAAAATGAGAAATTTAAATATAACAATACCCGGAAAAGTTGGAAGAGCAGTAGAAAAAGTATTTGATTATTTTCCAGGAGTAGGATATGTTAGAGCATTAGATAAAGAAAGCACGCGTCCAATTGCTTCACTAAAAAACGTTATTATTAATTCAGTTACTGCAGTTGCACTGGGTTATGTAGTATTCATGGGGGTTCCTTACGTTTTAAGAGATGGCTTAACATTAATTAGATACAATCAAATGTTAGAAAACGGAATGCCAGCATTAGCTCACGAAGAAGTTCAAGAAAAAAGAAAAGTAATGCATTTGGATCAATTACAAGAATATTCAGCAGACGAATTAAGTAAAATGCGAAAACAATATGAAGCACAAGGAGAAACACAATGATCGTCAAACAAGAAATGGTTAGCAAAATAAAAGATTATTTTGGATTAAATGTTTATGAAACAAAAGTATGGTTAGCTTTACTTTCAAAAGGCGTGGCCTCAGCAGGTCAAATAGCCTCGATTTCAGGAGTCCCTCGTTCAAGAACATACGACGTTTTAGAATCATTAGAAAAGCGAGGATTCGCAATAATCAAATTAGGCAAACCAGTAAAGTATCTTGGCGTTAAACCACACATGATCTTAGAAAAATTAAAAAACAACGTTAAAAAAGAAGCAGAAGACAGAGTCGTAAACTTATCAAAAATCAAAACAACTAACGAATACGCACAATTAGAATCACTTTACAAAGAAGGAATCGAACCAGTAAACAGAGAAGAATTATCAGCTTCATTAAAAGGTAAATCAAACATCTCTGGACATCTAAAAGAAATATTACTAAACGCAACAAAAGAAGTAATAATCTGCACAAACGTGGACGAGGTCGCGTCAAAGAAAAACCTATTCAAACAAACTTTCGATAATTTAAAAAAATCTCAAATCAAAATAAAAATCGCTCTTTCAGGAGACGAAAGACTAATCAAAGATTTAGAAAAAAGATTAGAAATAAAAATCAAACAAATAAAAATAGACACAAAATTCTTTGTTGTCGATAGAAAAGAAATTTTATTCTACCTTTCAAAAGAATCTAAGGACGGAGATACAGCCATTTGGGTAAATTCAGAATTTTTCTCTCAAGCATTCGCTTCTTTATTTGATAAAGCAATCAAGGCATAAAATGGAAACAACAAGGGAGGGGCTAGGATTCAGAAGAAGTAGAGATCCTCTTTTCGAGGGTGAAGAATTTGAGGCAACATTTGCTGGAGCATTACCTTTAGATAAAATGGAATTGGCTCCAAAAAAATGTGTGACAGTATTTAGTCATAGAAGAAAAGAAGAAGAGGCAGTTTATTTAGGTTCAAGAGTGAACGGATATGGCAAAAAAGAAGCATTGTTTGTAAGGTTCATGGATCAAAATCCTTCAGAAGATTCTATCCATTTAGAAGTAGAACATATGCTTCAAAAAGATTTGAGAGTAGATGAAAGCTCAATGCCGGTGAGAGTTTATTTCGATGAGGGTCATTTGGGGGGAGAGTGTTTTTTTCCACAAGATAATTCGAGACAAACGAAAGCGCAATATGATTTACTTTTTATGGAACTCGAGAAAGCAGGAATTGAAATTCCTGGAAAATAAAATTCTTCTATTCCAAAATCTTAAAACTCTGAATATACATTTCCTTCAACTTATTTTTTTCCTTTGCTTTCCAATTTTTTACAAATTCAGAAATGTTTTCCTTAAATATTTCCTTAGAAAATAATTTGCCCTTCTTGATTGTGTAATTTTTATGTTTTTTCTTAAACCTTCCCGCATTTTCACTATCCTTTACAAACGGACCTTCAAATAAAATTTCTTTCTTTTTCTTAACCACAAAAAAGAATCTCGCTGATTTTTTCCCGTTATAATTAAATCCTTTATTTTTAATATCAAATAACTTTTCAATTTCTCCTGTTAAATATCTATTAAACTTTAACAATTTACTCCCAGCCACATCCCCTTCCTGTTTATTTGTTTTCACTTCAATCAAAATAAACTCTAATTTTTTCTTTTTAGTTTCTTTTTTAATTTTTTTCAAATCAGTTTTTTTAATTTCAAAACTTTCGATTGAAGGGTTTTCCAAAAATTCTCTAGCTGCTTTTTTAAATTTATCTAGAGTTTCTTGTGACAAAGCAGCAGCTGCATTTCTTTGTTTATATGTAGGATCAATTAAAATAATCGGGGATTGTAGCTTCGCTGAATTCAAATCCATAAAAATCTGATTTTTATTTTTATAATCTTTCTCAATGTCAATTACTATTTTCTTCTCCATTTTTTTCCAATCCTTTTCATATCCTTCTGACCACATATTTTTAACACTCTTTTTAATTTTCAGAGGTTTAAGCATGGCCTTTAAAAATTTTTCAAAACCTCCGTAATAATAAACTAATAATTCTAAAGCATAACCCGAAAAACCACCAACATAAGACTCTGCCCCATAACAATGATTCGCGTAGCAAAATGCCTTCGCTAGTTTAATGCCATCTAAAATCTTTTGGCTTTTCACTCTCTTTTTTATATAATTAACATGCGAATAAGATAAGTCAGTGATATTATTCGACTCTTTAGGATTTTTAACTTTAATCACCGGAATTAATTCAAGGGTGTTCCCTTTCCCCAAATTAATCCTAAAATAATCTCGAGAACCGTGAACTACAGTTACATTTTTGAACCCGTCCAAAAGTTTTTTAGTAAGTTCTGAAATCTTGTTCCCATAACTTTTGTCAAATCTTAAAAAGATATCCACATCATATTCATCTTTTTTAATCACAGTTTTTTTAGCAAAACTGCCACCTACAAATATCTCTGCCTTTAAGCCTGCTTCCTTAATCTTTTTCCCTATGTGTTCTAAAAACTTTTTAGAATGTTCTTCAATAAACTCGATATCTTCCTCTGGTGGATTAATCTTTTTCAAAACCTCACTTAAAATTTTACTGATTTTTTGTTTCATAAGTTAATACCTTGTTTTATATTATTCTTTACCTTTTTCTTTATCCACATCCACAATTCCATTCTTGCCTATGTTAAGACTCGAAGCTAAATCAATTATATATTTTCCTTCTTCCAATTTGTAAATTAATGGGCGTTTTTTACTAAATAAATTTGCCACATCGATTTCAAATTTACCCTCTCCAACCGCTCGCACAGATTCAATATCTAGTATCACCGGAGCCGCCTCATCAGTTATTCCAGCCATTTCTCGAATATCTTTCTCAACTTCTTTTTTCTGTTCCTGTGGAATTTCTACTGGCGGATTATCTTTAATCTTCTGTAATTGTGCCTCTCGAATATAATAGAAAAATTTCCCCCCGCAGCCTGCACAGCCTTCAAAAAGCTCTTTAGTTGCTTCAGGCAAAATTCGTTTACAGTGTACGCATTGGTGTGGCATTTTTTGATTGTTGTATTTTTTATTTGAGGGATGACAGCCATCAAAGGATGTCACCGACATGAATTTTTGAAGTTTCTTTTTCTTTTATATCTTTCTGTGCTAATAAGAATGGCTTTCCGAGTACAATTCCAATTTCCCCACACCATTAAAAAATCTAGCTTCTACTGCCTGACCTGCTTCAAACAATTCATCATAATACTTTCTATTAATTGTAAAAATTATCTTTGTTGCATCACCAAAATAAGTTTCATCAGGAATTAAATCCACTACCACCAAATCTCTCTGACTCACATCGCACTTCAATTCAAAAGGAATACCCTTATTCCCCTCTTCCATAACTTCCCTAAATGATAAAATCCCCTCAATAGGCCCATTTTTAAGCAATTTAATTTCCTCTTCACCCAATCCCCTTATGCAAGTTTCAAGTCCACACGAATTAGCTCTCATAAAAAATATTAACTCAAACACTTATTAAATATTTAGATTATAATCCATTTAAATATTTGGGGTTATATTAATTTTAGAGTAGTAAATGGTCCAAAAGATTTATAAATTAAAGATAATGAATCAACACATGGGAGAACCAATGACTTACGAAGAATATGAAAAAGAAGAAAGAAGGAGACATAGATTGTCAGTGTGTACTTTTGTAGGCGGAACTATTGGAGTCGTAGGATCTACTATTGCTACAATTTGGGGAGGATATGAATTGGGAAGTTTAATTAACGATACTCTTAATTTATCAAATAGTTTTGGAAGAGGGACAATGGATTTAGTAACAATGGCAGTTATTTCACGCCCAATATATTCAACAGGATGGGCTGCAGGGATAATTGCTGGAAAAATAACTGGAGCATTATATCATCCAGTGATCGAGAAAATAAAACCTCCTATTAAAAAAAGATTCGCAAAGCTAAAGAAATAAATTATACTAAATCATCTCACTGATTCAACAACAACTCAATTTTCTTTGGATTTCTTTTAATATCTTTTACAACAGAAGCAGGACCAATAATTGTAATCGCTCCTAAATCTCCTCCTGAAAGTGCATTAACTAAACCTTTTTTCATTTTACTAAAAAACCCCTCCTCTTCCTCGCCATCAATAACCGCCAATTCAATCCCTTTAAATTCCTTCACATGTGCAATCATAGCCATAGTGTCCCCAATCAATCTAGATTCTTCTTCAGGTTTCAGTTTGCCCTGTAAAATTAAAATATTATTCCCTAAAATAATTCCCAGGATTTTCCTAATTCTCTCATCACCATTTAAATCTCTAATATCAGAGTATGGCAAAAATTGAATTGCAAAACCCTTTATGTGGCTCACTTTCTTTTTATTTTTTTTCACCATCTTATTATTATACTGTAAAATATACTTTTAAATATTTACTTTAAATCTTTTTACTTACCTTGAAAACTGATTCATAAAATTCCTCTAAATTCTCTCCATATTTTGCGCTTATCCCCACTACATCATATTCCGGGAATGCAGCTTCAATCTTTTTGATATCTGCTTTTTTCTTGTCTATTTTATTCGCCACAATTAATACTGGAATTTTTCTAGCTATCAGATTGCCGATGATTGTGATATTAACCTGGTTATATGGATTTTCTGTCGCATCTAAAACTATCACCACCATATCCATATCGTCCAACCATTTAATACTCTCAATAACTCCTTGCGTCGCTTCTTTAGCCCGATTCTTAGCTTCCTTTTTATTTATTTTAAATTTTAAAAAATCTTCATAGTCTATTTTAGTAGAAATCCCAGGAGTATCAATCATTTTAAATGTCATTTTTTTGCCTTTGTATTCTATTTCAACTTTCTCTTTGAATTGAACTGTCCTGGTTTCGTGAGGCACTTTACTAACGCTTCCGATTTCTTCGCCAGTCCAGTCTCTACAAATTCGATTGGTCAAACTAGTTTTCCCTGCATTTGGAGGACCATAGAATCCTAATCTTATGTCTTCTTTACTTTTGAACATTCCAGAAAAGATTCTCTTGAAAAAATTTCTAAAAATTTTCATCACCATATTAAGAAATTAGAATTAGGTTTATTAAACCTTTGTGTGATGCATTAATTATTTCTTAAAAAACATTTTATTTTGTCGAGGAGGGGTAATTGGTCTCTTAAATCTCCCAAAAATTCTTTTTCTTGGAAGAGCAGAAGGTACAACCGCTCTTGGAGGCAATCCAATTGACTTTGAATTTGATGGCTTTGGAACATCCACTCCTTTTTTTCTCAGCTTCATTAAAATCTTATTAATTGGTATCTCAAACATCCCTGTTCTTTCCCCTGCATATTTCTTTAATGCATAAGTAATTTGCTCTGAGTTCCATTTAGCTTGCCTCAAATTAGACATAATTTCCCCATCAGATTTCCCTTTTTGTTTTGAGTTATCAATATAATGAACCAAATTATATAAATGAGTCTGATCTCTAAATAAATAATTTTCATACCTTTTTCTATACCATTCTTGGAGAATTATATATATTACAAATCCAATTATTAAAACAAAAACTAAAACAAGAATCATAAATGCCCATTTTATTTCTGGCTCTTCATCACTAATTGTAATATCCACAATTGAAAGTCTATCCACTCCTGGAGAAACAAAAATTGGGAGTTCTTCAAATTCTATTTTTTCTGATGTAAAAAATTCAAGATTTTTTTTATCAGTTTTTAATTCAATATACTTATATCCAGATTCTTCATTTTCCAGATAGTTATTTTTAAACGCAAGATTTTCAAAAGATTTGAGAACTAAATATTGCTTATAGGAAGTACTTTCTTTTTTGTTTATTTCCAAATTGTAAAAGATCCCAACCCTTTCTATTTTTGAGCCATATACTGCTGAGATTTCTTCAAAAGATAATTTAAGATAAACATATTCTGCATACCATTCAAGAACAGCAGTTTTGTATAAATCAGCTTTCCCCTCCTTATACTCTCCTTGCTCTATTTTATTCAAAATATCTAAATCAATTTCTGTTTTAGAAGGCACAAAAGAAAGATTGCCCCCTGTCCTTGAAACACGAATCGATGATGGAACTCTCAAAGGATATAATTCACCCAAAATATGGTTTCGTTGAGATTCTGAATAAGATACTGCAAATTGTTTTTCAAGATTTTTTAATTGAGTCTCTAGATTATCCAAATCTAAAATCTTAGTAAGTTCGGTTTTATAAAATAAGTCAAAAGAATTAAATTGCGTTTTTAACGATTCCAAATTAGCCTTTTTTTCTTCCAATAATCTATTTATTGTAGATTGTGGATCTTCGACGTTAATTACAAATTTTTTGGAGGTTTGTCTCCCAAGAGAATCAGTAATTTTTAATATTAATTCATAAACTCCTGTGGCGTTATAAGTATAAGTAACTTGCCCTTCGGTTGTTGTCTTTTTTTGGCCATCTCCAAAAATCCATTGATAATTGTCAATTGAACTAGATGCATTTGCATCTACTATAAATTCTGTGGGTAACGAAGAGGCAGTCAGCGTCGGCTCTAAATTATAAATTATTGGAACTTTTTCCACCACCACTTTTTTTGAAATAATTTCATCTTCATTTAAACTTAAACTAAATGTATAATTACCATAATCCGATGGGACTGAGAATCCTCCCAAGTCTAGATATAATTTCCCAAAATCTGAATTAATTGTAGGATAACTTTCAGATAAGTCATAGAATTTATTTGTACTTGGAGTTCCAGTGATAGTTTGGTATTTCAAAACTAAATTACTTAAAATGATATTTTGATTTGCTCCAGATTTTATTTTCATAGGAATAATACACCCCGCAGAACAATCCGAATCATAATTGTTAGTGAGATAATCTTCCATAATCATAGCAACAGTATTTTCATTTTGTAAAGAATTCGTGATATTAATCATTCCCACACTACCAAATTTTTTTCCCTCAACAAAAATATTATATGCTGCCGCTTCATCATTTAAACCTTCCCCATAATAACCACATCCCTCGACAGAATCATATCCTTCTATTTCATAATCTGTATCTTCGGATGAGCGAATACAAATATAATGATCTTCTGATTCAGCAATCAATAAGTTTATCTCGCAAGAGATTGCACCACCCTCTGTAGAAATTCCCTCTAACTCACAAGAACCTTCCTCAACATCTTCTCCATAAAGATTTTTTAAAAACATTGTAATTGGTTTCTCTATCCCAACTTTTTTAACCCAAGCTCCTAACTTGAAACCAGGAGATTCTGAAAGTTCAATTCTCTGACAATAAGGTGTTTGCCCAATAGTCAATCTTCCAGCACTTTCCACTGAATCAAAACAGCCGTAATCTTTTAATAATCCGCATTCTCCTGCCCCGATCTTGGTATTCCCCTTTTCATATGAGCCATCATTAAGGAAATCAACCCTTACTTGATTATAGCAACTATCTCTCGCATCGCTTTCAATATTAAATTTAACATCGCTGACCCCTAAAAAATTACCCACAATTTTAAATCCAATTAATTTCTCTTGGCCTGTATTTAAAGAAAAACTTTTTGTTGTTGATTCCCCCGATTCACTATAAGCACTATCACAACTTGCAGGAGAACAGTCATAATCATATTCTGTTTGATTCAACAATAATTCTAATAATCTTATTGCATTATTTGCCTCATCTTCTAAGAGTTCTCCCGCATTCTGATTTGTGAAACTGACATTTATCCAGCCCGAAATATCTTCAGAAGGACCATAGAATTCATCAAGACTTTCTGATAAATCTCCAACCCCAAAATTCGCAGAAATAAAACTGATTAAAATTAATCCTACTAACATTACACCCCACTTTTTCATATTATTTACAACAAAAAACTCTTTAAATATCTTATTATTAATCTTGAGATTATTTGTTAACCCTTGATGACTCCAAGTGGTTTTAACTTTACAACCAATTTGCCAATTCCGGCTTCACAGGAAATTTTGACAACTTCATCAATATCTTTGTAGGCTTCAGGAGCTTCTTCTGCAATTCCTTTCCTACTCCCGGATTCAATTATGATTCCTTTTGATAATAATTCTTTTTCTACTTGTTCTCCAGATTTTTTTCTTAAAGCTTCTCCCCGAGACATTATTCTTCCTGCTCCGTGAGCTGTCGAACTCCAAGAAGTTTCTTCAGCCTTTTTAGTTCCGGCCAAAACATATGATGATGTTCCCATTGAACCTGGGATTAAAACCGGTTGCCCGGTTTTTTGATAATTTCTTGGCAACTCTTTTCTACCAGGACCAAAACTTCTAGTTGCTCCTTTTCTCATAATTAAAACTTCTTTTTCTTTTCCATTAATTTTATTTTTTTCAAATTTTGCAATATTATGACAAACATCATATACCACATCAATTTTAATTTTCGGGAATAAATGTTTCAAGTTTTCCCTAATCCAGTGTGTGATTATTTGCTTATTTGCAAAAGCAAAATTTGCAGCACCAGCCATAGCAGACAAATATTTTTTACCTAATTCTGAGTTTATTGGAGCGTTAACTAATTGCCTATCTTGTTCAGGCCAACCATATTTTTCTCCAATTAATTTAATATAATCTGAGGCAACTTGATGACCTAACCCTCGAGATCCACAATGAACCATTATCACAATCTGGTTTTTTTCTAAACCAAAAATTTTAGCAATAGATTTATCTAAAACTTTTTCCACAACTTGCATTTCTAAAAAATGATTCCCCGCCCCCAATGTTCCCAACTGTCCAATTCCCCTGGATTTTGCCCTTTCTGAAACATCATCTAAATTCACATTAGGTAATTTGCCTTCTTCTTCAGTATGTTCGTAATCTTTCTGAACTCCATAACCTTTGCTTACCGCCCACTGGGCTCCTCCTAAAAGAACTTCTCCCAATTCTTTTTTAGTCAAATTAAAATTACTACCCCTCCCAACTCCCGATGGAATCGCCTTAAATAATGAATGAATTATTTCCTTTTTTTTACCCTCAATATCTTTTAGTTTTAAATTTGTTTTTAACAATCTTACTGAACAATTAATATCATACCCTACTCCGCCTGGACTAATCACTCCTTTTTTCAAATCAAAAGCAGCCACTCCTCCGATTGGAAAACCATACCCTTCGTGAGCATCCGGCATACATAAGCTACTACCTATAACCCCTGGTAGCATAGCCACATTCCTAATCTGTTGTAAACTTCTGTCCCCTTTGATTTTTGTTAAAAGTTTTTCACTTGCAAAAACCTTCCCTGGAACATTCATTTCACCCTCTTTAGGAATTTCCCATTCAACTTCTGATAACTTTTTCAATTTCATTTTATTTTTTGTTATGTATACCTTCTTTTTTTTGACTTCAAAATGCTTATGCGCAATGGCTTCCCAGCATCCATAGGAGGCAATGAGAGGATGCCCATTCAACTATCGCGATGCCTATGCGCAATGGCTAGACATCCAGCACCACCTGGCATATAAATTTATTTTTTTCTTCATCAAATTTAATAAACATCTCGCTGTATGTTACAGCTTTAACCGGATTGCTAAATTCATAGTTTTCAGCTTTATCTCCCAAAACCCTAGCTGTTAATGTCATTTGCTTTTTATCAATTTTAATCTCCTTAATCGTAGCTACCAAAAAACTTTCAGCATCCAATAAATAAATAAATTCTTCTAAAAATTCATAAAGTAGATTTTCTAAATCTTTTCCAGAAACTTCAATCTTCTTTTCTATCACTTCTTTAACTTTAATTTCAGCTGCTATAGATTGTCTTAACGCTACAACACAATTAGAGAACGAGGCCTCTAGAGTTGCACCTTCTGCTTGAAATTTTACATCCGCCGTATGTGCCAAAAATTTAATATTTTTCATAGATTGAAGAATTATCTAAGAATTATAAACCTTTTTAAAACGGGAATTTTCTGTGGGAGGTAAAGAAAACATTATCATCCACAAATAAATAACCGTTAATAAACTTAAACTCCCAATCAAATTCCAAAATCCAAAAAATGGAATCTTTAGTTGAGAAGGACATGGAATAGTTTTACTTCCAGCTGCTAATTTACATTGATCAGATTCATAAGTCCCTGCCGTAGTAGTTTCAGGATCATAATACCAACTGTTAACTTGATATACAAAATCTCCGTGCCTGATTCCAGTTAAATCTAAATTAGACGCTTCTAAACTTGTAAGTTTTAAGCCATTCCTCCAAATACCATCATATGAATATTCTAAAAATTCATCACTACAATCGTCCCCTGAAGATTCACTAAAAAAACATTCCCCAATCCACTCTTCATTAAATGGAGTTCCAGATGAAGTTAGATTCCTTCTTTCGTAAATTGAACCACATTCGCCTGCATCCCACTCACATCCACAATCGTATATGTACTCTCCGTAGTCTACTCCACAACTCACCTCTGGATTATTATTTTCAACACTGCCTTCTCCAACTCCACAAGAGTCTTGGTTACAGCTACCCACTGTATTATAATTTGAACAAAAATCTACAGAAAAACATTCGTCTAAAATTTCTATTTTTAATGCTGGTAAACTAACAATCCCCTCAACAACAAAATAAAAGTCCTCATCTTCTTTATTTAAGATGTCCATAAAATCAATTTCCCAGGTAACACTAATTCTTGAAGTTTCATCTGCTGTGGCAGTTATGCTTTTTAATAAGTAATCCTCCCCCACTTGGTTATAATATATTTCAAAATCAACTTCTTGGCCAATTTCTAAATCTGTATTAAGAAGGTTCATTAAGACTTCTCCTCCGTCATCATTAATACTTATTTCATCAATTGGATTTGAATTATCCGAGGCTGTTGACCAATATGCGTCTGATGCAAGTTCACAAGTGGTTCTAGATTCAGAACAAAATAATCCGTTTGTACAATGATCTTGCTCTCCAAAGCAATCTCCACATCTACAACTTTCTGTAACATTACAAATACCATCTAGGTTTCCCCCATCACAATCTCTCTGGTTTTCTCCCTCACAACTATCTTGGCATGTCCCATCTAAACACCATTCCTTACCGGCCCCACATGCTGGAGTACAATCAGTTATGCATCCCTCTGCGGTTTCATCTGCTTCACAAATCCCATCGTTATCACAAATTATTTCCCTCGGAGTTGGCAAACAACAAATCTTAAATGGATAATCGATTCCTCCATCTCCCAACGCAATTCTTGAATCAGTTAAATCAATCAAACTAATCAAAGTTTCTTCTCCTTCTTCACAAATATCTCTAGAATTGCAACTTATGTTACCATAACAAATTTGAGTATCATATATTGCGCTTGAGTTAATTGAAGCTAAAGATTCTGTTTCATCAGCCAACCAAATAATTCCATTTTCTCCATTACAGTTATGCGGGGCAACCTCTGTATAATTTTCTCCGAAACTATCTGAATAACAAACTTCAGTATTATAAATATTTGAATTAGGGCCATCTGTTAATCCATTAAACAAGGGATTTTGCCCGTATGCATTTGTTACGTTAGATAATCTAATTATTCTTTGATTATCTGGACACATACTAACTGGCTCTTCAATACATATTCCACAATCTTCTGGACATGACGAACAATTTTCTTCTAGATTACAAATCCCATCCCCACAAAACTCGGTTTCAAGATTACAATAGAAATCCCAATCTGAATAAGTATAATTTTCATCTCCGTCTAGACATAAAAAGTATGTGGCAGAATCCTGATCTCCAATAGTCCGAGAACAACGAACTCCAATAGCGCTATCATTAATCACCTCGTAAATTGGATATCCCACTTCACAAACTGTTTGAAGAATTTCTATTTTTTTACCTCCCAAACAAATAAGTCTCCTATTATTTTGTGTATTAATTGCTTCACTTCTTGCAACTATTTGCCCTTCTGCATTTTCCAAATCATAATTTCTTTCCCACTCATAATTATAATATTTAATTAAATAATCATCTGAGAAACTCCAAACATAGGTGTCTGCTCCAGTATAGTTTCGGATTACATTTATTGAATCTACTCCATCTTGATATACCCCTTGAGAAATAGTTTTACATTCATGCATTGTATAATCTGGAGCACTATTTCCAGTATACGCCAAGATGAATCCGACTCCCCCAATTAAAACTATCCCCAACAGAAATAATCGCCACGCTCTTTTTTCCATGTTCTTTTATATTTCTTAGACTTATAAATATTACTTTCTCCAACAAAATAGTTTTAATTGCCGAGGATTGTAAATTTCAAGTGTGGCCGCTATTATAATTTTCTGAGCATACACATCTTTGGCAACATATTCTTCCATACCACAAATACTATCTAATTCACAAATATTCACTGCACATCCAAGATTTTCAGGAGTTCTCGAAGAGATGACCTTAGTTATTTCTACTGGAAAGTTTTCATTCCCCCATTTTAATGGTAGCTGATTGCTATCAATTTTTAAAATTATTTGTCTCAAATTATCATTTAATTCTATCTCTCGTAGTATCGAAATTTCTATTTCATGAATTTTAGAATTATCTTCTGATTTTTGAATATACCCTCGATTAACAACCATTAAAATAACTCCCGTAATTAAAAGTATTGCAACGAACGCTTCAACAATCCTTATCCATCCTCTTTTATTTTTCATTTTCTATCCCCTTGTTGAAGCCCGCAACATCCGTCGGAGGCAATTGAAAGATGTTGCCGAGCCGAGCTTTGAGGAAGTTCAAAAGAAACCAGCGGGTGTCTTTTAGGTTCAACAATCCTTATCCATCCTCTTTTATTTTTCATTTTATTTTTTGTTATGTGCGTTTTCTTTTATTTTGACTTCAAAATATCTATGCGCAATGGCTTCTCGGCACTCGTAGGAGGCAATTAAAAAGTGCCTATTCCGATAACGCGATGCCTATGCGTAATGGCGCTACCATATTCTTAATTTAATCACTCCACTTTTGATGTTGGCCTCAACGTCATAATATTGAATTAGGATTTCATCTATATAAATATTCCCTGCAACTTGCGTGTCAAATCCTTGGGAAATTTCTCCACCTGTTTTATTTATAAAATTAATCCCAAATTCATTTTCCTCTGATACCCCGAGCTCATTTTTCAAAAAACTATAATTCCCCACGTATTCATTTAAAATATTTTTTATATCTTCCTCAAAAAAATATTCACTAGTTCTTACAGAACTTAAAGTATAATCTTCCTCATCAAGTTTAACACATTGGTCTAGTAAAATAGAATTCACCACAAAAGATTCAGCATAAAATATTTTAAAGAACTTTTTTTCACCATGAACTATCTTCAGATTTCTTGCCGGAGTGGTCCCAAAATTAACCAATTGATTATCCACATCTTTAACTACAATATTATCCCCAAATTCTGCTGGCAGATCTATTGCAAAACAAGTCTTTTTATTATTTTTATCAAGATAATTTGCAGCATCATCAACTTTCAGCGACGAGGAATACAAGTTTGAACTTAAACTGTCTTTTAAATTATTTTTGATTAAATCTAATTCTGTTTGCTTGCTTTCTTGTTGTTTAATTATTGGATTTAAAACAGTCAAAACAAAAAACAAAAACGTGACAAAAACCACAAATGATAAAATCATCCCTACATGTGAACCTCTTTTACTTTTTAATAATTGTGACATTTTATATAATCTAATCGATTTTTTCATAATATATTATCCAAAGGAGACTTTATATTTTTAATTGATGCTTGGGAGATATGGGTATAAATTTGAGTAGTCTTAATATCGCTATGCCCCAGAAGTTTTTGAATTATTCTTAAGTCTGTACCCGCTTCTAAAAGATGTGTAGCAAAGGAGTGCCGAAGCAAATGAGGGTAAACTCTTTTTTTAATGCCGGCTTTCCTTGCAGAGTTTTTCAAGACGAGTTGGATAGTTTTAGTCGTTAATTTCCCTCCACGATTAGAACCAAAAAGAATCTCAGAGCCATTTTCTTTAACAAAATTCTTTAAATCCAATTTTATGCTTTCGGGGATCTTAACAAATCTATCTTTCTTACCTTTAGCAAGGTGAATATGAATCAAGCCCTCATTAAAGTTCACATCCTTTTCCTTAAGATTAGTTATTTCACCGACTCGAAGGCCGCATCCGTAAAGCAGTTTGATAATTAATTTGTGCTTAACATTTTGAGTAGAGTCGATTAAAGCTTTCATTTCCCCAATGGTCAATATCTCCGGAAGTGTTTTATTTTTCTTAATTGTCGGCAAATTCAAGTTTTGATGAAGAATGTTTTCAAAGAAAAATTTTATTGTAGAAAGTTTCAAGGACACACTTGAGGGATTCTTTGTCTTAAGCTGATTCTGAATATATTTTCGCACAATATTTTCATTAAGTCCACTATTACAAGAATATTCCAAAAAATTTCTAACATGAAACATATAGCTCTTAATAGTTTTCCGTGAAAAATTACGAATTTCAAGTTCCTGTTTTAATTTTATCAACAATCCCTTCATCAAGCACGAGAGAAAACAAGCTATAAATAACTTCGTTTAACCTACCAAATGACGACATTAAAATCTTTTATTTCGCTTTATCTCTTGTTAATTGCAATTCAGGAGTTCGAGCCTTGACACCAATTTCATTTGAAACTATAAAAACATTTATATTGATTCTAATTTAAGTTATTACTAGATGAAAAAAATATTTATTACATTAATCTTGTTGATTGCCTTTTCCACAATAGTCAATGCTGCAATGGATCCGCGTTTGAAAGAATGTATTCAAAGAGGATATGAAACCACATATGATTCTGAAATCCAATACTGTGTATTCCCTGATGGAAATAAATGCCCTTTAGAAGATTTCAATAATGAATTATGTGGTCTTGAATACAAAACTGAAGACTATTGTGTAAAAGAAAGTTTACTTGTTTGGGATAAAGATA
>JABHWZ010000012.1 GCA_018657525.1 archaeon | reverse complement strand
TGTTTTTAAGAGAGCAAAAGCAAAGTTAGAAAAAATGGTGGAGGAATGGAAAGATGCTCCGAGTGGAACGCCTGCTCCTGCGCCGGCTTATTCTTATAATCCTCCAATTGGTGGTTATTTTAATTATGCTTTTGAGTGATTAATTTAAAATTACATTTTAGGATTCCCGCTAAAGCTCGTAGGGATCTACGAGCACCCACCCTTGTTTAATATCTGAATTGCCAAAAAGTTTGCTAAAATGAAAAATGATAATCTTTTATCTTTTCAATTTAAATTTTCAGTTCCATCTGGACTTTCTGATTCGTCTTTGGGGTTCTTTTTTTAAAAAAAGAACCTACAGTGGTAGAAAAAAATATATTGACAAATCTCTGACGAGATCTGTGAGTTAGAATCGTTTTCTCTTGCAATCCTGCGAACGATTCTCCTGGAGACTCATTAATATTTCAATTTAAATTTTCAGTTCCATCTGGACTTTCTGATTCGTCTTTGATTTCTTCTTGTAATTCTTTTTCGTCCCCAGATTTTATTTCCTTTTGAATTATCTTTTTGTCTTCTGTAATATGTTGGGAAATTTTGGATTGTGTTTCGTTTACTCGTCCTCCATGGGCAGGGCACATTGATTTGTATTCGCACCAGTCACATAAAACTGAGATATATGTGGGGAATTCAGTTGTAGCTTCCACTTGTTTAATTAAACTTACTGTGTCTTCTTTTAGTTTTTGTAATTGTTCGTTTGTTCTTTTTGAAACTATTTTCGTATTGTGTGCTAGGTAGTGCCAGATTAAACTTACATTGTTTTGCGTTTTAAAATGTTCTTTTATTGCTATTGAGTAAAGTGCAAGTTGTCTGTCGTTATCCATTTTTTCTTGGGTTGGGAGTCTGTTTGCGGTTTTGTAATCATGGACTTCGTATTCTCCGGTTGTTGTATTTTTTACTAACCTATCAATGAACCCTCTCAGTTTATATTTTCCTTCTGGATCTAAATCAATGAGAATTGATTTTTCTAATTCCAATGTGCCGTCGTTGAATGGTTTATGTTTTAGGTAATAATCAATTAGAAATTTGATTCCTTTGTTGAAATAATCTTTGTAAGTCATATTTCGTCTTACGATTCTTATGTTGTTTGTGAATGTTTTTTGCCAGCTTTCAGAATATTTTGTTACAACAGCGTCGATTGTTGGAACTGTGTTTTTTTGAGTTACTTGAATGTATACCCATTCTAATGTGTCATGAACTGCTGAACCTAAGTGGGCTTCTATTGTTGTTTCTATTTCAGGTTTTATTTCGTCTATATAACGTAGTTTGAATTTGAAGGGACATTGTTCAAACGTGGATAAACGAGAATGTGAGTAAATCATTTTAATCCTCTTTTGTTATTCCAAAAATTCAAGAGGCTTTATAAGTTTTGTCAGAGTTTTTGGAGTGAAGTAGAATTGTTCTATGAGCAATTTATAATAGATGAGATTTTATTCTTTCTCGTCTTTGGCTAAAAATCCCCACCAAGAATTTTTTGTGCTTATTATTTCTCCAGTTTCTGCATTTATTTGACTTCTTATTTTTTCTTTTACTGGAAATAATCCAAATAGTCTGGATCTTTTGTTTGCTCGAACTTGATATGTTCCGTCTTCTTCTAATTCTATTTCTTCATTTTCTAATTTGGCTTTTATTTTCTCTTTTAATTTTTCTTTAATTTTATCTGGATGTATTATTGCTTTTGTTTGGTTTTTGAATTGTGCGTAAGTTCTGTTTTGATATTGGTATAATGTTACATTTGTAGAAGCATTAATGCCTTTTACTTGGAAGATCATGTTCCCTGATTTTCCTGCTTGGATTGTCATTTCTCTTGTTCCATCTTCTAAGAAACATTTTGTTGTCGAACCTGTGCAAGAGCATTTATCTGGGCATTCATCTGATTGATTTCTTATTTTTAATTTATTTTTTGTTTTAACTGCCTCTTGGATATGTTCTCTTGCTTGAGTATTTATCTGATTTGAATTTTCTTTTTGACTATAGCCATTATTTGCACTGGTGAATACTAAGCTTGTTATGATTAACAAACATGCTAAAACAATCAATTCTTTTTTCATTAAATTAATAGGATTTTGATGTTTATAAATTTGTTGAATTTTGGGATAAGAGGGTTTTTAAATTAAAGTTGTAGGATAAGATTATGAAATTTAAATTAGGGAATTATGAAGTAATGACTAGTCCAGTTTTTCCGAAGAAAATTGAAAATGCCTATGGAGAGGAAACTGACAAATTAAAACGGGATTTAGATGAATTGTCGAGGATTTTAGGCCAGGATGTTGAATGGTGTCTTACTGGGGGTGTTGCTATTCCTTTAACTTTAGGTTCTTTTTATCGGATTCATAGGACAATTGATGTTGCAGTGGATGAGTCTAATTTTGGTGCTTTGGTTAGTAAGGCTAGAGAGAGTAATTATGGTTTATTTTCAAGAAGGTTTATGACAAAAGTTTCTTCCAGTTTGAAATTAGATTTTTATCGTGAGGTTTTGCCCGAGGAGGTTTTGAAAGAAAATTTACATCATGTTAAATTTTTGAGATTGGATAAGTTTGGAAAACCGGTGAATAATAATTTTAGACTTGATTCTTTAGATGTTTTTTTAGATCATACTGAGGGGGAAGAATTGGTTTCGGATTGTGGAAGATTTAGAATTCCAAGATTTAGAAGAGGTGCAACTTACTCGACTTTGTCGGGGGTTAGAATAAATGTGCGTCCGCTGGAATATCTTGCTCAGGTTAAAGAGAAAAGAAATTCAGATATTGATAAACATGATTTTTTGATTTTATCAAGTTATTTTGTTACAGATAAAGTAAGAAAATAATATTTGTTAATTTAAAGTATTTCTCCGTAGCCGATAAGTCTCCAGTGTCCATTGATATTTCTTGCTAATCCTACATTGTCTCCTTCTAATGCAACTACGGGAATATTTAATGATAGTTCAACCTCATTATTTTTTGAAATTGTTTCAACTATTCCTACACTGATTGTTGTGTTTACTGAAAGCATTAGCATTTCTTTTGTTTTTAAGGATTCTACTTTTGAATGATCTGAAGTTCCTAATATTTTTTCAAATAATTCTGCTTTGATTTTGATTGTGTTTTTTATTTCTGGAAGATTTCCTTTTGTTGAAACTAAACATCCTGTTAATGAATCTGTTTTTGTTAAATAAGGGTCGAGGTTTGTTTCAATTGAAATGCTTGCTCCTGGTTCGACTTCCTTTACTGAATTTGATCCTTTATGGAGTGAAATTATTGTTGTGGTTAGTGGTTGGTATGTTAACTGATTTGATTTTTTTTGGCTTAGGCCTGGTTTGATTTCAATTTGGTCGCCGACTTTTAGTTTTCCTTTTTTTAATATTCCTCCTAATACCCCTCCATTTAGTTTTTTTATTATTGTTCCTGGACGATTGATATCGAAACTTCTAGCTACGATGAATATTGGTTCTGTGTTTAATTCTCGTTCAGGAATTTTTATTTTGTTAAGTGTTTCTAGGATTTTATCAATGTTTACTCCTTGTTGCGCTGATACTGGAATTATTGGCGCGTCTGCAGCTATTGTGTTTTTGATAAATGTTTTAATTGTTTTATAGTTTGCAAGTGCTTTTTCTTTTGATACTAAATCAATTTTATTTTGGACAATAATTATATTTTTTATTTTTTTTGCTTGAAGTGCCATTAGATGTTCTTGGGTTTGGGGTTTGATTCCTTCGTTTGCTGCGACAACTAAAATTGCTGCGTCCATTGTTGCGGCTCCTGAGAGCATAGTTGCCATTAGCATTTCGTGTCCGGGAGCGTCGATGAAAGAAACGTATCTAACTGGTTTTCCTTTTCCCTTGGAATTGTATTTTCCTTTATCCTCGGAAATTATAATGTCAGCGTAGCCGAGTTTGATTGTGATTCCTCGTTTTAATTCTTCGGAGTGTGTATCAGCAAACTTCCCAGTAAGTCTTGAAAGTAAAGTTGTTTTTCCGTGGTCAATATGTCCTACAACTCCCACATTAATTTCTGGTAGTTTTAAATTCGTCATATAAAATTATAGAAATAAGGTGTTTTAAAACTTGTTGTTATAAGTTATTAATGATATTATTTAAAGAGTCTTGATAGTCCTTTAATTCTTGAGGGTTTAATTTTTTTCTTCCCCAGGCATAGCTTAGAGAACGAAGCGAATTCACTACACCTACCATTCCCATTAATTCAGAATAAGGGTGTTGAGAAGAATTTCCCATAATTAAACCTGTTCCGGTGGGTGGAGCAGCCTCATAACTTTTTCTATAGAGTTCATTTTCTTCGTCGGCAGTTAATTCGTGATTAGGTTTTAGTAATCCCTCTGGCCACCATGTAGTTTGTTTTGTTCTTTTCATTAAAATAATAGAACTAGTTGGTTTTTAAAAATTATTGTTATTAAGATTCTTTGGGGATTTAGAATTAAATTTATTCTTTAGGTTCTTCTTCAGGATTAGTTGCTTCTGCTTTGTCTTTTTCAGAAGCTGCGGGTTCTTTTTCAGGTTGAGTTAAATCTTCTGCTGGTTTTTCTGTTTCTGGTTCTTTCTCAGGATTTATTTTGTCTTTTGGTTTTGATTCTTCTTTTGGAGTTTCAGTCGGAGCAGTTTCTTGAGCTGGAGTTTTTTCTTCGGCAGGTGCTTCGGGGAATTGTTCAGGATAAATTTCTTTTAGTTTTTTGCTGCCTTCTTTAATTAATTTTAAATTTATTTGAACAACTGCTGTAGAAATTATTTTTCCTCGAACTGTTTTTCTTAATCTTAAGCCTGCTGGTCTCGGGGTTGTAATTTTGAATTTTCCTTCTTTTCTTACTCTTTTGTGCATAGCTTTGCCGTAAGTTAAAAGAACTTTTTTTAGATTCATTCCTTCAACGTTTTCCATTGAAGTGAAGCCGGATTTGTCTGAAGCGCCTTTGATCTCGAATTCGTAGCCTGCTAAATCTGGGGATATGTCTTCGCCTTTTATTGTTTGGCCTAGTTCTTTTCCCTCTAATCCTGGAGCTTCTGTTTCTAATTTAATAGTTTTTCCAGTTGCAGTTCCTATGTTTATTTTAAAAACCATGAATATCAATAAGAAATTTGGTTTAAAAGTCTTTCGTAGAGAGTTTTGTTAAAATTTATTTGTTCCCTCCCTCCCACCCAGAGACTCGCTTTGCTCGCGAATTTAATTAACAAATAAATCTTTTTGAGGGAATATTTTTTATCTAGTGGCTTCAAAAATTTCTCTTTTTTTTGCTTTAAAATTAATTAATCTTTCTGTTATTTCTTCTACTTTTTTAGGAATTTCACCTTCTTCACAAGGACCAAGTAGTTTTCTTGCGATTGGGTCTTCTTCGAAAACTAGGGTAGAGTAAGAATCTATTTCAAATTGATAATTGGAATTTTTTTTCATTCTTTGTAATTCAATAAAATTCTGAGGGGCCCCTAATGTGTTTCTTACTAAATCTAAATATGCCCTTGGAATGTTTGTTGCTACCCATGTTTGTTTTGCCCTAGATGTTTCTTCTAATTCTTGGTAAAAAGGAATTCTTTTTTGACATTCTGCGTGTATTTCTTGATTATTCATTTTAAATTACAGCCCCCAAGCATCATCTTTTTGTCTTTTAATTGTTGCGATTTCTTGTAGAACTTTGACTTCGTCTTGATTTAGTAAATCTTTATTTTTTTTGAATTGTTTAAATTGGGATGCACCTAATTCTGAATAAAGGAATTTTTTGTCGCCTAAAACTCGCTCGAAATTTACTCCGGGCAAGGATATTGCGACTTCCATTCCGTTTGTTGCTTCGTCAACTGGTTTTCTTTCTTCTTCGATATTTTTTACTCTGGCAATTTTTTCTCCAGTTTCATTTATTAAATTTAATTCTTTTTTTAATTTTCCTCCAAGGACTTTTACTCCAAAAACTGCTGGGTTTGAATTTCTGAAAATATATTGCGGTAAGATTTCTAATTTACAAATTGTTGTTAGTTTCATTAATCTTCTTTTTTCTATTTCTTGGACTTTTTCTTTTCTGAATTTTTCAACGTTTTCGATTAATTTGTAAACTACTTCATCAGTTAGGATTTTTATTCCTTTGTAATTTTTTGCGAGTTCTTTTGCGTCGTCTTCTATTTCTGCGTTGAAGCCTACAATGATTGCGTCAAGTTCATTTATGTCCAGGTTTGCTTTTGCAGAAATTATGTCTGATTTTTTTATGTTGCCTATTCCTACTTTGACGACGGGGATATTACTTTGTTTTAATAAAATTAGTAATGCTTCTAAACTTCCTAATGAATCTGCTTTTGCGATTATTCCTTGTTTTGAAATTTGTATGTTATCTGATATTTCTTTTTTGAATTTTTCTTTTATTTCATCTAAGTTATTTTTGAAAATCTCAAAGGGCATTCCTGCGGGGATTTCAGCTTTGCTAACTAATTGCATTCTTAATCCTGTTGAAGCGGTTACTTTTTTTTGAGGTTTAAATTTGTTACATAATGGTTCTATTTCTTCAAGTATTCTGATTTTTGTTATTATGGGTTCGCTGTCAAAATTTGCAACTGCAATTTCATCTGTTTTTGAAAGTTCTCCATCATATAAAATCGCTTCAGCGAAATTAATTCCTTTTTCTTTTTTTATTTCTAATAAGACGCCTTTGGCGTCTTTTTGTAATTTGAGTTTGTCTTGAAGATATTTTTGGCTTAGTCCGCAAAGCATCATTGTTAGTTCGGGGATTCCTTGTTTTGTTTTCGCTGATACTGGGATTAGTGCTATCTTTTGGGTGAAGTCTTGAATGTTATAATATAAATCTGCGTCGAGTCCGTAAGAGTTTAGAGTTCCGATTAGGGTCATGTATCGTTCGTCAAATGTTGATTTGATGTTTTGGGGTTGTGATTCAATTGATTTTTTTAATCCTATTTCTGCTGGGTTTTTCGGGGTTTGCCAACTGGAGATGTTGTCTATTTTATTTAATGCAATTAAGAAAGGTGTTTTGTTTTGTTTTAAGATTTGAATTACTTCAGCTGTTTGGGGTTTGATTCCTTCGTTGATGTCGATTACTAGGATTGCTAAATCTGCTAGGCTTCCGCCTCGTTTTCTTAGGTTTGTGAATGCAGCGTGTCCTGGAGTGTCGATGAATAAGAATCCTGGGATGTTTAGATCTATGCCTGATTTTTCAATTAAAGGACATGCTTTTTTTAGTTGATTTGTGGGGTAGAGTGTGAAAGAAATTTTTTGAGTTATTCCTCCTGCTTCGCCTTCTTGAACGCATGTGCCCCTAAGGCAGTCAAGTATTGAGGTCTTTCCATGATCTACATGTCCACAAACAGTTACGATTGGTTGACGGATTTTGTTTTCAGTTGTCATAGAAAAAGTAGATTAAGACAGATTAAAAACATTGCGGATTAAGCTGATTTAGAGAATAGTTGTTATTTTGAAGTTAATACAAAAGGGAAGTTTTATAAATTCATTTTTTCTTGAAATTTTATGTTAGAAAAAGCATATAGGTTTGTTGATGATAGATTGATGGGTGTAGCTAACGCCGCAGTAAAAAGTGCGAATTGGACTTTTGGGATTACTAAAAGGCAGTTGGCAAATAGGATGTTGGGTGTGGCACCTGTTTTTGAAGGGCACGGGAGCATTTGAGTTTTCTCCTAGCTTAGGAATAATAGCAACCCCTCTTTATTTAGGTATGAGCCATGTGTGTCAAAAGGATAATGAGAAAAGAGAAAAAGAAGAAATACAAGCTATGAAATCTAAATGTAAAT
>JABHWZ010000011.1 GCA_018657525.1 archaeon | reverse complement strand
ATGATTCTGAAATCCAATACTGTGTATTCCCTGATGGAAATAAATGCCCTTTAGAAGATTTCAATAATGAATTATGTGGTCTTGAATACAAAACTGAAGACTATTGTGTAAAAGAAAGTTTACTTGTTTGGGATAAAGATAAATGTTGTGAAGGTACTGAAGCCTATTTACCTCCAAATGTTGCAGGTCAATCAACATGCAGAGATATTAGTTTATCCCAAAAAATCTCAGATCAATTTATGTATCGTCCAATTTTTTCCATCACTGTTATTGTAATTTTGATTATAGCTGTTTTTATTGTTTTTTTGATATTAAAGAAAAGAAAATAACGGCTCGAACTCCTGAACTTCTTTGGATTTCTTCGAAATCCTCGACCACGCTGCGCTCTCGCCTATCGGCTCGGGGCAATTAACAGGAATTTAACGGAAAAATGCTCAGCTCGCATTTTTCCCAAATCGCACTTCGTGCGACTTCGTTAAATTCCAATGTTCTATTTAATTTTTGAGAATGTCTAAAAGATAATTTATTTAGAGAAAGACGAAATCATATTTTCCTCCCGCCCAATAGGAGAAGTTGTTGCTCTGTCCTTCGGACAATTTGCTGAAACTTCGTTTCAGGATTATATGGGCACTTTCTAAAACCAAAATCACCTTAATCTTTTTTCTAAGACAAGATTTATTTCATCTGCCTTCAATTCCTTTTCAAAATCTTGTCTTTCTCTAGAAGTCATATCTGAAATATCAAAAAAAGGAAATGTTGTTTTATCTCTTCTTCTAAAATGAGTTTCTAAAGGAACTAAGCTTAACTCTTTTGGCGGTTTTTTCCCTTCTTCATAAACTGCTAAAAGTCCGCGAGGTTTCCAACCCACTCTTTGATAAAAATCTTCTACTTCTCTCCCAGAAGTAACATTAACCTTTGGAGAATATTTGGAAGCGACTTTTTCAAAAGCTCTTATCAAATTTCTTCCAATTCCTTTTTTCCATTCTGTCCCAAAAACCGCAATACTATGAAGAGTTATTACTCCTTCCACAAATTTAAACCCAAATACCTCTCCAATTAATTTATCTCCTTCCCACGCACCCAAAAACAAATCAGGAAATTTTTTATATTTGGCAAGATATTCTCTCCATGTTTGATGATTATTTGTATATTCTACACTCATATCATAAACTTGCCTAAGTTCTTGTTTTGTTTTTACTGGTCTAATTCTCATTTTAATTTTGCCTTTAATTTATCTAATCCTAAAGCATCATCAAAAGGCCCAAACTTCCTAATATTATATCCTTTTCTTAAAATATTTTTAACATGCAAACTAACTGCTTTTTTATAAGGAAGTTTTTTTTCAATTAAAATATTGGCATATTTTACTATTTCGGGAATTTTTTTGTCTATTTTTCCCGAAGACATCGTAGGGATTCTTTTTTTGTGTTCTATTTCAAGATGTTTTGTCCATTTTCCTTGACCACAATAAGGATACTTTTTGTCGTCGGGAAGCACAGAATAAAAAGGAACATCATTAAAAAAATATTCTGGCCAATCTCCCCCCGAAATTGCCAACCAAGGAGTATTAACACAAGGGGCTAAAAATGCAAAACCCGTATGAGGAGAAATAAATAAATCGCTATTTTGTACTAAAGCTATTTGGTTCCATAAACCAATATTGTAAGCATTAACAACATTATCAAATTTCTTAAACAAATATTCCAGTTCTTTTTCTGAATAAGCTTGAGTAGAAGTTCGACCTTTTTCAGATTTAGTAATTCCTGTAATATAAATTGTTAAATTTGGAATTTTTTCATTTAAGGCATTAATTATTTTTTCCCAAGTTTTTATAGAAGGATAATAAGCAAACCCCGCCGAACCTGCCAACATCATACATATTTTTGGACTTTTTTGATGAAAATTTTCCTTAATAAAATTAATGGGCTCTTTAGGTAATTCTAATTTTATTTTACTATTTTTTTTATATTTTAATTCTTTTGGAATTTCATTTATACTCCATTCACTTCCTTGCCATTTTACTTTAAAATTTTCTTGACATAATTTATAATAATTTAACATTCCTTGTTCTTCGCGATAAATTGTTTCCATTTCCTTTGTTTCCCAAATTATTCTTAAATCATGTAGCACATAATCCCATTTTTTTGGAATTTGTTTAAAAGATTCAGAATTTTTCCCATTCTTAAGAATATCAAATTTATCTACGACATAAGTTTTTTTAATCCAAGGACATGCTTTTGTAAGTTCATGAGGAGAATCACTACTTAATGCAACATGAATTTCTGCGGATTTATTTGCATTAAAAAAACCTTTAGAAAATTTTAAAGCTTCTAGAACATGCCCAACAGGAGAATAATAAATATGATTAATTAATATTTTCATCTTAATCTTAGTTAAATTAAGGTGATTTAAATAACTAACGAAAGTGCCCCTTCTTTCTTAAGAAGAAAGAAGCAAAGAATATCGCAACAACTTCTCTAATAAAATGCCCACCCGAAAATATGATTTCTAAATACTAAAACGACATTCTCAAAAACTCTAAAATTTTGCCTTCGGCATCGTTGCACTAAATTTTAGCCCTACGGGAAACAGAACAGGGGATAAAGAGTTCCAGAAACTTGCAGTTTCTTCCATCCAAATTTTTGCTTCGCAAAAACTTCTCTAAATCCTGATGTTAGTTACAATTTTTAAGTTTCCAAAATAAATTAGCGGAAGGTTTTGCTTGAAATGAATTGAGGTTTTAGACAGGTTTTTAAATAAGTTTTATTAATTATATTATTATGATTGAAATAGATTATGAAAAAAGTGTAATTGAAAGGATAAATTTAGTTAATAATTTTTATAGTCAATGTAAAATAATTCCAATTGTTCATGGAGTAGATAAAAAAGATATATTCAAAAATATTTTGACTGAACACACCATTAAAATTCCTTCAAATCATAAATACAAAAAAAGAACTCAATTATCTGAAAAAATAATTGGAACTGATAATTGTATTTATTTGAGCCTGGGTTTTGTATATGCAACAGCTTACGATTTCAAATATAATTTATTATTTGATTTAGAAATGTTAAAAGGATTAGATTATTATTGGTTATCAGTAAATTTCCAATGTTTTAAAGCAATAGTAAAATATTGGGAGAAGTACGATAAAGATTATTTAGAAGATTTAGGTAATAAAAATCGTAAGTGCAGAAAAGTTTTAGACCATTATTATTTTAAAGAATCAAAAAGCAGGGCTAGGAGACTATTCAAATATTGGGAAATTGAAAATGATTTCATGGAAGCAATAATGAACTATGAAGATAAAGATAAATTAATGGAGATAATCAAAGAAATTAAAAACAAGTATTATAAGAAATATCCTCTTTCAAAAAGACATGCATTAAATAAATATAATTCCGATGATACTCCTGAAATATTGAGTTTTAAAGACTTATCTTTAGATAATAAACATTTTATAGGCTTCTATATTAAAGGTAAAATTCCTCAAGATGTTAAAAAAATATTGAAAGAAAATTTCTCAAAAAAGATAATATTTGATGGGGAAAAGGTGCTGAAAATTTAAATTAAAAAACCTCAATTCACTTCGTTTTATTTCAAAGTGGCTATCGCAAAACCTTCCCTTTAGATAGTCTCGCATTCGCTCGTGAAACTTAAAAACTGTCCCTTCGGTCGGTCGACTTGCAGTCTCCCCAACTAACAAGGATTTAGATGAAAATTCCTGCTGAATTTTCCCAATTTTTTGCTTTCAGCAAAAACTTCTCTAAATCCCGATGTTAGTTGCAATTATTTTCAAGGGCTAAGAATGTTAAGGGGAACAAAATTTAACCAAATAGTTTCTTGTAGAATTCATCTCTCCCAATAGAATCAAGTTCATCTAAAATTCCCGATAATATTCTAAACAAATCCTTACCTTTCCATTTATCATACATAAGCCAAGACATAATCATCAAAGTATGAAGTTGAAATGCATCAAAAATATGATTCTTTTCCAATTTTGATAATGGTCTATATTTTTCATATATTTTGATTATTTTCTTTGCTTTGTTGAAATCAAATTTTTTCACATAGAATCTTGTCCAATATAAAAGAACCACTCCTAAATCATAGATTAAAAAAGTATAAGTAGAATCATCAAAATCAAGAATTCCTGTAAGTTTATCCTTTTTGAATTTAATATTAGCTTTATCAAAATCTCCATGAATAACTCCATTTGGCAGTTTTTCAGGCAACATTAATTCATTCAATTTTGTTTTAATCCGATTAAGTCTTTTTTTACCCTTTTCTATATCCTTAAATCGTTTAGCTTCTGTTTTCGCAGCTTCCAAACAAAATTTCTTTGTACGTGGTTCTCTATATTTAGAATTAATTGGCTTATGTCCTTTAGTAATCTTATGCAGTAATGCCAACTGTTTTACCATTTGGTACATCTGTTTATCATTAATATTTTTTAGGTGTCTACCTTCAAGATAACTAAAAATAATAAATGGTTTCTTATTATGTATTTTTATAACATTAGCTTTATTATCTTGAATTGGCATAGCACAAGGATAATCATGTTCGCTAAGAAATCTCAAAAGATCTGATTCAAAAGATACACTTTCTTTAGATCTATTTTCATAATATCTTAAAACATACTTGCCTTTCTTTGTAACAATTAGAATATTTGTCTGAACATAGCCTGCTTTAAACGGTTTAGATTTGATGAATTCTCCAATATTATAATCAGAAACTATCTTCTTTAATTTTTCATCTGTAAATATAGTCTTAACAGCCATATGATAGTAATCATTCTTATTACTATATAAATTTTGTTCCCCTTGATGATTTGTCTTGATGTGTCGCTTCGCTCCTTAGATGGACGGACTTCAAATTTACTTTGAATTTTTCCCTTCGGGAACGTTGCACTAAAATTCAATCCCTAACGGGAGAGTTTAACAGCGATTAAGAGATTCCTAAGTCTTGCAGACTTCTCCATCCAAGTTTTGCCTACGGCAAAACTTCTCTTAATCGCGATGTT
>JABHWZ010000010.1 GCA_018657525.1 archaeon | reverse complement strand
TCTCCTCCTTCCAGTCGTCGGGGACGCTAGCGCTTTCACTATCGTTCACCCAGACATAACACAGATTTAACAGAAAAACGCTCGGCTCGCGTTTTTCCCAAATTCATCCTAAGGATGAACTTTGTTAAATCTCGAATGTTATACGCAATTAAATTTTCACTAGTCTAAATCTCATTCTTCTTTTAAAAAAAGAAACAAAAGAGGGGGAGTCCAGGTGCTACGCACGTTTAGTCTTTTACTTCGTAAAAGAAATTTATTAAGAGGGGGCTTTTAGTCCTTCGGACATTTTTATCGAAAAGGCAAAGCTTTGCCAGTTTTAGCATCGTAAATCTTTGAATCTTCATCAGGTCTTTGTATATACTTTATATCTTCAATTCCCAGATTTTGAGTTAACCTTGAACGTCCAATTTGAAAACCTCTAGCGGTAGTTTCGGCTATTGAATAAGTTGTATCTCCTATATTGAAATTTAATCCATTTCGATTTCCATAATCGCCTTCAACCGCAACTGTAATGTGTTCATTAATATACACTAGTCTATAATCTACACCTGTTTGTTCCAACAATGAAGCATACAATATTACTTTTCCACTGCAATCCGATCCGCCAGTCATTAAAACTTCATTTGGTCGTTTTAATACTTCTGCATTTGAATTTGCATCTGAGTAATCATACTTTAATTCTTCTGTTACAAAATCAAGTAATTTTTGTGTTTTTCCTTCATCGGTATTCTCATTTCTTGTTAATGAACCCACTAGTCTTTCCAAAGAGCTCTCACCTTTTTTGGCTACAAAAGCCCCATGATTTGCAATAACTTGATGTCTTCCATATCTATCGGTTCCAGTATCTGCATTTAGATAACCTCCAAAAACACTTTTATTACTTACAAAATCTTGTAACTCTTGCATATTTATAGAATAATTTGTACTTCTATATGGAATGTTTATGCTATCTGTTTCATCAACCCTAAAATTATTTGAAGGAAATCTAAAAAAATAATTTCCTGGTTTTCTTAGAACATAATCTCCAAGTTCAATTCTGCTTCCACTAAACTCTCCATTAACGGTTTTACCAAATTCAACTAAATTTGAATTAATTGCTAGTTCTCCAAGTGCTTCTTTTGTAAATTGTCTTTCAGGAATTGATAAATAAACCATCCCTTCTCTTAAATCAAGCATTTGTAACTCTGCTTTTGTTCCAGTTATTTGCTCCATGAAATCGGAATTTGAGAATTTTGGTTGTGATAAATAACTTAAGACAGTATTTCTTAATTGATTATCCTCTTGAACTTGTTCTGTTCTAGTTTGATTAGTGCTGGGTTCGTTGTCTGTTTTTTTACAGCCAGGCATACCTAATACTAATGGAACTGCTACAAGTCCTGTTGCAATAATCCTTTGTAATTTATTCATACAAACAGATAAAATGGGTTACTTTATAAATGTTCCTATTAAGTAACTACTTAAGAGAGACTAATTAAGTGTAGAGTTATATTCTTTCAGAAAAGAACCAAAAGTAAAAGCCCCCTCTATTTTCTTTTTTTAGAAAAAAGAAACAAAAAATCTGGACTCCCCCTCGTCCTAACGGACATATAGTCTCCTACGGAGAAATTTATTATCGTGAAAATTTAACTGAGCCTTCGGCTTTTTTTCTTGCAGAAAAAACGTATAACAGGGCTTAAAGGGTTCGAACTTGCAGTTCTCTCCCAAATTGAATTTTTGGAAGTCGCTACGCTCCACTCTCAAAAATCCAACTTCCCTTAAGCCCGATGTTAAATACAATAAAATTCTTACTTTTTACGACGAGAACGGGGGTTTCCTAAATTTGTGAAAGGGGCGTTTTTAGATAACTACTGATTTACCTAATTTAATATATTTTAATGATTTAGAAATTCAATCTAAACTCTCTACATATTCTAAAAATTTCTTCTCTATATCCTTTTCTATTTTTCTAGCTTTTTTTTCGTTTCCTTCTTTCAATGCATTTCTTATTTTATGCATTGATTCTTGTCTGATAATCTCAAGGGGATCTTGTCTTAATTCAACAAGACCATTCTGCAGCACAAATTCCTTTCCTAAATTATTATTATATGGATTATTATCTGCAAAAAAAGGAGGGGGGTTATCCACGGTTAAGATTCCTTTTTCAACATCTTCTTCTTGTTGTCTTATCAGCATCCCATATTTAATAAATCCTTCTACTGGTTTAATACTAATTACTAAGTTGTAGGTTCCATCGTCAACACTGATATCAGCCAATTTTAATTCAATAATATCACTAATCACTTCCCCTGGTTCTAGATTAAATCCTGCTTTATTAATAGAAAATACAATCGGAGTTTGGTCTTTTATTGATAAATCAAGTAGAGAAAAAGAATATACAATATTTTCTGCATCTTTATCGCCCTCATTAGCGATTGTTGTATTTAATGCAATATTTCCATTTTGATTTGTTACAGTAATATCTTTAACTATCAAATCTGGATCCCCTACTCCAAAGACAACTTTTTTTTGAAGAACATTATTTGTTTCATCAATTTCTTCAATAATATTATCTGGATCAACTTCTACAATAAAGGTATATTCTTTCTTGAGATCCAGCACAAGACCAGCAGGATGATATGGGTCTCCATAATTGATTATTTTTGAATCCCCTGCTTTAAGAGGTGTTTTATGCATACCAATTAATCTTAGAAAAAATTGTCCAAATCGCCTAAAAGCATTATTATGAAATTTATACTCAAAGTTTAATTCAGGGATGGAAAATTTGTAATCTAATTCTGTAGCAGCTATATCTTCACTTCCAGGATTTTTTATCAGCGCATTGATCTCTTTCAAATATAAAATATCATTATCTATTGTAAATGAAATATGCTCCACAGTCAAATCTTTAGCAATATCTGCTCCATAAACCGAACTAGAAAAGATGATCATTAATATCAACACTAAAGTAATGTTCTTTATCATTATTATTTTAATAAAGTAGCCCATATATATAATTTGTGTTTTTTGAACTTGATAAAAACGCCCCTTAATGTATTTACTAAATTGGGCTTCGCCCTTTAAGACGGAAACCCCCTAAACGATAGTCTGCTAACGCAGAGATTGATTGAAAAGTAAGAATTTTACTCTTCGGGATTTTTTTGCTTCGCAAAAAACCGCTTGCAGCTATCCCTCGTCACTAACGTGAGTATTTAACAGGGCTTATACGGTTCCGAAACCTTGCAGGTTCCTCCACCTAAATGTCATTTTCCAGCTCTGTTCCGCTTTCCAGCTCGTAAACGAGGGAAAGCTCCACGAGGGAAAATGCCACTTCGCATAAGCCCGATGTTAAATACAATAAAATTTCCATTTCTTTTTTTAGTTTTGGGGAGTTCCGTGCTACGCACATATTGGCTCACAACTTCGTTGTTCGATATTTATTAGTAGAAAGGGGAGTTCTTTAATTTAGGGGGGAGTTCCTAGTCCTAACGGACATTTACACTCGCAACTTCGTTGCTCTAAAATTTACATTTTTTGAAGGGATGCGAGAAAAATAAAAACATATATATATGTAAGATTGATTAGTTTATAATATGTTTAGACAAGAAGAAAGAGCTACAGTTTCACTTAGAAGTTTTGGATCCCTAATTAGGGTAACAGGAAGAAAAGCAAAGATTGAAGAAGCCCAAATTGATAGTATTCTAAAAGAATTAAAACAAGGAAATTATGAAAAATTATCTGAATTTGAAAAACTTGTTGATAATTTACTAAATAACATTCTTGAAAATATCAAAGTTTATGCTCAAAGGGATGAAAACAAAAAAATTGAAATGATTTATCAATTTCTTTCTGACTTCTTTAATTATCATTTGTTCGATGCTTTAGATAATAAAACAATAGATGAAATTAAATCTGCATTTGATAAAGACTTAAACCAACTCATTAGTGATTTAAGGCAAGAAAAAAGAGATGAAAGAACAATACGTCATGGAAGAAAACCAATTCATACTATGTTTAAGCGTATGTTTAGAAGCAATAAGTCGTTAGATAGACAAGTGATGAGAGATGGAAGAAAAGAGATTGGTTTAGAAAACGAAGAAGAAGGTGTCAGAAAGAGCCTAAAACAATTATTAATTGTACTTACAAAGGAAAGATCAAAATTACCAAAAGAGCAAGTTAAAGATTTAAAGAATAAAGCTAGAGAATTATTATTAAGATTTGCAAAAATTGTGTTACAAGAATTTGAAGCAATACATGAAGCTGAAGTTGATGTTGAGACTCAAGAAGCAGATTTAATTGCTGAAATAAAAAAAGTTATGAAAAAGGCTAAAGGTAATCAAAAAGTTCATGACCAATTACTAGCCATAATTTCAAAAATTGAATCACATCTAAAAACTGATTTTTATGTTGCAAGAAGAATGCTAAATAGGGCAAAGGCATTAAAACAGAATATTGATGAATCATTTGAAAAAAAGATACATAAAGTAAGTAATGAGATTAGGACATATACAGATAATTATTTGCCTTTGTTTAAAATTCCGATCAATTCTGAAAAAGACTTAGATAATCTTTTTTGTAGAGTTGCTTATGCTTTTGGAATAGAGAACGACGTTAAAATTTATATTGTTGGAGGATATGTTAGGGATAAAATAACTGGATTTGAATCTAAAGATTTAGATTGCAATGTAAGTAAAAATAATGATGAATTTGCCAAATTGTTTTGTCAAATAGCACAAGGATTATTTGGCTTTCAATTCTCTACTAATCAGCAATCATCTACAGGCAATTGGAAAATAAATTGTGGCGATGTTAAAAAAGACGGCTATGACGTTAATAAATATGATGGAGATATAAAAACTGCATTATCAACACCAGACTTCACTATGAATGGCATAGCTATTGATATAACACCAAGAATATCTCAAAGTGAATTTGCACAATATAGTCAAAGTTTGATATATGAAAGCAAATTGGCATCTAGGAATTATAGATTCTTAGTATACCCTGATGAAGCATTTCTAAAAGATGCAGTTAATAAAATTTTCAGGATACCTGAATCAACTAAAAAAGGAAAGGATCCAAAGTTAGGTCCTCGTCTATTGAAGTTTTATGAACGTTTTTTCCCAGCATTTGAAGCAAAAGGATTTACTGTAGATAAAGATACTTTTAATTTTTTGGTTATCAATTCAGGTTATCTCAGAATTGCTAAAAGCGGATATTTATTTAGGTTACAAAGAAAAAAAGAACTTAAGAAAATTTTGGATGATCCGGATTCAGTTAACATTTTAAATGCAGTTGAACAATTTAGAAAAGAAAAAAATAATAGAACAAATCAAGAATTTCTTAGATTCTGTCAAGAGACATTACAGGAATTTAATCAGAAAAAATGTATTGAAATCTTTGATTTCTCCTTTTTTCCAATTAGAGAAGCTATTGAAGAATTTATCTTCTCTGAAAATCAAAACAAGAGTTATAAAAGTTTTCTGAAAGTCTTGCAAAGTAAAGGCATAGATGTAAATTATTTTGGCGAGAAAGAAATAATCAGATTATGGGAACATAAGCAGGAAGATCCTTCTCTAAGTTATATAAGTATGGTTTCAAGAGACTATGGGCAGTCATTAGGATTTGTTATAAAAACATTAAAGGGAACTGCAAAATGGCTAAAGAATTTTAGTGGGGACGAGGATTTAAGAATATATAATTGTTTTAAATCTATGCAAGATGAGGGTAAAGTAATAAATTCATTGATTGAAGAGTTCAATTTAGAAAACCTAAGAGCTCTCAAAGTACAAAATGTTTCTAATGAATATGTAAGGACAGATATTAGAATTGCAGCATTATTAGCTGATTTAAGATTTAATATTAATCCAAATAAAATTGGAGATGAAAAAATAGATATTCCTGATTCCATAAATAAAGTTTTTAGTAAAATGAGTCAATCATCAACATTTACAAAACAAAACCAATTTTTTATTTCTGTTTTATTAAACATAAAAGAATTGTTATTGGCTCTCAGATTTTTTGTTGATAGTGAGAAACATATAATAATCAACTCAGTGAAAATAAAAAATATGCTTAAATATATGAGCAAAAAAAACCTTATGTTTATGAGTGAAGATAAACTCATAAATATTTTACTAAGTCAAGGATTAAATATCATTAAAGCTTGTTTATCATTAAAAGGAACAAAATATTTTAATCCTAAGTTTGATGTAAACCTCCAAGAAATTCAAACAAATGTTTCAAAATTAGAGTCTATGCTTTCTGATGAAAGCTTAATGAATTTTTATTCTAAACCAATTATTCAGAATGGTAAGAAGTTGATGGCTATTGGTTTCAAAGGGCCTCAAATTAGGGTTGCTATGGAAAAGCAAATAGAAGCTCAAATTGATGGTAAAATAAAAACTGAAGAAGAAGCAGAACAATTCCTTAGAGATTTGCTTGCAGCGTAGTACTATATATCAATGATCTTGTGGTCGCCTTCTGTTCCTAATATTGAAAGACAATAGATGTTACTCTTACCTATTTTACCAGTGTACGGTAAATGCGTATGTCCACAAAATACATACTCGGGTTGTTTTTCGACAATAATGTCATAGAGTAGATCTGAATGACCTACATTATTTAAATCAGAGCCAAACCTATCAGCAAGTTGTTTTGGAGGTTCTTCATGCTGGAATAAATTGTTTGGCCATTCATGTAATAATAAAATATCAATTTCTGCAAGACTTCTTAAATGCTTAATATCATCAGCAATAAAATAGGAACGATCTTTAAGATTTGAAGAATCACGTTCATTTAATTGAGTGTAATGCTTAGAAAATATGCCAGAAACACCTGCGATATGTAGTCCGTTAATATTAATTAGACCTACTCTACCAAAATAATTTAAATTTGGAGTCACCTCATTATCAGAATTAAAATTTTCAAGAAAGCCCCAAGATTCGTGATTGCCACCTATGAAGTATGTTGGCAAAGGAATTCTTTTTTTACCTGAAAAGTAATCTGGGAAATCTTTTATTTCTCTGTACTTTGGAGGTGAAAATAAAGTTTTCAAATCTTCTTTATTCCTTGCAGTATTAAAATCTCCAACTTGTAATACTAAATCTATGTCTGGGTATTTTGAATACAATGTACATAGATCATCAATATTCCCCTGAACATCTCCCACTGCCAATATTTTTGTCATTTTGATTATATCCTGTCAAGTTGATAGGTTTCTGAAATTAAAACATTTCCTGAATTATCTTCCACTAATGTAGAAAGATTAGGGTATGTTACTTTTTGTCTTTTTTCAGATGTGTTTACATGTATATAATTTGGAACAAGAAATCGAATTGCTTCTTCAGGTGATAAATTAAAATTTAAAGGATATTGAGAAAAGTCATTTACAAGATTTATTCTTTTTGCACCCAGATAAGTACATTTTGGTAAAATTGAAACGGCAAAAGGCAATGAAAGTTCTTGGAAATGAGATTGAAACTCAGAATTCCTAACTTGTGATGTGATTTCTCCTTTTAGGTATTCTAATTCTGAAAAAAGTTTATCATCACTTTCTTTCCCATTACATCCTATTTTTCTTAAATTACCTATTATTTGCGTTTCTAACTTTTCCAACTCTGAATAATCTAAAGAAGGATCTCTATATTGATTATAAAAATTCATAAAGCTTACAGCATAAACAATATTATCCGCATTAATTAAATGTCCATTTGATCTCTTCATTTATAAATAGGTAATAGTTAATTATTTATAAAGCTTCCTAAAATGTTACTCCTATTTAATAGTATATTTAGATGAAATTGTCTCTTAAATTTATTTTTGTTTTTATTAAAGAAAAATTTTATCACTCCCTCTCTTCTTGTTCTTGATGGCTCACTTTGTTCGCTTGTATTGAACGGAACTCCCCCTTGATGTATTAACTTAATGAGCCTTCGGCTTTGATAAAAAAAGAACTCCCCTCGATTCTTGTTCTTGATGTATCGCATTCGCTCTCTCTAAGGAACGGAACTCCCCAGTGCTACGCACATATACACTCCCTACGGTCGAACTTATTTGAAATGGAAATTTTACTCTGCGGACGCAGGTTTTCCGAACTCCACTTCGTTCGTAACGGAAAACGTATTTAACAAGGATTTAGAGGGAAAATCGGTCGCTACGCTAAATCGCCAAGCGATTTCCCGATTATTCCCCAAATTTTTGCTTCGCAAAAACTTCTCTTAATCGCGATGTTACCCAAAATAATTTTTAGGGGCTAGAAACGAGAAAAGGGGGCTTTGAGTATATGTCTGAAAGTATATGAACTGTATTTATCTTGGAAGTTGTTCTGGTTTTTGTTGAACTACTTTCCTAGGCTCATTAACCATAAGAGTTAATTCACTCATCGCCCTTATATATACTATGTCTTCTAAAGGCCAATCTTTTAATGTTCTTTTAGTGCCTGTTCTACCATCAAAATCAAAAGGCATACCAGTCATCTTAGAACCTTGTTGCCTCCAATAGTCATAGAGTTCTTCTGGAATTGCTATCTGAAAATCATGATAACTGGGTTGAGTTACATAATTCATTAAATTTCTGACATCTGCAGGTGAAAGGTCTCTTGCTGAAATTCTTTCTAATCCAGTTAAAATTCCTTCATCATCTCTTGGGGTTCTCATAATTTGTTCTAATCTTCTTACATGTTCCTCTCCCATTCCTGCTAGTTTTTCAACTGCAAGTTCATAAACCCTATCAACAAAAGCATCGTATCCTCCAAAGCAATCAAAAGCACTATGTTCAGGCATCATAATCAATGTGAATATTATAGAACTTATAAATTTAATGTCAAAGCCCCTCAATTCTTTAAACTAATGTATCGCTACGCTCAGTGACGCCCCTAAAAATGACTTCCCTCGCTCCACTCCGTTCCTCCCTTTGGTCGTCACTCGTAGGCTCGGTTCGGGTAACAAGCGTTTAACGCTCCGGTACTCGGAAAAACTCTAAAGGTTTTTCCTCCGTTCCTCGGGTTTCGCTCGCAACTCTGAAAATTTCTCATCCATATGGGATAAATTTTCGAGGCTCGCTCAACCAAATTTTCCCAGCTCACTTCGTGAGGGGAAAACTTCGCCAAACGCTGATGTTAGTTGCAATTATTTTCAAGGGCTAAGAATGTTAAGGGGAACAATTTTTATCACAGTTTTAAGATGATTAGATTTGTATATCCTTGTTTCTTCTTTTCTATTATTCCTCTTTGTTCTAGAGTAGAAATAACTCTTG
>JABHWZ010000009.1 GCA_018657525.1 archaeon | reverse complement strand
GGGGGGGGGGGGTGCTCGGCGAACCCCGACGAGCTTTAGTGGGAATCTCAAAATTAAAATTTAATCATATCAATCCTATTTATAATTTCTACAACAATTATGTTTAAACTAAAAGAATAAATTTTCATTCATCCAATTCTTCAACATTTGTAGCAGCTAAAAGAGTTTCAATGCTAGAGCTATATTCTTCGCCAGTTTCAGAATTTTTACCCCGCACAAGGTAAAATTATTTTCCACTTAACAAAAAAATACCTATAAAAACAAGAATATATCTTAAAAGAATTAAAGAACCAAAGATAATGATCAAACGATAAGATTTATTTTTAAATAATCCAATTACTAAAAATATTAAACTAATTAAAAATAGAATCTGCGCAAGAAAATACAAAGGGACTAATAATATTAAAGGGCCTGCTTCAGGTTGTGTAGTAATTTTAGTAAAAAATATAATAAATAAATGAAAAATAATATAAATTACTCCAATTTTAACTGACCAATCATAAAACTTACTTCTAGGGCTAACATCAAATCCAATTAAAATATAAAGGGTTGCTGCTAAAAAAGTGAAGGCCAAAAAAGACGAAATAAAAAGAAATAAGTCAAGAGAAAACAATTCCATTAAATTTTCCCAAGATAAAAATAGATAAAAAATAAGTAATGCTCCCGCATAGATAAAATAAAAGAATTTATTTAAAGGTACGGGAGTATCTTTAGGAAAAAAATCTTCAGCCATTTTAATTATTCTCACTAGATTTTTTATTCCACCAATAAGCAAACCAGATTAAAACGACTAATCCAATTACAGAACTCAAAAACCTAATCCAATCCTCTGCATATTCCCAGTATCCTCCAGCCCCATAAATCAAAGTTCCAATTCCTCCTCCCATTAAACCAGCCCCAACAGATTCCAAAGAAAACAACATTGCTCCCAAAGCGATAATCAAAATCGCTAAAGGAATCGCTATCACAAAAATAATCTTCGCTCTCTTTTCTCTAGCTTCCCGATATTCCTTATTACAAGTTTCCCTAATGTCACCTAAATCACATCGTTCTGTTTTAGCAACCCTTGTAGCCCCTCCATCTTCTCCCCAAACAATCTCCTCCGGATACCAAACCCCTCCTTCTGCTAAACAAATTGTTTCATTATAATCTAATCCAACTTTATACTCCGGACAATAATCAGAATATTCAACTCGAGAATAAAAAGTAGAAAACCCATAAACCACCACAAAAATCGTCAAAATAATAATTCCAATACCCATCACCACATTCTTTATCTTCATAAAATACCCAAGAATAAAAACTTTATAAACTCTCCCAATTCTTTATTTCCATGACAAATTACGAAGACCTGCTAAATGAAGCTTATGAGACAGTTAAGGTAGTTGAAAAGGGCGGAGAACGATTTGAGGTTCCAAAAATTGAAGGGCGATTCGAGGGGAAAAAAACAGTTCTTACGAACTTTGTCCAGGTGGCATCTAGTTTAAGACGGCCAGTTGAACATCTTCAAAAATTTATATTAAAGGAACTTGCCGCCGCAGGAACACTTGATGGAGAACGATTAACTTTAAACAAAAAAGTTTCATCTTCTAAAATAAACCCCAAAATAGAACAATACGCAAAAGATTTTGTTCTCTGCGCTGAATGTGGAAAACCAGACACAGAAATAACAAAAGAGGGGAGATTAGATTTCTTACACTGTTTGGCGTGCGGAGCAAAACATCCAATTCATTCTAAAGTATGAGATGTTTTGCGGAGCTGTGGAGCCGAGTGATTTTGATTTCATTATATCCTGAAAGTAAATTACCTAATGAGAAATCGAGGTCACGAGCAAAACACCCTATACACTCAAAAAGTTTAACTAAGCGCCACTGCGGAGCCGAGAGTTTACACTTTTTGGAAATTCAAATAAAAGAAGGGGGTAATGGGGGAAAAGTGTGGGCTCGAACATAAACACCTTATACATTCTAAAATATAATAAAATTACCCACGCCTTTCTCATTAAATTTTTGTTTTTATAAAGATTTCCATAAAAATTCCCCTCACAAAACCTTAAAAACCTCAAGAACTTAATAATTTTAAGAAATTCACAGAATTTCAATTAAATGGAGGAAAAACCAAATGGTAACAATAGGCTATTGTGTTAAGTGTAAAAAGAAGGTGGAGATTCAAAACCCAAAAGAAAGCAAAACTTCTAAAGGCACAAAAATCGCAAAAGGAAAATGTCCTGACTGCGACACAACTGTATGTAGAATGGGCGGAATCCAAAAATAAATACATTTTTAACTAATTCTTTTTTTATTTTATTATGTTTATCAAAATTCACAAATCTTATCGAGACGTTATAGCTGTCTGCGACTCTGGATTAATCGGAAAATACTTTGAGGACGAAAAGTTCCAACTTAACTTAAAAGAATCTTTTTACAAAGGAGAGGAAGTTTCAGAAGAACAAGCTTTAGCAATAATCCAAGATCAATCTCAAGAAGACGCCACTTTTAATATTGTGGGGGAAAAATCAATCACGCTAGCACTTAAAGCAAAAATAATAGAAGAAAAAGGAATCAAAAAAATCGCAGGAATTCCTTTCGCATTAATACTAATATAAAAAAGAATATATTTTACTATTTTTGAACTAATTAATTTGAAAATTATTTTGGTATTCGGGTTAGCGGCTGGGAAAATGAGCGAGAGCGAATTGGGCATTAAATTACAAAACAATTTTTTCTCTAAAATCCCAGACCCAAATATTATAAACTAAAATTTCTTATTTAAAATATGTGTTATAGCAAAGAGATTTCATTAATAGTATCAATAATAATGTTTTTATTAATCATTATTTATTGGAAAATTTTTATTAAAAAAAATACCAAACATCTTAATAATTTTTTTAAATTTGTACTTATAGGTATGACATTCATAGCTGGACATCAATTAGCAGAATTTTTATCAATAAATTTTGGCAATGAACTAATTTATAAAATTGGATTACTTTCTTCCATAACTGGTATGATTTTCTTTATGATATCTCTAGAAAAACTTTCTAATTATGACTTTAAAGGAAATTTATTTATTCCAATTGTTTTAATTTTAGCAATTTATATTTTTAAAACTCCTATGACTTTCAAAGATTTTCTTTTTTGGATCCGAGGAAATAGCCATCACATTTGGGTATTAGTGTGGACAGGAATGTTTATTTATTGGAATATTTGTTCAATATATATTTTAGAAAAAACAAGAACATTAAAACAGAAAAGTGCAATTAAATGGTATTTATGGGGAGTATTAGACATCACATTTGTTTTAGCGTTAATTTATTTTTTAATTGGTTCAGTAGGGATTCAATTAAATATCTTTTCTGATTTGCCTTCAATCTGGTGTACAATCTCAATAATCCAACTTTTATTTGTACCTTATATGTTTAAAAAAATAAAAGGGGACTATCCCCAAAATAATGTCAAACACAGAATTAATTTAAAAGTGCAAAGTGCATTAATAATCATCTCTTTAATCATCTTAACGATCTCTTGGAATATTGCCCCCCTCATCCCAAAATTCTTAAATAAATTAGCGTTCAAATAAATTTAAAATCCCAGACCCAAATCTTATAAACCCCTGCCCCCATAAATTTAACATGGCTAAATCTGCAAAACAACTCGAGAAAGAAAGAGTGCCACAACAAGTATTCAGAGTAAAACTTCCAAAAGGAAGGGAAATAATTGGAATAATTGAGCAAAGACTCGGCGGGAACAAAATGATGGTCAATTGCACTGACGGAAAATCACGAAACAGTAGGGTTCCAGGACGACTAAGGAGAGCACTCTGGCTTAGACCCAACGACATAGTAATCGTAGAACCATGGGAACTCGACGACACAAAAGCAGACGTTTTATTCAAATACCGCCCTAACCAAGTAAAATGGTTAAAAAAGAACAAACACCTAGAAACAGAAAACGAAGAATTTTAATTATTCATAAGGAACATTTTCCCTAAAAGCATCAATCGTGTAATCATAAACATCAAACGATTTAGGATCCTCTCCCAATCCAAAAATATTTGCTCCAAAAACTTGTTTCTTTTCCAGAACACCTTCTAAATTTTGGATAAAATGTTCTCTTGACATATAACCCTGCCTATAAGAACTAGTTCCATCATTAAATTCTGAATGAATAATCCTAAACTCTTTGGAAGATAAAGCGTCAATATCTACTGTCATATAAACTCTCTGAATCAAACAATTAAGCCCTTCCTGTAAAATTCTGAAGGTTAATCTATCTTTAATCCCTAGTTCTTGACACCTATCAGGAGAATATTCTTCTTCCATTTCAGGAATAAATCTAAGAACATGTTCTATACTAGGACTTCCATCTCGAAAAGTATATGGATCGTCTCTTGAAGTAATTAAAACTTTCCTTCTTTGTCTAGTAGCATAATAAAGATGACTCCCACAATCAACAAATTCCTCAAAAAAATTTCTAGGAAAATTAGTATCCCAATGATTATCCAAATTATAAATATCAAAATCCTCCCCATTATGAAAAACATTCATAATCGCTAAATTCAAATGGTGCCAAAATCCTGCCCCACCTACAACAAGATTAAAAGCTCCTGGTTTATACAACCCTTTCAACTCTTCAATTGTCAAATCTAAAAGCTCTAAATTAATCGGGCAATATTCTCTTGGTTTATCTAACTCAGGAAAACAATAAGGAATTCCTCGAGTTTCCAAATACTCCAAAGCATTTTCATCTGTTGCTAATCCAATAATATTCAATTCAGGCATAAAAATTACAAAAATTAACACTATATAAATATTACTTTAAAGTAAGAACATACAATAACCCAAACAATTATTAATCTTTCTCCCTTAAAAATCATATAATAACATTCACCCTAAAACAAAGAACTCCAAAAAAAATGAGAATTTATATCGAAGAAAAAGAAAGGCTTGTTACATTATCCACAAAAGCGTTGGAATTGTTTGTTCAAATCATAGAAGAAAAGGAAACTGAAAACGCCACTACTCTTGACCAAAAATTTTTAGAAGTCCTCCAAGAAATAGATCCAATTTGCCATCTCCTTTCTGCCCACTATCGTGAAATGTATGATTATGTCAAAAACCCAAAAGAAGAATAAACCAAAAACTTAAAACCCCTTCACACTCCTTAAAAATATGAAAACAATCTTATCAGAAAAAATTGCAAGAATAATAAAAAATAAAAAACGCCTAGAGAAAACTCTAGAAATTAAAATCACAAACAGAGGAAAAGAAGTCACAATCCAAGGCGAACCAGAAAATGAATACATTGCAGAAAAAGTAATCGACGCACTAAATTTCGGATTCCCATATTCTGCTGCGATGACAATAAAAACAGAAGAAACAACTTTCGAAATAATAAATATAAAAGATTACACAAAAAGAAAAGACTTAGAAAGCATTCGAGCCAGAATTATCGGCAAAGCCGGAAAAACATTAAGCACCCTTTCACAACTATCAGAAGGTTTCCTTGAATTAAAAGACAATGAAGTTGGAGTCATCGGACCTCCAGAAAATATTCCGAATGTAACTAAAGCAATAATTTCAATAATAAAAGGATCAAAACAATCAAATGTTTACGCGTATTTAGAAAGAAACAAACCCCTGCCAGCGATAGATTTAGGACTTAGAGAAAAAAAGTAAAAAGAAACTCATTTTTAAAAATCAAATTAGAAATTTATAAATAAATTTGAGACGACCCGGGCAGGACTCGAACCTACGACCTAACGGTTTCAGCTTCTGAACAGAAGTTGAATGATGAACTCTGTTTAACTTAACAGCCGTTCGCTCTACCAACTGAGCTACCAGGTCTCAATATTTCTAGATTTAATTTCCTTTTAAAGTTTACTTTTTTTAAAAAACTTTATTAATCCCTTTTTCCTTAAAAATTCATGCAATTAGACAAAGCAATAAAACAAAGAAGAAGTGTCAGAAATTTTTCTAATAAAAAACCAAACTGGAAAGATATTATTGAATGTGTAGATGCTGCGCGTTATGCTCCAATGGCTGGAGGAATGTACACTCTGAACTTCATAATAATTGACAAACCAGAAATAATAGAAAAACTAGCAATCGCCTCACAACAAAATTTCGTAGCAGATGCACAATATGTAGTGGCATTTATTACTAATCCAGATAAAACAAAAAGGGCGTATCCTGAAAGAGCAGAAAGATATTTGAAACATCAAGAAGGAGCAGCAATCCAAAACTTTTTATTAAAAATAGTAGAAAAAAAACTTTCAACCTGTTGGGTTGAAGAATTTGTAGATGAACAAGTTGACAAAATTCTAGACCTTCCAGCATCAAAATACACAGTTGCATTATTCCCAATTGGATACACCTTAAAAAAATCCAAAAAAGAAAAAGAAAAAATCAACATGGATAATATTCTCTATTTCAATAATCACGGAAACAAACATTTGAAAGTCCCGAAAAAGTCTAACGCTTAATTAATGCCGATTATAAAACCCCTCTAAACTATCCTCGATAATTAAATATTTAATCCCTTCAAAATCATCCTCATTAATTGGACAGCAATTTTTACACGGACGATAACCTTGTATAACAGCATCTTCCAAAGTGTGAAAGAAAACTCTGTTTTCTTTTCTCATCCTCATTCCAGATTTACAATCCAGCTTTCCAAAAATTCTTCGGCTTTTACTTCCACCATTCCACCCAGCATACTGCCCAGGAATTTCACTTAAAATAATTTTTCCATCTTTCAAAATTTTATATTGTTTCATAAAAACCTTAAACAAAAACTCTTTAAAAAAATTTAGATTAAAAAACAAAAGAACTCCTCAGCCAAAACCAAGGAGTCCTCAAAATTAAAAACTTATTTCCACATCTCAATGCCTAAGTCAGACATTTCTCTTTGTGGGGTTGAATTTAGATCGTCAGCTCTTCCTAATACATATGGCGATTGAACACCAGTCATAATAGTTATCACTCGAACTTTACCAGTAAATTCTTTACTAATTCTAGCTCCGATAATAACTTGCGCATCAGGACTTAAACTTTCAGATACAGTTCTACCAATTACATCAAACTCTTCTAATTTCAAATCAGGACCGCACGTCACATGAATCAATGCACCAGTAGCACCTTGGTAATCCACATCAAGTAGAGGATTTATTAGGGCTTGTTTCACTGCTTCAGTAACTTTATCCTGAGTATCTGCTTCACCAATACCAATAACCGCAACTCCACCATTTTTCATAATAGCTGAAACATCTGCGTAATCCAAATTAATTAAACTTGGAAGAGTAATTGTCTCAACAATACCTTTAATCATAGTAGAAATTAGTTCATTAGCGACGGCAAAAGCTTGTTCGATAGGTAATTGTCCAGCTATATCTACAAGTCGATTATTGTCCAACACTATACAAGTATCAGTAACTTCTCGAAGTTCTTGTAAACCAAATTCAGCTTTGTCTATTCTTGCTTTCTCAGATTCAAAAGGCATCGTAACCACACCAATAACAATCGCTCCAACTTCCTTAGCTAATTGAGCAACAACTGGTGCCATTCCTGTTCCTGAGCCTCCGCCCATTCCAGCAATGATAAAAACCATATCTGCGCCTGAAACTGCTTTCTTAAATTCAACAATAGATTCTTTAGCGGCTTCCCTACCTTTTGCAGGAACTGCACCACAACCAAGACCTCTTGTTAATTCTTTTCCAGCAAGAATTTTCTCATCAGCTTTTGTAACACTAAGATGCAAAGCATCTGTATTAGCAGAATAAATTGTCGCACCGTTAATACCTTTGTTAAATAACCATGTAACAGCATTTCCGCCCATTCCACCACAACCAATAACTTTAATGTTTGCTTTCCCAGCTCTTAACTCATCAAAATTAATGCTATGACTATCAGCGTTATCAATAGCTTCTTTTGCAAAATCTAATACCATTTCTTTTTTAAATTGACCTCCTTTTAAATTCTATAAACTTCTGACTAAGTCAGAGACCCTATGAAAAAATCGACGCTAATTTTATTTATATAGATTATGTAACTAAAAAGAATAGATTGAAACAACAGAATAAATACTCACTTTCTCTTTTGTCTTATTTCTCTAGCTAACTCATACTCCTCAGGAGCAGGATTCATAGGATATTCTTCATTTTGACGTTCCAATAAAAATTTCCGCGATTTCTTATATTCAACTGGATCTCTTGCTATTCTATCTTTCAATATTCTCAACGACCTTTCAGCTAAACTTGACATATCTTTTTTAATCAAACCCTCTTTATAAATTTAATCAAATAATTTTCTCAACTTCTTAATCTTTTCCCAACCTCGCTCCAAATTACTATTCGCCCTTTCCAAAACAATTTTCAAAAAATCCCAATTAACTAATAATTTTCCATCCTTAACTAAAGGAAACTCCATTTTTTCAGTTCCAATAATTTCAATAATAATATTTTTTCCTAACGAAATAATCCCAGCTCTCTTAAAACCAGCATCCCTTATTTTATCTAACAAAATTTTCGCAGAATCCAAATCCCTACACGCAATATGGAGAATGAGTGGTTCTGATTTAAACTTCAAATTTGAATTTTGTATAAAATTTTCTGAATCAATTAAATTTTGCGAGCGAACTTGTGAGCGAGTCCCTGGATGGTCTGCAGGAGGGCATGAAGAAAATTCTTTCAAAAACTCAAAAAATCTTTTCTCATCAACCGAATCATGACTCACAAATTCAAAAAGTCCAGGACCTTTTTTTGCAACATCTTTCAGAACAATAATTCTCCCTGAACACGACGAAGTCGTGTAATAATTTTCCAAAGAATTTATTTTATCACAAAGCCCTTCAATATGCTCATCCCATTCTCCAATAGAAGATTTATCTTTCTTATTCAAAATATCCTGCTTACGCTGATTAAAATTATCTTTCATAAAATTAATTAAAAACTAACAAATATAAATCTATCGGGGGAATTTTCCATGGGAGGCCGAAAGTTTACCCTCGCAAAAATTTGTGAGCAAAGCGAACGTCACAAAAAGCGAGTGTGAGCTTGAGCAGAGAAGAAAATTCTCACTCACAAATCTTGAATAAGATTTGTCAACATATTTTTTTCTACCCCTGTAGATTTTCTTTTTGAAAAAAGAGGGGGAGGGCCGGGAATTTTCCTTAGGAGGCAAAAAGAAGAAAATTCTCACTCACAAATCTTGAATAAGATTTGTCAACATATTTTTTTCTACCACTGTAGGTTCTTTTTTTGAAAAAAGAACCCCATTTTACATTCCTAAAGATTGCATTAATTCATAAACAACAAATGCAGGCCACACTAGAGATTTCAAAACTCCTAAAACTCCTACCCAAAATCCAGTTGCAGTCGATATGTAATAAACAATTGAACCAATAAGACCAAGCCCGTAAATTGCGCCAGGTCCAGAACAATTATCCATCTTCTTACAAACTTGTTCACTACTCTTTTTTTTCTTTACCATAATCTATTAAAAAAATTCAACTTTATAAATTTACTCTTTCTTTAAAATTTTAAAATCTCCTCCTACAAAAATATCTCCTAAAATAATATTCTCATTTTTCATCTTCAATTTTCTTTTTAATTTTAATTTTGAATTATTTTTATATTTAGGTTAGGCAAATTTATTCGAAGTGTAGTCAGACTACATGAGAATAGATTTAACGTGACCTAAATATAAAAAGAAACAAAATTACTCTTTCTCTAAAATTTTAACTTTAACATTTTCTAATTCACAAAGTTCTTTAAATTCTTCAGCGTCTTCCAAAGTTCCAGAAACACTTCCATAATGAATTGGGATTGCAATATCTGGTTTAATCAATTTAGCTGCTTCAGCTGCTTCTTCAGCATTCATCGTAAATCTCCCTCCTACTGATAGTATTGCCACCAACTTTCTCCCAGATTGCTTATGTCCTGTCAATCGTTGCATCTCAGGAATTTTATCAGTATCCCCTGAATGATAAATCAAAACATCTCCAATTTTAATTAGATATCCCACCCACTCCTCATTCTTAGGATGAAAATTTTTATCAAGATTATAAGCAGGAAAACAACTAACTTTAATCTCTCCCAAACTTAATTCAAAACCCGGACTCACAATCTGATATTTAATCGGAATCTCAAATCTCAAAATTTTACTCTGGCAATCTGCAGGCATAATAATTTTAGTTCCAGATTTAATAATTTTAGAAATATCTGCAACACTACAATGATCATAGTGGCTATGTGTCAAAAAAATCAAATCTGCTTTCTCTAAATCCTCTCTAAGATTATAGGGATCAATATAAATTACCTTCCCTCCATTTAAATTTTTAATTAAAATTCCCGCATTTCCCAACCACTTAATATCAATTCCATTAACTTCCATAATAACTCAATAAAGAATTTATTTTTAAAACTATTGTCTCAATTACCCCATCTGCCCATATTACCAGTCTTCAATTTCTTCTCTAAAATTTCCAATTCTTCATAAATACCTTCGATTAAATCACATTCTTTTGCATCTTCTAAGCTAACCCATTTAAATTCTGTCAAAGCAGAACAGAGTTTAATTTCATCTCCTACTGGCTCTCCCCATAAACTAACAATTAAAGAAGGAATATTATCACTCCGCACATAAACTAAACTTGTTACATAACCCAAATTTTTTATTCCCAATCCCACTTCTTCTTCGACCTCTTTTTTAACCAAGTCTTCAACAACATTATACCAATGAGCAGAAGTGTCTTTATTTCTTAAGGCATAATCTAAAACCTCCAACTTTCCTCCAGGCACAGTCCACTTCCCAGGAAACGCCTTTTCCCAATCTGCCCTCTTAACAATTAAAAACTTTCCATCTTTAACCAAAATTGCCGTAGCTGTCACATAATGAACTTGATTTTTATCATATTTCATGGAAAAATAAAATCAAAGTATTTTATAAAAACTATTGTGATTATTACTCTACTTTAAATTTTTGCATTTTGTTTTCTCAACCGCATTAGCAATCTGTAACAATTTTTCTTCTTGAAATTTATCACAAATAATTTGCATCCCTACTGGAATTTTATTAATTTCCCCTGAAGGAATTGAAATAGCACAGTTTCCAGCCAAACTTGAAGGAATGGTCAAAGCATCTGCCGCATAATTTTCTTCAATAGAAATATTCTCGCCAATTTTCCAAGGCAAACGAGGCACAGTTGGACAAACCACACAATCAAACTTTTCGAAAACTTTCTCAAATTCTTTTTCAATAAAGTTCTTTACTTGCATCGCTTTGTTATAATATCTTCCGGAATGCTCTGCTTTTGTTATCTCTTTCCCTCCCAGCACTCTTCTCAAAAATTCAGGACCAGCAGCATCCTCCACTTTTTTTCCAAATCTTCTACCATCTAATTTACAAGTCCCAGAAAATGCTTCAACATAAACAATTGGATAATAAGTTTCAACTGCCAAGTCCAAATGAGGAATTTTCATTTTCTTAATTTCCCATCTATACTCCTCGCAACTTTTCTTAATTTTATTCTCAACTAATTCAACAATTTTTTTATCCACTTTTAATTCAGACAAATCTAAAATTCCCACAACTATTTTTTTAGGAACTTTTTTAATCTTGTCTAAATTAAACTGAGTTTTTTGAGAAATTGCATCTTTTTCATCTCGTCCATAAATAACAGAATATAGTAAAGCACAATCTTCCACAGTTTTTGCTATTGGGCCAATTGTATCTGCGCTCATAGCTAAATCAATTAATCCGTATCTTGAAACCGCACCATAACTAGGTTTTAAACCAACCATCCCGCAAAATGAAGCTGGATTTCTAATTGAACCCCCAGTATCCGAACCCACCGCTAAATCGCAAAACTCAGCAGCAACACAGGCAGCTGGACCAGAACTAGAACCTCCCGGGATATATCCCGCAATAGTGGGATTTTGAGTTGGACCAAAAGCAGAAGTCTCTCCTGAATTTCCAGAGGCAAATTCATCCATATTACACATTCCTAAAATAACCCCCCCTTCTTTTTTCACTTTTGAAATAACATCTGCATCATAAGGTGCCCTATAATTTTCTAAAACTTTCGAAGCACACGACGCATGCAATCCCTCCACACAAATATTAGCCTTAACTCCAATCACCTTCCCAACAAGTTTTCCTTTACGCCCCAATTTATTTTTTTTAAAATCTGAATTAAATTCCAAAATCGCATTAATCTTTTTATTTTCTTTTTTTATTTGTTCAATTGTTTTTTTCATTTCTTTCCCCCATTAAAATAATTATGAGTTATAATTCCCCCAAACATCCCAAGAACTAAATCCCACGCAATATCAATTCTATTTTCTATAGCAAAACCCAACTTAAAAGTATAAAGAGGGTACTCCACAATTTCCCACAATCCAAGTAAAATTAATAAAACAAAAAGAGAATTACGTTTTCTAAAAAATGGATATTTCAATAATAAAACCATAATAATTCCTCCACTAATAAAATGAACAAACGACCAAAGATTCAAAAAAAGAAAGGAATTATTAACTAAAGTTACACTCAAAAATTGTGTAATTGCAATCCTCATTGCTTCAATTGTTTCAAACATTTAATCTGCCTACCATTTCTTTTTCTCCGCAATTATAAAAGAATCATTTTTTTGAGGAGCATTCTCAAACATAACTTTTCTATTTATATCCAACCCTTCACAATTACCTTCCTCCCTCTCAAAAATTTTACCATGGCATTCCGCAACTAAAGGTACACTGAGCAGTGCCCCCTCAATAAAATTCTCAGACATACTCTCTTTTACAAAATCTAACTTTTTAGAAAAATTATCCATTATTAACTTTGCTTTTTTAGAAATTTCTTCTTTCTCTTTTTCAGAAACCTTATGCCATAAAAATTCACTCATAAAAAAATTAAAGAAACAGGATTTATAAGTTATTTGATATCTAAAATTCTAAAATTACCACTAGAACCTAAATTATAAACCTCAGTTTTACCAACTCTTGCTTTACCTTCTCCCTCATGGATATGCCCACAACAAACATATTTCAGTTGATATTTTTTAAGATAATCTAAAATAACTTTACTTCCCGCATGTTTTCCTTTCCAATTATCTGGAACTCCCGGAAAATTAACTTTATCCAAAACCCCATAAGGAGGTTGATGACATAACAAAACATCAATTCTATTGCCAAACCAATTCAAAACTTTCTTGACCTTCTCTGATTCCCTTCGCGCTTTCTTCAACTTTTTAGAATAATCATCTGGTTTAAATTCCCTTACCCAAGAAGTATCAACAAAATATTCTAATCCTCCAACTCTAAATCCTCCAAGATTTACAAATCTGTTATTGATTATCCCCACACTGTTCATCTTTTTAACTTTTTCAACAAACAATGGAAGTTTGTATCCAATCCTTTGAGCTAATTTTCGAACCTCAAAATCATGCTGTTCAACATTTCCAAATACAAAATAAACAGGAGCAATATCTGAATAATGTTTCAAAACATCCATTGAAGAATTATGAACTTCCATAAAGGCATCTCTCTCTTCTTTTTTAGAAGGTTCATAATCAGAATTTTTTATTTTTTTAAAAAAATTCGCTCTAGCTAAATCGGCTTTCCCAATATCTCCCGTAATCAAAACCGCATCAACTTTTCCAATTTTTGATTTAGGAACTTTTACTCCATGCGGATCCCCCATAACTGCAATTCTCATAAAAACACAAATCTAAACTTATTTATAAAATCTTTCAAAAACTAAATAAATTATTTCTTCTTCTCTTTTAAAAATTTTTATCTAACAGAAAAAGATAGAGGGAAGATTTAAAAACAAAATTACTCGACTAATTTTATGAAAGAATTAACAATCGGAACACAAACTTACAAACAGCAAAATTTTTCTATTCGAGATTACACTCAAGCAGCAAAAACCTTAATAAGTTTTTCTGAATCAGGGAGATCACTTTTAACAGAAACAAGAGGATTTTTATTAGTTTGTGATAATCCAAAAAAATGGACAGAAATAGGAAAAACTTTAGAAAAATTAGAGGAAATTACATTCGATTCCCCCTTTCCTTACATTGGGGTTAACTGCACTTCAGATTATGAAGCTAACGCTAAAGAAACAATTGCACATGTTTTGGAAACTCTAAGTAAAAACACTCAAATTGCAAATAATTCAAAATTACAAAAAATGATTCAAGCTCATCAAGAGGATCCAAGAAAAATATACATGACTCAGAAAGAAGGGGATGCATATTTTAAAGAAAGATTCGGCCATAATGGAAAACACCTAAACTACAAAGAAACTTCAATCGGAACACCTTCATTAAATATTGGAGGAGTTCTTCAGGGATTAATGGAAACTGCAAAACTCAGGTTCCATCCATTTATTTGTTTTAGTTGTTCTCCCGAAAACACTAAAGATGAATTAATCGACCTAGCTTACTGTTTACAAAAAGGATGTTTCAATAATCCTTATTCGATTGTTTGTAATTCAGCTCAGTTACAAGAATTAGGTGAGGATTATTCTGATCCTGCTCGTGAAGCTAAATTATACCTCCCAAAAACAATACTTCACATAAACTAATTCTACCTCTTCTCTTTTTTAGGCAAATCTGATTTTATAGAAACATCTTTCAACTGTTTCTTATCCACAAAAGAAGGCGCGTCCATCAAAACATCCTTTGCTTCTTTATTCTTTGGAAATGCAATAACCTCTCTCAAGCTAGGCTGTCCTAATAAAACCATAATCAACCTATCAATGCCAGGAGCAATTCCTCCGTGTGGCGGAACCCCATATTTAAACGCAGTCAACATATGCTCAAAATATTTTTTCTGCTCGTCGGAAAAACCAATTAAATCAAAAATTTTCTTTTGAATTTCTGCATCATGTATCCTCACTGAACCCCCCCCAACCTCAAACCCATTCAACACCAAATCATGCTGATAAGATTTAACTTTATGTGCATTTTTTTTATTTAAGAATCTTAAATCATCTGCTTTAGGCTGAGTAAACATATGATGCATCGGAGCATAATTTCCCTCAGTTTTCTCTTCTTCAAAAAGCGGAAAATCAACAATCCACGCAAAAGCTAATTCATTCGGATCTTCTTTATTTTTTCTCAAATCAGGTTTATCAGTTCCATACTTTTTCATAACTTCATCATAACTTAATCTAGGAAACTTATCAAAGGTCAACTTTTTATCTGGCAATAATTCTTTAACAAGCTTCAACATCATTTCTTCCACCAAATCTAAAATATCTTTTTGATCAACAAAACTCATTTCCATATCCAACTGATAAAATTCTCCGGGACTTCTATCTGCCCTAGCATCTTCATCCCTAAAACACGGAGCAATTTGAAAATATTTATCAATTCCAGCCACCATTAATAATTGTTTATATTGTTGCGGACTTTGAGGCAAAGCATAAAACTTTCCAGGATGAAGTCTTGAAGGAACAATAAAATCTCTAGCCCCCTCTGGTGTAGACTTAGTCAACATTGGAGTTGTTACTTCCAAAAACTTTTTCTCATCAAGATAATTTCTAATAAAATTAATCATCTTATGTCTCAGCTCCAAATTTTTAACCATTGCAGGTCTTCGCAAATCCAAATACCTGTATCTTAATCTCAAATCCTCATTAACATCATCCTTCCCCAATTCAAAAGGAAGCGGCTCAGCTAAACTCAAAATCTCCAGCTTATCAATAAAAATTTCCACTTTCCCAGAACCCAACTCTTTATTTTCTGTCCCCTTCGGCCTTTCATTAACCTGCCCTTCAATCTGAACGCAAGACTCAGTCGTCAATTTTTTAGCTTCCTCAAAATCAGAATTTTTCTTAATTATCACACACTGAACTTTACCGTACCTATCCCTCAAATCAATAAAAGTAACATTTCCATGTTCACGAATAGTGTCAGCCCAACCAACAAGTCGAACTTTCTTCCCAATTAAAGATTCGTCCACTTCTCCCAAATCATAATCTCTTAACATAAATATACTCAATGATTAGCATTTATAAATATTCTTTTATTAAAAATTGTATAAAATAAGAAAAACAGATAAATTTTAAGGCTAACTCACTAAACAAACCATAAAATGCAAACATTTACAATAAAACACAAAGACAAAAAAACTTCAGCAAGAATTGGAATATTAAATACAAAAAAAGGCAAAATTGAAACTCCATTCTTTATGCCAGTCGCAACAAAAGGCACAGCGAAATACATCTCCACAGAAGACCTAAAACAAATGCAAGCAAACGCAATAATCTCCAACGCTTTAATCCTCTCACTTCGCCCTGGAACAAAATTAATTAAAAAAATGGGCGGTCTTGGAAAATTCATGAACTATCCTGGAATCAATTTCACAGATTCAGGAGGATTCCAAATGTACTCAAAACAAATTTATCTAAAAGCAGACAACAAGGGGGTTTTATTTAGAAATCCAATAAGCGGAGAAAAAATATTTATCACCCCCGAAAAAGACATGCAAATTCAATTAGAAATAAACAGCGACGTTGCAATGTGTTTAGATTCAATGCCGCTTTACGAAGAATCAAAAAAATCAATCAAACAATCAGTTGAAAAAACAATAATGTGGGCAAAAAGATGCAAAGAATATCACAACAAAAAACAAAAAAAAATATCCCAAGAAAAAAGACAATTATTATTTGGAATAATTCAGGGGGGCATACATCCAGATTTAAGAACTCAATGTGCTGAAAAACTCAAAGAAATGAATTTTGATGGTTACTCAATTGGAGGATTTGGATTAGGAGAAACAATAAAAGAAGAATTCAAAATTGTAGAATTATGTAAATCAATTATTCCAAAAAACAAACCGATTTACTTAATGGGAATCGGAACTCCAAATGAAATACTAGAGGGAATTGAGAGAGGGGTCGACATTTTTGACTCCAGAATGCCAACGCAAAACGCACGACGCGGAGGCTTATTCACCTCAAAAGGAAAATTAAAATTATACAATAAAAAATACGAATTTGACAAAAAACCGTTAGACAAAAATTGCGATTGTTTTGTTTGTAAAAATTATACAAGAGCGTACATTCGCCATTTGCTTCTACAAAAAGAAGGTACAGGGCGACGTCTTGCAAGTTTTCATAATTTATATTATCTTCAAAGATTAATCCGTCAAGCAAAACAACACATCAAAAAAGGAACTTTCGCAAAATTCAAAAAAAGTGTGATAAAATATTATAAGAAGTAAAAATTCATATATCTATTAGAAATAATTTTAATTTAATCATAACAAAATCTCCTAAGAGATTTTGCAATTTGGGTTCGCGGAAAACCACAAAAAGGGTGGGCGAACAATTACGTGGTAGCAGAATAATCCATAAAAAACTGCGAGCGTGATTGAGAGTTGATTAAATTAAAAATAAATTTTTTCACTTCAAATACTTTCCAATAATTTCCATAACCTCTCCCCCATTAATCTTTCCCCCAAATTCTTTCATCACCAACCCCATGTACGCATTCGGTCGAAGCCCAGGATTCTCATTAATTAATTTTATAATTCTCTCTTCAACATCTCCAACATCTACTCTCTCAATCTTAATCGCTTTTTCAAAATCCTCTCCCTTTACTAAACTAACTAAAACATCTTTAACATCTCCTTCAGAAATTTTATTTTTTTCTAAAGCATTCAAAATAGAAACATAATTGTCTTCAAAAATTTCCTCAACTTTTTCTAAAGCTAATTTCTCTTTTTTGGCAATCTCCTTCGGAAACATTAAAATCAACTTAGCTAAAAAATCTGTCTGATTATAAACCGAAAGCAAATCCTTAAATTCATTAACTTTTCTCCGTTTAAACAATAATTTAATCATCTCCTCATTCAATCCTCTACTCTTCAGCTCTCCCTCCAATTCTCCACGGAGTTTAGGTAAAGTCTTTTTTGCATCATTAATAAAATCTCTAGAAATTTTCAACAAAGGCAAATCTGTTTCAGGATACATTCTAGACGAACCCGGCAGCGGTCTCAAAAATTCTGTCTTCGCGTCTGGCAAAATATTCCTAACTTCATTTTCAACTGGCTTACCAGCATCAGAAAGTTCTTCTTGTCTCAAAATCTCATTTTCAATTCCTTTCACAAAAGTATCCATATTCTGCATCCCTTTAATCTCAACACGATTCTCTCCTCGAATAGAAACATTAACATCCTGACGAATAGTTCCGATTCCCCTTCTAACTTTACAACTACGAAGAATTTCTCCAATCTTCAAAGCAACTTCTTTGGCATGCTCCGCATTTTTAATCTCTGGCGCAGTCACAACTTCCACTAATGGAATCCCCAATCTATCTAATTTATATATTTCAACAGTTTTTTCCCGCTTAAGATTCCTTGCAGAATCCTCTTCCAAAAACAATGCCTCAATTTTAACTTTCCCAAAAGAAGTTTCAACAAAACCATCACGAGCAATCATAGCTGTTCTCTGAAACCCAGAAGTATTAGAACCATCAATAACCGTCTTCCGCATAATCTGAGTAATTGGAAAAATTTTCATATTCATTAAAAGAGCAATCTGAACCGCGATTTTTAAAGCATCCTTATTAATTTCATGTGGAGGCTCTTCATCTAATTCAACAAGACAAGTATTCTCATCGTAACCTTGATAAACAAAATCTTTTTTCAAAAAAGTCTGATAAAGTGCCGCAACATCCACTTCTCCACTCTCGCCAGCAACCGCATGAAGATTTCTCTTGACTTCAAAATCCGGTTCACCTTTTCTCAAAACAGACGGACAATTACAAAAAAGCTTTCCAGTATCCAACTGCTGATGAATCTCTAAACCAGATTTAAACTTTAATTTTTCATAATTGCCTTTAGTAAATATTTCCTTAGACATATTTCGGAGTACGCCCTTAGGTGCTATTGCCATAAAATTAAATAGAAAAAAGAGTTTATTAATTTAGTGGGAATTAAACAACCAATCTATAACTATTATGATGATCCAAAGTAGCGTAAACTTCTCCAGAACCAAAATCTAAAACAAGTCTTCCCTTATTCCCTTTCCCAACAAACTCTACAAAGGGACCTTCGCCAAAGAAGTGCCCTTGTTGATTATGATAAATTTTTCTAGAATTTCCTGCATGTTTAGAATCCTTAAAAACAGAGCAAGCTAAGTTACCCAAAGCCGGAGGCAATCTTCCTAATTCAATCTCTCCAACAATTCCACCCTTCTTCTTTGTTTTTTTATTTTTTCTTGCCATACTATCATTAGCCCTCTTTTACTTATAAATCTTTCTATTCTTTACTCCCTAAGAGTTACAACACTGAATAACAAACCAGAAAAGATTTATAAAAACCCTCTCCGTAAGTTAAACATGAAAAAAGAAGTGAAAAAAATAACAAACCCATTAAAAAAAGGAATAGATTTTCTGACTCTCCAGCATCCAACATTTAAAATTCCCAAAACTTTTGGACAAAAAGCAGCAGACTCAATAACAAAATGGGCCGGATCCTGGACATTTATATTAAGTTTTTTATTCTTCCTAATTTTATGGATCGTCGCCAACGCTCTTTTCTTACAAAAATATCTAAAAGGTGACCCTTTTGATCCTTATCCATTTATCCTACTTAATTTAGTTTTATCTTGTTTAGCGGCACTTCAAGCTCCAATAATTTTAATGAGTCAAAATAGAGAATCACAAAAAGACAGAATTAGAGCGCAATATGATTATGCAGTAAACAGAAAAGCAAAAAAAGAAATCGGGGAAATTCAAACACAACTAAACAGAATTGAAAAAAGACTTTTAAAAAAATAATCTCTCAAAATTTTCTTCAATCTTTTTCTCAACTTCTTTTAAACTTAATTTTTTTATTTTTGAAATCATTTTATAACTCTCAATAACATTTTTAGGTTCATTATTTTTTTCTCCATCTGGATGTAAAAACGGAGAATCAGTTTCACAAAATAAATTTTCAATTGGAACTTCTAAAATAATCTTCTGAAAATGCTCACTTCTCTTAACACAAGTTGGGATACTAAAAGACCAGCCATTTTCAACAATACGTTTTACTAATTTAAAATTTCCAGAAAAACAATGCATCACCACCCTCTTAACCTTTTCCTGTTCTAAAATTTCAAGAATCTCTTTTTCAGATTTCCGCGAATGCACAATCAAAGGTTTATCTATTTTCTTAGCTAACTCAATTATTTTCAAAAAATTATTTCTCTGCTTTTCCAAATTATCTGATTCTTTCAAATCAATTCCAACTTCCCCAATTGCAATTATTTTATTTTTATTTTTTTCAATAAAATCCAATTCTTTCTGTAGTTCTTTCCCAGATAATTCCAAAGCCTCAATTGGATAAAGTCCAAAAGAACATTTTACATTTTCAAAATTTTCAGAAAACTCCAAAACTTTTTTATTAGAATTCAAATCAACTCCCGCAGCCACAATTAAAACACTTTTCGCATTTGAAATAACCTTTTCAGAATTTTCACACATCTCTAAATGTGCATGTAAATCAATTTTCATTCTTCTAATCTATCGTTTAATTCTCCAGCAATATTTTCCAACATTTTCTCTTTAACTAATTCTTTATCTTTCGCCCAATCTTCATGACCTAAAACCCACCCCAATTTTACAAAAGCTGTTTCTGCTAACATATCTTCTAGATAAATAATTCCCGTTGCTAAAAGCTCTCGCCCATTAGAATAAACTAACGGATCAGTCCGGCCAAAAATACATTGAGTAACCCCACAAACAATCATCCCTTTCTCTTGCACTTCTTTTAACTTTTTAGTCCAACCTAATCTAGCCCTTTTAGTTGCCACGTGACCTAAAGCCCCCATCTCCAAAACAATTCCATTATACTTTTTTTTCAAATAATAATCTAAAATCTCTGGAGACATGCCAGGATAAAATTTAACCAAAGCGACTTTTTCCTCAAACTTAATATCTAATTTAACTTTGCCCTTATTTCTAACCTGATATTTTCCGAGGATATCAATTTCCCCAGGATAAACTTTCGCAAGTGGTTTCACATTCACCGATTTAAACGCCGCTCGTTTAGTCGAATGTAACTTTCTCACCTTTGTCCCAATCATTGCATCACAATAATCATCATCAGATGAAGAATGCCCCACTAACATAACTTCAGCAATATCTGAAATAGCAACAAGAGCACTACATTGCAAATTTAAATTAGCATCTGATGAAGCTCGATCAATAGATCTCTGAGAATATGTTAAAACAACCGGCTTATTTAAATCTCTAAGAAAAAAACTCAAAGCCGCAGAAGTATAATGCAAAAAGTCAGTACCATGCGTAACAATAATTCCTTGTATATTTGAATCATTCAACATCTTATCAGCAGACCGAGCAATTTTTTGCCAATCCTTAAAATCCATATCTTCTGATGCTTTCATAAATGGCACATCAATTTTTGAAATATTTACTTTATCAAAAATCCCAGGATAATATTTAAACAAACTTTCAGGAGTATCAACCCAATCCACTCCCCCCTTTTTTGGATTCAAACGCGCAGCAATTGTCCCTCCAGTAATAATCATTCCAACATTCGGCTTTGAATTATCTTTCTTAATATTCAATTCTTCTTTACTCTCCTTTGCCTTCTCATTAACAATAATTTTCTGAATATCTTTTTTAAGAAACCCAATATTATACCCATTATCTAACTTTAACAAAATAATATTTTTCTCATCCTCAGAACTCTCTAAAAGCACTCCCTCATAAATTTTCTGAGTCAAATGAACTTCAACGTAATCCCCTGATTTTGCATTAGTTTTTTCCATAATCCTAAAGAAAGCGTTTAGTTAAAAAGTTATCTAATATAAGAAAAAACACAAGACTCTTTCTCTTTTAATACTCCATCCAAAATCTTATCAGTGGGAATATTAATCTCCAATCCCAATCCCCCTAATTCGTAAGCCTCTCTACAAAATTTAAAGGTTTGAATTAATTTTTCATACATTAACCACTCCAAATAATTAGTAGATTTGGCGGGATCAAATCCATCCAATGTCGCAAATTCACAAGCATAAGTAAATAATCCAGTTCTTAATTCTTGCTCATCAAAAACAGCACCCAAATTATGCAAACTATTAAAAAGAAATTTTGAATGCCTTGAAAATTCTCTCATAAAAAAACAAAAAGATAAAGATATAAAAAACTATCTTTCCATATTCTAATATGACAAAAGCAATTATCGGTTTAGAAATTCACGGATACCTTGAAACCAAAGAGAAACTATTTTGCACTTGTAAAGCTGAACACGGAGCAAAGCACGCCAAACCAAACACAAATATTTGTCCAATTTGTACCGGGCAACCTGGTTGTAAACCAATGCCCCCAAATTCTTCTGCAATAGACAAGGCAATTCAAATAGCATTAATTCTCGGATGTAAAATAAATGGAATAAAAAACATGCGGTATCCATCGGAGGCAAAGAAAAGATGCCGCCCTCTCGTGCCCTTCAGGGTATCAGAGCTTCGAGGAGAGAGCGCGAGAGGAACAAGGGGTCCTCTCGCTTGGCAAAGAAAACATTATTCTTGGCCAGACCTTCCAAAAGGTTACCAAAACACATTATCTGGACCTCATGCAATTCCAATTGGAGAAAATGGAAAATTTTTAGGCATAAAAATAACTGAGTGCCACCTTGAAGAAGACCCAGCAGCATGGAATCCACAAACAGGAGAAATCGATTACAATAGAAGTGGAAGTCCATTAATTGAAATAGTTACTGAACCTGATTTCAAAAATTCTGAAGAAGTTGAAGAATGGTTAAAACAACTAATAACAAATTTAGATTACATAAAGGCCATTGATAAAAAAGCAGGAATAAAATCTGACGTTAATGTTTCAATCAAAGAAACAAATCACACCAGAATAGAAATAAAGAATGTAAACTCTATCACTAATATAAAAAATTCAATTGATATAGAAATTGCCAGACAAGAAAAAGAATTACCAGTTCATCAAGAAACTCGAAGATATGATGCACAAAAACAAGCAACAACAAAAATGCGTTCAAAGGAAGAGGCTCAAGATTACAGATTTATTTCAGACCCAGATTTACCTACAATAAAAATTACAAAAGCTAGAATTGAAAAATTAAAAAAATCAATTCCAGAAACTCCAAAAACAAAACTAGAAAAATTAATTAAAAAATATAAAGTCCCAGAAAAATCAGCAGGAATATTAACAAAAAATATTGACTTAGTTGAATTCTTTGAAAAAGTAGTAGAAAAAACAAAAAACAAAAATTTAGCAATAAGATGGACAACAGAAGAATTACTAAGTGTATTAAATTATAACAAAATAACCCTCGAAGATACCGAAATAAAATACGAACATTTCCTAGAACTTTTAGAATTAATAGAAAAGAAAAAACTTACAGAACTTAAAGCCAAAGATATTTTAAGAAGCTGGAAAGAAAAATCACAATCTCCAAAAAACATAGCAAAAAAATCAGCAACAATTTCAAATACTGAAGAAATAGAAAAAATAGCAAAAGAAGTAATTAGGGAAAATTCAAAAGCAGTTAAAGACTATAAGGCTGGAGAGGAAAAATCAATTAATTTCCTCATCGGACAAGTCATGCGTTTAACAAATAAACGAGCAGATTATAAAACAGCGAGAGAAATTTTAGTTGAGTTGTTGAAATGAAAAATTTAAATTTCCTTGGGAACTAAAGCGATTCCTATTCCATTGTATGATACAAACTGATGCCTACCAAACCAAAAAGAGCTAGATTGCGATGTTCCTACGTTCATCTGATAATTTACAACAACTTCTGTGTTTCTAGGAACTACTTCGGCAAATGCTTCTACAAAAGAATCTGGATCATCTTTTTTATATAACTCGCCTGTTTCCAGATGTACCCCCCTAAGTTCATAGTCACTTAATTCCTTACCGACAGAAGCCAAATATTCTGTTGCAGTAACATTCAATATTTTTGCCAAAGGAAAATTTTTATTTCTCATACAAAAGCAGATAAATAAATACTTTATAAAGCTTTCGATTAATTTACTACTTTAAAATTAATAATCCTCTTTTCAACAAATTTTCAGAGAGCCCAAAAACTTCCCCCCATTTCCCTTCCCCAAATCCTCATTCAAATTATCATTCTTTTTATTTGTATAACCACACCTTTTACAACTCATTCCATCTTCTGAAGAAGTTATTCTAGAACTATTACACGCCGGACATTTTTTCATTTTAATACTATTTTTCCTTTGGATCCCAAATGAGCCTACAAAGCTTCGATCCTCTATGAGATTTTCCAATTCAGCGGAAGAGTCTCATCCAACTTGTTGAGAACAAAGTGACTATGAGATTTTCCAATTCAGCGGAAGAGTCTCATCCGCAACAAAGTGAGGACGAGGTTCAGATCCTCAATGAGCCTACGAGGATTCGAACCTCGATCAACAGGGCCGAAACCTGTTATTCTATCCATTGAAATATAGGCCCAACATATTATAAACATCTAATTTACCCTTTAAAATATCTTTCCTTTGCTACAAACTTATATTTGCAAGACAAAAACCATACATTCAATAATTTTAAATGGCTATCTAAACAATCAAAAATCTTTTTAACCCTAAAACCTTAAGTATACCATGAATAAATATCACCTCTCCATAAAAAAATTATACAAGTTAATATCCCTTATACTTTTAACCACATTATTCTACGCTATCATCTTCGCTACTATAAGATCACAATGGACAATACTTTTTGTAGCAGGACTAACATTTCTATTAACCCTTCTTCCGTGGATAGCAAAAAAAACATACAAAATAAAAACTCCCACAGAAATAGAATTATTAATTACTCTCTTTATTTATGCAACTCTCTTCCTAGGGGAGATCCATGATTTCTATAACATATTTTGGTGGTGGGACTTACTTCTTCATGCAGGCTCAGCAATAATATTTGGATTTATAGGATTCATAGTAATCTACTATCTAGCTAGCAGACAAGGAATAAAAGCAAGGTCATGGACACTAGCAATCTTTTCATTCTCATTTGCAATAGCAATTGGAGCAATCTGGGAAATATTCGAATTTACAATGGATCAAGTTTTCGGATTCAATATGCAAAAATCAGGATTGATAGACACGATGGGCGACCTAATAATTGACACAATTGGGGCAGTAATCTCCTCCTCAATTGCATACATCTACCTCAAAACAAAAAAGACACTAATTTTCAATGGAATAATTAAAGACATACAAAAAGAAAACCCCACATTATTTTCCAAATAAAATAAATTGCATTTTATAATTTGAAAAGAAAAACCCTCATGGGAATTTTCTGTAGGAGGCAAAAAGAAGAAAATTCTAACTCACAAATCTTGAATAAGATTTCAATTTTAGTCTTCTTTTACACTGTGGTTATTCTTTTTCTAAAAGAAAAACCCATTTTCTACCACTGTAGGTTCTTTTTTCCGACGAAGGAGGAGAACTCGAAGCGACTCGTTCGCTACTTTTTTTGAAAAAAGAACCCCAAACTTTATAAACATAAATTTAATTCTAAAAACATGAAGAGCAGAAACACTGGTGTTACAACACGTGAATGTTTTCCTAAATCAATATAGCTGTGCCTCTAAACTAGAACAAACCTTTCTAGAAAATAAATTCTCAATTTGTGTTTATGATTATACAACTCATTGGGAATCTAATTTACACCAATACTCCACAGAATTAAAAAATCAACTTCAAAAAATATCAAAAGCCCATTCAAGAACAGGAGAAAAAATATTCACCCAGCACCTAATCCAAGAAGGTCTTATCAACCAACATAGATACTTCTTTAAAAAAATAGATATTTTATGGCAAGCATTCTACAATCCAAAGAATTTAAATAAACAAAAAGACAAACAATAATATGGGGAAGAAAAACCAAGAAGGAATTACAATAAAAAAAGAAGAAAACTTTACAGAATGGTTTATTCAATTAATGCAAAAAGCAGAATTAGCTGAATACTCAAAAGTTTCAGGATTCATAATTTATCGACCTGCTGCTTATACTCTTTGGGAAAAAATAAAAGAAGAAATAGATAAAGAATTCAAAAAAATAGGAATTCAAAATTGTTACTTCCCGGTCCTAATTCCTGAATCATTATTTCAAAAAGAAAAAGATTTTGTGAAGGGATTTTCTCCAGAAGTGGCTTGGGTAACAGAGGCAGGAAACACAAAACTTCCAGAAAGATTAGCGTTTCGACCAACATCAGAAGCAATAATGTATGATTCTTATTCAAAATGGATTAGAAGTTGGAGAGATTTACCCCTTTTATTAAATCAATGGAACAACGTAATAAGATGGGACACAAACAACCCAGTACCATTTTTTAGGGGAAGAGAATTCTTATGGAACGAAACCCACACTTGTTTTGAAACAGAAAAGAAAGCACTAGAACACGGAAAAAAAGTAATGCAAGCTTATTCAAAAGTAACCAAAAATTTAATGGCAGTTCCAGCAATCTACGGAAAAAAAACAGATAAAGAAAAATTTGCAGGAGCAATTTTCTCAGAAAAAAACCACACCTATTTACAAAATGGGAAAGTTCTAGAAAATACTTGCTTCCACCACGACGGACAAAAATTCGCTAAAGCATATGATGTAAAATTCAAAAATAAAGAAGGGAAAGAACAATTCGTCTGGCAAAACACACACGCAATTTCAACAAGAGAACTTGGAGGAATGTTAGCATTACATTCAGACAACAAAGGAATTGTCTTGCCCCCGCAAATTGCACCAAACAAGATAGTCATAATTCCAGTAAGATTTGAACAAGAAAAAAAAGTATTAAAGAAAGCTAAAGAAATATCAAAAGCACTAAATAAATTCAATCCAATACTAGACAAAAGATTAGAAGTAACTCCAGGATATAAATTCAATGAATGGGAATTAAAAGGAATTCCCCTAAGAATTGAATTAGGGCCAAGAGATTTAGAAAAGCAAGAAGTAATAATTGCCAAGAGAAACACCGGAGAAAAAGTGGCAATTAAAATAAAAGACTTAAAAAAAGAAATTCCAAAATTATTAGAAAAAATGCAAACAGAGCTTTATGAAACTGCCAAAAAAAGTTTAGAAAATGCAAAAACAAAAACAGAAAATAAAAAAGAATTAATCAAATTAATACAAAAACAAAAAATCGTAATGGTGCCCATGTGTAAAAATCCAACATGTGAAGACCACCTAAAAGCAGAAACAAGCGGAGGAAAAACATTATTCATTGATCCTGAAAACAATCCAGTAAAAAATAAAAAATGCATAATTTGCAACAAACAAGCAGACTACTGGGTTTATTGTGGTAAAACATATTAATCTATTTTTTAGCTAATTCAGCTCTATAATTTTTATACATTGGAAGCTCCCTAAAACAAGCTGCCAAAGAATTTAATCTAGAAATTGTTTTAGATAAAATTTCCAACTCCTCTGAACATTCTTTCTCATTTAAAGCAATTTCAAATCCCCAAATAGCTGCTCCCAAATCTGGAATTGCCCTTACTGCAATTTCCCTCATTATATCGCCTCCATGAATCGAATCATACTTGGAAAGATCTCCAACCTTTTCATATAATTTGACTAACCTATTAAAACGTTCTGTGAGTAAGGGAAAAGAAGAAGTAATTTTTTCCCAATTTTTTGTTGAATAGGCCATCTCAAGGATGTCGACTCTAGTCGACAAAGAACAAGTTATTGCGCCATAAGGTATATTCGCTTGGTCCATTATGAAATAATCTTTATCTTTCATAAAATAATATTTAAGAATATAGTTTATAAAGCATACTAAATCCTAAAGATTAGCTGACTTCTTTTCTATTTCAATTATTCTCGTAGAGCAACAGCTAATTCAAGCTCACATTCTAACTTAAGAGTAACTTCCATAAGCTGGTTAAGTTCTCTCTCAAGTCCTAGCTCCATCATTTGCATTTTTTGTTCCATTATTTTTTGCAAATTCAAAACAAATCTTCTTAAAATCTAAATCAAGTAGAAATAAAACATCTCCTTCAATTCAGACCCCAGAAACAATGAATTGAATTTAATGTTTAATACAGTTAGTATAGACTAAGTCAAAAAAACTATTCCATGCCATCAACGTTAATCTATTACTCATATTCAATTCAAGATTTTATTATTTAAATATCTTTCGTAAAAACCAGAGTACTTTAAAGAAGTAAAAATTAAACTAAATTCTCAACTCTTTCTCTGAATAAATCTAAATCACTCATACAAATTTGGGCCCCCGAAGAAAACTTATGTCCTCCTCCTCCTGCTCCCTCTAATCCTTCAATAGCTTTCAGAACAACTTCCCTTACATTAACAGGATTGCCCCTCAAAGAAAATTTTATTTTCTCGCCTCCGCTATTATAACCCAAAACAATTGTAATCCCAGGATTCCTATACATTAAACGATCAGACAAATGCTGGCTAACACCTGTTGTGCCACCATAAGTAAAAAACAATAATTTTTTTTCAATATCAATTTTCTTCTCTGCCTTAACAACAAGCTTTTTAATAATTTTATTCAAAAAATCATACTTATCTAAAAAAGTTTTAGTCTTAGGATTCTCTTCTAAAACCTCTGAAGGAAACTGTGCCTTAATTAAAAATTTCTGTAACCTCACCACATTAGTAGTAGTATCCTTCAAACCAAAATTAAAAACATCTATCAATTTCCCCAACCGACATTTATATCTAACATCAAAAGCAGTTTCATATTCACAATCAATCCACTCGGGATTTTCTTTTGCAAATTCTTCAAAAAAACTAGGCATCTTCACATCAGCAACACAACCCACAACTGCAATCCACATATCTTTTTTCTGCTGCGTAACTTCATAACACAATTCTGCAACAGATTCATTTTTCCCGCTTTCGTGAAAAGTATTATACTCAAACTCTAACCCCTTCAATTTTTCAGTATCATGATGATCTATTGAAACTAATTTTAAATTCTTTTCATTAACAGCATCCACAAATTCTTTATTTAAATAGGGCAAGTCTAAACAAAAAATACAATCTGCACCCAATTGTTCTGCTTTGTTCAAATAATGTTCCCACATATCACGAAAATCTTTAATGACCACCCCATATCCCTTCCCCAACCATTTAGCTAACAAAACAAAACTTGAAAGCCCATCAGCATCGCTATCATAAAAAAAAACAGGATTCTGGGCTTCCTGCAAATGTTCTCTAATCTCATTGAATTGTTCTTCAGTTAACATCAATTCACCTAGAATAAAGCATATTTAAGTATTCCTAATTTAAATCATCTCACGAAAGTCTTCCGATATTTCACCTAAATCCTCAACGCCCCAACTAGGGATAATTACTCCTCCACTTTCAGGACAAAAACTTTCAAATCCTCCATTCCTCAAAGTAAATTCTAAAAGAAACCTATTATCAGGAATTACTATCCCCCCTCTATCTCCCAAAAAAATAGACCTCTTTAAACGACAATTACAAACTGGTTTATGATCATCACCAAATCTAACTAAATACTCCCCGAAACGATCTTTATCCCCCTCAATAAATCCAATATCATAGCCCTGCTTAGTAGGAATCGCATAACATCCCGTCCTAAAATTTTCATCTTTCTTCATTATTTTATTAACTCCATAAACTTTTTAATTATTTCTATTCTTTAATCTCTGTTTTTAATTTTTTATAACCAAAAAAATCAGTAGTATAATTGTAGGCTCCCGCATTTAAGAAAATAATTTTATCTCCAACCTTTGGATTTTTCAATTTAACCCTATATCGGAAAATATCATCTCTTGTGGGAGAATTTCCTTTAATCAAATAATAATTTCCCTCCTCAACTTCATCTAATTCACCCTCAACTAACATTTTTGTCCCAGTTAAAACATTATCCACCGCACAATTATAAATTGTAGTATTTATAATTAAATTTTTTTCTTGAATCTGAATAATCTCAGTTTCTAATTGAATTGCAGGAGCTGCCAAAAATCTTCCCGGCTCAATAATAGTTTGAATATTTTTTTTATTCGACCAATCCACAACTTCTCTAATTTTTTCAAAAATATAATCATCTGCCTTTCCTGTATAACTTCTATATTTAACTGGCAATCCTCCTCCCAAATTAACAAAATCAATTCTTCTTAAAATTTCCTCACCCAAAGAATCTTTCAATTCATCTAGAATTAACCACTCACTAACATTCTGACTTTTTCTATGAATATGAACTCCCAGTTTTTCAATCAAAGGATTAGCCTTAATTTTATTCAATAATTCATTAACTTTTCCAGCAGACATTCCATAAACAAAATACTTTCCAGTTCCAATTCGATGTTCTTGAAATTTCATCCGCAAACTTAAATTAATTTTCTCTCCAAAACTTTCAACCACTTTCAATAACCTTCTTAAATCAATTTCATTATCCACAACAAAATTTCTAATTCCTTTCTCCAATAACAATTTCAACTCTTCTTTATTCTCTGCCTGAGTAAAAAAACTAATTTTAGATTTATCTTTAATATCTTCAATCTCCTCAAAAGCATGAATTGAAAATTCACAATCCTCTGCCCCCTCCAACTCTTGCAAAACTTTTCCAACTTCGTGATTTGTCTTATAAGAATACGAAACTTTCAAACCAAGTTCTTTTAATTTATTATATTGTTCTAAAAGTTTTGACTTAGATAGAATAAATTTAGGAGCAGTCATTCCATCCCCTCCAATTCATCCAAAACACTACACATCACCAACGGAAAAGTAATTGTAACATCTCCCTTAACTGTAGCTGCTTCTCCATCATCTTTAAGCTTTCCCCAAGACTTTGCTTCTTGAGTTGTAGCTCCAGACATTGAACCAGATTGAGAGCTAGAAGTTGTCATATAAACTGCATAATCAAATCCCCCAGAAAGCAAAGCTGCAAAAACAGCATAATGTTTTGAGATACTTCCTCCCAAACTAATCAAACCTTTTTTCTCATCAAAACTCAAATCACTAACAACTCTCTGCATATCCTGAATCGTATCAACAATGAAATCCGAATGCTTTTGCTGAAACATAAATAACTGAAATCCAAAACTAGAATCAGCAATTCCTGGACAATAAATAGGAATATTATTTTTAGCTGCCTGAAATAAAATAGAATCTTCATCACCTAACTGCAAACCAATTTCTTTTAACAATTCAGAAGACATAATTCTTTTTTTCTTAACATAAATCTTCTCAAGAATTTGGGAAATTTTATCCTCAAATTTCATATAACTTTCATTACGAATAATTAAATTGCCAACTCGATTCTCACCGCGCTCATGCAATGCAGTATCGTCAGCATTAAAGCTCCCCAATTCAAATCCCTCTCCCAAAGCCTTCATAATATCTTCTTCAATTGAACCTGAAGTTGTCACTAAAATATCCGGTATCTTAAATTTACAAAGCTGAGCAAAAAAACCCCTCAATCCAGAAGTCACCATATTTGAAGTAAAAGTCAAAAAAACTTTTGCACCACCACGCTTCATTTTTAAAATAACTTTTTCAGCCTCTGCCAATTCTGAAGCCTGATAACCTAAACTATCAAACCCCATTATAAGCTCTTTCACAGTCATATTTTGTTTCCAAAAAAAATCTTTAACTTTTTTCATTTTAAATAAAAGAATTCCGAATAAATTAACAATTAGGGATAGCCACTGCTTTCTGCAACCAAGATAATTGATTATTCATGTTTTTTTAACAATTCTCCTATTTTTAAAACTACCTATTTCACCAACACAATGTTTTTAAACAAAAAAAAATCAGTTATATTACAATGAATAAATGGATAGAACTTTTCGCAGGATTGGTCCTAGTAATTGCAGCTATTGCAGTTTGGGGATACTCAGCTAACTGGAATTTATTAGGAGTATCGTTGAATTTCGGAACAGCAGCATGGGAATTCCTAAAGGGTGGAATAATCTGGTTTGTAATAATGATCGGATTACTCTTCATAATGTTAGGAATCAGCGACCTTAAAGAATAAACGTATTTAACTTTTAATTTAGTATATTCTTTCAAAATACAATTTTCAAAAATTTAAAAAAAATAAAAAATCCCAATATACAATTGGGAAAATTTCTTAACAAGTTAGTTTTACTCTTGAAACACTTTAGCAAGCCCGTAAATACCACAAAGAGCTACAAGCCAGTAAACAACTGTTGCTGTTCCCGCACTCCAACTACCAATTAACTTGTCAACAATATTCCAGTTAAGTTGTACAAGTCCCCAGTTAATAGCACCAATATTTGCTAAAACCAAAGCAGTTTTTTTCCACCACATTTTTTATAAAACCTCCTTTTATTAGTATAAATTATCTAAGAAATAAGTATATTTAAAGCTAACTAACTAGCAAAAGCAATTAATAATCCCTCAATAACCCCCGCAATAAATAAAAGCGGAACTACTATCAATAAAAAAACTTTAATACTCTTCCAAAAAAAATCTCTGCAAGCTTCCAACTTTTTCTTAGCAAAAATAAAAGTTCCCAATTTAATACCCATCGCTAAAGAAATAAAAACTGCCGGCAATTCAAAGATACCATGCGGCAATATCCTCCAAAGACTAAAGATACCATTTATACTTACGGTCTTAGATGCAACAAAGCCCAAAATGTACCCATTCAAAGAAGCAACTATCACTGGAAAAATTCCCAACAAAACCCCAAAAAGAATCCCAGTTAAACTTGCTTGAAAATTATTAAAAAAGATAAACTTCATTAAACCAAATGCTGACATCCCTTGAGTTTTTTCTAAAAGCTCTTTAAGAAATTCCAAAATTTGATTCTCTACTTCAGCAGAGGCGGGGATAAAAAAACCAATTAAACTAAATACAAAAAATAAACCAACCACTACCAAAATAAAATTTTTACACTCCTTAATATAATTCCAACTTTCTAAATATTTCTCTTTCAAACAAAACCTCTTTTTATTTTCCATATTATCTGACTTGAAATATCCTCCCAAACTAGCTCATTGAAAATGATTATTAATCCAATTAGTTTTTTGAGGAAACTTTTTTCTTAAATAAATCCCATAAACTAATCCAGAAATTAAACCTCCAAGATGAGCAGTATTACCAATAGGAACATTACCTGTAATTGAAATCAACCATAACACCACCAAAATTCCTGGAGCAGCATATTTCATTTTAATTGGAATTGGAATAAACATAATATAAACCGGAAGGTTAGGAGTTAATAACATTAGTAAACCCACTAAACCAAACAGCGCCCCAGAAGCACCGACGGCAAAAGTGTTTAAATCTGTTTTCAAAAAATAACTTATTCCCACAAAAAATAAGCCAGCAAACAAACCTGCAATTAAATAAAACCAAAGATATCTTTTTTTACCTAATAATTTTTCAACCAATCCTCCAATGAAAAATAATGAAAGCATATTTGCAAATAAATGAAAAAATCCAACATGCATAAACATTGAAGTCAAAAAAGTCCAAACATATCTGCCTGCCAAAATATTAGATGGTTTGATTGCAATAAAACCCACCGACACAACATCAAATAAAATAAGCATAGAAAAAACAAAAAACAAAACAATATTCAAAAGAATAATATTAGTAGTGATGCTCAATCCATTCCCAAAAAAAAATCTCCTCTTTCGAGGAATTCTACTTATCTCAATTCCCATTTTATTTACGTCCAGAACTCCGTACTCTCGTGCCCTTTAGGGTATTGGATGATGCCTTTTGACGCTTAGATTTCTTTTTAATTACTTTCTTAACTACTTTTTTCTTCTTTGCTAATTTTTTAACTTTTCTTTTCACAGCTTTTTTCTTGCCTTTTTTCTTAGCTACTTTTTTCTTTACTGTTTTCTTAAACCCTGCTTTCTTCTTTTCTTTATCTCTAATTGCCTTCCGTATTGCAGCTTTCTCCTTCCTAATTCTAGTCTTCTCTGCTTTTTCTTTTTTATCCTTTCTTATTCTCTGTTTTTCAATTTTATCTCTTTCTTTTTGAATTTCTATTTCCACTAATTTCATTTCCCCGTCGATAGACTTAAGATTTCTCTGCAACGCACGAACCAATTTAGAATTATCCTTCACCTTAAAAATTTCCCCACATTCATCGCATGTAAAATCCATAAACAAAGCATTCTCCTCCTTATACTCCAAGTTACACCGTTCACAAACATAAAACTGATTCTTCTCACGACTTGCAATTTGCGCATTAATCTGATTAGTCCGTTGATCAAGTAACCCTTTCAAAAATTCAAAAGCCTTAAGATTCTCAATTTTCCAAAAGTAAGTATACCATCCTTTTTTCTTATCTTTTTTTCTTATAGAAGAAACTAAGCCTTGATCTGAAAGTTTATATAAAAGATTTCTAGTTTGATTAATTGTAATCTCCAATTTTTTAGCCAAATTAAATTCATTAACATGTTTTTTACTATTTAATAAATCTGCAATTGGCTCTGCTTGTTTCCCGACGACATTCACAACAATTTCTCTAATTAATTCTTTTGACATTTTAATATTCCATAATCACCAAATAAATACTTTTCGGTACTATATTTAAAAAATAAAAGTTTTTAAACCTATATGATTTGTTATATACATCGAAAGATACAATAAAAAAATGGGATGGTTTACAAAAGACGATGATGAGGGTGTTCCAAGACTGCCAGAGCTCCCAAAAATAACTGAATTGCCCAAAATTCCTTCTAGAGAAATAAACAATGAAAAATTACCCCCACTCCCAAGCCTTCCATCAAATGCCCTTGGAGAAAGATTTTCTCAAAACATGATTAAAGAAGCCGTATCTGGAGAAAAAGAGGTGGAAGAAGAAGTTGATGAGGAGGAACCCCAAATGATGCCGACACTTCCAACACGCCCTCTTACTAGAGAAATAAAAACTCACGAGGAAATAATACCTAAAAGAAATATCCCTTCGGAATTTACTGAAGCAATTAAAAGAGTTAGAAACGAACCAATATTTATCCGGATTGATAAATTTGAAGAAAGTTTAAAGATTTTTGAAAAAACAAAAGAGAGAATTTCTGAAGTTGCAAAAATGTTACAAGATATAAGAAAAATAAAAGAAGAAGAAGAAAATGAATTAACTCTCTGGGAAGAGGAAATTCAAAATCTTAAAAATCAAATTGAAAAAATTGATGAAGATATATTTTCAAAAATAGAATAAATTTTTAATTCTTATAAAATATAACAAGTCCCAAAAAGAATTAAAATTGCCCAAGCAAACCACAAAGAAGGGCACACTAAGCAGTGTTAAAAACAAAAATGGCAGAAGAAAAATTAATTCATGTAAAGCTTGAATACGAAGAAGCAGTTCAATCTAAAAAAGATATTCTTTCTCTAGAAGCAAATCTATTAACAATTCTCCAAACAATAAAAAGATATCATCCATTAAGAATTGAAGAACTAAAATCTAAATCAAAAGTCTATACTCGAATTAAGGAAATAGTAAAAAATTTAAAACAACTAGAACGAACTCTTCCTAAAATAAAAATACCTCAAATTCTCAAAGAACATCATTTAGAATCCGTCGAAGAGTTAGAAAAAATTGAGGAAAAAATAAGTAAAGTAAAAACACAAAAATATGATTCCACATTAGAATCACAACTCGAAGAAATTCAAGGAAAATTAAGAGAACTCGCAGAATAAAATTATTCAGAAATCGTATAATCATGTCCTAGGTATTCATCCAACTTCCAGTTAATGTTGGGCACCAATCTTCCAACGACTTCTTCCTTTTGTTTATTCCAAATATAATAACTCGCTAAACGAAAATCATCACTGATCGCAGCAATACGTAATTCCAGAACATTAGATTCAAGATCGGGCATTCTATCAAGATTATTTATTTTAACTCGTTTCTTAGCCAATTCTTGTAAGGATATTTTCCATGCCATAAAAACAGACATAAATGATCTCTTATAAACATTTTGTTTTAGAAAAAACTCATAAACCAAATAATTTTAAAACTCCACTTTCGTCTATAATTTCATGAACCGAAAACAATTAATCAAAAAATACATTGAATTCTTCAAATCAAAAGACCACAAAGAAATTCAAAATGCAAGTCTAATTCCAGAAAACGACCCAACAGTTCTTTTTACAACCGCTGGAATGCATCCATTAGTTCCATTCCTCCTCGGAGAAAAACACCCTCAAGGAAAAAGACTAGTAAATATTCAAAGATGCATCAGAACAGTAGATATTGGAGAAGTTGGAGATATAAAACATCACACATTTTTTGAACAAATGGGAAACTGGAGCATAGGAGATTATGGGAAAACAGATGCAATAAAATACACTTTTGAATTTTTAACAGCATCTCTAAAAATTCCCTTGAATAAATTGGCGGCAAGTATATTTGAAGGAAATTCCACCTCTCCGAAAGATAAAGAATCATATAGTATTCTACTCGAATTAGGACTACCTGAAGAAAGAATAGCAATTTTAGATAAAAATGAAAACTGGTGGGGCCCCGCAGGAAAAACAGGTCCTTGTGGTCCAGATTCAGAAATATTTTATTGGATTTCAGAAAAACCCGTTCCAAAAACTTTTGATTATAAAAACGAAAATTGGATGGAGTTAGGAAATAATGTATTTATGGAATACAACAAGGATTCAAAAGGAAATCTTCTTCCACTAAAACAAAAAAATGTGGATTATGGAGGAGGTTTTGAAAGAATGTTGGCAATCTTAGAGGGCCATAATGATAATTATATGACTGAAGCTTTCAAACAAATAATCCAAAAAATAGAACAACTATCCAATAAAAAATACGAAGATTACAAAAAAGAGATGCGAATTATCGCAGACCATATCAAAGCAGCAACATTCATTATCGCAGATGGAATAATTCCAGGAAATTCAGAACAAGGATATGTTGTTAGAAGATTAATTCGAAGAGCAATCAAATTCAAAAAAGAATTAGAAATAAAAGAATCAATCTCAAAAATAGCAAAACCAATTTTTAAAATTTACAACGATTATAAACACTTAGAAAAAAATAAAAAACAAATATTAAAAGAACTCAAACAAGAAGAAGACAAATTCGAAAAAACTTTAGAAAAAGGACTTAAAATTTTTGAAAAAATAACTAAAAATAAAAAAGAGATAAGTTGTAAAGATGCTTTTTTACTCTATCAATCCTACGGGTTCCCCATTGAAATGACTATTGAATTAGCAAAAGAACAAAAAATAAAAGTTGACGAAACAGGATTCAAAAAAGAATGTAAAAGCCATGAAGAACTTTCAAGGACAGCTTCAGCAGGAAAATTTAAATCTGGTTTAGCAGACAATTCAGAACAGACAAAAAAGCTCCATACCGCCTGTCATATGTTGAATGAAGCCCTACGAGTAATCCTCAAAAACCCAGACATCCACCAAAAGGGCTCGAATATAACCCCCGAAAGGCTACGATTTGATTTTAATTTTGATAGAAAACTAACAGATGAAGAAAAACAAAAAATAGAAGATTTAGTAAACAAAAAAATCCAAGAAAAAATCCCAATAGAAATGGAAGAGATGCCATTAGATAAAGCTCAAAAATCTGGAGCTCAAGGAATCTTCGACGACAAATACAAAGAAAAAGTTAAAGTATATTCAATAGGAAATTTCTCAAAAGAAATATGTGCCGGACCTCACGCAAAAAACACATCGGAATTAGAAACTTTCAAAATCAAAAAAGAAGAATCTTCAAGTGCGGGCGTTAGAAGAATCAAAGCAATTTTAAAATAAATAACAATGGAGGAAAATAAAATGACCGAAGATAACTGTATTTTTCCAAAATGTCCTAAATGTGATAAAGGGTACTTATTACCTTTTTCGTACAAAGAAGATGTTTTCGAAAAATGGAAATGCTCTGAATGCGGGCACACAATAATGAAAAGAGAATAAGTTAATTAATTTTTTTATTTTCTATTTCTTTTGGATCATCATGCAACAACCTATGAACCGTCTCAAGATCTAAAGGACAATTTTTACAACCCTTGCAACGTTCAAACCCCCCACAATGAACTTGACAATACCCTTCAATTTCATAAAAATTACCCATAAATCTTTTATGAACCTTTTCAGCTTCAGTTAAACCATCCACATCCTGATGAATCACCCAATCAATAGCAGCTTCCTCTAAAGAAACTTGATGATGCACCCTCTCTCCAAAAAACCAACGATGTTCTCCAATCTCTAATATTTGCATCACATTATACACAGAAGTTGGAAATTTATAATGTGTAAAATCGTAATTTGAAAATAATTTATCTTTCGTTTTAGGTCACTTTAAAATAAAATCTTAAAACTATTTAAATCTTACTCTAAATAAATGCCTGGCTTACCTGGCTTCGCATTTTTAGATTTATTTTCTGGATCATATTTTTTCTGATCATTAACTGCAAAAATATCAAGATCAATTCCCACTCTTTTTTTAATTACTTCTAAACTTTTAATAAAATTATTTTTTTCTTGAGGCATTACATAAACATATATTTTACTAACTTTTTGCCCTTTTTCTTTAACCAAATTAACTACCATCAGAACATCTTCAACTAATTTATCAGATAAATTTTCTTTCTTACCGAAATTTTTATTAATTTTTTTATCATCAAATTTGGGCCACTCTGAAATTGAAACAAAATCTTTATTACCAATTTTCTCCCATAATTCTTCAATTATATGCGGACAAAAAGGCGCCATAACCCGAAGCCAAGAAGATAAAAATTCTTTGATTATTTCATGATTTTCTCCTCCGCTTTGCAAATATTTTTTCAACTTTCCAAACAATAAAAAAAATGCAGAATTAGCAGCAGTTCTTAAATCAAAACTAGAAATTGATTCTCCAATAACTTTCAATTCCTTATTTAATTCAAAAAGAAGTAGATCTTCCTTCTTACTCTTTCCCTTTCCTTTTTTTTCAGAAGCTTTCATAATTAAATTATAAATTTTTTCTAAATTTTTTTTATAATCTGCTACAATTTTTTCATCCCAAATAACATCCACCTCTGGACTCGCAATATGAGAATAATAAAGACGCATCGCATCTACCCCAAAATTCTTAATTGCTTCAGGAATAGGTTGAGCTCCCCCTTTTGATTTAGAAATTTTAGAACCTTTTCCAAGAACCCAATAATTCACAAAAATTCCTTTCGGCCACATTCTCTTCGGTAAAATCCCCACATGATTCATAACAAACACCGGAAAATGAACAGTCTGATGTTCTTTCCCTCCAAGATTAACATCCAATGGATACCAATATTCAACCTCCTTTTTTATCTCATCCCAAGTTTTATTTTTAGCCTTTCCCTTCCCAAGATAAACATAATCAAAAAAAGACTCATCCATTTCCTCCAACTTAATCTTACCTTGATTATAATATAATGAAACAAGATAATATATTGGGTAAAGAGTTGAATCTGAAATTGGTTCGACAGTCCATTTTTTATCAAATTCTAATTTTGTTCCAATCCAATTTCCTAATCTTGCACAAGCCCTATCTTGGAACCAATCTAAAACTCCAGAAATATTCTTCTTATATTGTTTAGGAAAAATTGACATAGTATCTGTATGCTTTTTGCTTTCTTCAGTTAATTTTTTATCTGAATATTTAATAAACCACTGATCATCAATTCTCTTAATAACAACTTTCTCTTTACATCTACAAATAACTTCTTCACTTAATTCATAAAACATAACTGCCTCCCTATCCTTAACTAAATGTTCTTTCAAATATTCTTGGCAATCAGGAACACTCATTCCAGCACATGCCCCACAGTTTTGCTTCATGACTCCTTTCCTAAAAACTCGTTTATTCAATTCTCCTTTTGCTAATTCAACTTTCTCTTTTTCATCAGGAGATTTAATACCAAATTCTTTTCCAATATCTTCCCCCAGATTATCCCCCATTCCAGAAACAGAAATTATAGGAATTGGTTTTAATTTAGCGATAACTTTTTTATCTAAAGCAAACCTATCTAACATTTTCATATTTGAATGTATTTTTTTTAATTCAAATAAATCAACCGGATCTTCCAATGCAGAATAAACAATCCCAGAACCAACACCAGAATCAATGAACCAGGCAGGCACAATATAAGTATCATAATCCACCAACGGACCTCGAGCCCATTGCCCCATTAATTCTTTAGGATTAATATCCCTAATTATTTTATAATCCTTATACTGATATTTAATTTTCTCGACCACCTCCTTCCCAACCACCCATTTTTCACCACCGACTTGCACTACAACATATTTTCCTTTAGGATCAATCCAAAGATGAGTCTGCCCATAAAGAGCATCAGGTCTTGTTGTTCCAGCCATCAAAATCAAATCTGAATCTTTAACTTTGAATTTTATCCAGATAAAATCTTGCTTTTCTGCATTTCCTCCTTGAGAAATATCTGTCTCAGAAGCATCTACCGCAACCGGACCACAATTTGGACAAGCAGTTGCAAAATACGGTTTTTGCACAAGTAAATTATTATCCTTCAACTTTTTAAATTGCCATTGAATAAACTTTTGATAATCTGGATAAATAGTTGAAGTGAATCTTCTTTCATCATATGAAAATCCGAATCTTTTCCAAAAATCCCCATAAACTTTATTAAAATATTTAACAATTTTTTCCGGCGTAATTAAAGTTTTAATAATTTTGTCTGAACATCCATTCATTCTCAAATATTCAATCCAAGTTTTATCTCCATGTTTAACTTTATTGGCAAAAGCAATTGCTTGATTTCCAGATGCATGTGTTCCAGCAGGAAACATTATATTGAACCCACTCATCCGTTTATATCTACAAACAATGTCTGTATAGGAATATCCTCGCATATGCCCAACGTGCTGATATCCAGAAATACCGGGATATGCAAAAATCATAAAAAATTTCTTTTTCCCCTCTTCCCTATTTACCTCAAAAATCTTTCTCTGTTCCCACTTTTTCTGCCATTTCTTTTCTATCTTTGCAAAATTAATTTCTACCATTTTATTTTATACAAAATCAAGTTTATATTATTTTTGATAATTTCTCCAAACAGAAACAAAATTCTCTCCACGCTTATAATCTAAAAATTCTATCTTTAAAGTTTTTTTTTCTGGAATTAAATCCAATAAATCTAAAAGTCTTTTAGGATCATTAGTATGTATAGTTGCACTGCCCTTAAATTCACAACGCATTCCTATTTCAGTATAAGATATTGATGTATTCGCCATTTTCAAAATGACTCTTTTATAAGAGTAAGAGAAGTCCAGCTAATAATAATTCTACATTAAGTAATTTATTATTAACTATCATAAAAATAAAAGAAAAAGCATATTTTTAAATATTACTATAAACTAAAATAACCATGACAAACAAAATTCAAGCACACATTGTAGGGCACATTATATCAACCAACGATTCATTGGCATATCAATTGCACGACAAATCGAGATTTGGAGAAAGAGTAAGAGACAAAATCCAATATTCCCTAGTTGAAACTCTCTTCTTAGTCAATCAAAATAAACTGGAAGTTTTACAACAAAACAAACAACTAAGTGAACAAGAATTGCAAAAAAAATTGCAAAAAATAGATAAAAGATTTAATCTAAAATACGAAGTCTTTGAAGATCTACGAGAAAAAGGGCACATTGTAAAAACCGCATTAAAATTTGGAGCAGATTTTAGAGTTTATGGTAAAGGAAAAAAACCAGGACAATCTCACGCCAAATGGATTGTCTTTGTGGATTCAGAAACAGGAAAATTAACTTGGCACGAATTCACTGCAAAAAATAGAGTTGCACATTCCACAAAAAAGAAACTTCTCATTGCAATAGTAGATCACGAAGGAAAAGTAAGTTACTATGAAGTCGATTGGATTAAGACATAACAATAATTTCTATGATTTCTATTAAAACTAAGAGCGGAGGGGATAAAAGTTTCAAAGGGCATTTTCTTAATTTCTTTAGAGTCTATAAAACCATCGCAATTTAAATCAAATAAAGAATAACCTACAAGATACCTCTCCGGACAAGAAAACATTTCAAACTCATTTATCTCCCCCATAAATAATAACCCTAAACCAAGCGGCTAAAAAAACTCCGTGAAATAATATTTGCGAAAGATTAGATTGTTTCATCATCTTTCCTCTCAACTCTATGGATCTTAATTCTCCTTTCATTAAAGTTAATCTTTTCGTAATAAACATCTCGAGAAGAATCTTGAAATGCTTCTTCTTTTTTACCTTCAAATTGAAGATATGTGAAATGAACACTAATATTTCTAAGAAATTTTTTATCTAAAAACCAACGTCTTAAAGGAATATCCTCCTGGTGATAACAAACACATTTAACATCATCTTTATTAAAATAAATATATCCTCCAGAAACTGAATCTAAATGTTCTTCAAATTTAATTGCTTCTTCTCTTCCTCTTCTCAAGGAAACGGAATAATCTAAAGTTTTTAAATTACGAGTAGTGGAATAAGAGAATGGGACCCCCAAATGAACTCTTTTTCCATCCCGAGCTATTCCTATTAATCCTTCTTCGCTATCTTCTAAACTTATAATCAATGCCATTTTAACTTCCATCCCTCCAATAGACCACATACTCCCTTTCATATTTCTTAATCTCAGGATGTTCGTCTGATACCTCATCTTGAATTCGTTTCAATTTTCCAAAACATATGACAACATCTTCTATATTCGCATTCGAGCAACTTCCTTGCCAAGGAACATTTAATAAGACAGGGAGATCTGTTCCAATCTTTGATACCGCATCTTGATTCCATTCCCCCTCAACAAAGTTTCCTGAAGTTAAAATTAATTTTCCCTCCTTATAAAAACGAAATCCTTGCTCTTTCAATTGCCTGTTCCGACTACTAAAAAAAAGTCTCTTTCCAAACAATTTTTCTAAAATATTTCCCATAAGATGTTTCTCTTAATTTTCCTTTTAAACTATCTTTCTCCCATAAAGGAGAAAGATTTATAATACAAAAGTACATTATTACAACATGGAGACTAAAATACTAAAAGAATTAGGACTCACAGAAAATCAAATCAAAATATATTTATTTTTATTAAAACATCCAGAATCTACAACCGGACCCATCATTAAAGGAACTAAAATAGCAAATTCAAGAGTTTATGAAGATTTAAATTCATTAATCTCAAAAGGATTTGTTTCATATAACATCCAAAAAGATGGCAAACATTTTTCCTCATCTAATCCCGAAATCTTACTTAATAAAGAAGAAGAAAGAAAAAGACAAATAGAAAAAATAATTGGGGATTTATCAGAATTAAAAAAACAAGATTCTGAAACAACGATGGCAGTCTATGAAGGTTTTGAAGGATTTAAAACAGCATTCAGTAAAATAATTGAGGATTGTCCAGAAAAGGGGGAAATAAAAATTACTGGATTCCCTGAAGGAATTTATGCAATAGAATCGCTAAGAACTTTTTTAATTAATACAAATTTAAAATCCTCCACTAAAAAACAAAAATTAAAAGTATTACTTGAAAAATCAACTAAACAAACACTCGGGAAAGATAGAGAAAAGGAAAAATTTACAGAAGTCCGTTACATGCCAAGAGGATACATAAGTCCAGCTGCGATGGATATTTTTGAAGATTACGTTTATATTTTCTTGTGGGAAGAAAAACCTTTTGTATTTATGATAAAAAATAAAAAAATAGCAGATTCATTTAAAGCATATCATCAAGTTTTATGGAACATAGCCAAAACATAACAATATTTATAACTCCTTTATCTTTTTCTTAATCATGCCTATTCAAAATACAAATCAACCAAAAGAGAAAATAATTCAAACATTAAAAACAAATGGTCCTAGTTTGCCAATCCATATCTCAAAAGAAATTGGAGTCAATACCCTTTTTGCCTCAGCATTTCTCGGAGAACTCCTCTCAAATAAACAGATAAAGATGAGCCACATGAAAGTTGGTAATTCGCCAATATACCTTTTAGCTGGACAAGAACCCCAATTAGAAAAATATTCACAGCATTTAAAATCAAGAGAGAAAGATGCATTCCTACTGTTAAAAGAAAAACAAATTTTAGAAGATCAAAAACAAGAACCAGCAATTCGCGTAGCATTACGAGCTATAAAAGATTTTGCAGTTGCATTTCAAAAAGAAGGAAGAGTAATGTGGAGATATTTTACAAACACTGAAGCAGAATCTATCCAAGAAAAAAAAGAAAACATCAGTCACCCAACACAAAAAGAAAAACCGCAAAATCTCCCTCAAGAAAAAGAAAAACCTGATAACCAAATACAAACAAAAAAAATCTCAGAAATTCCTCCTGAAAAACCAGCAAATCAAAGTTCATCCCAAGAAGAAAATATTGAATCACATAAAATACCCAAAGAAATCAAAATTTCTCAAGAAATAACTACGCAAGAATCTCTTACAGAAAAATCTGCATCAGCAAAAAATTTAAATATTTTCGACAAAAAAAAATATATAAAAAAAACAACTGTAAAAAAGAAAAAAACTTCAACAAAACAAAACCAAAAGTTTTTTGAAAAAATAAAACACTTCCTTTCTGAAAACAATACAGAACTTCTTGATATAATCTCTTTTAATCACCAACAAATAATTTTACATGTCAAAACAAATGAAAATGAAAAAATCTTAGTTGCATATAACAAAAAAAGAGTTAATGAAATAGACATAATCGACGCACATAAAAAAAGTGCAGAACTCAGCTTACCATATGCAATTCTCACAAAAGGACATCAAACAAAAAAATTAACAGAATTCATTAACGCGGCAAAAAGCCTTCAAAAGATAGAAATTTTTGAATAGTAACCTTTAAAAACAGAACCGAACACAATTTAATATGGGAAAAATAAAATCTAAATTAGTAAGAAGAACCTTGAAAGGTTTAATAGAAAATGGAATAGAATTCACAGAAGATTTTGAAAAAAATAAAAAAACTCTTGGAAATACCATGCCCAGTAAAAAAATTAGAAATCAAATAGCTGGATTAGCAGTAAAAGTCAAACAACAAGAAAGACAACAAGCACTAAAAATTCAAGACAAAAAATAATTAAATTTTCTTTTTTATCAATTTTTCAATCCGATTAAGTTTAGTATTTATTTGTTTTATCTCTACTTTAAAACTATCAGTTAAATTAGTTCTTTTTCTATTCAATAAAAAATTAATAATTTGGAAGACTAACCAGAGAATAACAAAAATTCCCAAAGTTTGCAACCAAAGACCAATTTTACCCACTTCCACAATTAGATCCGTAAAAAAATCCGTAGATTGATTAATTTGAGTTAAATTGCTTGCTACATCACCTAAAACCATATTCCTGGATAGAATTAAACTTTAAAAAACCTTTTAAATGAAATTATTCTTTTAAGTTTGGCTCTGTAGCTCAGTGTTTAGAGCGCTGCTCTCATGAGGCAGAGGTCGTGAGTTAAACTCTCACCAGAGCCATTTATGGCATTTTCAATGCCATTTAAATTTTTGAGAATTTAGGCTCCCAAAATTCAGATAACTTTTTGTTCCACAGAACGTCGGTGGTTTATGTCAATTTCTACAGAAATTGATGTTCTACGAAGTAGAGAACGAAGTGATCATGAGATTTCCAAATTTAAATAGAAACTCTCATTCTACGGAGTAGAGAGCGAAGCGACAAACTCTCACCAGAGCCATAATTTCTCCCCTACAAAAAATACAATCACTTTCAATAAAAAACACAATCAATTACAATTTAAAAATATTTACATCACTTCCCTTCATTGAACTTTTTGTCCTCGGGTTTTAACTAATCAATAAAAAAAAATAAAAAAATAGACTTAACGTCTTTTCTTTTTCTTAGCTGCTTTTTTCTTCTTGGCTGGTTTCTTGGATTTCCTCTTCACAGCCTTTTTCTTAACTACTTTCTTAGGTTTAACACTTAACTTCTTCTTACGCACTTCCACTTTCTTCATAGCTTTCTTCAACCTTTTGATTTCATTGTTTGCTGCTTTAACAGTTTTGATAGCTTTTGGCATTTATATCACCTCAATTTAATTACTCAAATCAAGTAAAAGAACTTTAAAAACTTTTCTTAGTAACAATAAAAAATAAATTTTCAATTAAAAAACTAATTATTAATTTTATAATTTGTCGAAGCTGAGTTCTTGATTTATTAATTTTCTCAAAATATTTTTCAATTCAGAAATCTTAACACGAACTTGCTTTTCAGTATCACGATCTCTCAAAGTTACATCACCATTTTCAATAGAATCAAAATCAACAGTAATTGCATAAGGGATACCTGCCACTGCACTTCTTAAATACCTTTTACCAATACTCCCTGCAAGGTCATACTCGACGACAAATTCTCTTTCTAAACTTTCCTTAATGTCTTCTGCAATTTTAAATAATTCAGGTTTCTTAACCAAAGGAAAAATAGCACAATCAATTGGAGCAATCCAATAAGGAATTTTAAACATTGACTTCCCTTCTCCTTCTTCCTTCTTATCGTAAAAAATATCAATCAACGCATAAGTCGGACGATCAGTACCAAAGGCAATTTCTAAAACATGCGGTACAAACTTCTCCCCATTCTCTCTTGCCGCTTCCAATTTAACCCCCGAAAATTTGGAATGCTGAGTTAAATCATAATCTGTTCTGTCATGAACTCCGCACATTTCAAACCAACCATAATTATTTAATTTAACTTCTATATCCCAAGCGTCGTCGGCATAAAATGCTTTTTCATCCGGATGATGTTGTCGCAGACGAATTCTATCTGAAGGAATACCTAAATTAATAAACTGAGTATAAGCTAACCAAATACACCAACCATATGCTTGACTTTTTATATCTCCTTTTTTCAAAGCCTCTGCCACGGTAATCTTTACCACAGATTTATCTGACTCTTGACTTTCAGAATTCCAAAACGGCAACTTTTCCCCTTTTATTAATTCATATTTCTCCCAATTATTTTTTGTTTCAGGATCAACAAACATTTGTCCTTCAGCTTGCGTAAACTCCCTCCCCCTTAAAACATGTTGCCGAGGAGAAATTTCATTTCTATATGCTTTACCAATTTGAAAAACCCCCAACGGAAGTTTTTTCCTAAAATAATTATAAAATCTAGTGAATGGTAAATAAGTTCCTGTAGCAGTCTCAGGCCTTAAAGAAGCATCCTTCCCAGCCACTTTTGTCTTCATCATCAAACTTTGAGTATCAATTGATTTTTCCATCAATCCCTTACAACTCGGACATTTAATTCCTTTCTCGTCAATAAAATTTAGAATCTTCTCATTTGAAAAAGAATCTGCCGGAACATCATATTTTTCTTCAATTAATTTATCTGCTCTAAAAACTGCCTTACACTTTGAACAATTTATTGTTCTATCTTTAAAAGTTTCTAAATGCCCTGAAGCTTTCCATACTGAATCTGGCAAAATAGTTGGAGACTCTAATTCCCTTAAACCATTTGAATTAAAAATTTTTCTTATTGAATCTTCCACTTTATTTTTTAACAACTTTCCCAACGGACCATAAGTATAAAATCCTGCAAGCCCACCATAAATCTCAGGACTCGGACCCCAAACCAAACCAGACTCATTGAGAAAACTCAAAAATTCTTTCTCATCTGTAGAAACTTTAATTTCTTTATTTTTTATAGATTCACTTTCAGTTTTTTTCATTTTTTCTTGATCCATATTCTTTTCAGTTTCCAATTTTTTCATATCATTTTTCCCTAAAATTTTATTTTCAAAATCCTCCAATTTTCCATGATTTTTTAGCTCTTTAAATCTTTTCTCTGCATCAGTTTTTGTTTTTCCAAGATACGCAACAGACTTACTAACAACTTTTCCATTTTCTCTAACGCTTTTCCGAAGATAAAAATAATCCTTCCCCTTCACAGGTTGTTTAACAATATACATAAAAATATTATACACTACACGTTTTTAAATTTTAGGGAAAAGCGCGGAACGGGACTCGGCATCGGATGTAAATCCTCGCTCGTCCGCTATTGAATTTTTGAAGCGAACGAAACCCAAGGATTCTCGTCTAAAGCGCGGAACGGGACTCGAACCCGTGAAAATCTCCTCTGCAGGGAGACGCAGTAGCCGCTGTGCCATCCGCGCATGAAATAAATAGAAATTCAGAACTTTTAAAGTTGATGGTACAAGGCTACAATGTAGCCGTCGAGCAAATTTGATTTTAGGTTTATTTAAATAAAAAAGGGGTAATGAGAAAAAATCAAAGTTGGGAGCCAGACCATCCGCGCACATAATTACTTAAGAAAACACTATTTAAAACTATTTCTTTACTTCTTCAAACTAATTCCTTTTGCTTTTTTTACTAAACCTTTTTTAATTTCAGGTATATCTTCTTGTTTAGATTTTCTCAAATAACCTCTTACTTTTAATTTTTTAACAACCAAAGGCACACTTGAATTAATGTAAGGCCCTCCAACACAACCCCCTACACAAAAATTCACATCCAAAAATTTCAACTTCCCAAAATTTCCTTTTTTTAAAAAAGTTTCCACTCTCTTAATTCCATCTATTGAAATACTTTCTTTATTTGTTAAAATATTTTTCAAATGAGCTGTCTTACTCAACCCCCCAGCAAGAGGATATATTTTTGTATAATCATTATAAAACCTATCAAAACTTGTAGACAAATTTTTATCTTCTCTCTTAAAAAGTTTCTTTGCAAAAATTTCTTTTAATTCATTAAAATTAATCACAAAATCAATTTCCTTACAACCCTCAGCCTCTTGTTTTTTAAATTCACAAGGAGAAATAAAAACAACATTATGTTTAGGATAAATTTTCTTGCACACTTTCGCCATAGCCACCATTGGACTATCTATCAAAATTAAATTCTTTTTTAACTTTGAAAATTTATTATTAATTAAACTCACCACTCCAGGACAAACAGAAGAAATCATCAAACATCCTGAGGGACATTTTTTTAGCAATTTATGATATTCTCTATTAACTAATTTTGCTCCAAAAGTTAATTCGACAACTTTATCAAAACCAAGACGTCTTAATTTTAAAATAATTTCAGGGTAAGAAAAATCCACCACAAAACTTGGTGCTAGCATTACAACGTATTTTCCTCTAACCGGAAAACTCAGTGTTTTCACACTCTTTTTCATTTTAACTTTAAAAACAAACACTTTTAAATATGTTTTTATCTTAAATATTATTATGGCTCGGTAACTCAGCCTGGATAGAGTGTCAGCCTTCTAAGCTGAAAGTCGCAGGTTCGAATCCTGTCCGGGCCATAATTTTTAAGAAATTATTTGGATTCGAAGCCTTGGGTTTCGTTCGCTTCAGAATTTCAATAGCGGACGAGCGAGGATTTACATCCGACGCCGAATCCTGTCCGGGCCATAATTTTTAAGAAATTATTTTTGAATTCGAAGCCTTGGGTTTCGTTCGCTTCAGAAATTCAATAGCGGACGAACGAGGATTTACATCCGACGCCGAATCCTGTCCGGGCCATATTTATTCCACTTCCAAAACATCTAAATCCTTAACTACTTCAGACTTTCTAAAAATCTTTTTTGCTTCTAGTAAAATTTTCTTAGGATTTTTATCATAACGAGCACTAATGTGAGTTAATATTAATTTCCCTACTTTTGCTTTTTTTGCAATTTTAGCTGCTTGTTCCGACGTCAAATGTTTATGCTTTTCGGCTTTATCTTTTTCCTCCAAGCTAAATGTAGATTCTGAAACAAAAACATCTGCCCCTTTAACAAAAGGCACAATTCTTTTATTATCTAAAGTATCCATCACAAAACTCACTTTCAAATCCTTATCTTGATAAGTCAAAGCTTTTGATTTAAATTTCTTCCCTTGATAAACAACATCTTTCCCCTGAATAATCTTAGACAGCAAAGGTCCTTCGGGCAAACCAGATTTTTTCAACTTTTTTTTATCAATTCTAAGTTTTCCTTTTTTTACAAAATTATATGCATTACAAGGAATTCCATGAATCATCTTTTCCGCTTCCAAATAAAAATGCTTGTTTTCAAAAAAGTTCCCAGAAACTTCTTCCACTTTAATTGGATAATTTTCTTGAAATTTAAAAGTATTTAACATTTCTCTAACAAATTGTTTTGTACCTTTTGGCCCATAAATATAAAGTGTTTTATTATAATTGGACAAACTCAAAGTTTGCATTAAACCAGGTAAACCCAAAACATGATCCCCATGTAAATGAGTAATTAAAATACGTGTTACTTTCCCAGGGTTTAATCTAGCCTTTCTAAACTGTCTCTGTGTCCCCTCCCCACAATCAAAAAGAATATTCTCTGCATCATAACTCAAAAATACAGCTGAATGATTTCTTCTCACGCTAGGAATTGCATCCGCAGTTCCCAAAAAAGTAATTTTAATTTTAGTAGCCATAACTATCAGAATAAACCTAAGTTTTTAAGAGTTACCACTATTCAAAATTTTACAACTTGCGAAACTAAAACAAAAACGCTTACTTATTTCAAAGATGTCGACGCTGGAGAAATAAATATAATTGTATCTCCCCTTAAAAAGGTCAAACCAAGGTTTCGTTTTATGTCACTTCCATCCATTTCCTTTGTATTCTCTAGAACCAAATTAATGTGTATATCAAAAGCTAGAAGAGTTCCAACAAACTTATTTCCGCTTTTCAACTGCACCATAACTTCTTGGCTCTTTGAATTATTCAACAAATCCAAAGGACGTTCGATTCCGTTAACCATAATTATCAACGGCTGAATTGACTTTTAAACCTATCGCATTACTATTTAGCAACAACTATTACACAAAATGACGCGTCAAAACATTTTTAAATCAAAAATAGCCCATTATATCATGAACAAAGGAAAAAAAATCACTGGCGGAAAATATATCAAGAATAGAAAGAAAAAATCCTTCGAGACAGCAGGGCAAAAAAGAATTGTAAAACTAGGAGAAGAAAAAAGAAGAACCTTGAGAACAATGGGCGGAAATAAAAAAACATACTCATTAAAGAACAATAAAATAAATATTTTAAAAGATAAAAAAATTCAAAAGACAGAAATTAAAAATGTTCTCGAGACTCCTTCAAATCGTTTTCTAGCAAGACAAAATATTTTAACAAAAGGCACAATTGTAGAAACCACACTTGGAAAAGCAAAAATCACAAATAGGCCAAGTCAAGAAGGTGTTATTAACGGAATTCTAATTGAATAAATTCTCATTTTGAAATAAATTTTTAAATAGAAAAGTTTATAAATAGAAAAGCTTTATAAATCTTACTATAAACCTCTAGAGTAACAAAAGTAATTTCTAAAATGCCAAATATAAAAAAATGTCCTGAATGTGGGAGTATTCATTTAAATTATGATCCTCATTTAGGAGAAGTCATTTGTAATGATTGTGGGCTAGTTGTTGAAGATAAAATGGTTGATACTGGAATAGACCCCCAAGGCCAATTTGATAAATCAGGTAAAAAAGGTCGTGGAGGAGCGCCAATCTCTATGCAAAAATTTGACAAGGGATTAACGACAAATATTGGGGAGATTTCTGACATCTATAAACTTGATCCAGGACAAACAAGAAAATTCTTAAGATTAAAAAAATGGCAAGAAAGAGTTTCAACTTCGATTGAAAGAAACTTAAGATTAGCCATGGCCGAATTAAGAGTTATAGCATCATACCTAAATTTACCAAATGTAATCCGAGACGAAGCATCAAGAATCTATAACTATGTTCTTCAAAGAGGACTAGTAAGAGGAAGAAGTATGGAATCTGTAATTGCTGCTTGCTTATACGCCGCCTGTCGTTCCTATAATATTCCAAGAACCCTCGACGAAATGGCAACTGCCTCAGATGTAGAAAGAAAAGAAATCGGAAGAACATACAGATTTGTAATAAGAAAACTTGGAATAAAAGTAAAACAATCATCTCCAAAGGATTATGTTTCCAGATTCTCTTCAGTACTAAAGCTCTCACCAAAAACTCAAAACGAAGCATTAAAAATTTTAAGAGACGCTGAAAGAGTTGAATTAACTTCAGGAAGAGGCCCGGCCGGAATAGCTGCCGCTGCGCTTTACGTCGCTGCTTTAATAAATGATGAAAAGAAAACTCAAAGAGAAGTTGCAGATGTAGCAGGAATAACTGAAGTAACAATTAGAAATAGATACAAGGAATTAATTGAAAGATTAGAACTTGAAGACAAAATCAAACAAAAAGAAAAAGAAGCCAAAGAAAAAAAGCTAAATAATTCTACAAATAATTAAATAAAAAATAAATGCGGATATTAGGATTCGGCGTCGGATGTAAATCCTCGCTCGCCAAAGCAATTGCTTCACAATTCTTCAACGAAACCCGAGGCTTCGAATCTCAATAAATGCGGGTATTAGGATTCGAACCTAAGTAAGCATAAGCTATCAGGTCCTAAACCTGACCCGTTTGACCACTCCGGCATACCCGCATGAAAAAAGTAGTATAACTCAGCTTAAAAAACTTTTGAATTGAGGGGTGGGAGAACAAGTTTGACCCGAGCAACTTTGATTTTGGGTTTATTCAAATAAAAAAGGGGTAATGGGAAAAAATCAGGGTTGGGAGCTCGGAGGCATACCCGCATGAAAAAAGTAGTATAACTCAGCTTAAAAAACTTTTGAATTGAGGGGTGGGAGAACAAGTTTGACTTTATTTAAACCAATTAATAATTTTAGAATTCAATAATTACTTTTCCTCCGGGCGGGAGGGAGGGGGATGGAAGGAGGATTTTGAATTCTAAAATAGAACAACCAAAAAAGTATCTAAATATTACAAATTGAGATTGCAAGCTCGGAGGCATACCCGCATGAAAAAAGTAGTATAACTCAGCTTAAAAAACTTTTAAAAAAAAGAAAAAGGGGCTTTCGCCCCATAATTTAAAATTATAAACCTTACCCAAAAATCCTTCTATGAATCTTAACATTTTTCATATCAAAACTCATCTTGGGATTGTCCATTATCATTTGTATAATTTGTCTATTCTCTAGAGAAATACCTAGTGCTGTTTCTAAAATAACCAAATATTTGTCAGCAGAATCTTTTGGGTTAGCAAAAGGTTCTTGAGAGGATTGTTTTCCAACTGACAAAGATGATTCTTTTTCAAATCCCCACCAATCTGCCTCATAGTCAGACCATTCTTCTGTTTTATAATCCATTTTAACCTCCTGTTGCAGTCTTAAGCATAGAAATCTGTTTAGAATAAAAAATCATCCAAAAGCAGAAATCGAACAGCTTTTAGACTATTTAATTAAGGCCACGACTAAAAGAATTCTATTCAGCAAAATTCTATTAGCTATAGCCATAAATTATTTCAAGAAAAAGACCTTTTTATATTTATCTTATTTTTTTTAGAGCCACAAATAAAAAAACGAAATATTTCCTCAAAAAACTCTGAACATTAACAAAACAAAATAAATCATTTCACAGTTAAATCAAATATCTTAGGATCAAAATCTTCCCTGATTTTGCCCCCAACCTTACAAACAATATTATCAACATAATAATTTCCAACAACAAGATTCTTAAAAGAAAAGGATTGTTCATTCAAAGGCTTTAATTTATTATTTGATAAAATTCCTCTTTTGTAAAAGTCATATGAAATTTTATCACAATTAGACCCAGAAGTAACGATTTTAAAAATTACTGTTTTTCCATAATCTACTGAACGAATTTTAATATCTCCATCATAAAACCCTGTCTTCTCCTTATCCAATTTTGGACTAGTCACTTCAACTAGATCCCCTTCACCTTCAGTAGAGCTCTCTGCCCCATTATCAATCAATAATTGCACAATATTCTCATAACCTCCATCCTTAGCATACATTAAAGCAGTATTTCCCTTATCATCTTTAACATTAACATCTGCCCCTTTTTCAATCAATAATTGCGCAATATTCTCATAACCCTGTCGTGATGCATGAATTAGGGCAGTCATCCCTACATCAGTCTGAGCATTGAAATTATCTACTCCTTTTTCAATTAATGAATTAACAAAATCTTCATAGCCATAAAAAGAGGCGTAGATTAATGGGGTCACTCCCCCTTTCCCATTAGTATTAACATCTGCTCCATTATCAATTAATGAATTAACAATATCAAAATAATTCAGTTCTAAAGCATAGAATAATGCAGTAAATCCCTCATTATCTTTAGCATTAACATTTGCTCCATCCTCAATTAATGAACGAACCTTATCAATATTGTCCTCTTTTGCAGCATTAATCAATTCTTTCTCTTTATCAGTTAAAGGAGCAACCCCCTGACTCTCCCCACTCTCTTTATTATAAACTAACCTTGTCAAAACATCATAAATCCTCGCCTTCAAATAAGTCAGCTCTGCCTTCTGCCAATCAAATGGAACTTGAGTAAAATAAGTTGAAACCAAAGCTGTTTGTTCAATTAATCTAACAGTTTGTGTTTCCTTTGTTCTATCACCACTTTTCTCAATCTCTGCAATATTTAATTTAACTTTCTCCACATTATTATTATATGCCTCAATATTCATACTTCCTCCCGCTAATCTATTTAAGGTTTCAGAACTTAATTTTGAAAGTGTTTCTTCTTCTGCCCCAGCAAAAGTAATTGCATTCTCGACGCTGTCTTTATCAATCCAACATCCCAAATTTGTATCATCACAATATCCCACTCTCACCCACTTGCTCATTTCTTCCACCAATCCATCCGGAACTCCACTTGAACAAACACGGGTTATCCCTCGCTGAGAAATATCTGGATTAGCAAATTCAGTTGCCCCCCCTTGCAAATTCGGACTCACAAAGCTGTAAATATTATTCCCTCCTGAAATACACTCTACCTCTGTTTTAATCTCAGTATTCTCTACTTCATTTTGCACAAATTGATCATTAAGATAATCCAAAGCCAACGAAGTCGTCACCTGTTTAAATCCGCACTCTTCTTGGTTATTAACCCGAACACACAATTCAACATATCCTGTCGGCGCAGTAAAATCTTTTGTCTCAGTCGCACTCTCTCCCAAAGGAATAAACCCACTATTCACAACATAAGTTGGATTAATCTTGTAAAGTGAAATCCCCTCGCTAGATGCCTTCAAATAGACCTGATAACTTACTCCAGAGCTCTTTCCAGCAAATACATGGTAGAACACCTTATATTTTGAAATTGGTGGCACAGTAGCATCTGTAAACAAAACCTCATCAAATTTAGCGTGGAATTGAGGCGGCGAACTCGGCTCAACCATAGAATTCAAAACTCCTATCTCAGGGATAACTGACGAAATAGAATTTTTACAAACTTCATTTTGTAATTCATCAACCGCTTGAACTTTAAAAGTTTGATAAGCAGTAGTAGCATAATTTTGAGTAAAAAAACTCAAAGAATCTCTCGCATTCTGCCAAGCAGCAGCAGCATTAGTATACTCTCCTCCCCCTCTTCCCAAACCTCCTCCAGTTAACAATTGCAAAAGCTTAGGAATTAACAAATCCTTTAACGGAGCAACCTGTTGCCAAAATAACTGACACAAATTATAACTATAAACCTCATCACAAATTCCAACAGTTTTCCCAGTCTCTTTTTTCTCAATCAAACAATCTCTGTGACTCTTAACAACTGAAATATAACCATCCATCCCTGCTTTCAAACCAGTCAAACAAACAGGCATCAAAACACCTTTCATTGGATCAATTTTAAAATTTGGCAAGCATAAAATCAAACTTCCAATTATCCCAGACTGAATAGGGTCAGCCACAGGCATTGCACCTCCAAAATCACATCTTGAAGCAGGACAAATTACTGGGTCACATAAATTAAATAACCAAGCACAATCAGTTGGAGACATAAAATCCTGACATTGCATTTGTGGAGTACTAAATACAGCGTCGCCAAAATTCACATCCATCCCCAAAATACTCCCTTTAGCTGAAGAACCAACTTTTCTCTGCGCCTCATTAATTGCCCTCGATGCCGCACTAACTACATCTTTCGTCTGTGCTTCAGATAAACCAAACGCCTTTTGCGAAGTCACTAAATTAGTTCCAACAAGATTCACTCCAATACACTTATCTCCCCCCATAAACTGTTGATTCTCTGGATTAAAATCAATTTCCCCATCCATTGCATTACAAACATAATAACTCTTTGCCTCTCCAGACTTAGCATATTGCCCAGTCACAGTTTTATGCCTTACCCCAACATAATAACCATTATTCTCCCGAGAAGGATAAGGAAAAGGAACAATCGCAGGAAAATCTTTATCAGGCGCCGCACCAAAATATCTCACTTGAGGATTATTAATTGGAGTTTTATACTGACCTGCTTTTGTAAAAATAAATTTAGATTTCAAAGTGTCACTTTTTTCCCATCCCTTAAATGAACCTCCACTAAGTCCCTGATACTTATAAGCATCAGTAACTGAATACCTTCCTTTTGCATCCGGATTATCTGCTAAAACTAAAACATAATCTTCCCCAGAAAGAGTAACAAACTGAACATTTTTTTCCCCTGAAAATTCATTAGAAATCTTGCTCCCCTCAGTAGTTTGACCAGACCAAATCCCTGAATGAGCATTTTTAGGAGCAAAGGCCAAAACACTTGGAACTCCGCTAACTACTAGCCCAATCTCTCCCTCTCGTTCTAATCTTGCATTCTCTACGGCCTTGGCTTCGCTCACCTGCGTTTCATACTTCTTCACAACATCCTCACATTTTTCTTTCAGAACCCCCGTAGAATAAGAATCTTTCACCAACCTCTGTTTACAAGAATCATATTCCATCATTTCATCAATTGAAACAAACTGCCCATCCAATTCCTTTTGATATCCTTTTACTTCAATATATTCTTTCTTAAATTCAGTGTCATAATTCTGCCCTTCTTCTAATTTCTTTTTCTCTAAATTTTCCTTTATCTCTTTACTTCGAGCATCCTGCTCTTTTACAATCTTTTCGTTTGTCTTCTGTAATTGATCAATCAATTCTCCTTTCTGATTTATACAATCTTGAATATCTCCCTTATATTTATCAGTCTTTTTACAAAAGACTCTAATATCTTCCATAGTTTGCTTTCTTGCTTTTACCTGCCCTCCTGCCTGCAAAAATAAATTCTTAACCGTCAAAACTCCTGCAGTTACAATACACGCTTTTTGTAAACCATCGACGACGTTTCCTAATTTTTCTGACCTCTCTTCCCATTTAACTAAACTCTCATTTAAACTATCAATCATTTTTTCAATTCTCTCCGGACTCAAATCAATCGCCCGCTTTTCAATTCCAATTTTAAAACTTATATTTGCATCAGTTCCAGTCCTATCAATATTCGCTAAAACACTAACCTTCGCAACTTTGTTTAAATTAATTTTATTTATTTTAAGGGAATATTTATTTTCTATCTCACCTTCTTCTAAAACAAAAGATTTCACCTCACCTTGTTTCAAAATAATTATATTTCTTGAATTCTGTTCAGTAGATTCAATATTGGTGCTAAGCTTAACTTCATTTTCCTTTAACTCGACTAATTCAATAATCTTTCCTTTAAACAAATAACTCGGAGAATTCTTACTCAAACGAATCTTATCTCCGGTTCCACTAATTTGCAATTCCACACCATAATCTTCAAAACCCGGTTGATAAATATCTACAAATTCTATATCCCTATGCTGGCCCGAAATATAAATACTCTCGCTTACTCGAAGCCCAGCAGAATTACTCAAATAATAATTATTAATTTTATTTTCAACATACAACTGATTAGCCTTAGTATTAAAATTATCTAAAAGAATTCTAATCAAATTATCTCTCCTCGCATAATCCTCCACTTTCATCGCTAACTCAATCCCCTCTTTAATTCCTTTCTCAGTATAAGTTTCTAACCCAGAAATTTGAGAGCTATATTTATCAACCTGCCCAATATTTTTATAAAATAAAAGTCCGGGTTCAGAATATTTAACTTCCTTTCCCTCTTTAATAATATTTACAGACTCCTCACTATAAAGATTAACAGCATTCAAAAAATGAGGACACCAATCTTGAGCATCAGAACATGCATTATTTACTCCTTCCTCTCCTGTTCCCCCTAACTTAGCAAATCCTTTAACATCGACATTAACATTAGCATAATTATTACTTCCATAAACTAATTTCCAAACATTCTTATTTGACACTTTCCCCTTAGTAAAATCTTCCTCCTGTTTTGAAATAACATTCTCATAAAAAACATCAATTCCTCTTGAATTCAATTTTCCATTATTAACATATTTTTTAGTATCAGCCTCATCTAAACTAGCAATCCAAACAATTAAATTTTCATTTGTAGACTTTCCAGCCAAATCCAAATAAGTTATATAATAAGTTTGTTCTCCAATTTTAAAATTATCTCCTAAAACATAATTCTTCTCTTTATCTCCAACCTTCAAACTTATCTGTGGATTAATCTCAAAATTTAAAACTTTTCTTGAACTATCGTCATCTTTACAAGTAATTTGTGTTGACTTTGATAAACCTGTTTTCTGAATATTATTAACAGTACATCGATTCTCTAAAAACTTCTCACCCACTCCCACCTCAAAATAATCTTCATCCACCTTTAACCGAACCTTTGTATCTGGATTCTCCAAATTTTCCAACTTTACCTGCAGACCAGCGAGGCAGTAGCTTCCTCCAAGATAAATCTTCCTAGAACTCTCTCCGACCTTTAAATCAAAATTAGCTATCCTTCTATCTTTATCTTCATACACCGCAACACTTGCCTTTTCCCCATCAATATCCATAACTCGCACAAACCCTTTCCCTTGCCAAAAATTAAATTCATTATATCTTGCATCCCATTCAACATCACTCATTATCGGAATAGAAGTTCTAAAATCCCCAAAGCCAAATGCGTTTTCAATATCATATCTAATCTTAGCAGTCAAATTCCCTTCTACATAATCCGGCATCGAAGATTCATTCTCATTTCTATTCAAAACAATTACTGCATAACCGACATTTTCTAAAACAGGATAATTCAACAAATCATTGCCCGGCCCAGACACAGCCGCATTAGCCGGATGAAAACCAATTCCAGAAATCTCTGGAGGATAAGTTCCAGAAAAAATCATAGAATCAATTGCATTAATTTTAATTAAAGGATTTATTTGCGTTGCAACAATCGGACAAAAAACAGGAACATTCTGTTCCTCCAATAAATCAGAAGTCACCAAACTCGGGCTACATCCTAACGGATGAATCTGTAAAACAAAATCCTGCCCCGCACCACACTGACCATTTTCACCAATCCCTGTCGGGAATAAATTAATTCCTTGTTTTGCCAAATATGAAGAAGACCCTCCCCCAAAAGAACTAATTTGTGGAGTCGCACTTGAATAAGCTGCATTAACCCCGCCAAATAAAAATATCCCAAATATCAAAAACATTCCAACCAACAAAATTCTTTTATTTATCATTTTTTTATATTATAAAGTTGAATCAAAACTGCAACAAACAATCCAAAAGTAGCAATTAAGCTTTGCTCGAAATTAAAACTACCCAAAATAATATTCGTACGGATAAGATAAACTAAAATTAAAAAATTTAGCGCATTTCCAATCCAGTTCAATACTTCATTATCCATTTTATATAAATGTCTTAAAGATTCCATACAACAGCATTAGTATTGCAAGAATTCCCAATATCCACAACACAGAATCCAACACTTTTTTTGTTTGTTTTTTCATTTTTTACTCCTTTTATTTAATTGAATTTTATTTATCATTTAAAATTTATCCTCAAGTTTTGTTCTTCATACAAAATATAATTATCTTGCAATTCCTCCAGACTCTTCGGTGTTGGTAAACTTTTTGCATTAATTTCAATTATTTCATTTGCTTGTAAATCTCCTTCTAAAATATAATGTGCCTGCACACCTCCTCCAGCCAAAGCATTTGATAAAATCTGTTCCGGGATTTCCAAATCAACACATTCTTCCTCTGTCAAACCAACCAATCCACCCAACCCCGAACGAGGCACCTCATAACACTGTTGAGAAGTTGTTGCCGAAATTTTCAACTCTGATTCTCGATATACAGAAACACTAATATTATACTGCCCCTCGACAAGTTCTACGCTTTTCTGTTCTGGATAAATAATTGTAGCAGAAACTTTATCTGAAACAAAACTAACAATTGCTTGCTCGGCATAAACTTTTGAATCAAGTTTTAACTCAACTTCTCTTTCATACAATCGATCAAGGATCACATCAACACTAGAACTATCCACGCTAGAAACCATTGTATGTGAATCTGCAAAACCTTCTGCTTCCACAATTAAAAAACCATTCACACACTGTGGGAAATAATCCTCCAAGACTCCATTAGAAGTCGCCCCAATATCACACACCTCTCCAAGGCAAGAATAAGCAACCTTCCCCTCGACAGAATTCAAATTAGAATCATAAAGACTTACTTGCATCAAGCTATTTTTATCTTTACAAAACTCTTTTGGAATTTCATCAGCAAGATTAATATTAAGTGGTTCCCTTGGGATATTCCCCTGAATTACAACTGCCATCGGAAACTGAAAAATTTCAGTAGCATCTTCCGAATAGACCTGAATCAAAACAGGATATTTAACTCCATAAACAAAGTGATGTTTAACATAACAAAATCCAATAATCCCCATGCCAGGTTGATTCCCCACTGGATTTGCCCTCAAAACAGGTCCCTCTGAAGGTGCCACCTCAAAAGCACTTGGCCAATTTTTTGAAGTAATAAATCTTACACTTTCATCAACTCCCAAATCCAAAACAAAATATTTATTGGCACTATCACTCAAAATAAAATCATTATTTTTATTTCTCAAAGATAAAGTATTAACTTCTATTGCATCTTTCAAATCATCAAAGACTTCTTCAGCATTCCAAATTTTCGGGGCACAAGTTAACTCAACACCGTCGACAGGGGCATACAATCTCAAAGTATCCACTGCGTAATTTTCTAAAAACAAAGTTTCTTGTTCTTGTTTATAAATTTTCAATGCAGACTCATAAAGTTTTCCCATCTGAGACTTCACTTCAATATCATGCTTTGAAACAACAATGCTATCTTCCGATCTAGAAATACTTAAATCCATATCTAAACTAACAAAAACCTTTTCTCTTTCAATTTTAATTTCAGCATTAGGACTGCCTTGAATAATTTCAAACCCATCTTGATAATGATTATCATAAACACAATTTTGTATTTTATTTTCCAGATAATCTTCGAGAGCAGACTCCATTTCTGATTTTTTAGGCACTTGTTCCCGTTGGATATTGTTTCCAGAAAGATAATACCAGTAAGGAATTGCATTCCCTAAAAAATTCAATTGAGATGAAAAGGGCATATAATTCGAACCTGGTTCAAAGTCTGGAATTGTAATATAGCCTCCCTGAGATTCCAGAATATCAATTCCAACAAGTACATCTTCTTCCAAACAATTTAAAAAATTAGAATAAACTGGTTCTAAATTTGCAGGCACTTGCACTCCCGCTACAGAATCTCTTAAAACAAAATAAGCAATTGCTCCCCCCACAATCAAAATTCCAATTATTACAAAGATAGCAATTTGTCCTCGTGAATTCATTGCCCTTTTATTCATTCTTTTGCCCCCGAGAAATATTATCTCCAACTTTTTTTCTTATCAAATCTAAAATTTCACTATTGATATCTTTTTTTATACTTAATTTAAACTTTTCCCAAAGTTTTTCGTTTTCAACCAAAAGCAAATATTTTTTCATTCTCTTTTTCCTAAAAATCATTAAGAAAAGTTTGTTTTTAAATGTTTCTTACTAACTTACTTACTATCTAACTAACTTACTAACAATAAAACAATCAACCCTTTTTTGATTTCTTTCCACCCATAATCTGCCCCCAACTTTCTTCAACCCTTTCAAAATTTAATTCCTGAAAACTAATCTTTCCTAAAAAACATAAATTTTTGAATATATCATCTGGTAAAAGTCTTAACTCAGAATAATAATTTTTCAAACTAGAATAATTAATTTCCATCCGGTTAGCCAGCTCTCTTAAAGAAGGAGAATTAACATTATTCAAAACTTTTTGTAAAAACTTTCTCTGCTGTCCTTTTCTAAATTTTATCCTTGCCATTTTATTAAAATCCCCTACAGGAATCGTTCTTCGGATTGCAAGAGAAAACGATTCTAACTCACAAATCTTATTCAAGATTTCAATTTTAGTTTTCTTTTACACTGTAGCTTTTCTTTTTTTGAAAAAAGAAACCCAAATAACTACGGGACCACCAATATAAAAACCTTTTTAAACTCAGATTAAGATAAATTAATATGAAAATTCCAAAAACAACAAAAAGGTTTTGTCCTTATTGTAGAAAAAGAACAGACCAAAAAATCAAACTAGTTGGAACAGGTTTCGCAAGAGGAACAATGACGCGGGGCGGAGGAAGAATTAGAGCAAGATTAAGAGGATTGGCTAGAGGAATCGGAAACTTAGGGAAGTGGGGTTCAAAACCAGCCCAAGCAAAACACAAACGTAAAACTAAAACAACTAAAAAAACAAACATAATGTATACTTGTTCAGCATGTAAAAAATCTAAATATCAAAAGAAAGGCCAAAGAGCCGGGAAACAACAACAAGAATAAAATGATAGAAACAAGAAGATACTCGGCACCAGAAGAGTTTGATAAACAATCTATTTGGGATAAAGAATTTTATCAAAGAAGAGAAAGAATGGAAAAAGAAGGAAAAATTAAACATCCTTATCTTCATATAGGAGAATACTCCCCTCAACCCCACTATATTGCCCCGGGATTAATGGCAATAATACGAAATGACACTTTTCCAGTTATTGCTTATGGTTCACCAGAACATTTTAAAGAAGGAGAATCAATTTTAGAAGAATTATTGGGAACTAAATTAACTGGAGAAACACTTTAAAATGGCACAAGCAAAACGTAAAAAGAAATTTTTTAAGGTAGAAATACCAATCATCAGTAAAGAAACTGATTTACAGGCATTCGAAATAGAGGAACTTAAAGGTAAGCATATCAAGTATGATTTAACAAGACTTCAAAGGGGAAAAAGTATAATCCTCCAAGCGAAAATAGAAGTACAAGATAACACTGCAACTGCAGTTCCAAAAAAACTAACAATCCTTCCTTACTTCATGAAAAGATTAGTAAGAAAAGGAACAAATTATGTTGAAGATTCATTTTCAACAGAATCGAAAGACTTTCAGATTAAAATAAAACCATTTTTAGTAACAAGAAGAAAAGTATCAAGAGCAGTAAGAAAAGCATTGAGAAATAAAGCTAAAGAAGAATTAATTAATGAAATTAAAACAAAAACAGCAAATGAAGTATTTGAAGAAATATTAAAAAACAACTTGCAAAAAAAATTAAGTTTGGTTCTTAAAAAAATATATCCTCTTTCGTCTTGTGAAATTAGAAGGATAAAAGTAGAAAAAGAATTGGAAAATGCACCGACAAAAGAAATAGAACCTACAAAGGTTAAGGAAAAAAAACCTGTTAAAAAAGAAGTAACAAAAACTCAAAAAGAAAAACCTGCTCAAGAAATTAAGGAAGAAGCAGGTCGCCAATAGGCATCACCCAAATTGCGAAATACTGGGCGTAAGACACCAAAGAATAAATCTTTAAATACCTGTTTCTAAAATAATTATATATGCCTGCGTAGCTCAGTGATAGAGCAATTCCCTTGTAAGGAATAGGTCGGGGGTTTGAATCCCTCCGCAGGCTTATCTATAATATTTAACTTTGTTAAATATTATTAATCCTGGCAGGATTCCAAGTCACGTAAACTCAAAGCAACTTTCAATTGGGGGTCGAGTAATTACGATTTAATAAATTACCGAAGGTATTTTTAAAAGTGCAAATCGTGATTAGGAGATAAAGGAATCCCTCTGCAGGCTTTGCCCAAGCACTCCGCAAAAAGAGGTACACTGAGCAGTGTCAATTATCGAAGCAAGATAATATATATTAATTCTTCAGGATTCTAAGTCACGTAAATTTGCCCCAATATTCCGCAATTTGGGGTATGCCTATTGGCCAAGCAACTTTTACTTCTACAGAAGTTGTAGGGGGTTTATGTCAATTTCTACAGAAATTGATGTTCTACGGAGTAGAGAGCGAAGCGACTGAATCCCTTATTACAAATTTCCCACTCTCAATTACCTTCTCCAAATCAAATCTTATTTCAACTTCACAGCTGTTCCGTATGCCAACATTTCAGAAGCCCCTGCCATCACCATTGAAGTCATAAATTTCATTCCAATTATTGCATCTGCTTTAAGTTTAACTGCTTCATTCACCATACGATTAAATGCTTCCTCTCTTGATTGAGAAGTCATTTCAGAATAAGTCTTAATTTCCCCCCCAATAAGATTCTTTAAACCTGCTCCAATATCTCGCCCCAAATTTCTAGCCCGAACAGTATTTCCCTTGACTACTCCTAAAATTTCTGCCACACTCTTACCCGGAACTGCTTCACCTGTTGTAATTATTATCTCGCTCATTATCTATCTTTCCTCCTTTCAATTTTATCTTCATTCTGATTAAAAAGTACAAACCAAGCAATAATAAAAAGTGGAATTGCATAAATTAAAACCCAAACAACTTTGAAAGCAAGCCAAAGCAAATAAATACTAAATATTAAAATTAATATCCCAGTTATTGTTCTACTTATCAAATTCATAAAAATAATAAAAAAAATAAGTTAATAAATTTAACTATCTACGTCCTCGACCAAATCCTCTTCCACGTCCTTGACCGAATCTATTTGCTAACCCTCTCCCACAAGGGCCATAACCGCGTCCTAGACCCTTTTCTTGATCATTTACAGGAACATCTTCAGAAGTTGTTTGTTCTCGAGCATCTTCTTGAGAATTACAAGGACCATACTTTCTTCCAGTCATTGGTCCCTCTCCTCGAGGTCCAGTTCTATCATATCTTGGCATTTTTATACCTCCATTTTTGATTTAATTACTGAATTTAAAATTTCCACCTTCAATTTTAATTGCGTTTCCATTAGTGATGGCTCCAGCAAGTTTATTTCTAGCAGATTTCAATAATCTTGAAAGAGTTGGCTGACTAATTTTCATTTTTTCTCCAGCCACAGATTGTTCAATTCCTTCAAAATCGACAAGTCTAATAGCTTCAAATTCATCCATTGCTAAAACAACTTCCTTTAAATCAATCATTCGAATCCCTGCGGGCTTAAAATAAGTAACATCTGGCCTTCCTCGAATTCTTCTACATATTCTTGGACGTCCAACTACTGCTCCACAAAAACGCATTCCTCTCCTCCCAGACAGGGGCCCTTTTCCCAAAGGGCCAGTTCCATCTCTGTTAGGCATCTTATTCTTCGTCCTTCTCTTCTTTCTCTTTCTCTGTTTCATCCTCAGGTTTGCAAGTTCCTAACCCTCTTCCAGTTCTAGGACCTTTACCTTCCGGACCTGTTCTATCTTTATTTGGCATTTTTAATTTTCTCCATATTTACTTATGAATACCTATTCATAATACTATTTAAATGTTTCGTTTTGTATAAACCTTTAAAATTATCCCTCAATTAATTCGCATCTTCCATCAGCAACTAAGATGCTAGAAATCTCTGAAGGCAGATTTGCCATCTGTCCTTTTTCAAAAGGCCCAATTGAAGTTCCAGTTAAATCAACAAACTCTTCCACATCCTCTAAAAATGAAACTAAGCCATTTTTCTTTTCATTTCCTTCTTCTGCTCCATTTAAAAGTTGATTCAATTTTTTATCTGAATCGTCAACCTTTTTCATTAAAGATTCAAATAATTCTTTTTCAAAATGTAACATATTTTGAAAATCCTGTTTAGAAATCCCTGTTTCAGACGCAACCAAAACCAACTCAAGAAGTTTCTTTTTTCTTCTTAACATTAACTCCTTAAATAAAGTTATTGCATTTTCAAGTTGCTTTTTATTCTTAACAATCACATCAACAAAAATATCATCTTCCTTTGAAGCAACTTCTTTTTTATCCTTCAAATAAACAGCAACATCGCTAATAAAACTTTTTAAAATCGGTTGGAGACTTTCTGAATATCTTTCATTTCGCGCAGCCTCGTAAATATCATTGTAAGTTATCATATAAACAAAAGGCACTTCCAGTTTATATTGATTGCGATGATATAAAATAGAGAATTTACTTACTTAATTTGGAGACGAGCTTTTGCTCTTACATACTCTGGATCCGAAAATCTTCAAACCGTACCTAAAAAAAAATTTCTTTTCCACTCAGGCCATCCTGCAATTATCTCTCTAGCCCTCTGAAGAGATTTTTCAAATTCAACTTGTTTATCTTTTGCCTCTTGAATTCTATTGGAAATTTCTCTCTCATTAATCCTTATGCCAGGAGCAGCATAAATACATTTTTGGTAGGCAAGTTTAACTCGATAAACAGGACCACAACAATCCCCTAATTTATCACACAACCCAAAATTTTCATTATTAGCCAAATAAATAACATCCTCACATTCTCCACACTTTGTAGCATAATCTACTTCCCCCATCTTGCTCATTTGGAAAAACCAACTCTTTTCAACAAATCCTTACCAAGAATTCTTCCCACTCTCCCTTTTCTACACTCTTTTTCATTAAAGTGTTTTTCTTCTGGCACCTCTTTATTATTATAAAATAAAACCGGAACAGGATCAGAAGAATGATCCTTAAGCTTACACGGAGTTGAATGATCCCCTGTCACAACAACCTTAATCTCATTTGGAGGCGCCACTTTCCGTATATACTTAAACAAGGTTTTATCAATATATTCCAACATCTCCTTTTTCTCTAAAGGCTTATTATCATGTCCAGGCAAATCTGTTTCTTTTATATGAATATAAAGATACTCTGAAGTTTTCATAATTTTCTTAATTATCTTAACAGAAAATTTACAAGCTTTTTTTAAAGCGTTATATAAATTTTCGTAAGCATCAAAACTTTTTAGTTTGGGATAATCAAACTCGTAAGCATTCATTCCAGATAATTTGGAAAATCCAATTTCTAGAGGCATATAAGCAACAGATGCCCACTTTTTGTATTGTTTTAATTTAGGGATTTCAATTCCTGCGCCCCTTACTAAAAGATAGTTGGAGGGCAAAAACCCTTTCTTCTTCCTCTCCAAATTAACTGGATGGTCTTTCAAAATATCGTACGCTTTATCTAAAAATTCATTTAATATATTTACAGTATACTGAGAATTGTCCTCCTCGTCTAAAACCTCACAAGAATGAATTTTATTAAACCCCTTTGTTTTACCATTAACATAAGTTAAATCGTTACCCACAAGATTATCTGAAAATCCTCCTCGAAAAACTAACACTGCTCTATGCTGCACACTAGGCACAATTTCAAACTTTACTGGTAAAGAAATCTTATTCAATGCTTTACAAAGAATCTCTGCTTCTTCAGTTGTTAAATTTCTCCCAGCTCTTCTATCCAAAATATTTCCTTTTTCCAAAGAATCAATCGTAGCGAAATTAACTCTCAAAGCCAAATCCCCTCGAGTAAGATTTAGTCCAGTCCCTTTCGCTTCCAACTGTCCCCGAGTACTTGAAATTAAATTATTATTAAATATAGAAACAATTGCTTCATCTGATTCCGGCACAAATCCAGGTTTAACAGGATACATAAACCCCAACTCTCCACGAGTAGCCAAAAAATCCATATTGGGAGTCTTAGCCGCCTCTAACGGAGTCTTACCCCCCAACTGATTATTAGGCAAATCTCCCAATCCATCCAAAATAACTAATATTCCTTTCATTTAAAATAACCTCCGCTAACTTTTTGGATGAATGAAAATTTCTTATTTGCTTTCATTTGATAACCCCCTTCGAAGAGTTAGCGAATGAATAAAAAATTTTTAATTTTACTTTCAACATACAAATAATACGAAATTCATCTTTATAAAAATTTATGTTAATTTAAATAACTTAAAATTATTTTTTACCTGATTTTAATTTTAAGCCAATTAAAATCAAAACAACAACTAAAATAACTAAGATAATAACCCCCGCTGAAGATCCTTTTTCCTCACTTTCAGTTACTTCAACTCCATCAACAATCTCACCTACAGGTTCCCCCCCCACCCCTTCTTCTATGGCTATAACAATTAAATCTGCCTGATTATTTGTAATACCATTTAACTTTACAATCAAATCTAAAATATCATCAGCATCAACATCCACTCTTTTCTCTTCCCCAATTTTTAAAGTAACTTCAATTGGATCACTTTGAATTTCCAAAGTAACACTCTCATCAGTCAATTCTTTAATACCCACATAATGCGTTTGCGAATTAATTTTTAATTTAACTCTTTCTTTTACTTTCAATTGCTTTTGAAATTCATCCAACTCTTGTTCATTATGAACATAAGTATTTTGGTAAAAAGAAGGGGTTCCGCTACCAGATGAAATACCTCCCTCGCTTGTAACAGTATATGATGCAGTTGTGCTCCCAGTATTCCCTGCCAAATCAGCATAAGTACATGTAGTAGTAAACGCCCCAACACTTGTAGTTGAAGGGCTCGCAGTAAGAGAAGTTAAAGCTGCATTAACTCCTGAACCTCCATCTGCAGGAGTACAAGTACAAGTAGTTGCTGTTCCTCTTCTCACACTTGTAGGACTACAGCTAAAAGTAACAGTAGGATTGGTATTATCAAAAGTCAAATTAGATGCAACCACTGTGTTATTAGCATTCCCGGCTGAATCATTTGACCAAACAGTTATATTATAAGTTCCGTCGACAAAATCAGTAGTAAGTAATGAAGCATTCCAATAATTCCCAGAAGGATTTGAAGCAGTATAAGTTGCATTCTGTCCCCCTGTACTATTTGTTACATTAAAAAACACCAAATCCATTGTTCCATCATCAATAAGAGTAATATTCAAAATCAATGTTCCAGAATAATTTCCATAAGTTATTGGAGAAGTAAAATTAATTTCAGAAGGACTATTTGTATCATTCACTGTAACTGCAATATTTGTTGCTGAAGTTCCAGTAGTATTTAAACTGGTTACAGTGATATTATAAAGTCCAGGAGTTGCAGGAGTTGCATTAAACCAAAGATAATTAGAAGTTACATTTTGAACCAACCCATCATGCGTCCAAGTCAAAATAGTAGTAGTATTGGAAAAAGTATGAGTCGCTGCATTTGTGCCATTTGAATTTACTAAAAAACTAAATGAACTTGGGATAGTCATATTAACCTGAGTAATGTTAACATCTACATCAGTATTATTCACAGTCATATTAAAATTAAAAGTCAAATCTTCAAGAACTGAATAAGATGTTGCACCCCCAGAAGTTGTAATAACTTGCGCAGCAATAACTAATGATATAGAAAACAATATACCCAAAATAAACGCACTCTTTTTTTCCATAACCCCTCTCTTTAAATTATTAAAACAAAACTTCTTTAAAAACCTTTTTATATGAACAACCTCTAATAAAAACATGTTTGGAAAACTAAAAGATAAATTAAAAGCTTGGACAAAAAAGTTCACCAGCGACGTAGAAGAAAAAACAAAGAAAGTTATAGACAAAGCTGAAGCCAAAATTGTTAAAGATATTAAAAAAGAGACAAAAAAAATATCAAAAACTTCAAAAAAAGAAATCAATAAAGATAAAAAATCCAAAAAAGAAATTTCAATGCCAATGAAATTTCAAGTTTTTGATAAAAGCTTCAGACCAGATTTAGAAAAACTTAAAGAACTTGAAAAAGAAATAATCCAAGAAAAGCCAGCAAAAAAAATTCAAGAAAAACCCAAAACAATAATTAAAGAAAATCCTCAAACAACCGAAAAAGAAACAAAAGAATCATTTTTTTCAAAAGTAAAATCAAAAATAACAAAAGTAAAAATTTCAGAAGAACAATTTGACATTTATGCAGAAGAACTAGAAATGTTGCTTTTAGAAAACAATGTAGCTTTTGAAGTTGCAGAAAAAATAATTGCAGAACTAAAAGAAAAAGTCGTCGGTAAAGAATTACTAAAAAAAGAAATTGAGGGACAGATAATGGAATCCTTTAAAGATATAATTTATGAAATCCTAATTGAACCATTTGATATTTATGGGAAGATAAAATCAAGGGAAGATAAATCCAAACCTTTTGTCATTTTATTTTGCGGAATAAATGGAACCGGAAAAACAACTTCAATAGCAAAAATTGCCGACGCTATGAAAAAGCAAAACATTTCATGTGTTTTAGCTGCAGCAGATACTTTTAGAGCGGCCTCAATTGAACAAATAAAAAAACACGGAGAGAAAATAGGAGTGCCAGTAATTGCTCATGGATATGAATCTGATCCTGCATCAGTTGGCTTTGATGCAATAAAATACGCTGAAAAAAATAAATTAGATTGTGTATTAATTGATACTGCCGGGCGAATGCACACTTCAAAAAATCTAATGGCACAAATAGAAAAAATAGCACGAGTTTGCAATCCAGATTTAAAAATCTATGTCGGAGAATCAACAACCGGAAACGACGCTATTGAACAAATTCGTTCATTTAATTTCTCAATTGGAATCGATGGAATAATTCTAAGCAAAGCAGATATCGACGACAAAGGCGGAACAGCATTAAGTGTAGGGCACGTAACAAAAAGACCAATTCTATATTTAGGAACCGGACAAGAATATGACAAAATTGAACCCTTTGATAAAGAGAAATTTATTGAAAGATTAGGACTATAAAATAATTCTTTATCAAACGTGGTATCTGTAAACGCAATTAAAAGAAACCACCTAACCGCAAAGGAAGGGAAGGATTGTGAAAGGAAACCGCTTAGGTTTATTTCATTTGATAAAGAGAAATTTATTGAAAGATTGGGATTAAAAGACTAAAAGAAAATTATCATACGCATACAACTGGCTCAGATGGAAAATTAAATCCTGAAGATTGGGTTTAAAAGATTAAAGATAACATTGGGGATAAGGGGAGTTTGATTTTTTCAGAGCTGGCTGAGAAATTAATTTGGAAGAGGCTCTGCAAGAGCCGAACGGCAGAGTGAGGGCGGGACTCTTTATCCCATGTTCAATGACCCGAAAAAATCTTTGATTTCTGAGAATGTAATGTGGCAAGCGAGATTAATTTTAGACTAATTTTAAGGGTAGAAGGAAAGTGCGCGATAGTTTTATTAATAAAGAAATTTTATTCTTAATAATATGCAACACCCTAATAAAAAAATAATGAGGAAACTAATTGCTTATGGTCCAGAAAAGCCGATAACAGCGGCGATTGTTAATAAAAAAGGGAATATTATTTCAATATCTCATGGTAAAATTTATCCTCCTGAAAAATGTATTGACCCAACAGCTCATTCAGAAGTAAATGCTATAAGAAAAGCTTGCAGAAAAATTAAATCTTGGTCTCTAAAAGGATGTTGGTTATATTCAACATTTGAACCTTGCCCTCTCTGTTCTTCGGCAGCAGTTTGGGCAGAAATTGAAGGAATTGTTTATAGCAACAATCCAAAATATCGAGGCAAAGAAGATAACTGGTCTTTTATAAAATGCCGAGATGTTTTGAAGAAAGCAGAATATCTTCATAAGATTAAATTACATGAAAATTTTTTAATAGAAGAAACAAAAGATTTCTTTTTGTAAAATCAAATATTTTACAAAGTAAAATACTATATGTCCGAAGGACGAACTCCCCTTTTTAGAACTTAAACACAATTGAATATAACATCGTGATTAAGAGAAGTTTTGCCGTAGGCAAAATTTGGATGGAAGAGCCTGCAAGGCTCTGGAATCTCTAAATCCTTGTTATATTCCCCGCAGGGCTGAAATTTAGTGCAACGTTCCGAAGGAAAATTTCAGAGTTGTCGTGTCTAAAATAAAAATTATAGTCAGGCACACATTAATCTTCAAATATTTTTTCAATCAATTTAAATTCTTTTTTATGGCAATCAATTTCTGCCTTTATTCCCAATGGTAAAATCCATTGAGGATCAGTATGACCAAAATCCATATTGGTAATTATTGGAAGATCATTATTTTTAAATTCAGTTTTAACAATTTTAATTATATTTTCATCTAGCTCTTTTTTCTCATCATCAGAATAGTCTCTTGGTCTTCCAATTAATAAAGCAGAAATTTTATCAAAAATTCCTTGAACTCCATAATTTCTCAACACCCATTTTACTTGCTCAGGAGATGGTTTATCTTCAGAAGTTTCAAAAAATAAGATTTTACCTTTCCAAAAATTTTCATCAGGCCAAAAGTCTGTACTTTTCATAAATTCAAAAACTTCTATACAACCACCAAATAATTCTCCTTGAATTTTTTTATTACCTTGTAACCAATTCCATCCTAGGTTTTTTATCATTGGTTTAGTTTTTCCAACATTATTTTTATCACTCCAATCTAAATAGCCCTGACAAAATTCATCATATTTTTCATAAGTATAAGACTCAGGATTCTCAAATAATATTTTCTTAATATGTTCTTGAAAATCTTTTCCTAAAGAGTCCCATTGTGAAAATCCTGCCATAATAGAAGGGCTATTTAGCGTAACTAAACCTAATTGGTTAAAATAAGAATTTATAGTGGTTGTATCAGAATATCCTAAGAAAATTTTTGGATTATTTTTTACAATTTCAGTATTTATATAAGGTAAAATTCTTATTGAATCATCCCCTCCAATACTTGTAAAAATTGCTTTTACTTCCGAATCTGCAAACGCATCATTTATGTCTTTAGCACGAAATTCAGGATTATTATAAGTATAATCTGCATCTTTTCTAGCAGAAGGGTATTCTTTAATTTTTAATCCTAAATTTTCAAGTGCTTTAATGCCTGATTCGTAAATATGAGGAAAAACAGATGGACCGCCCCATGATGGAGAAATTATTGCGATAGTGTCGCCTTTTTGTAATTTTTTTGGTTTGATTGCCATAATATTTTAAATAAATTGATTGATATATAAATCTTTGTGTGCCTGACTATTTCTAATTAATCTACACGACAATTGAATATAACATCGGGGATAAGGAAAGTTCTTCTGACCTCGAGACTGGAGCGGAACCTCACAGGCTCGAGTGGAAGAAGAATTTGGGAAAAATCTGGTTTCTACAAAAGAAATTTCCGTAAGGAAAAAGATTTTTCTCTTTATCCCCTGTTCAGCGATTTTTGATTTATCAAAAACACGAGTGGAGCAAGAAGCGACCTCGTGAGTTTCTAATTCTCCGTCTTTAATATTTCTAAAATCTCTCTTAGTTCAGGTGGGCTTTTAGCCATCCCATTAAATTTGAGGTGCACGCCCTTCTTTGCTTCTTTCTTTCTAAGAAAGAAGATGAAATAATCTTTTTTGGGGGGAATTAACTAAATAAGTTTTTTAACCATCTCAAGAATCTTGATATTAAATTTCCGCTTACGCATTCATTTTCTAAACAAAGATTGCTATCACACTCAAAATTATTTTCACAAGAAGCAGAAGTTTCTTTTTGCGTTGTCCAAACTTCTGTATCTGAACAATATTTTCCTTCTTTTCTTATACCCACATTTTCGCAGATATCATCTGAAGCAACAACAATTTCTTCTTTCAATTTTGTTGGAACTAATAAATTAAAAATAGTAGCAACAAGGTATTCATCAACATTTTCATTTAAGGTTAATTTTTCATATGCTTTTTGTAAAATTCCATTGTGTAAAATTTTTATTTGAACGCTTTCATCTGCAACATTAATCTCATCAATTCTTAATTCTACATTTCC
>JABHWZ010000001.1 GCA_018657525.1 archaeon | reverse complement strand
GAAGAGAGCTGAAAATTAATTTGGGAAAATTCTGCAAGGATTTTCTGTTAAACCGCTGTTCAAAGACCTGAAGAACAAAGAATATTGTGATGAGAGCCTGCAAGGCGTGGCGCGAGTGGAATGAAATGACCTCGCGAGTTTTAATCTGAAGGGGGGAGAAAATTCGTTAGTAGTAGTTAGTTAAAATCTCTGGCCGGTGGGTCGTTTAGTGATTGGCCATCCCATAAAATAAGAGAGAGCACTTTTGGGGGTGTAAAACTAATTAGAGTTCCACATAACATCCCAAAATTTATCATAGGATTCTGCAGCTGCTTTATTATGTATTAAAATTCCAATTGGTAATTCAGTCCAAATAATTATTCCAATTTTATCATTTCTAATAATTGTTTCAGTTAATGGTTCAAAACCAATTTTAGTAAATTTATATTCTGCTTTTGGATACTTATTAATATCTGTCCATTGTTTTAATGATTCATTAAAAAGTAATTTTGCTTTTATCCCTTTACTTGCCCTTTTTCTATGATAGTTTAACCAAAAAGCATCACCCATTATTAAGGAATTTTTTGAAGAACCTAGAGTATGATGTTCCTTTCCTCCAGCCTCTAATAATTCATATAATAATTCTCTAATCCCCTTAATTCCTTTAAAACTTGTTACTTGGGATTTTTCTTTTGCAAATTGTTGTTTTTGAATAAGCTCTGGTAATAGGTTCTCAAACTCTTTCTTTTTTTCATCAATATATTCAGATATATTTTTAGGATTTGCTGCTTGATAATGGTTTCTTTGTCCTTGTTTTACAAATGATACAAAACCTTTATTTATTAATTTATTAAGAGTTGAATGAACAACTGAGCTTTGAAGTTTTGACTTATCTATTATTGGTCCTGCAGTACTTACACCTAACTCTAATAGGGCTAAATATACTTTTATTTCTGCATTTGTAAATCCTAAATCTTCGAGTATTTGTGTATCCATAATATTTAATAATTTTTAGACTATTTAATTCTTTTGTTTCACTCTCCTTTTTTGGAGGAGGATAGTTTAAGTAGAGTTATTGTATTGTTATTACTATAAAGTAAATAATAATTTAAAATAAAATGGAAAATAAAAAACAATTATCAAGTGAAGAAGTAAGTGAAGTATTAAATGTCTATAAAACTCAGGCTGGCAGACAGAGTCTTGCCTATACTGCAGTTTGTAGAAGTCATACTAGTGACCCTGAGCATGTTGAATTAGCTTTAAGAAATTATGAAGCAAGTGGAGAATCTTTAGAATCTTTAATGAAAAACGTCGCAATTTCTTCTGAAAGATTAAAGAAGGCAGAAAATAATCGCGAGAAAAATCTTCGTAGATATAAGGCTGCAGAAGAAGCGTGTCATAAATTCGTGGATGAAAGAAAATTTAATGACCTTAAAACTCTTTCAGGACTTTTGGACAACGGATATAATTTGGATTCAGAATCTGCTCAAAAAGCAGAAGATAAGGGCGACTACGAAGCAGCATTTTTAATATATTATTATCTCCCTTCAAAAGATTCATTATGCAAAAAAGTTTTTCCAATATTTCATGGTGTAGATATGAAGTCTAGAGTCGAAACTAATGTCTCAAGGTTTGCTTTTAGAAATAAAAAAGATGGAGTAGTTAAATTTGCAAAAAAAAGATTTGATGAATTTGCAAAAATTTATGATCTTTTATGTCCGGAGCATAGGGCACATAATGAAAATTTAATCCCCACATATTCCAGCATTGGAGATTATGATCAAATACTTTCAAGAGCAGAAATAAACCCTGGTTCACTTTATTATTTAGGTAGACTAGCAGACTCAGGAGAAGATGTTCCAACTCCTGTACTTAAAAGAGCTATAAAATTATTAGAATCTAGTCTATCCATTCGGGATGATGGAATTGAGGAAAATAATAGGAATACAATTGAACTCATTAGAAGACTTGAAAAGTGTATTAAATGATTGAGAGGATGGCCAGAGAAGAGATTTTAACGCCGTATAGAATTTTCAGGGGGTGGAGTCAGATTTAAATTTAGCGACTAGTAGGAGCGACTTTGAACGTTCGCGGTTTAGCGAAGTTTATTTTCCTCCTGACTGAAATGAAGAGAGCTGAAAATTAATTTGGGAAAATTCTGCAAGGATTTTCTGTTAAACCGCTGTTCAAAGACCTGAAGAACAAAGGATATTGTGATGAGAGCCTGCAAGGCGTGGCGCGAGTGGAATGAAATGACCTCGCGAGTTTTAAGTTTTTCTTTCAGGGTGGGAAACGCATAAAATAAGAGAGATTGCCCGCGTTTTTTTGCTTCTTTTTTTGTGAAAAAAGAAGGTGAGATAATCTGGGGTGGAAAACTATAAATATCTAAAAATTATTGTAATCCTATGGTGTTCAAAATCCGAAAACATAAAAATCCTAAAAGAGGTACAGAATTAACTTATGCTACCATTCCATTAGAAGAGGCTAGAAACCTTGATGAAGGAGAGCTAAGAAAAGACTTAATGTCTTATTATCCTGATGCAGATGCAAAAATTTTAACTAGGGGTATTAAAGAATTCGCTTCTTCAAAAATGGATTCGGATGAAAGAATTGTACTTTATGATAAAGAAGGAAGAAAGGGAAGAAAAGGAGGACTTAAAGAAACAGGCGATTATTTAACTTTAAGAAAAACTGGAAAAAAACTCACTCTTCTTCCAACTCCTCTTTTGCACCAGATAACGAAGGGAGGAGGATTTGGTGCAGTTTCAAGCATTCTTGAAAATGGATTTAAAGGCAGGGCAGGAGATGGGAATGCAATTATAAAAAGGGGAAAAGATCAGAGATTTACTCATTTTGGTAGACCATCAAAGGAAAAAGGTATTACTCAAGGAGATAGCTATTGTCTTGAACTTTATCCTGATGAAGGAAAACCTTGGGGTGATAGGAGAGAGTATGTATTGGAGAAAGCTGATCCTAAAAGAATTTTATCAATCAATATTGAACTAGACCCTTCTGCCTCAGAACAAGAAAGAGAAGAAAAAATGGAATTTTATAAGAAACAAATAACCCACAAACACGGAGTTCCTGTTCGTTATTTTTTATTTCATTCTTCACCTGAGAGTCAAGGAAAGCTATTTGAGGATCCAGAAAGGATATTTCCAAAAAATAAGAGTCTTGAAAAAAGAATTACAGGTTTAATTGCAATAATTAGTTTAGGGTTTAGTTCATTCTTTATAGGTTCAAATATAACTGGAAATGTAATAGGATTAACCCAAACTACTGTAAATTGGATTGGAGCAGTTTTACTAGGGATTGGATTAATTGCAGGATTTTTTTGGTTAAAGAAAAGAAAGTGATTTTTTGGGTGGAAAAGATTATTTTAATAAAATAGAAAAATTTGGGTGAGCCATGCTCACTGCTTAACATTGGTTAGAAGAAGTGCTGTTAAGCATTTCTCGCGGTTTCGTTCTATGGGTTAAGCGAAGTTTTTCTTCTTCAGATTTATCTGAAGCTATATGTCCGAAGGACTAAGGGCAATCTCTCAGTAATCGGGCGGGAAAGAAAGAAAAATTAAAATTTGGACGTCAAGTCTGTGAACGTTCGCGGATAAGGAAAGTTTGCGAAGCAAATTTGGGTGAGTGAGTGCGCGAGTGAACTCTTTATGCGCTGTTCAACGCCCCGAATGAAATGAGAATGCAATGGGGTCAAGCATCGAAGATGCGCAGAAGTCACAG